>NZ_JACIBH010000005.1:0-428081 GCF_014195245.1 Rhizobium sp. BK619 | reverse complement strand
GTGCTCCTCCTTGCAACGCGGGCTCAAGGCCCAACCAACCGTTCGAGCGAAGACATGGCGACGGAGATGCTCGCTGAGGCGCGAGTTCAAAACCCAGGGATGACACGCATCCCCGCCGCACAGCCGCATTATACAGCAACGGCAACGTACAAGGATGAGGGAGGTTGGAGGGTGCTGCGCCCCAATAGCCCGCGGCTGGAATAGCGTGGTTTACTCGGGTACTCCTTCCACTGAGGTCAGCCGATCACGACAAACGTGATGGAACTTGGCCAGCATCGCTGCCGTTGTTTCCGCTGTCTCCGATTGCGAATGCGCATTCCCGCAACCGCAGCCCCTGACAGCCGCAACCCGCCCGTTTGGGGCACCCCTTCCGACGGCATCCGGAATTGCCCGCCTCGCCGCCGCTTTCGGACGGAGGAATATCAGATGTCCGCTTTGGAAAGCCTGCGCCGGCTGACGCCGCAGCAGCGCAACACCGTCATCGCCAGCTATCTCGGCTGGACGCTCGATGCCTTCGATTTTTTCATTCTCGTCTTCGTTCTCAAATATATCGCCGAGGAATTCCACACCGACGTTCCCGCCGTCTCGGTGGCGATCTTCCTGACGCTTGCCATGCGGGCCCTCGGCGCGCTGATCTTCGGATTGGCCGCCGACCGCTATGGCCGGCGCATCACGCTGATGGCCGATGTGCTGCTCTATTCGCTGTTCGAATTCCTGACTGGTTTCTCCACCGGCCTCACCATGTTCCTGGTGCTCCGGGCGCTCTACGGCATCGCCATGGGCGGCGAATGGGGCGTCGGCGCCTCGCTGGTCATGGAGACGGTGCCGGAGGAAAGCCGCGGCATCGTTTCAGGCATCCTGCAGGCAGGCTATCCCTCGGGCTATCTGATCGCCTCGGTCGTGTTCTTCCTGCTCTTTCCCGTCATCGGCTGGCGCGGCATGTTCTTCATCGGCGCGGCCCCGGCGCTGCTGGTGCTCTATATAAGGCGTAATGTCGAGGAGAGCCCCGCCTTTCTGAGACGGCAGGCCGAGGGGCGCCGGCCGTTCCTGACGGTGCTGCGCGAAAATATTCCGCTGTTCATCTGGGCGGTGCTCTTGATGACGGCGTTCAATTTCTTCAGTCACGGCACGCAGGATATCTACCCGACCTTCCTCGAAACTCAGCGTAACTATTCGAGCTATACGGTCGGCGCCATCGCCATCGTCTACAATATCGGGGCGATCTGCGGCGGGCTGTTCTTCGGGGCTCTGTCGCAGCGGATCGGCCGCAAGCGGGCGATTGTGACAGCCGCACTGATCGCCGTGCCCGTGGCACCTCTCTGGGCCTATGCGCCGGGGCCGGTGCTGCTCGCCATCGGTGCCTTTCTCATGCAGTTCTTCGTCCAGGGCGCCTGGGGCATCGTGCCGGTGCATCTGAACGAATTGTCGCCGGACGAAGTGCGCGGCACCTTTCCCGGTTTCGCCTATCAACTCGGCAATCTTCTGGCCTCTGGCAACGCCACGCTGCAGGCGGGGCTCGCCGCCCGCTGGAACGGCGATTACGCCTCAGCGCTGCTGATCGTCGCGGCGGTGGTGGCGCTCGTCGTCGCCCTGCTCGCCGGCTCCGGCTACGAGAAGAAGGATGTTCGCTTCGGCATGGAGGAAGCCGAGGAGCCGCATGGCGCGATGCGAATCTAGCGCTGCCTGCGGTTGACAGAGAGGCCGGCGGCGGTAGCAGCTGCCGGCCTTTCCTTGCGCCTTGCAGCCCAGGCAGCAGAACGTTTCAACTCTTCACCACTTTGCAGGCGCAGATGCGATCGTAAAAGGTCTGTCCTCGCCAGAAGATGAGGGGCAAGAACCACCAGATCAGGGCAGCTATACCCAGGATGATCTCGAAAAACACCGCGGCACCATTGTCTAAAAGTGTGTATCCGTCGTGGGACATGCGGAGCAACGTGTCGAAGTCTTCCGTGGGAAAGACCGGCAACGCAAAAGCGGCAGCGATGAAAAGCAGATACGGGCAGAATTTCAGGATCTCTCGTCTAAACTCGATGCCAAGGCCGGGGTTCTTACCATCGACGGATTGGACTCTCAGGCCCATCAGCTTTTTTCCGATCGTGCGGCGGCCATTTGCGGAAAAATAGGCAAAAGCCAACGCAAGAAGTGCAATGTTGACGATGCCGGATATCAAACTGGGGTATACGGACTCGGTTTCGACCACCGGATTGCCGTCCGCGTCGACAGGGACGGCCAGCCACCGGGCTGATGTCCCGTAGTCCGTTTGGCGGGAGACGCCTGTCTGCAGGTATCTTTGCTTTTCCGAACCGATTTGGCTGACTTCGCAGATCTGATTGATGCGAACTTCCCCCGGTTTCAACGGCCATCCGACGTCAATTCGCTTTGCAAGCTGATCCGGCACCTCCACGCCGCACTGTGTGTAACTCCAGCCGGCAAAACGGAAGTCCAGGGGAATAACTGTTGAAATGCAGTAAACGGCTATGAGAATGACAGCCTGAAAAATGATGATGTCGACGATACAGGCCACGGCGCGTCGCCAGAAGTGGCGGGAAGGCAAAGTTGCGTATTGCGGTATCTGCGGTGTCGTGTCCATGTCGCCCCCTATGTATTCGCGCAAGCTAATCCGTCACGTTGATTCGTTTCAACATTAAGTGGAAAAATGCACGGGCTTTTTTAGAGACGCACCGTGCTCACTCTAAAGTGCGGTTTCGGTGCAATTTCTGCGCTGGGAAGGTGAACCGCCGCAGAGCCTCCCTGATATCCGCATCGTCTCGGTGTCGTAAGGGCTCAGCGCAGTTCTCAAGCCATGCGGGGCTTGCCGCCGGGCGGCGGCGTGCTAGGTAAGGGCTGCCGGCATCTCCCTGCCGGATCGGTTTCTCCCTCCACAGCCCCGAGTTATTCCATGTCGTTTTCTCCCGCCGCCCTCTGGCCTGTCATCATGCTGTTTGCCTCCAACATCTTCATGACTTTCGCCTGGTATGGCCATCTCAAGCACAAGAGCAGCGCCATCTTCCTTGCTATCGTCGTCAGCTGGGGCATCGCCTTCTTCGAATATTGCCTGGCCGTGCCGGCCAACCGCATCGGCTCGGCGGTCTATACGACGGCGCAGTTGAAGACGATGCAGGAGGTGATCACGCTCCTCGTCTTCGCCGGCTTTTCGATCTTCTGGCTCGGCGAGAACCTGACCTGGAACCATGCGATCGGCTTTGCGCTCATCGCAATCGGAGCATCCTTCATCTTTCGGGCGTAAATTGTAATTTTTTCAACAGATTACAAATCGTCCATGTCTGGATATCGCCACATTTCCTACAGATTGGCGTCGCAATCGGCTGGCAACCTTTCACTACCAAGTGATCAGGAGTTGACCGGCCATGAGCCTCTCTTTCCCGACGATGGCGGCGATCCGGTTCGGCTATGGTTTCAGGCCGGGTGAGGCGCCGCCGCAAAGCAAGGATGAGCTGATCGGCCAGCTCGGCAAGGGCATGGCGGCGACGCCGGACTTTCCGCTTGGCGGCCCCGATACACGCCGCCGGGCGATCCTCAGCCTGCAGGAACAGTTGAAACAAATCCGAGAAGACGCCGGCACGGTGACCGACGATCCGACGCGGCGCGAGATGCGCAAGGGCGTACAGCGCCAGGCGCAGCAACAATTCCAACACGATGCGAACCTGCGGCTGATGCAGGCGGTGCTGTCGCCGTACGGCTTCTACGAGCGGCTTTCGACCTTTTGGACCGATCATTTTTCCACCAGCGCCAACAAAAGCCTGCCGATGCGCCTGATCGTGCCGCTCTATGAGGCCGAGGCGATCCGGCCGTTCATGGCGGGCAGGTTCGGCGATCTCCTGCGCAGTGCCACGGCCCATCCCGCCATGCTGATCTATCTCGACCAGGCGGATTCGCTCGGGCCGGAATCGGTCGGCGGCATGAAGCGCAACAAGGGGCTGAACGAAAATCTTGGCCGCGAACTCCTGGAGCTGCATACGCTCGGCGCCGGCAGCGGCTATACCCAGGCGGATGTGACGGCGGCGGCCATGGTGCTGACGGGTTTGACCATCGACCGGAAGGAGATGGACATCGCCTTCCGGCCGAATATTTCCGAGCCCGGCGCGCATGAAGTGCTCGGCGTCAGCTATGGCGGGCGCAAACGCTCGCGCGACGATTATCTCGACATGCTCGACGATCTCTCCGTCCATCCGAAGACGGCCGCGCATATCAGCCGCAAGCTCGCAGTGCATTTCGTCTCCGACCAACCGGACGAGGGGCTGGTGTTCGACATGGCCGCGGCGTGGAAGAAGACGGATGGTGATCTGACAGCCGTCTATACCGCTATGCTCGACCATCCCGCCGCCTGGCGCGACGAGGGCGCCAAGGCGCGTCAGCCCTTCGATTATGTCGTTGCCGGATTGAGGGCGCTGAATGCGGGGCCTGTCAACGGCGTCGTCGGCAGCTTCCTGGCGGCAAACCAGCAGGGCACTGAAGAGGGCGATATGGCGGCGAATACGCCTGGCATGGCAGGATCGCCCGTGACGACGGACCCCGCCGGCGAGGCGAGGGACAAGCGGCTCAAAGCCTTCCGGACGGCGCGGGCGTTGGGGCAGGGGGCGCTGAAGCGTATGGGCCAGCCGATCTGGCTGCCGCCGAGCCCGGCCGGTTTCGAGGAGGGTTTTTCCGCCTGGATCACCGGCAGCCAGCTCGCCGAACGATTGGCCTGGGCACGGCGGGCCGCCACCCAGTTCGGCCGCGACGAAGATCCGCGCGAATTCCTGAAGTCGACGCTTGCGGATGCTGCGCGTGACGAGACGATCCGCGTGGTGTCGCAGGCGCCGAACAAGATCAGCGGGCTGACATTGGTGCTGGCATCGCCCGAATTCAACCGTCGCTAAGCAGACTTTCGTTGGCAAGCCAACGCTTCATCTGCTCAGCTCATTTGTTTTGTCGCAGGTTCTGACCGGAAAACCGCTGGACACTTTTCCGGAACCTGCTCAGGAGGCCCTGCCCATGACGCTGTCGATGAACCGGATCTCTCTTTCCCGCCGCGGCTTTCTGACCTCGGCCTGCTGTCTGGCCGCCGCACCCGTCTTCACGCCGGTCACCTTCGCGGCGATGCCAGGCGACAACCGCTTTGTCACCATCGTGCTGCGCGGCGCGATGGACGGGCTGGATCTGGTGCAGCCCTATGGCGATGCCGGCTTCGCCGCGCTCCGGCCGACCTTGGCGCTGACGCCCGATACCGGGCTTCTCGACCTTGATGGACGTTTCGGTCTCAATCCCGCCGCCGCGGATCTGATGCCGCTCTGGAAAAGCCGGGAGCTTGCCTTCGTGCATGCGGTGTCGACGCCCTATCGCGACCAGCGCAGCCATTTCGACGGGCAGGACATGCTGGAATCCGGCGGTGAACATGTCGCCGAGGAAAAGACCGGCTGGCTGAACCGGGCACTTGCCGTCATTCCGCGCTCGGATGCGCGCAAGGCGATCGACGTCAACACCTCGACCGAGTTGATCCTCTCCGGGCCGAACAATGTCGACGTCTGGGCCTCGGATTCCAATCTGGCGCCGGCGCGCGACGAGATGCAGTTCCTGGCGCGGCTCTATGCGGACGACCCGCCGTTTGCCGCAGCACTTGCCGAGGCGACGCGAGCCGACGCCGCCTCGATGATGGTCGAGCCGGATGGCCAGCGCGGCGAGAAGATTGCTGATGTGGCAGCGCTCGCGGCCAACATGCTGAAGGGCGATTATCGCATCGCCAGTTTCTCGATCACCGGTTGGGACACGCATATCGGCCAGGCCGGCCAGTTCAAGCGGCCTGCACAGGATTTGGCGCAGGCGATCAACACGCTGAAGACGACGCTGGGGGCCGAGATCTGGGCAAAGACCGTGGTGCTCGCCATGACCGAATTCGGCCGCACCGCCCGCCAGAACGGCTCCGCCGGCACCGATCACGGCACCGGCGGCTGCGCGCTGCTTGCCGGCGGCGCGATCAACGGCGGCCGCATCCTCGGCAAGTGGCCCGGCATCGGCGACGGCCAACTGCTCGACGACCGTGACCTGATGCCGACCGCCGACGTGCGCGAGGTGGCGGCGGCGATGCTCTATCGGCAGTTCGATGTCGGTGTGGATGATCTAACGGGCAAGATTTTTCCGGGTTTGGGGTTTGATAAGGGGTCGCAGTTTTTGCGGGGGTGAGAAGCGGTCGGGCGCAGCCCGAGCAATCGATCCAGTGAATCGATTGCAGCGACGAACGCCCTGAGCCCAAGCGAAGGGCCGGGCGGCCGCCTGTTTTTGGCGAGGCAGAACCTTTCCTCCGTCATTCCTGTGCTTGTCACAGGAATCCAGCAGCCGCGTGTCCACGCGGCGGAAGACGTAAGAGCGTTGCCGGGGGAATGGTCATATCTTCGCCAGGCCAGGGACGTCTGTTTTTTCTAAAGAGTCCTTTCGGCTTGCAGACGCAAGCCGGCTGGATTCCTGTGACAAGCACAGGAATGACGGTGGAGAGGTTGTGTTTCGCTGAGGGAGCAAGCCGCTGCCCGGCCCTTCGCTTCGAACTCAGGGCGTTCGTCGCTGCAATCGATTCACTGGATCGATTGCTCCCGCTTCGCGGGACCGCAACTCACCCCAAAACATCATAAAGCCGGAAGATGAAGCTGACCTGATAGACGAGGTTGGCGATGATGAAGATCGTGTGGAAGCGGCGGTTGGGGGTCCAGGCGGCGATGGCGCAGAGCGGGATGTAGGCGATGTTGCGGGCGGGATATTCCCAGCCGAGCGAGAGGATGCGCTCCGGCCCCTTGATCGCCGTGTCGAGTATATCGACGGCATAGATCAGGCCGAGGATGCCGAAGAACCATTTGCGCCGGGAAATGAAATATTCCTCGTAGCCGCCATATTCGTCGAGGCTCGCAGGGAAGAGCAGGGCGCAGAGCAGGAAAAACAGGCTGCAGAAGCAGACGAGGAAGAGATAGATGCCGAAGCCGATCGCAGGCACGGCCTGCAGGCGATATTCCCACCACCAGATATGAATGATGAATAGGAACAGGGAGAGCGCCCAGCCGAGGTGGACGGCATAGACCTTCGCCTTGCCGGGATGCTGGACGATGCCGGCAACGCCGGTCAGCAGCCTTGCAAGGGAAAGGCTGATGACCATGCCCATCACCACCTTGATGTGAAGGAAGACCTCCGGCGAGCTGACCGTTTCCATGCCTTATCCCTCGGTTTCGAGAGTGTTACTCCGCGGGGACGGCCTTCGGTTTGCCCTCTTCGTCAAGCGCCACCATTATGAATGTGGCGGCGGTAACCTTCTCCATCTTGGCATAGCGGGCACGATGCGCCCAAGCTTCGACGATCAGCGTGATCGAGGTGCGACCAACGCGCTCGATATCGGTATAGACCGACATCGTGTCGCCGATCTTGACCGGCAGTTCGAAGGCCATCTCCTTGACGGCGGCGGTGACGACGCGGCCCTTGGCGCGCTCGGCGGCGCGAATACCCGATGCAAGGTCCATCTGCGCCATGACCCAGCCGCCGAAGATATCGCCGGCCGGGTTGGCATCACCCGGCATTGCGAGCGTGCGCAGCGTCAGTTCGCCTCTCGGCTTGGCGGCATCGGTCATCAAGGGTTCTCCATCTGGTGCGGGCCATGGGCCGGCGATTCACTGAGGACTACCCTAGTGCAAAGGCTGGAGGCTGTAAAAGACCGCCGGATCAGGTCCTTGGAGTAGGTGGCGGTGGAAAAACGCCGGGCCGGCATAAATCTAAATTCTATTCAATTTCAATTGGTTGAATTTTACAACCAATACCTGCCTTACGTTATTTAATCGTCTTCTAATCAAACTTTACGCTCCAGTAATTCTGATGGGTCAGTATGTGAACGATTTCACATAGAAGACTCGCCGGGAACCTCATGCGCAACATCAAGATTTCCACACGCCTTTACTGCCTCGTCGGCTTTACGCTTGCCGTGCTCGCGGCAACGATGGTGTTCTTTCTGAACTATTCCTACTCCGAGCTGCAAGCGGAGCGGAAGGCGGGGCTGGAGAAGATGGAGGCGACGGCGATCGGCATCTTCGACAAATATTACAAGATGGAGCAGGCGGGCACGATGACCCGCGAGCAGGCCCAGGCTGCCGCCAAGGACGTGATCGGTGCGATGCGCTACGGCGCAGACGGCTATTTCTGGATCAACGACATGCATCCGACCATGGTGATGCACCCGATCAAGCCGGCGCTCAACGGCACCGACATCTCGCAGATGAAGGATCCGAATGGCAAGTTCCTGTTCGTCGAATTCGTCAACAAGGTGAAGAAGGACGGCAAGGGCTTCGTCGATTATTACTGGCCGAAGCCGGGCGCCGACGAGCCGGTGCTGAAATATTCCTATGTCGCCGGTTTCGAGCCCTGGGGCTGGATCGTCGGCACCGGCGTCTATGCCGACGACCTTGCCGCGCTCTATCGCCAGAACGCGATCTGGGCGGCAGTGCTCTGCCTACTCGGCGCGGCCGCCACTGTTGCCATCGCCTATGCCATCGTCCGCAGCGTGACGGCGCCGGTCGCCCGGCTGAAGACGGCGATGAACGCGATCGCCGCCGAAGAGGCATCGGTGGAGATCGCCGGCAGCGAGTGCCGTGACGAAATCGGCCAGATGGCCAAGGCGCTGCTGGTGCTGCGCGATTCCGTCGACGAGCGCAGCGCGCTGCGCGGGCGGGAAGACGAAAGACAGCGGCAGATCGAAGACGAGCGCCGCGGCAACGAGGCGAGCCTGCGTTCGGCCTCGGAACGGCAGACCCTTGCGATGCAGGCGCTCGGCGTCGGCCTGGAAAAGCTTGCTGGCGGCGACCTGACGGTTGCGATCGGCGATATCGGCGAGGATTACGCCAAGCTGAGGGGCGATTTCAACGCCGCCGTCGATGCGCTGAACGGCGTCATCCATGCGATCGCCGAGTCGAGCAGCGTCGTCAACGACAGCGCTTCCGACATCAGCGAGGCGACCGGCAATCTGTCGAAGCGCACGGAACAGCAGGCGGCGGCACTCGAAGAGACGGCGGCAGCGCTCGACGAGATCACCGCCACGGTGAAGACGGCATCCGAGCGGGCGAACGAAGCGCGCGAGATGGTGGCCGAAACCAAGGCAAGCGCCGGCCGCTCAGGCGATATCGTCCGCAATGCGGTGACGGCGATGGGCCGGATCGAGGAATCGTCGAGCCGCATCAACCAGATCATTTCGGTTATCGACGAGATCGCCTTCCAGACGAACCTTCTGGCGCTGAATGCCGGCGTCGAGGCGGCGCGGGCAGGCGAGGCGGGCCGCGGCTTTGCCGTCGTCGCCCAGGAAGTGCGCGAACTCGCCCAGCGTTCCGCCAATGCGGCCAAGGAGATTAAGGAATTGATCAGCCGGTCGGCGACCGAGGTCGAGGGCGGGGTGGCGCTGGTGCGCTCAACGGGTGAGGCGTTGCTGGAGATCGAAGCGCTGGTCAACAAGGTCAACGACCACGTCGCGTCGATCGCGACGGCGGCCCGCGAACAGTCGACTGGGCTGAACGAGATCAACGGTTCCGTCAACCATATGGACCAGATGACGCAGCAGAATGCCGCGATGGTCGAGGAGACGACGGCGGCGAGCCGCACGCTTGCCGACGAAAGCACCCAGCTGAAGACGCTGCTTTCGAATTTCCGGCTGCGCGGGGCGGGGCAATCGCCCGGAGCCCGGTACACACGGGCAGCGTGAGTTAAACGACAGATCAAAGGCCGCGAAAGCGGCCTTTTTCATCTCCGTCGCGTTCAGATTGTGCCGGTAAGTTTTCATTCACCGTTTTTAATTAAAATTGGAGTGAGTTTTTTCTGTCACTGCCCAGTCGGCCTGCGGAAGCGATAAGAGTATGGCGTTTGTTTCCTTTCCTCGGCGATCCCTTTTGCCCCTGCTGCTCTCGGCGGCGCTGACGACCTGTTCGATCAGCAATGGGCTGGTGCCGCCGGCCAATGTCGACAGCGGCACCAGGGTCAGCTCGATCTCGCCGGCCCGGGCGCCGGCGGCGCGCATGGCGCCCTCGGTGCGAATGACGCCGGTGGAAAGCCAGGCCTCCTATCCCGTTTCCAATGCGCCGGTCGGCAATAGCCAGGGCTCGGTCGATTACCTCAATACGCCGAACCTTGCCGGCACCGGCCATGCGGCGCCCTCCCAGCCGGCGGCGCGCGGGGGGCGCCTGCCGATGATCGACAGCGATGAGGCGCTGGCGGCGGGCCAGCCGAGCGGCAATTGGGGCGGCACGCAGAACCTTGCGATCCCTTCCGGTGGCGTCAATATGGATGACGAACTCGGGGCAGAGCCGGTCGTCGGGTTGGCGCAGGAACAACAGCAGCAGATCGCCGAGGGCAATGCGACCGAGCCCGTCGTTGACGGCATCGGCACCGATAGCCCTACGCAGGTGAACCAGCCGCTCCGCCAGCCCGCACCGATGCCGCAGCCGGCAGCACAAGCGCAGATGAGCCGCGCGCCCGCCTGGAACGACGGCAGCCCTGTCGTGGCGCCGACACGCGTTCCGGAAGAGGACGAAAGCGAAGAGGTCGCGATGCTGCGGCCCAACAATCCGATGATGAGCGAGCCGGCGGCACCCGTCGATCCGAGCATCATGCCGACCTCCGAGCTTGCCTGCCGGCGCGAGCTGAAGCGCATGGGCGTGCTCTTCGACGAGAAGCCGCCGATCTCGAACGGGCCGGCCTGCCAGGTGCCCTATCCGGTATCGCTGAAGGGGCTTTCCGGCAGTATCGGCGTCAAGCCGGCGGTAACGCTGAACTGTCAGGTGACGCTCGCCTTCGCCAAATGGGTGAAGAACGAGTTGGCGCCGTCTGCCCGCTACCGCTACTGGAGTGGCATCAGGACGATCCAGCCGCTCGGCGGCTATTCCTGCCGCCGCATGAACAACAGCCGCCAGAGATACAATCCGATGTCTGAACACGCCCGCGGCAATGCCATCGACGTCGGCAAGTTCGTGCTGAAGAACGGCCATGAGATCGACGTGCGCAAAAAGGGACTGTTCTCGCTGCGCGAGGGCCGGCTCTTGAAGGCGGTGCGCACCGACAGCTGCCGGTATTTCAACACCGTGCTCGGCCCCGGCAGCAACCCGGAACACTGGAACCACTTCCACTTCGACCTGCGCTCCCGCAAGAGCGGCAAGGTCTATTGCGACTGATATCCGTCCCCTTGAACCGTGCGGCGCGGGTGCGGCTGCGGTCGCGGGAAATCGGCCTGCTGGCAGAAAATGGTTCATCCTGGCCGCCCGGCGCGCTATAGATCGCCGGGGCGGATTGCCGTTTGAGAGTTGGATCCATGAGCTATGATTTCCATGTCGGCCAGAAGGTCGTCTGCATCAATGATACCTTCAAACATGTCAGCATCGACCAGCTTATCCGCAAAGGCGAGATCTATACGATCCGCTGGGTGGGCGAATATACCCATTATGTCGACGGCACCTTCATCGGCGTGAAGCTCGCGGAAATCCATCGCGGCAATGATGACGGGCCGGAGGGTTACGGGGCGGCCGATATGCCCTATCGCGCGACGCGCTTCCGGCCGCTGGTGAAGGACAAGATCGGATCGCTGCGCAAGCTGCTCGCCCCGACGCCCGATGCACCGGTGGAGCCAAAGGAAAAGGTCAGGAAAAAAGAAAAGGTCTGAGCGCAGCTCTGCCCTTGCCGGTCGCGATCCCGAAAGGCAGTGATGCGATCAGGCTGGCTTCCTGCTGAGGAACAGCCCGGTCTCCCTGCTGACATCGAGCGCGCCGCTGCCTTGCCTGAAGGCATCGGCGATCGCCTGGCGGAAGCGGGTGAGGTGAGGCTCGTCGGCGCCTTCGCCGGGCGGATAGGAAGTGAGGGCTAGGAAGACATCCTCCGGCTCGGTGATCCGCATGCTTGCAGGATACTGCGACATGGCGACGTTTCCGAATTGCGACCGCATCATTTGTTCGGCGGCGTCATATCCGAAGGCTTCGGCGGCCGGATCGGTCGGCGCGCTGCCGAAGACGGTCGTCAGGCGATAGATCTCGCGCATGTTGCCGATGCCGTTGGTGGTGACCGCGAGAAAGCCGCCCGGTTTCAAAACCCTTGCCATCTCCGCGATGCCGGCGGCGGGGGCGGGCAGGTGATAGAGCATATGCATGGCGATCACCAGATCGAAGGCGCCGTCTTCGAAGGGAAGTGTGGCGGCATCGGCCCGGCAGCCTCGAACGGAGCCGAAGGGTAGCGCGCTGCAGCGCGTCACAGCCTCGTCGACCATGCCTGACGAAAGGTCGGTCAGCGTCAGGTGCAGATCCTCCGGCAGCAAACTTGCCGTTGCCGCCCAGAACCATGCCGGCCCGCAACCGACGTCGAGCACGTGATTTCCCGGTTTCAGGGGCAACCGCCCGGCAACCCACGGGAACCAGCCGGTTTCGGCGATGGTATATTCGGTATGGAGCCTGGCGCGGGCGGCGAGCTTGCGGCTGTCGCCATACTGCACCGTATTGCCTTCGGTTATGGAGGACATCTCAATTCTCCGCCTTCCCAGTCAAGTCCCGGGCCTCGAGGCAGAGCCTATAGAGGGCTTCGTTCCCGGACAAGACGGGACAAGGCGTCGCTGGAGCCTGCCCGCGCGGCTGGCTCAAGCCTTCTGCTGGTGAAAAATAAATCGCATCCGATTAAATCGGAATAGCGTTGACATCGAATTCGGTTCGATATATTAGAGCGCATCCGATTAATTCGGATGCGATAAAACAATCAAACCGAAGGACATGACAATGACTGAGAAGCTTCTTTTTGCCGGCAAGACCCATATCGCCGGCGGCCGCAACGGCTATGCACGCAGCAGCGACGGCACGCTCGACATCAAGCTGCCGCAGCCGCATCCGGCGGCCGAAAACCTGTTCGGCGCCGCCTGGTCGGCCTGCTATATCGGCGCCATCGAACTCGCTGCCGCGCAGCGGAAGATCACGTTGCAAGCCGGTCCCGAGGTCGATGCCGAGATCACGCTCAATGGCGATAACGGCTCGTACTTTCTGCGCGCACGGCTCGATGTCAGCCTGGCAGACATCGATCGCGGGATCGCGCAGGAGCTGATCGAGGCGGCCCACGGCATCTGCCCATATTCCAAGGCGGTCCACGGCAATATCGACGTCGAAACCAGGCTCGTCTGAACGGGAAGGGCCGGCCTCGCGCCGACACCTTCAAGCGGGGGTCTGCCGATCGGCGGCAGACCCGTTTCTGAGCCAGCAGTCCAACCTGCCGATCCGGAGAATGTGCCATGATCAACAGCTACGCCGAGCCGCATCAGGCCTATGACGCGTTTTCGCTCGTGCTCGATCCCGGTGTCTACGAGCCGTTGCCTGACGATTGGCTGATCGGCATTACCGATGTCGTCAGCTCGACCGCGGCGATCCGATCGGGGCGCTATGAAGACGTCAATTATGCCGGCGCATCGATCATCGCCGCCCTCGGCAATGCCTGGGGTTCGTTCGATTTTCCCTTCGTGTTTCGCGGAGACGGAGCAGCCTTCGCCTTGCCGGCGAACGGCATCATGGCCGCGACATCGGCCTTGCGCGATGTCGCGGGCTTCGCAAAAGCCGAGCTTCATCTCGACCTGCGTGTCGGGCTCGTCACCGTCGGCGAAATCCGTGCGAACGGGCGCGATGTCAGGATCGCGCGTTATGCCGCTTCCGAGAGCGCGACCTATGCGATGTTTGCCGGAGGCGGGCTCAAATGGGCGGAACAGCAGATCAAGAAGGGACGTTTTCTGGTCAAGCCCGGCCGTTATGTAATGAAGCCTGACCTGACGGGCTTGAGTTGCGACTGGGCGCCGTTCCCGAGCCAGCGCGGCGAGATCTTGTCGTTGCTGGTCGAGCCGCGCGACCAGACGCGCCCGGAGGTCTTTGCGGCGCTGGCGAAACGCGTTCTGGCGGTTTTCGACGCCGCGCCGCGCCGGTCCCATCCGCTGTCCGGAGGGACGGGTATGGCGAGAGAAAAGCAGGTCAGCGCCAAACGCTGGTCGGAGGTCGCCTCCAATTCGGATTTCCGCAAGTTCGACGACGGCCTGCGCCTGACGCTCGACTGCGCGCCGGAGCAGATCGACAGCGTCGAAGCCATGCTCATTGCGGCGCGGGCGCGTGGCGAGATCGATTTCGGCCTGCACCGCCAGTCTCACGCGCTGATGACCTGCCTCGTGCCATCGGGCCGGCCGGATTCGCACCTGCATTTCCTCGATGGAATGGGCGGCGGTTACGCCAGAGCGGCCGAGATGATGGAGGAGGGCGCTCTGGAGGATGTGGCGCGGTCGTGCGCATTGTAGGCTGGGGTTAGCACTGCCAATCCTCCGTCATCGTGTCTTGCTGGTCACTCCCGCCTGAGCAGCTTCAGGAGCATTTCACTAGAGCGGGATGATTTTAGGTGGAATCGCAATTGGGATTCCCTTTTGGACGCAAATCAGATTCATCCTTCAGGCCGGTAAGGAGGCCGGTCTGGATGGCGAGACCTTTTTCGAATGATCTGCGAGAGCGTGTTGTCGGGGCGGTGACGCAGGAGGGGCTGTCGTGCCGGGCTGCGGCCAAACGCTTCGGTATTGGCATCAGCACCGCGATCGATTGGGTACGGCGGTTCCACGCAACGGGCAGTGCAGCACCCGGCCAGATGGGCGGCCACAAGCCGCGGGCGATCTGCGGTGGCCACCGGGAATGGCTTGTCGAACGCTGCCGCGCGAGTGCGTTCACGCTGCGCGGGCTGGTCGCGGAATTGGCGGAGCGGGGTCTGGACGTGGATTACCGGTCCGTCTGGGCCTTCGTCCGGGATGAAGGGCTGAGTTATAAAAAAAGACGCTGGTCGCCAGCGAACGGGAGCGACCCGACGTCGCCGCCAGGCGGGCGCGCTGGCTGAAGCATCGCCATCGCATCGATCCGGCCCGCCTTCTCTTCATCGACGAAACCTGGACGAAGACGAACATGGCGCCGCTCAGAGGCTGGGCGCCGCGTGGCGAACGGCTCTTGGGCAAAGCTCCTTTCGGCCATTGGAATACGATGACCTTCATCGCCGCGCTTCGAACCGACCGCGTCAGCGCACCATGGATCATCGATGGCCCCATCAACGCCGAGCGCTTCCTCATCTATGTCGAAAAGGTGCTGGTGCCAGAGCTCAAACCTGGCGACATCGTCGTGATGGACAATCTCGGCTCGCATAAAGCCAAGGCGATCCGGGTCGCCATCCGTAGGGCCGGCGCCCGACTATTCTTTCTGCCGCAATACTCCCCAGATCTCAATCCGATCGAGAAGCTCTTCGCCAAGATCAAACACGGGCTGCGACAGGCACAGGCCAGAACCCGCAACGCCATCGACGACGCACTGGCAGCCATCCTCCAAACCGTCTCGCCAAAAGAGTGCCTAAACTACTTCAAGGAAGCCGGATATGAACGGACGTAAAATCATCCCGCTCTAAGCTGGGGCGGCGCCAGTTCGGTTTCGCATTCTATCTCCGCGGCGGTAAACCATCTGAGCGCCGTGTGTTCATCGCCGATAAGTCGTAGAGAGCCTTGCCATCGGTCGACGTGATAGACATGGAAGGTGGCGGATGCCCCGGGCGGGCTTTCCGAAACGAACTCTCCGGCAAACAGCCAGTGCTGTGGCATCACGCCGATTTCTTCCAGCAATTCCCGGCGCATTGCCGTCTCGGCGTCTTCGCCGTCTTCGACATGGCCGCCCGGCAGGCTCCACCGATCCGGGTGCGTCCTGCGCTCCGAACTTCGCCTGGCGAGAAGAACGCTCCCATTCCAGATCAATGCGCCGATTGCGATCTCGGGCATATCACCGAATGCCGACATGTGCCGCGATCATGATTTTTGCGGCTCCGCCTGCGCTCGCAGCAGGTTGTCGCGCAGCCGCGTCACCGATTTCTGTACGATTGGGAAATCGTCGCCGAGGCCGACGGCGTCGATCAGGACTGAGCCGGGATCAGTGTCGAGAAGATCGCGCCCCGCCGGCGTCAGGCTCACACGCACCTGGCGTTCGTCGGCGGGATCGCGATGACGGGTGATAAAGCCTGAGGACTCCAGCTTCTTGAGAATGGGCGTCAGCGTGTTGGATTCGAGGAACAGTTTTTCCCCCAGCATGCCGACCGTCTGGTCGTCCTCCTCGGAGAGGGCCACCATGGCGATGTATTGGGTATAGGTCAGGCCGAGTGCGTCCAGGACCGGCTTGTAGGCGCGGCCGAAGGCAAGATTGGCCGAATAGACCGCGAAGCACAGGAAAGTCGAAAGCTTACGGCGCTCCGCACCTGGGCCGGCGGGTGCAGGCATCTCGGGCTGTTTCGCGGTTTTGGAGGTGGCCATGGGAAATCCTATCAACGCTCTGATTGCTTAGGAATACATATATATCGCATCCGATTAAATCGCAATGTATATCCGGCTGCTTTTTAACAACGTATCCGGCCGTCGCCCCACTTCCGGAGCGGCGGCCAGCGTCGGCGTCTACGGGTTAACCGAACTTCTCCGTCGCATCGGCCTTGCCGAATACCCAATAGCCGGATGCCTTAATCCAGCTCAGCGGGTAGCCTCGTTCCAGCAGATGGGCGCGGATATCGCGTGTCACCGAGGCTTCCGCCGCGACCCAGACGAAGGTTTCCGGCTTGATGTCGATCGTGCTCAACAATTTCAGCAGTGCCGCGGCAGCGGTTGCCTCGGAGAGAGGCCGGTGCGCCCAGTGGACATCAAGGTCCGCTCGGGTCTCGAAGCTCTGCTCTTCCAGCGGGCCGGTGACGGCGGCGATTGCGGTGATGGCCGTTCCGGCCGCACTCTCCTCGATCCGGCGGCCGATCGCCGGCAGCGCGGTCTCGTCGCCGATCAGCAACCATCGCGTCACCGCCTTCGAGACCACGGCAGAGCCTCTTGGCCCGCCGATCTCGAGCCTGTCGCCGGGGCGTGCGCCGATCGCCCATTGCGTCACCGGACCTGCCTCGTGCAAGGCGAAGTCGATGGTCAAGCTCCGCGCGGCATTGTCATAGCGGCGCGGCGTGTAATCCCGGCGCTCTTCTCCGCCGTCGGCGGCGGGAACGAAGATCTTGATGTGGTCGTCGGGCGCAAGGCTGGTGAAATCGGCGAGATCGCCGCCGCTCGACGTGATGCGGCGCATGCCGGGGGTGATGTCGATGACGCTTTCGACCGTCAGTGTGCGCCGCCGCGTCTCGTGGCGCACCCGCTCGATGCCGGGGGGTGGTGAAGTCTGCTCTTTGAATTGTTTGTTATCCATGTGTCCTCAGGAGCTTTTGAAACTCGATCCGCAGGACACAGTCGCGCAGATCGAAGCCGCAAAGCCGTTCGATCATACGCGTTGAGTGACGTTAACGCTTACGTGGCCGGGTGACCCGGCCATTGACGGGCTTGATGTAGCGGAGCGCGGCGGCATGTGCAACCGCATCGAGGCCGCAAAACCCGATGATTGCCGAAGTTTAACTTTTCCGAGCCAGTTCGGTCGGGCAATGTCGGCCATCAATCGAGACAGAAGGGCAGGGCCGATGGACAATCGGATCGAGGAAGTGCTCGACATCTATCACGGGATGATCGAGACGGAGCGCAACAGCCCGCGCGAGCAGCCTCCCGGCGGCCGCGACGGAGGGCAGGATCAGCGGCTGCGCGCGGTCGGGCCGGAGACCGGGCAGTTCATCAATATTCTCGCCAGGAGCCTCAAGGCGCCGACCATTCTCGAACTCGGCACCTCCTTCGGCTATTCCGGGATATGGCTGGCGGAAGCCGCCCGCGCTACCGGCGGTCGGCTGATCACCATGGAAATGCACGATTACAAGTCGGCCTATGCGCGCGACATGGCCGTCAAGGCGGGCCTTGCCGACCATGTCGAGTTCAAGGTCGGCGACGCCGTCCAGATGATCGGCGCGCTTTCTGAGGGCATCGACTTCGTGCTCGTGGATCTCTGGAAGGACCTTTACCTTCCCTGCCTCGAGGCCTTCTATCCCAAGCTCAATCCGGGCGCGATCATCATGGCCGACAATATGATCCGGCCCGGGGGCGAGGATGTGAGACGCTACGGCGAAGCCATCCGCGCCAAGCCGGGGATCTCAAGCGTGCTGCTGCCGGTCGGCAGCGGACTTGAGGTGAGCCGGTTCGACCGAGGTTGACGGCGGGCGATCACAAGAATCCGGCGCGTCCAACTCCTTAGGCGAGAGCGTATCGTGGGATTACAGCGTGTCTTGTTGACCTCGTAACTGCACACAAATTGCCACTCATTGCTACTTTTGAATGCGGCACAAAAGATGACACGTTTGAAGCTCATTTCCGACATTTTCCCGATCGAAGCTCCGCGCCATTCAGACTTGGGGAGTTGTGATGTCGGGTATTCTTATCGCCACTCTGTTGGCAACGGTTTCAGCAAAGATTCCCGCCGGATTACCCAGCGGTGACGTTCTCTATTCTGATTGCAGCGGGTCCCGGCAGTTTGTCGTCGGGTATGTTGCCGGCTGGTTGGACAAATGGAATAGTGACGAGTATCTCGCCCGTCGCATTTTTACCGAGGCCGCTCCCAGACCCAGCAGAATGGTGAACTCGGCGCATTTTGCAATCGCCGTTGGTGTTAACGTCTGCATTCCAACCGGGACCACGGCAGAAGCGATCGGCAATACGCTATGCACGTTCCTCGAAGAGAATCCCGGCATACGCGAGGCGACCGGCGACGAGCTGATGATGACCTTGGCTCATTATAAGTACCACTGCCCGATTCCTTAGGGGGCACACCGGCTTATTGGTCTCGATGACGCGGCTGAGCGAGGTGGCGGCGTTCAGCATGTGAGCGCGCATACGGCGTGAGGCCATCTCGCCATTGCCTTCGGCGATGGCCTGCATGATCGCCTCGTGCTCGTCGCGGGAGCGGTTGAGCCGTTGGTGTTTATGAAAAGTGTGCCATTGCTGACGCACCCTCGTACCGCTCATCACCCGCCCTCGTCCTTCGAGGCTCCGGCCTTCGGCCTGCGCGCCTCAGGAGGAGGGCTGATTGGTGTGCCGTGGGGCTGATGGGCGATGTACGGGTGGCCGGTGGCGATCGGCGTGCCGTGTGGCTTGGGCTGATCTCCGCTCAGCTCTCCAGTGAGGCGTGCCACCTGCATCTGTAGTGTCGTACTCCAGTGGTGTGCCCAGCCACCCGCTCATCCTTCGGGGCTCCGCCCTTTCGCGGGCGCATGAGCGCTGCTGGCGAGGGCGGGTGCGCAAGTAGCTGCCACATCGTCTTGCGCGCCCGGCGCTTTCACGCGACAAAGTCCCGATGAGCATTCCCACAACCCATCCCTTCACCTTTGATCCCACCTACGGCATGCGGCTCGAAGAGCTTCTTGCGATCGAACCGCCGGAGGAACCTGGTGGTTTCGACGCATTCTGGAGGGCGCGGTATCAAAAGGCGCTGACGGTCGATCCGCAGCCGGTGCTGTCCCGCAGCGAACTTACCCATCCCGATTGGCACGTGCTCGACCTCGTCTATCTCTCCACGGAAGCGTTCCGGATCGGCGGCTGGCTGCTGCTGCCGCGCGGGGGGCAGGTACGGCGCGGTATCGTCGTCGGCCATGGTTACGGCGGGCGGGACCGGCCGGATTTCGACATGCCGGTCAAGGAAACGGCGCTCATCTTTCCCTGCTGCCGCGGGCTGTCTCTGAGCCGCCATCCGCCGATTTCCGAGAACCCTTCCTGGCATGTGCTGCATGATATCGACAAGAAGGATTCCTATATCATCGGCGGCTGCGTCGAGGATATCTGGCTTGCCGTCTCAACGCTCGCAGCCCTCTATCCCTGGCTTTCAGGGCATGTCGGTTATAGCGGCATCAGCTTCGGCGGCGGCGTCGGGGCGATGGCGATCGCCTATGATCCGCGCATCGACCGCGGGCATCTCGCGCTTCCAAGCTTCGGGCACCAGCCGCTGCGCCTCGAACTGCCGAGCGTCGGCAGCGCGCAAGGAGTGCAGGAATATCAGGCGGAACATGGAAACGTGCTGGAGACGCTGCGCTTCTTCGATGCGGCGACGGCGGCGCGGCGGATCAACGTGCCGATGCTGACGGCGGTGGCGCTATTCGACCCTTCGGTCGCCCCACCCTGTCAGTTCGCTGTCGCCAATTCGATACCGAAATTTAATGAAATCTTCATCCTGGATGCCGGGCATTTCGACTACCCTGGAAGTGCTGAGCAAGAGGCGGTTCTCCGCGACAAGATCGGACAGTTCTTCAGGGTGCCATGAACCGCGAATATCTGCGCTGGTATAGCCAGCGGCTGCATCGAGACATGGAGTTGCTGGTGTTCGGCCATGCCGGCGCCAAGGTGCTGGTTTTTCCGACGCGAGAAGGGCGCTTTTTCGAATATGAACAGCTCGGCCTGGTCGCAAGCCTTGCAGACAAGCTGCAGGCCGGCCATCTCCAGCTTTACTGCATCGAGGGGCTGGCGACCGAGAGCCTTTACGGCTTCCACCGCCATCCGGCCGATCGCATCCGCCGGCATGCCGCTTTGGAGGATTATATCCTCAACGAGGTGCTGCCGCTGATGGCGGCGAAGAATCCACATGACTGCACCATCGTGCACGGATGCAGCCTCGGCGCCTTCCAGGCGGCAAGCCTCGTTTTCCGCCACCCGCATCTCTTCCGCAAGCTCGTCGCCTTTTCCGGGCGCTACGATCTGACGATGAAGGTGGAATCCTTCGACGACCTGTTCGACGGCTATTACGATGACAGCGTCTATTTCCACACCCCGACGCATTTCCTGCCCGGCCTCGGCTCGGACTGGCGGCTCGACCGGCTGCGCGAGATCGAGATCGTGCTGACCATCGGCGATGCCGATCCCTTCCTCGACAACAACCGCTATCTCAGCCGGCTGCTGGGCGAGAAGAATATTTGCCACCAGCTGCATGTATGGGACGGCCGCGCCCATCGCGCCGGCGCTTGGCGGAGGATGGCTCCGCTTTACGTCTGAAGACCCGCCACCACGGTGAAGGCTGCGGCGACCGCGACAGCGCCGGGATCGGCCACATCGGCCAGATCCCTTGCGCCGACATAGGAGGAACGTCCGGCTTTCGCCTTGGTCATCGCCTTCGTCGATTCCGCGCCTGATGCCGCCGCCTTTGCCGCTGCTGCAACGCCGCCGGAGGCTAGCGCATGCAGCGCCGGCGAGAGCGCATCGACCATCGTGCGGTCGCCGACCTCCGCTCCGCCGTAGAAAGCCATCCGGTCGAGCCCGGCCAGAAGGGCTGCCGATATATTTGATTTGTCGGCCATCGCCTTGGCCGCGGCGGTGAAGAAGATCGACAGCAGCACGCCGCTCGATCCACCCATACTGGTGCCGAGAATATCGCCGATCGCGGCAAGGGTGGCCGCCGGCCGGTCGAGCGGCAGCGTGTCGAGGCGGGCGAGCAGGCTGCGGGCGCCTGTTGCCACGGTCGAGCCGGTATCGCCGTCGCCGACGCGGGCGTCCAGGCGGTTGAGATCCTCTTCCAGCGAAATCAGATGCTCGCAGAGTGCCGCGATCAGGCGCCGGTTGCCGGGGTTTTCGCCGGCTGCGGCTTCTCCTCTCGCTGTCCTCGGTGCGGCGATGATCTCGATCCCATGGCGCTCTACGGCGGGCATCCAGGCATGCGGTTCGACAGCGGCTGTCAGGGCCGCTTCGCGCTCGGCGTCCAGCGGGATCAGCGATAGCGAGAAGCCGTTCATGTTGAGCGCGGTCATGACAGGCGCCGGACCGATGATCAGGCGGGTGCGGCGGCCAAGCGGGGTGGCCAGCACGGCATTGGCGACGACGGCCATTTCGAGTGGCGGCACGGCGCCGAGATTGTTGATGAGCAGCGCGTGATCGCCGGTATTCCCAGGCGTTGCGGAGAGGCGGGCGGACATGATGGCAACGATATCGGCGACCGGCTGCAGCGCGATGCGCTCGACGCCCGGTTCGCCATGGATGCCGAGGCCGAGTTCGCCTTCGTCGGCGCCGAGCCGGTCCTCGTGCGTCTGGCCGGGCACGCTGCAGGTGGAGAGCGACATGCCGAGTGAGACGATATCGCCGGCGGCACTTCCGGCCTGGGCCGCGACCGTTTTCAGATCCTGACCTCGTTCGGCGTGGTAGCCTGCGATCTTGTGGACGAACAAGGTGCCGGCGACGCCGCGCGGCTGGCTGATGCCGGGCAGGGCGATATCGTCGGCGACGATAACCATCTCGACATCGAAGCCTTCGGCGCGGGCCTTTTCGGTGGCAAGGCCGAAATTCAGGCGGTCGCCGGTGTAATTCTTGACGATCAGCAGCGCGCCCTTCGGACCCGTCACCGCCCGGATTGCCGTCAGCACCGCATCGACGCTCGGCGAGGCGAAGATCTCTCCCGAAACGGCCGCCGTCAGCATGCCCTTTCCGACAAAGCCGGCATGGGAGGGCTCGTGGCCGGCGCCGCCGCCCGATATGATCGCCACCTTCGACTTGTCCCAATCGGCGCGCAGGATCACCTTGATATCGGGAAAACTGTCGAGGCGGGCAAGACGGCCCTTGCGGCTCGTCAGAAGCAGGCCGTCCAGGGCTTCGGTGACGATGTTTTCCCTGCGGTTGAAGAAGTGTTTCATCGATTGAGACCCGTCCGTTGGTTTCGTGCCGTCGTCATGCCTTTTTGCCGGTCGCAAGAGGTGCTGTCCACCCGCATCGAGCAAAGGGATCGCGCGGCGATCCGGGCCGAGACTGGGGAGGAAACTTGGCGATAAGAGAAATTTCTCCCGCAAGCGTACCGCTACGGCGAAATCTGGCCTCGCTGCGGGATGGGTCGCAGGCTATCACCTCGACGCCGCTCCTGTTTTCCCGGGAGCGGTTCAAACTTGGCCTCGCTCCGGCGGGGCCTTTTTCTTACGCGGTGAGCTGCCTCTCGGAATATTCCCGCGCAGTGCGAGATTTAGCCTTTCCGGCCGGATGCAACGGGCGTATTCAGCCAGTACGCGGTTCGTATCCGCATATCCCCGCGCGGCGGATTTCCAGTCAGCTTCCTTCCCGTTTCCCTGCCGCGGCATCCTGAATTTTCATTGGCGGATCGATGACCACGGCAGAGACGAGCGAGAACAGGCAAGAGGCGGCAAGCGGCCGCCAGGCGAAGATCGTGGCGCTGGTCGTTGCCGTTTCCTTCTTCATGCAGATCCTCGACGGCACGATCGTCGCCACCTCGCTGCCGCAGATGGCGGCGAGTTTTAACGTCCAGCCGGTGTCGATGAGCATCGGCATTACCGTCTACATGCTGACGATGGCCGCTTTCATTCCGCTCTCGGGCTGGCTCGGCGACAGGTTCGGTGCGCGCCGTATCTTCCTGATGTCGATCGCCGTCTTTACCGCCGCCTCGCTATTCTGCGGCCTGTCCGGCAGCCTCACGGAATTTGTGCTTTGGCGCGCCGTCCAAGGCGCGGGCAGCGCACTCATGACGCCGGTCGGGCGGATCATCGTGCTGAAGAACGCCCGCAAATCCGAACTCGTCCAGGCGATCGCGCTGATCACCTGGCCGGCGCTGACCGCACCGGTGATCGGCCCGGTGCTCGGCGGCTTCATCACGACCTATGCCAGCTGGCACTGGAACTTCCTCATAAACATCCCGATCGGCATTCTCGGCATGGCGCTGGTGCTGCGCTTCGTGCCGGAGCAGCGCGAGACAGATCCCGGCCGGTTGGATTTCGCCGGCTTCGTTCTGAGTGCTGCGGGGCTGACCTTCCTGCTCGCCGCCCTGGAGCTTTCGGTCAAATGGGACGGCGGGCTTTTGCCGGTCATATCCATGCTTGCAGCCGGCATCGTGCTGTCTGTGATGGCGACCCGGCATTTCCTCGCTGTCGACAATCCGCTGCTCGACCTTTCGGCCTTCCGCGTCCAGACCTTCTCGATGTCGACGCTGTCGGCGGGCACGGCCTGCAGGGTGGCGATCAACGCGACGCCGTTCCTGCTGCCGCTCCTGTTCCAGCTCGGTTTCGGGCTGAGTTCGATTGCCGCCGGCACCTATCTGCTCGTCTACTTCCTCGGCAATCTCGGCATGAAGACGGTGACGACGCCGCTCTTGCGCTTCTTCGGCTTCCGCATCGTACTTGTGTTCAACGGGCTGATTGCGGCGCTTTCAATCGCCGCCTGCGGTTTCCTCACGCCGGATACGCCGCAGTTTTTCATCCATGCGCTGCTTTTTCTCGCCGGCCTGTCGCGGTCGATGGAATTCACTGCGCTGAACACGCTCGCTTTCGCCGATGTCGGTCCGGCGCAGCGAAGCTCGGCCTCGACGCTGTCGAGCATGCTGCAGCAGGTGTCGATGCTGCTCGGCGTCGCCGTTGCGGCCGCCGTGCTGAATATCGCCTCGGCCCTCAGGGGCGCCGACAATCCCGTTCTTGCTGATTTCCGCTGGGCTTTCGTCGTGGTCGGCGCGATCGGCGTCATGTCGTCGCTGCGCTTCCTGCAATTGCCGGCGGAGGCAGGCGCCGAAGTATCGGGCCATCGGAAATTCCAGAAAAATTAGCCCAACGGCGGAACCAATCGGGCCGCTCCAATCTCCTTCAACGGCTTCCATGGGATCCTCCTCCAGGCCAGGGCGTGTTCTGAAAATGCCGGCTTCCCGCCACCCTCCTTCCGCGCCGGCTAACAAGGGCGAGGGACAACCGCTGTTTACCGCAGGCGGCCGATGCAATACGACATTGCCATGCGGACGACTCGGACGCTTGCGGGCGGTCGTCGCTGCGAGAGAAAGCCGGGAGACGGAATGAGCACTTCTAGCGGCGATGCGGATGCCCTGATCCACATCCTCTATATCGAAGACGACGAGGGGCTCGCCCTCTTGATGCAGAAGAACCTCGGCCGGCGCGGCTTTTCGGTTGAATGGGCCGAGAATGGTGCTGCCGGCCTTGCGAGACTTGGCAAAGGCGGCGTCGACGCCGTCGTGCTCGATCATGTCCTGGCTGGCGAGACCGGTCTCGATATCCTGCCCTGCATTACGGCGCTGCCGGATCATCCACCGGTCATCTATGCGACGGGTTCGGACGATACAAGCGTCGCGGTCGCGGCGCTGAAAGCCGGCGCCGACGACTACATGTTCAAGGGGATCTCGGCCGATTATTTCGACCTGCTCGCCGCCGCCCTCGAACAGGCGCTGGAGCGGGCGCGCTTTCGCCGCGAGACGGCGCAGGCGCAGGAGGTGATCCGCCAGCAGCGCGATCTTGCCGAGATGCTGCTTGCCGAGGTCAATCACCGCATCGCCAACAGCCTCGGCCTTGTCGGCGCGCTGATCCGGATGCAATCCTCGATGACCAAGGACCAGGTGGCGATCGATGCGCTGCACGAAACCCAGATGCGCATCAACGCGATCGCCAGCGTGCACCGCCGGCTCTATACCAACCGGCAGGTCGGCTCGGTGCAGGTGGATGAATATCTGAACAGCCTGCTTACCGAACTCGAAGCCTCGATGCGCGACGACAAGCGGCCGCACCGCGTCGTGCTCACCGCTGAGCCCGTCAATCTGGCGACCGACAAGGTGATCACGCTCGGCTTGATCGTCAGCGAGCTCGTGACCAACGCTTTCAAATACGCCTATCCAGACAGCGTGCCGGGCGAAATCCGCGTCTTTGTCGATCAGACGAACGAGGCGTTGAGGGTCATCGTCGAGGACGATGGGGCGGGGTTCGATCCGGAGGGCCCGGCGAGGGGAACGGGGCTCGGGACGCGGATATTGACGGCCATGGCTGCGAGCTTGAAATCGGATTTTGCCTATGATCCCGGGCATGATGGGACGAAGGCGACGCTAGTGTTTTCGTTGAACGAGGGGAAGTAGGGTGTGCCGTACGGCCCCCTCATCCGCCTGCCGACACCTTCTCCCCAAGGGGAGAAGAGATATGCCGCGACGCCTCGATTCCCTCTTCTCCCCTCGGGGAGAAGGTGCCCGTAGGGCGGATGAGGGGGCTGCAAGCACACCATTATCTGTTTATCGACAATAGTTTACCGACATCGCATTATCAAACTTAACGCTAGGGGAAGCGAAGATGACGACGATCCGTACGCCGAGGGAAGTCTATGACTTCTGGTTTGTCCGATGCGGCCGGGAGCTGTGGTTCCGCCCGCCGCCGGAGCTCGACGTCGAGATCCGCGAAGGCTTCCGAGAGACGCATCTGGCTCTTGCCGCGGGCATCGGTGACGAATGGCGGGTGGATGCCGAAAGCCGGCTCGCGGCCGTGATCCTGCTCGACCAGTTTTCCCGCAACATTTATCGCGGCACGCCGCTCGCCTTTGCAACCGACGGGCTGGCGCTTCGGGAGGCCAAGCTCGCGCTTGCCGCCGGCGCCGACCTGGCGGTCGAGACCGCCTGCCGCACCTTCTTCTACCTGCCGTTCGAACATGCCGAAGACCTTGATGAGCAGGATCGTTCGGTGGCATTGTTCACCGCGCTTGGCGATGAGGAATATCTGGACTATGCGATCCGCCATCGCGACATAATCGCCGCCTATGGCCGCTTTCCGCACCGCAATGCCATGCTCGGACGGGAATCGACGGCGGCGGAACGCGATTATCTCTCCCAGCCCGGGGCCGGCTTCTAAACCTTTCCGGGGGCTTCCGCCTTTCTGTCGCCTTTCTTTGCTAGGAAAAGCAGGCATTCTATCCCGACGACAACCTTTCCGGAGGCGCTTTTGCGGCTGAGGTCCATCCTGCTTCGCACCATTCTTCTCGTGACGCTGGCGCTCGCCGGCGCGCATTTCGAGGGTGCCGCGGCCTTCGCGCAGGAAGCGCAGACGCAGGCGGCCGCGCCGGCGCCTGTCGATACCCCGTTCGACCAGGCGGCGAAGGAGATCGACAAGGCGAAGGTTCAGCTGACGGCGCTTCAGGACGGCGTCAAGCAGAATGCCGACAATGACGATGCGCTGGTCGGGCTTGCGACCAAGGCCGACGAGCTCAGCCGCGCCGTCATCACCATATCGGTCAATCTCAGGCCGCGTTTCGACCAGATCAAGAACCGGCTTGCCGAGATCGGCGATCCGCCGAAGGACGGGCAGCCTCCCGAAGCCGAGATCGTCACCCAGGAGCGCAATACGCTCGCCGCCGAGCGGGCGCAGATCAACGCGGTGACGGGCGACGCCGAAAACCTGTCGATTGCGGTGACGAAGCTCGTCAACCAAATCATCGAGATGCGGCGGCAGCTGTTTGCCGATACGCTTTTCAAGCGGACCGAGGTCTCCGCTTCGGTGATCGACGATGCCGCCGGCGCCTTCGTGCACGAGATCAGCGAATTCTCGCAGGCTCTGTCGAGTTGGGCGGTGTTCGTCTGGAAATTCAAGCGTTTTCCGATGTTTGCCGCGATCTTCCTGTCGCTCGCCTCGGCGCTCATCCTGCTTTCCGGCAGCTATCGGCTGTTCGGCGCATATCTGCGCCGCGATGAGGCTGTCGAGGAGCCGTCCTATATCGGGCGGTTATCGATCGCCTTCTGGTCGACACTGATCCGCACGATGGCGCTGTCAGTGCTGCTCGTCACCTCGTTCTTCTTCCTCAACGGCTTCAACGTGCTGAGACCGGATATCGCGCCGGTCATCGGCGCGCTGTTCGGAACGATCGGCCTCGTCTATTTCGTCGGCCGCTTCGTCAACGCCATCTTCGCGCCGCGCGAGCCGCGCTGGCGGCTTGTGCGGCTTTCCAATCTCGGCGCCCGCTCGATCGGCTATTGCCTGCTGGCGATGGCTGTGGTCAACGGGCTCGACTATCTTTTCGGCACCGTCAGCGAGGCGATGGGCTCGCCGCTGGTGCTGACCGTGATCCGAAGCCTGTTTGCGGCGCTGATCATCGGCATGATCCTGATCACGGTCTCCTTCGGCAAGCCGATGTTGGCAAGGAACGGCGATCCCGACGCGCCGGGCAGACATTGGCCGCGCGGCATGGCGATCATCCTGCGGGTCGTCGGCGCCAGCCTGATCATCGCCGCGCTGACGGGGTATGTCGGGCTCGCGCGCTTCGTCGCCACGCAGCTCATCATCACCGGTGCTGTTGTCGCCACCATGTATGTCGGCCTGCTTTCCGGCAAAGCGATTTCAAGGCAGGAAAGCTTCGGCGACACCTTCTTCGCCCGCTTCCTGACGCGCCGCTTCAATCTCGGGCCGGTGGCGATCGACCAGGCCGGCCTGCTCGTCGGCCTTGCCATCTATGCCGTGGCGCTGATTATCGGCGTCCCGCTGATCCTGCTGCTCTGGGGCTTTCATGTGCAGGATCTGCAGATTATCGCCTATCGGCTGTTTACCGAGGTCAGGCTCGGCGGCATCAGTATCTCGCTGCTCGGCATCTGCACCGGCATCCTGCTGTTTGCCGGCGTCTACCTGCTGACACGCTGGCTGCAGCGCTGGCTCGACGGCAATGTCATGGCAAGAAGCCATGTCGATCTCGGCGTCCGCAATTCGGTCAAGACGGGCATCGGCTATCTCGGCGTCGGCATCGCCGCGATCATCGGCGTCTCGGCCGCCGGCATCGATCTCTCGAGCTTCGCACTCGTCGCCTCGGCGCTCTCCGTCGGTATCGGTTTCGGCCTGCAGAACATCGTCTCCAACTTCGTCTCCGGCCTGATCCTGCTCGTCGAACGGCCGTTCAAGGTCGGCGATCATGTCGTGTCGGGCACGGCCGAAGGCATCGTCAAACGCATCTCGGTTCGTGCCACCGAGATCGAGACTTTCCGCAAGCAGTCGATCATCGTGCCGAATTCGGAGCTGATCAACGGTCTGGTCGGCAACTGGACGCACCGCAACAAGATCGGCCGCTCGGAAATTCCGGTTTCCGTCAGCTACAATGCCGATCCGCAGCAGGTGATGGATATTCTGCTGGAGCTGACGGCGAAGATACCGCTCGTCATGCGCAATCCCGAGCCGCACGTCGAATTCCTGCGCTTCGGACCCTATTCGCTTGATTTCGAGCTGCGCTTCTTCCTCGCCGATATGGGCGACGGCATGACGGTGCGCAACAATCTCAGGATCGAGATCCTCCGGCGCTTCAAGGCCGAAGGTATCGAGATCCCGCTGCCGCAGAGCGACCTCACCATCCATCGCGATGCTCTGCCTGTCCTTGCTAATGCCGTCAAGGAGCAGACGGACGGCCGAGACGATCCAAAGAACAAGCCCATCGAGGAAGAGGAGCGGCCGGTGCGGCAGCTGCGCGGGCGGACGGCGGATGGCAGCCTGAAGAGCTGAACGGCTCATTCAGCCATCATTCACAGGTCTATGTGCATGATCTCCAGCATCGGGATCGCTGCCGAGGGCAGCACCGGTCGTTCGAGGGGAGGGCGCGTCTGCGCCGCCGCACATGATGGCAAGGTTTGCCGCCGTTCTGCTTGTCCCGCTGCTTGCCGCGCCCGCGGTCCAGGCGGCATCCATCACCAACACCGATCCAGCTGCAGTGGTGCTCGTCATCACCGAGAGCGGCCAGCGCGTCGAGGTGGTGGTTGATGCCGGGGCTTCGGAAAGCCTCTGCTCCTCCGGCTGTTTCATGACGGCGCCCGACGGCGACCGCATCGGGCTCGATGGCGGCGAGACGATCGAAATCGTCAAGGGCTCGGCGGTCGTCAAGTAGCGGATCAGACGATCCGTTTCCCCTCGGCGTCCAGCACTTTCTCGCCGTCTTCCTTGGTAAAGGCGCCCTTGTGGGTCTCCGGCAGGATTTCCAGAACCAGTTCGGATGGCCGTGACAGGCGCGTGCCGAGCGGTGTCACGACGAAGGGGCGGTTGATCAGGATCGGCTGCGCGAGCATGGCTTGGAGAAGCTGGTCGTCGGTCAGATCGGGATTGTCGAGGCCGAGTTCGGCATAGGGCGTATCCTTCTGGCGAATGGCTTCACGCACGGTGAGGCCGGCATCGGCGATCATTCGAGCCAGTTCCTCCCGCGAGGGCGGGGTCTTGACGTATTCGATGACGGTGGGTTCGATGCCTGCATTGCGGATCATCGCCAGCGTATTGCGCGAGGTGCCGCATGCCGGATTGTGGTAGATGGTGACGTTCATAGCTTCGCCTCACTGGATAGGATTGACGATGTCTCAGCCGGCTGCAGCAGCCAGGTGAAAAGAATGAGCGCAAGGAGCGCGCCGGCGATTTCGGCAAGCCAGAAGCCCGGAAGATCGACCGGGCGGATGCCGGAAAAAGTGTTGGTCAGGGAGCGGGCGAGCGCAACGGCCGGGTTGGCGAACGAGGTGGAGGCGGTGAACCAATACGCGGCGGTGATGTAGAGGCCGACCAGCCATGGCACCGCTTTCTGCTCGAACCGGATGCCGGCGAGAATGACCGCGACCAGGCCGAAGGTCGCCACACCTTCGGAGAACCATTGTGCGCCGCCGGTGCGAACCTTGCTGGAGAATTCGACGAGCGGGAGTTCGAACATCAGGTGGGCGGCGATCGTCCCTGCCACGCCGCCGGCAATCTGTGCCAGCACATATCCCGTGAGGTCGCGTTTCGGCAGCGAACGCAACATTGCGAAGACCAGTGAGACGGCCGGGTTGAAATGGGCACCGGAGATCGGCCCGAGCACGGTGATCAGCACTACCAGCATGGCGCCGGTCGCGAGCGTGTTGCCGAGCAGGGCAAGCCCGACATCCTCGGTCAGCGACGTCGCCATGATGCCGGACCCGACGACGGTTGCGACCAGCATGGCGGTGCCGATGGCCTCTGCGACCAGTCGGCGCTGCAGATCGAACGGCGCCATCAGTCGGCCGTCGCCGCTTTTGCGGTCGTGCTCGGGGTCATTGCAAGGTCTCCCTTCATCGCGGTGGAACAGCATGCCGCGACGGCGGCAGCCGGCGCGCAGATCTCAGGGTTTCCGCCGCAGCAATCTTCCATCAGGAAACGGATCAAGCCGCCGAGCCTCTCGTAACTGGCGGTGTAGATGATCGAGCGGGATTCGCGCTGCTGGGCAATCAGGCCGGCACGTTCCAGCTCCTTCAGATGGAACGAGACATTGGATGGCGAGACCTCCGCCTTTTCCGCGATGGCGCCCGCCGCCATTCCGTCCGGGCCGGAGACAACCAGCATGCGGATGATGTGCAGGCGGGTTTCCTGCGAAAGCGCGCTGAAGGCGGCGAGGGCTTGACGCTGATCCATATTTCAATAATCCTTGAATCGTTGAAGTGAGGATTAGCCGATATGAACGCGATCGACAACGGAAAAAATCAGGAAAACGATATCAGTCTCGGCGTGCTGCTCGATATGCTTGCCGCCAAAAAGGATGCGCCGCTGATTTTCTACTACGATGGGGAGCCGGTGAAATCAGGCTACCATATCACCGAGGTCAAGGCGGGCCAATTCGCGGGTCTCGATTGCGGCGCCAATCCCGAGGCTTGGAGCGAGATCTTCATCCAGCTCTGGGATATCGAGGAAGGCGACCGCAAGCACATGCCGGCCGGCAAGTTCTGCACGATCGTCCGCAAGGTGACGGAGCATGTGCGGCTCGACGCTTCGGCCAAGCTCACCTTCGAAGTCAGCGACGGCGTGCGGCCGATGCAGCTCTATTGCGCGGCGATGCCGGTTCTTCGCGCCGGCGCCGTGCATGTGGCGCTTTCACCGCGGCCGGCAAGCTGCAAGCCGCGTGACCGGTGGCTTGCCGAAGAAAACAGGACGGCTGCGGCCTGCTGCAGCCCATCAGCGGCTGGGAGCGCCTGCTGCGCCTAGGAACGAAATGGCGCCACGTGCGGCCGATACTCCGTTGACTGACCGCCAGTCAGTCGGGTAAATGTGAGGCGCCGGCGTGATGTCGGCGCCGCCCCTTTCATCCCGGAGATCGCCATGAGCGCCAAGACCCTGTTGAACTCCCTGTTCCGATACAAAGCCGGCGTCGACGATGAGCTTCTCGACGCGCTGAGCGCGCTCGGCAAGGAGGCGCGCTCGGATGCCTTTCAGTCAGCCCTTCGCGTGCTCAATCATGCCCATCTCGTTGACCGCATCTTTGCCGCCAATCTTCAGCGGCTGGGTCATTCCTACACCGCGAGCTGGAGCAGCCAAGCGCCGCCTTTGGCGCAGCTGGCCTCGGATATCCGCGAGACGGACCGCTGGTATGTCGACTACACCGCGCGCATGACGCCTGACGAAATGGAGGAGGTCGTCGATTTCACCTTCACCGATGGCGGGGCCGGGCGCATGTCCCGCGAGGAAATGCTGGCCCATGTGGTGACGCATGCCGGTTATCATCGCGGCGAGGTCGGCCGGTTGCTGCCTGATATCGAGAGCACCGCGATGCGCGACGTGTTTGCCGGCTACCTGCACAGAGCCGATCCCGCGCGCCGTCAGTGAGCCTGGATGGTCCCGCCGATGCCGACCGATCCCGTTGCAAAGCCGAGAACCAAGCCTGCCGAAGAGCGGCGCGACGAGCTGATGCGTTCGGCCGAGCGGCTTTTCCTGGAAAAGGGCCTGGAACAGACCACGATCGAAGAGATCACGGCGGGGGCCGGGGTCGCCAAGGGCACCTTCTACCTGCAGTTTTCCTCGAAGGCCGATGTTCTCCTGGCACTGCGCGGCCGTTTCGTGCAGGGCGTGCTCGATGGCATCGTCGCGGCGGTCGAAGGCCGGAAGGGTCAGGATTGGCGCAGTAAGCTCGCCGCCTGGTCGACGGCATGCGCCAGTGGTTATCTCGACGCGGCCGGGCTGCATCATCTGGCCTTCGTGGGCGAGCCCCCCGCAACGCGGGAAGGGCTTTCGCGCAACATTCTGATCGACCATCTGAGCGAACTGCTCGCCGCCGGAGCAGCCGGAAATGCCTGGTCGGTCGACGATCCCGGCTTTACGGCGGTATTCCTGTTCAATGCCCTGCACGGCGTGGTCAATCAGTCCGTCGGCGAGACACCTGCCGACCGCGGCGAATTGATGCGCAAGATCGAGGCGCATTTCCTGCGTGCGCTGGGCCTGGCGTCAGGCATCGATTGAGAGCTGAGCGTCCCACCATCTGAGCACCCGCATCGCGCGGAGCGTGATCCATCGCGAGGGCTCGCCTTGCCCGTCGTCGACCTCGCACCACACACGCCCCGGCAGGCTCCAGTCGAGCGGCCAGCGGCCGTCCTGAAGGCGCCGGGAGCGCAGATGCTCGATCGCCTCGCCGAGGCGGTGATCGGGAGCGGCGCCGGTCAGGATGGTGCTGGCGCGGAAATAATCGAGGGCGCGCAGAATGTCGTAGCGCCAGCGGTTCGGGTGCAGGAAGTGCAGAAAGCGCTCGTCGGCCGGCTTGCCGGTGCCGAGACGGCGAAAAAGGTGGCGCTCGAGCAGGAATTCTTCGCCCGTCCGGCGCGCCTCCCGCGATCGGAGCGTGCCGCCGGTCGATTTCTCGAACTCCAGCAGCCCTTCCAGCACATTAATGGTGCTGGCGAAGGACGAGCGAATAGAGCCGCGGGTTCGCTCGCAGTTCCAGCCGCCGTCGTCGAGACGCTCGCCGGCCAGCCTGTCGACGATGGCGGAGACGTCGATGCCGAAGTAAGCGCCGTCGGCGACGGTGCGGCCGTTGATGCATTCTTCGACTTCGCCTTGCCAATAGGGCTGGCCGCCTTCTTCCCAACGGGCATTGGCGCCAATCAATTCGACGGCGCGCCTGGCCTGCTCGCAGGCAGGATCGAGACCGAATTCCCTGAGTTGCGACAGCGAAAAGGTCGTGGCCGTCCACGGCTGGCCGCGCTCGCGCCATTCCCGGGGATCGAAACCGGCGGGCAGGAAAGCGCCGCCGGCCCATTGCCCGTCCTCGTCCCGGCAGGCAAGCAGCCTTGCACCCCAACCTTCGGTCTCGACTTTCGCCCGCTCGGCCATCCAATTGCGCTCGGGGGTGTCGATGAGGTCACGCATTACCTGCCACCGGATCGACGGGTCGGAATCGAGGAGCCATTCGATCACCGGGTCGGATTGGGTCATGGGAGAACCTCTCGGCGGGTCGGTCGATGCCGCATTTATAGTCGCTTCGGCCGGGCGCTGCCAGCCGAGGGGAGTGGGCATCTCACCCGGTCGCCCAGCACCCGTCTCCGTCCTTCGAGGTTCCGGCTCCGTCCTGCTGAGACCGTTGCGCTTCGCGTCTGATTTCTTAATCATATCTGCAAGAAATCGAAGACGGTCGCATCGGGCCGCTTCTTCGTTTCATATGCGGGCGCGCCGATTAATAATTACTCAAATCAATTGATGTACCAAATTGATCCGGGGACAGATTTTACATCAAAGGTTTGCTATGGCGTTTCTAGGTATTTCGGGGATGCAATATTCCGGGGAAATGTTTGCCGGCGCGCGTATTATTGTCGCGGAAGATTCCAACGTATTCACCTCGATGATCAGCAAACGCCTCAAGGAGCTGTTCGACATTGACGTCGAGATCTGCCGCAGCTTCGAGGATCTGCAGTTTTCTTACGACAAGTCTTCCGATCCGATCACGCTGGCAATCTCGAACATCAACCTGCCCGGCGCCGAAAACGGCGAAGCGCTTGAATATCTGGTCGATCTTTCCATCCCGACCATCGTCTTTACCGGCACCTTCCATGATGGCATGCGCGACAAGCTGATGGCCAAGGACATTGTCGACTATATCCTCAAGGACAATATCTTCGCCGTCGACCTTCTGGCGGAATCGATTTGCCGGTTCCTGACCAATCATCGTCACCACGTGCTGATCGTCGACGACAGCGCGACGGCCCGCGCGCTGCTGTCGAGCCGGCTGAAACGCTATAATTTCCGCGTCAGCACCGCCGAGAACGGCGCCAAGGCATTGGAGATCCTGAAGGCCAACCGCGATATCGGCCTGATGATCACCGACTACAACATGCCCGACATCGACGGCTTCGAGCTGACGCGGCGCATCCGCTCGAATATCGGCTCGCACGAGTTGCGCATCATCGGCGTTTCCTCTTCCTCGAACCGGTTGCTTTCAGCGCGGTTCCTGAAGGCCGGCGGCAATGATTTCATGTTGCGCCCATTCATCGACGAGGAGTTCTACTGCCGCGTCAACCAGAACCTCGATACGCTGCTACAGATCCAGTCGATGCGCAGGGAGCGGGCGGTTGCCTGACGGCCCTTCCAGTATCGGCATCGCCAGCCGGGCGGAGATGACGGTCGCAGGCCGTCATCGAATTTCTGCAATTACAAGTAACACCGTCATTTGTCCCCTTCACGCGCGCAGGCCTCTCGGTTATCGTCCGCCGCGCCGGGGGGAGGGCCGAGTCGGGGCCATCGGACGCATGGGGGAATAGCGGCTGTGGCTTTTCAAGCGGATTTTCAGCGAGATGGCATCGGGCTCCGTTCAGGCGGGCTCAAGATACTTCTGGTTGAAGATTCCCGGATGTTTTCCGCTGTGCTCTGTCATCGGTTCCAGACCGAGCTCGGCCTTGCAGTCAAATCCTGCCCGTCGCTAAAGGCTCTTCGCGAAGAACTTGCCGAGGACGGTCACGGCTACACCATGGCCGTCGTCGATCTCAACCTGCCGGATTCGCCCTATGGCGAAGCGCTCGACTGCACGATCGAGCACGATATCCCGGCGATCGTCTTTACCGCGACATTCGATCTCAACACGCGCAACAGGATCATGGAGCGCAATGTCATCGATTATGTGCTCAAGGACAATGAATTCGCGCTCGACAATCTGGTCGCCACCGTTCGGCGGGCGATCTCCAACCGCAAGACGCGGGTCCTCGTCGTCGATGATGTCGTCTCGGTGCGCCAGGTGCTGGTCGACCTCCTGAAGGCGCAGCAATATCTCGTCGTCGAGGCAAATTCGGGGCTCGAGGCGCTAGCCGCGCTTGAGGCTTACAGCGATATCGAACTCGTCGTCACCGACCACCATATGCCCGATATGAGCGGCTACGAGCTGACGCGGCGTATCCGCCATCGCTTCGGTTCCGACAGACTGCGCGTCATCGGTGTCTCCTCCTCCAACGACCGCATGCTGTCTGCCAGCTTCCTGAAGGCCGGCGCCAGCGATTTCGTCTACCGGCCCTTCGTCGCCGAGGAATTGCAGTGCCGCATCGCCAACAATGCCGAAACGCTGGCGCAGATGCGCCAGCTGAGGGCCGCGGCGGCCTGCGACTACCTGACCGGCCTCTACAACCGCCGCTATTTCTACGACAACGGCCCGAAGCTGGTGAACGAATGCCTGCGGCTGAAAGTGCCGAGTTCGGTGGCCATTCTCGATATCGACCATTTCAAGCGGCTGAATGACACCTATGGCCACGAGATCGGCGACAAGGTGCTGAAGGCTGTCGCAAACAGGCTGTTCACGATCTTCGAAGGCAGCGACAATCTTCTCTCGCGGCTTGGCGGCGAAGAATTCGCCATCCTCTTCCCGCAGATGGATTCGGCTGCCGCGACCAAACTCTGCGACGAAATCCGCTCGGACATCTCGCGGCTGAAGGTGACGGCCGACGACGAGGAACTCGGCGTCACCATCTCGATCGGCATCGCCGAAATCGAGGGCTACGAAACCTTCGAGAACTATCTCAACGCCGCTGACCAGTTCCTCTACATGGCCAAGCACCGAGGCCGCAACCAAGTCTTTTCCGACGCCAGGATGACGGAAGAAGCGGCGCAATAGAGCCATTCTGGCAAGGCGCCGCCCTTTCACTTCAGGCGGCGCGCTCTTTCAAACTCTCAGGCCGCGACCGCCTGTTGACGCGCAGTCGCCATGGTCATCTTACGCTCGGCGCGCTCCTGCTGCGGCGAGCGATGGTAGAGTTCGCGATAACACTTGGAAAAGTGCGATGCCGAGACGAAGCCGCAGGCGACTGCGACCTCGACGACGGGCATCGAGGACTGCACCAGCAGGTGGCGGGCGCGATCGAGGCGGATTTCCAGATAGTAGCGGGCCGGCGAGCGGCCCATCTCCTGGCGGAACAGCCGCTCGATCTGGCGGCGCGAGAGACCGGCGCCGTCGGCGATCTCGATCAGCGACAGCGGCTCGGCGAGATTGCCTTCCATCAGCTCGATGATCGACAGCACCTTGGCGTTCTGCACGCCGAGGCGGGCGCGCAGCGGCAGGCGCTGGCGGTCATGCGGGTTGCGCACGCGGTCGGTCAGGTGCTGCTCGCAGATGCGATTGACGAGGCTTTCGCCGAAATCCTCGCCGACGAGGTTCAGCATCATGTCGAGCGAGGCGGTGCCGCCGGCGCAGGTATAGAGATTGCCGTCGATCTCGTAGAGATCGGCATAGACTTCGGCCTGCGGGAAGGCTTCCGAAAAGCCCGGCAGGTTTTCCCAGTGGATGGCGCAGCGCTTGCCGTTCAGCAGGCCGGCCTGCGCCAGCACATGCGCGCCTGTACAGAGGCTGCCGACGGCAACGCCGCGATTGTAGCACTCACGCAGCCAGGCATTGACCGACTTGTTGTTGAACTGCTCGACATCGATGCCGGAACAGACGAGCACCATGCCCGGCCGGTTTTCGCCGCCGAGATGGCGGCGCTCTTCGGCGAGCGAGGAATTGGCCTCGACGCCGATGCCGCAGGAAGAATAGACTTTCTCCCCATCAAGGGAGGCGAGCCGCCAGGTATAGGCCTGGTAGCCGAGCATGCGATTGGCGATGCGCAAGGTGTCCACGGCCGCCGAAAAGGGCAGCATGGTGAATTGCGGTACCATAAAGAAGACCAGCGAACGCTTCTTGATCTGCATCCTGTTCATAGCGAAATCCATGCTCGAGGGACGATGACATATTCGTTGCGCGGAATGCGTCGCGCCGATGTCCTGAAAGCGACACTGGCATGGAAAAATGCGGCCGGGAAGAGCAAATATGCGACATTGGTCGCGATCTCGCCAGTCAAACCGCAAGGAGGGCTGCAGATGGAGCAAAGAACGGGCTGACAGGCGACTGAACTTCAAGGCTGAAAACGGCCTGGGAAGGAACGGTCAAGCCACGAAAAAGGCGGCGTTGCGTGATGCAGACGCCGCCCTCATCTTAGGAGGAATGTCGCATTCATTACATGGTCCGGTGTTTGTTGTCGTCCGTGCTCGGCCAGCCGATATCCTTGCGGATGTCGAAGGGCATGGCTTCGATTTCACGGGCGGTCCGCCAGCGGGTCCAGGCGAGCACGAGCTTGCGGGCATAATTTGCCAGATCGAAGCGGCCTGCGCCGGAGGTGAAGGGCTTGCCGCCACCGCGATAGGTGAGCGTGGTCATTTTCCGGTTCCTTTCTTTAGGTCAGGGACATGGTCATCGATGGGAGGTTCGTCCATGTCCATGATGCTAATATGGCCCCTGTGAACTCATCATTCAAACGAATAGAGTTTATGGATAACATCAGAGATATTGAATGATCGCTGCACCACTGTGGGGTTGTTCCGCGTCACCAGATTGGCCCCGGCAATCATAATTCCTGCTGCGGCAAGACGCATCGGAACCATGTCCGCTCCACGTCGTTGCCGCTTCGTAGCAATGACGCAAAGGAGGAATCGATGATTTCCGCAGACCAGATCCGAGAACATATGGAAGTGCGGGCTGCCGACGGCACTCATATGGGGACGGTCGATCATCTCGACGGTCCCACCCGCATCAAGCTGACGAAGACCGACTCGGAAGACGGCAAACACCACCTGATCCCGATCGATTGGGTCGATCACGTCGACGCCCATGTTCACCTGTCGAAGAACGCAAGGGATGTCCGCAGCCAGTGGGCCACCATCAACTGACGAGCGGTTGGCTGCGGCTTCGGCCGCAGCCCATCAAGGGAACGCACATGTCCAAACAATTGAAGAAGGGCGATGAAGTCAGCTGGGATACCAGCCAGGGAGAGACCGAAGGCAAGGTGGTGAAGAAGCAGGCCAGCCCGACGAAGATCAAAGGTCACAAGGTGAAAGCGTCGGCGGCGGAACCGCAATATATCGTCGAGAGCGACAAATCGGGAAAACGCGCCGCACACAAGCCGGATGAACTGAGGAAGCTTTAAGGGCTGCTGATCCCAACGAGAAGGAGATCGATATGCCAGCCAAGTCCAAGGCCCAGCAGAAGGCGGCGGGTGCCGCACTCTCGGCCAAGCGGGGCGAAACGCCCAAGAAGGAACTCAAGGGTGCCTCGAAGCAGATGGAGGAATCCATGAGCGAGAAGCAGCTCGAGGAGTTCGCATCCACCAAAAGAAAGGGTAAACCGGAGCACGCCTCGAAATAGGTTGAAGAACAGCGGCAGCGACTGTGGCGCCGTCCGGTTCACGTTGTCGTCGAATGCATCGAGAAATTGGCGACCTCGTGCGTCTCGCAGACGGCGAAAAGAATTGCGCGTGCTGATGCATCCGGATCTTTCGCCAGCCAGCGCAATTCGAACGTCACGCCGATGCGGCCATCTTCGGTCTGTCCCAGCGAAACGAACAATGCGCTGCATTCAAGAGAGTCCAGCACAGCTGACAGGTCGGGAATATCGGAACTCGAGCCGTAGACGACGAGTGTCGCCTTGCGTTCGCACCGCAGCCAGCTGTCCAGGCGTTTCAGCGGCGACAGCACGATGAACGCAACGATGGTCGCCACCGTGCCGGTGACGATCTGGCCGCCGCCGAAACAGAGGCCGACGACCGTCATGAACCACAGGGTCGCAGCCGTGGTGACGCCGGTCATCATGTCGCCGCGCCTGAGGATCGCTCCGCCGCCGATGAAGCCGACGCCTGTGAGGACGCCGAGGGGAAAACGCAGCACGTCCATCTGGGTGAAGAAACTCAGGGTTTTTCCGTAGGTCGATAGAAGCAGGTTCGCCTGGACCATCGCAATGCAGGCGGCAAGCGCCACCAGGATCGTGGTCCTGAAGCCCGCGGCGTGGCCGCCGCGCTCGCGGTCGAGGCCGATAAGGCCGCCGGCAATGACCGTCAGTCCGATGCGTGCGGCGATATCCCACCAGCTCGGGGCCAGCGGCATGGCGTCGGTCAGGAGCGAGGGCATGTTTCGCTCCAGACTTCATCGCGGCCTTTCCGCTGCTCGTCGGGCATTCGATCCTCCTCGGCCTCGATGCATCAGGGCTTCAAACGCCATGCGGCGCAGAACGCTCCCGTTGCCGGCGTCGCCGCCGCCAGGTCGAGATTGGCGGTTCGGCTGCAGCCGGTGTATGTATGGTTTCAAATATGGGCGGTTCGCCCGTCAACTAAAGGGCACTGCGCCCAAAACGGAGGACAGAATTGGCCGTCGCCTTCACCAAGGAAGAGAGTTTCGAAACCGCTTCGGAAACCCTGCTGCCCGATCGTCCGGTTTCGCCGCATCTGAACCTGGTGACGGGGGCCGGGCTGAAGGCTCTGGAATTGCAGTTCCAGCAGGCGCGCGAGGCTTATGATGCAGCGAGCACCATAGAAGACGTGAACGAACGGCGGCGGCAGGCAGCAGGTCCCTTGCGCGATCTGCGCTATCTCGCGGCAAGGCTGCGCACCGCCCAGTTCATGGCCGATCCTGCGTCAACCGACACTGTTGCCTTCGGCAGCACGGTGACCTTCAGCCGTGACGACGGGCGGGTGCAGACCTATCGGATCGTCGGCGAGGACGAGGCCGATCCCAAGGCAGGATCGATTTCCTATGTCTCGCCGGTGGCGCGGTTGCTGATGGGCAAGGCTGTCGGCGATGTAGTGGAGACCGGCGGCCAGGAGCTGGAGATCATTGCTATCGCGTAGGACGCTAGTCCAAGCAGTGCCGGATTCAGCGAAACGCAATTATTGTTATAAAAATGGTACTGTTTGGTACTTTATTTATGAGGCATTTACCAATCGTGACCTAGAAGGTGACATTCCATCATCGAAAGTCATGCTCATGGTCAGCGCAATTTCCAGTTCTGCATCCACCATTTTGAGTTCAGCCGCTTCAACCTCGTCTTCCAGTTCATCGGATCAACTTGCTTCTCTCGAGGCGCAGCTTGCAGAAAAGCAGGCAGCCCTGTCGCAGACAAAGGACGAGAAAGAGAAGGCTACGATCGAAAAATCCATCGAGACGCTGGAAGCCAAGATTGCCAAGCTCGAAGCGTCCGAGAGCAGTAAGACCGAGGCGTCTGCCGCATCGAAGCCAGCCGCTGAGGCTCCGCAGGAGCTCTCCGGCGAAAGCGACCGTATCGGCACGAAGAATTTCGACGAGACCAGCGAGTTCGGCAGCCGCACGGCTTATGTTTGATCGCAACTAGAGGCGGCGCTTCGCCACCGTGACGACTTCGCGCGTCAGCTCCGCCAGGCGATCGGCGGCGAGGCGGTTGATCTGCCAATACAGTGGAATATCCAGCGGTGTACCGGGAACGAGTTCCACCAGCCGGCCTGAGGCGAAATGTTCGCGGGTCAGCTGGGTCGGGTTCATTCCCCAGCCCATGCCCGAAAGGGCGGCCTCGACGAAGCTTTGCGTCGAGGGCAGCCAGTGGGTGGGGTGGTCGAGATCGTGTCCGAATGTTTGCCTTATCCAGCCGCTCTGCAACCTGTCCTTCTGATTGAAGGTCAGGGTCGGCGCATTGCGGATCGCTTCGGCGGTAACGCCATCAGGAAAGTGGCGCGCAACGAAATCTGGGCTTGCCGTGGCGTGATATCGGAGAACGCCGAGCTCGAAGCGACGGCATCCTCTGATCGGCTTTTCCAGGCTGGTGACGGCGGCGATCACCCGTCCGCGCTCAAGCCATTCGGCGGTGTGATCCTGGTCGTCGACGGCAATGTTCAGGAGGTAGGACGCGTTCTTGGCGAAATTCGCCATGGCTTCGACGAACCACGTTCCGAGACTATCGGCATTGGTTGCGATCTGAAGGGTGACCCGCTGGCGCGGCGCGTCGGGATCGACGAGCGCCGGCAGCTGCCCGAGGAGTTCGGCCTCCAACATGCCGACATTCTCCATGTGACGACAGAGCCACTCTCCTTTTTCCGTTGCCGTGCAGGGCGCGCCTCTGACGATGAGCACGGTGCCGAGACGCTCTTCAAGTTGCTTCACGCGCTGCGAAATCGCCGAAGGCGTGACGTTGAGGATGGCGGCGGCGCGTTCAAAGCTGCCGGTCTGGACGACGGTTGCGACGGCGCGGAGGGCTGGATAATCGAGCATGAATTAGTTTCGCTTAATTGGGCTAAGTTGGATTAACTATCCTAATTCTCGAAATGGCGATACCCCACCGTCACCGAAGTGAGGGTGTTCGCCGAAGCGATGAATTTTTCGATCTATGTCACCGGCCTGATGATGGGCCTCAGTCTGATTGTCGCGATCGGCGCGCAGAATGCTTTCATCTTGCGCCAGGGGCTGCGCAACGAACATGTCTTCGTCGTCTGCCTCGCCTGCGCGCTCTCCGATGCCGTGCTGATCGTGCTCGGCGTGACCAGCCTGCAGCAGATCGCCCGGTTCATGCCCTGGCTCGATCCGGTCATGCGTTATGGAGGGGCGGCGTTTCTCGCCTGGTATGGCGCCAAGAGCCTCTATTCCGCCTTTCGGTCATCCGCTACCCTCTCGGCAGCAGAAGCCAAGACTTCGAGCTTTCGCCAGACGCTTGCGACCTGCCTCGCGCTCACCTGGCTCAATCCGCATGTCTATCTCGATACGGTCGTGCTGCTCGGCACAATCTCGACGCGTTATCCCGGTGAGCAGGCGTCGTTTGCCGCAGGCGCGGTGACGGGTTCTTTCCTGTTCTTCTTTTCGCTCGGATATGGCGCGACTTGGCTGCGGCCGATTTTCTCGAAACCATCGTCCTGGCGGATGCTGGAAACGCTCGTCGCTTTCACCATGTGGATCATCGCCTTCAAGCTGCTCGGCGGGATGTAACGTCCCTCTTCACTGTGTTTCCTGGTTCGACGATACGAACTGGAGGAATTGTTCCTGCGCGCGTGTCGGCATCCAGTTGACGCGCAGGGTGAGGCCGATCGGCCGGGCGGTGTGACCGAGGTCGAGCGGCAATGCCTTGAGCAGGCCGCGGGAGAGTTCGGCCTGGGCCTGCAGGTAGGAAATGCAGCCGAGATGATCCGTCCCGTTCAAGAGTTCGCGCATCAGGATGAGGGAGCTCGATTCGACGATACTCGCCGGCCGGCGCTCCAGGCCTTCGAACAGGGCGTCGAAATGCCGCCGGATCGGCGTGCCGCGCTGGCCGACAATCCAGGGATAGGCCGCAAGCTCTTCGACCGAAACCGTGGATCGCGCCGTCAGCGGATGGTTGCTGCCGGCGACGACGACAAGCGTATCGGTGAACAGGAAGCGCTGCTCGACGTCACCGATGGGTGCGGGTTCGCGCAGCGCGCCGATCAGGAAGTCGATCTCGCCGCGCCTGAGACCGGCGAGCAGGTCGGCATAAGGCCCTTCGAGAATGTGGATAGGTGTGTTCGGACGCAGCTTGCGGAACTCGGCAATGGCGCGCGGCAGGACGAAGGAGCGCGAGAGTGGCATCGCGCCGACGACGATGCTGCCTGCTTCCTCCGATAGCGTCTCGGCGAGATCCACTTCGGCCTGCGCCAGTTCGGCAAAGGCGAGGCGTGCCGCCTGGGCGAGCGTTCCGGCGGCACGCGTGGCGACGATGCCATAGGAGGTTCGCTCGAACAGAGGGCGGGCGGCTTCTTCCTCGAGCTGTGTCACCGCCCGGTGAACGGTCGGCTGCGCCAGCCCGAGCCGGCGCGCTGCAAGGGTGAAGTTCTCAGCTTCGCGCACGGCGATGAGGGCCTGCAGCTGCGAGGTCGTGGCGACCATGCGAAGGCGCGGGCTGAGTTCGTTCAGAGCCGGGTCGAGAAAGCCGAAGGCTCTTCGCACGCGTTTTGCCAGAACGTCTCCCTGCGCATTGGCGAACAGTCCCTGCGGCGACCTGGTGAACAGTGTCGCGCGCAGGCCGCGTTCGATCTTGGAGAGCGCCTGGGTGACGGCCGGCTGCGAGAGATGGCAGATATCGGCGGCCCTGGTGACGGAATTGGTGTCGACCACGGCCAGGAAGACCCGGAGGTGGCGGAGATTGTGCTGGACTTGCGATGCCTGAGATGCCGTCGGGTTCAAGTCAGATTCCGCTCCAGGATGGCATCCGCCCGCGCTTCCACGGAATTCTCCGGCGCTGTGATGCCCAGTTCGCCGATCTGGCGCTGCCAGTCGGCCGCCGCTGCGGCCATGCGATCCGGCAGCCCGAGTTCCCTTAGTGTCGCGGCGACTTCCTGCATCTCCGCGGCCCGCCGCCTCCCGTGAACAATCATGCGCTCAAGGTTGTAAGCTGCACGCGCGGTCCAGTCTATCCCTGGATCGGAGGCCTGGAGAGAGGCGAGCACCGCTTTCTCGACGCCGGCGCGGCGCGCGGCGAGCATGCATTCGGCGGTCAGGGCCTCGAAGCCCTTGATCATTACCGACCGCAGCATCTTGATCGAAGAGGCCTTGCCGACCTCGTCTCCGGCTATCTCAGGTTTCATTCCGAGGCTGAGGAGGATGTTATGCGCGCGCTTTGCCTCCGATCCGGAGAGCAAAAGCGGCGTGCGATGGCGGGCGGGATGAACGGGCGACATCACCGCGACATCGACATAAACCGCACCGGCAGCTTCAACGAGCCTGGCGGCGGCGGCCTTGGTTGCGGGGGAGCAGGAGTTGCAGTCGAGATAGAGGGCGTCCCTCTCGAGAAATTCGGCGACATTCGCCGCCGCTTGCAACGCACGGTCGGCGGTGACCAGGCTGAAGACGGTGACGGCGCCAGCCAATGCGTGTCGGGGGCTTTCCCCACAGGTGACGTCGAGATCCGAGCAGGCGTGACGCAGATTGTCGCGTAGCGAAGGGGCCTCGACCTTTATGTCGAAGGTGGAGATTTGACCGAGAGACACACCGTCCTCGGATCTCCAGCCCGATACGAAGGCCTGCGCCGCTTCGCCGAACCCAATCGTTGCTATCGCCGACATGGATTTTCCTTTCCGGAGGTTTTCCCGAACCTATGTTGTAAGACAGGCGCGGCTCTGCCACGCCTGCGTTGCTGCGCGATATCCCGGCTTGGGAGATCGGCGAGCCCCTCATCCGGCTGCCGCCACCTTCTTCCCGCTTGCGGGGCGAAGGGGATATGCCGCAAGCTCTCCGTCCCTCACCAACGCCTCGCAGGGCACGTCCCCTCTCCCCGTTAGAACGGGGAGAGGGTTAGGGTGAGGGGCAACCACTGGTGCCAACCGCAGTCTGAGCGCGGCCCAGCCGCGCCCCTCTCAGCCTTAGTGAGCTGGATCCTTGACGTGCTCGAACGTCTGGAATTCCGTGTTATACAGCTCGCCGTCCACCTTTTCGACCTTGCGCATATAGATGTCCTGAACGATGTCGCGGGTGTCGGGATCGATGGAGATCGGGCCGCGCGGGCTCTGGATCTGCATGCCCTTGGCCGCTTCGACGAAGGCATCGCCGCCGGCGTCGCCCTTGGTCTTGTCGAGCGTCTTGTAGATCAGGTCGAGGGCGTCCCAGGCAGCGGCCGCCACCATGTTCGGGCGCATCCCGTCATTGTTCTTCTTGAATGCCTCGACGAAGGCCTTGTTCTCGGGCGAATCGTGGTTGGCGGAGTAGGGGCCGCCCGTAACGACGCCGATTGCCGGATCGCCCATGTTGTTGATCAGATCGTCATCCGTCACGTCGGCCATGGCGATGACCTTGATGCCCGATTTGTCCAGCCCGCGTTCGACGAACTGCTTCATAAAGGCAGCACCCGCGCCGGTGGGCACGAAGACGAAGAGAGCCTCGGGCTTCTCATCGGCTGCGCGCTGCAGGAAGGGTGCGAAATCAGGATTGGCAAGGGGAACCTTGAGCTTGGAGATGACGGTGCCGCCGTTCGCCTCGAGGGTCTTGCCGAACCACTGCTCTGCATCGGCGCCGGGGCCGTAGTCGGAAACGATGCTGACGAATTTCTTCGCGCCGTTTTCCGGCGCCCATTTGCCGATGACGCTTGCAACCTGCGGAATGGTCCACGAGGTGCGCAGCATATAGGGCGAGGCCTTCATGATCGACGAGGTCGCGGCGACCATGATGACCTGCGGAATCTTTGCCCGCTTGGAGAGCTGGGCAACCGAAAGCGCCGTCGGCGTATTGCCGAAGCCGGTGAGAACGGAAACCTGGTCCGATGTGACGAGCTCCTGCGAGATGCGCAGCGCATTGTCGGGCGAGCTGCCGTCGTCCTTGACGATGAACTCGACCTTCTTGCCGCCGGCGGTCTCGCCATGGGTGGCAACGAAGGCCTTCAGCGCGGCGTTCATCTGGCGGCCGTTAGACTGGAAACCGCCGGTCAGCGGAATGACCACGCCGACCTTGACGCTGTCTTCGGCGTGGGTTGTGACGGCTGACGCCGCCACGACCGAGAGCGCGGCAAGCGCACCTGTTAGAAGCTTTCTCATGTTCATTGCTCTCCTCCTTTGGAAATTCGGCGTGCAGACCTTCTCGTGCACGCCATCTGCTTGATTGATTTCAACGGTCAGCAATCCGGCTCACGCCGCCGCCCCGACGCCCAGAAACCGGCCGAGCGTTTCACGGTCCTCGGAAAGCTGCGCGCTCTCGCCGGAATGGGCGACGCTGCCGCGGTCGAGGATGATCGCCTCGTCGGTGATCGCCAGGATCTGCTGGGCGTGCTGTTCGACGATGATCGCGGCAAGGCCTTCCTCGCGGACGATCCTGCGAATCGCCGCCAGCAGCTCCTCGACGATGATCGGTGCCAGGCCTTCGGTGGGTTCGTCGAGCAGCAGGATCTTCGGGTTCAGCACCAGCGCGCGGGCGATCGCCAGCATCTGCTGCTCCCCGCCCGACAGCTGGTTGCCGAGATTGGCGCGGCGCTCCTTCAGGCGCGGGAACAGCTCGTAGGCGGCAGACAGCGTCCATCGTCCCGGTCGCGCGACGGCGGTGATGTTCTCCTCGACCGTCAGGGAGCGGAAGATGCCGCGCTCCTGCGGCACCCAGCCGATGCCGGCCTCGACGCGCCGTTCGGGCGGCAGCCGGGCGATGTCGACGCCGTCCAACCGGATCGATCCCGAGTGGTGGCGCGTCAGCCCGACGATGCTGTTCAAAGTGGTCGTCTTGCCGACGCCGTTGCGCCCGAGCAGCGCCAACGCCTTGCCGCGCTCGACCGAGAGGCTGACTTCGTAGAGGACGGTCGCCTTGCCGTAGCCTGAAGAGAGGGATTCAAGTTTCAGCAGTTCAGTCATGACCCGCACCTCCGAGATAGACTTCCTTGACGCGCTGATCCTTGGAAATTTCATCGACGTTGCCTTCGGCAAAGAGCGCCCCGGCGACGAGCACGGAGATGCGGTTGGCGAAGTTGAAGACCAGGTCCATGTCGTGCTCGATCAGCAGGATCGACACGTCGGAGGGCAAGGCTGCGATGCGGGCCATCACTTCCTTGCGGTCGGCCTCGGGCACGCCGGCGGCCGGCTCGTCGAGCAGCAGCACCTGCGGCCGGCAGGCAATGGCAAGGGCGATCTCGAGCAGCCGCTGCTTGCCGTAGGGAAGGGCCGAACATTGCTGGTCGAAGACGGCTTCGAGGCCGAAATCTCGCAGCAGCATGGCAATTTCCTCTTCGATGCCGACTGCCGCTGTCGCAGGGCGGAACCAGTTCCATCCGCGTCCGCGGCGTTCGCTGATAACAAGCGCGAGGCTCTCGACGACGCTCAAACCGGGGAAGAGCTGGTTGATCTGGAACGTCCGCACCAGGCCCCGGCGTACCCGTTTCTCGCGCCTGAGCGAGGCGATGTTCTCGCCGTTCAAGAGAATGTCGCCGGTCGATGCAGGCAGAACGCCGGTCAGCAGATTAATGAAGGTCGTCTTGCCGGCGCCGTTCGGCCCGATCAGGGCATGGCGCGCACCTTTTTCGAGGCGGAAACTGACATCGGTGGTCGCCTTCAGTGCGCCGAACGTCTTGTTGAGATGCCTGGTTTCGAGCGCTGGGGCGGTCATGGAGTTTTGCCTTTCGATGCTGCCGGCTCGAGGCGGCGCACGGCGGAAAATCTGCCGGCGAGGAGCAGGACGAGCTGCCGGGGACGGTCGCGCCCGATCAGCACGAAAGCGACCAGCAGGATGCCCAGCCAGAACTGCCAATATTGCGGGGTGACTGAGGAAAGCGCGTCCTGGATGAGTTCGTAGACCAGCGCGCCGAGAAGGCCACCATAGAGATAGCCGGTGCCGCCGATGATCAGAACCATGAGGCCGTCGGCCGACTTCTGGAACGAGAGCGCGTCCAGTGAGATGAATTGCTGCGTCTGGGTGAACAGCGCTCCCGCGATGCCGGCATAGGCGCCGGCAAGCGTATAGATTGCGACCAGCCGCGGCTTGACGGGAATGCCGACCGCCGAGGCCCGCAGCGGATTGTCGCGGATCGCCTTCAGTGAATAGCCGAACGGCGAGGAGACGATCACGCGGGCGAGAAGGAAAAGCACGAACAGCACGGCAAGGCTGTAGGCGTAGCCGGTGTGGCCGTAGATGTCGAAGTCGAGCACGCCGAAGAGCGGTTCGATGGTGATGCCCTGCAGGCCGTCGGCGCCCCCGGTCAGCCAGCCGGCCTGGTTGGCGATCTCGAGCAGCACGGCGGCAACGCCGAGCGTTACCATCAGCCGTGTCAGATCGGCGCCCCGCAGCAAGAGCAGGCTGGTCGGAAGCGCGACGGCGGCGCCGGCGAGAGCTGCGACGAGAAGCCCGGTCAACGGTTCGCCAGAGACATGAATGGAGAAGAGACCGCTCGCATAGGCGCCGACGCCATACATTGCCGCCTGTCCGAGCGTGACGATGCCGGCATAGCCCAGGACGAGGTCGATCGACAGGGCAAGCAGCGCGAAGATCACGATCTCCGTCAGGATCAGATGCTCATCCGGCAGGAAGAACCAGGCGGCAGCCGCGAGCGCCCAGAACAGGATTTCAAGCATACCCCAGCGGGCCTGCTGCTTCAGGGTGCCGCGCACATCGGCGGCAAGAGAATGCGTCGAATTCGAACTCAACATCAGCCGGCCCTCGAGAAAAGTCCCTGGGGACGGATGACCAGCACCGCCACGAGGACGATGTAGATGATGAAGCCGCCGAGGGAGGGGACGTAATATTTGCCGAGAACATCGGCGACGCCGAGCAGGAGGGCTGCCACCAGCGGCCCGGTCATGCTCGAGGTGCCGCCGACGGAAACGACGATGAGGAAATAGACCATGAATTTCAGCGGGAAGGTCGGGTCGAGGCCGATGATTTCGGCGCCGAGCGCGCCGCCGAGGCCGGCAAGGCCGGAGCCGACGGCGAAGGTGACGGCGAAGATGGTGTTGACCCGGATGCCGACACCGCGCGCGACACGCCGGTCGTCGACGGAGGCGCGCAGCCTGCTGCCGAAACGGGTCTTCGCGAGCACTAATTGCAGCGCCAGCGCCAGCGCACCGCAGACGGCGATGAGAAAGGCCCGGTAGACGCCAATGCCGACGCCGAGAACCTCGACGCGCCCCTTCAGGAAATCGGGCAGGTTGAGGATCTGCTGCTGGGAACCCATGACATAGTCGATGCCGGCGACCGTGATGAAGACGATGCCGATCGAAAAGAGCACCTGGTCGAGATGGGTCTTGTCATAGAGCCGCGCATAAAGCGTCCGCTCGAGAACCAGGCCGGCGCCCGAGGTGAAGAGGAAGGCGATCGGCAGCGTCAGCAGGAAGGGCACGCCCCACCGGTTGGTCAGGATGACGGTGACATAGCCGCCGGCCATGGCGAAGGCGCCATGCGCCAGGTTGATGAAATTCATGAGCCCGAGGGTGACGGCCAGCCCGCACGACAGCACGAACAGCAGCATTCCATAAGCGAGCCCATCGAAAAGAAGGGTGAGCATTGATCCTCCCTGCGTCGACGCCCGCCTTGATTGAAGGAGAGGCGCCGGTGCGTATGTGGGCCCGGCATGGTGCTGCGAGCCCGATCTTGGCCTTAGGCTGTCGGGATATGAGGCAAATGCCCATTTCAAAATGGTCGGCGACATATAAGAAAAAGCTATAGTTGGCTGGCGGCATGGCCTGCCTGGAAAATTCCCTATAGCGAAAACTTATAGGCTCGGCGCCAATTCCAAATTGGCAAACGGCGGGCCAGGGCATGAAATCTGCCCAACCAGGAAGGAGACATTCATGTCGGAAAAGAAGACGGCTCTCGTCATCAGCGCTCATGCTGCGGATTTCGTCTGGCGCTGCGGCGGCGCGATCGCGCTGCATGCCGAAAGGGGTTACGACGTCACGGTGGTGTGCCTGTCCTTCGGAGAGCGCGGCGAATCCGCCAAGCTGTGGAAGGAGCCCGGCATCACGCTCGACAAGGTGAAGGCGGCCCGCAGGGCCGAGTCGGAGAAGGCGGCAAAGGCGCTCGGCGTGCATGACCTCATCAGCTTCGATCTCGGCGATTATCCGCTGCGGCTGACCGACGAGGATAAGTTCCGCCTGGTCGACGTCATCCGGCAGGTGCAGCCGGCTTTCATGCTGAGCCATTCCCAGTATGATCCTTACAACACTGATCACATGTATGCGACGCAGGTGGCGCTCGAGACGCGGATGATCGCGCAGGCATGGGGCCACAATCCCGGGCAGCAAGTGCTCGGCGCGCCGCAGCTTTATCTCTTCGAGCCGCATCAGACCGAGCAGATGGGCTGGAAGCCGGATGTCTTCCTCGACATAACCCCGGTCTGGGAGAAGAAGCGCGCGGCGATCGAATGCATGGAGGGCCAGGAGCACCTTTGGGAATTCTACACCCGTGTCGCGCAGAACCGCGCCAACCATTTCCAGCGCAATTCCGGCGGCCAGTCCGGCGGACGCGCTGCCAAATATGCGGAAGGTTTTCAATCAATCTTTCCGCGAACGGTCGACGAGCTTTGACCGGCCAAGGGAGGAGATAGAAGATAGATGGAACCCTGTTTCGACATTGCCCACCTCGCCCATGTCGAGATGTATTCGAACAAGTTCGATGAAAGTCTCGACTTCTTTCTCAGGGTGTATGGCCTGAGCCTTGCCGGCCAGGACGAGAACTCCGCCTATCTGAGGGCATGGGACGACTACGAGTTCCATACGCTGAAGCTGACGCGCCATCACACCACCGGCGTCGGGCACATCGCCTATCGGACTTCCTCGCAGGCCGCACTCGACCGGCGGGTGAAGGCGATCGAGGCGAGCGGCTACAAGGTTCTCGGGTGGGTCGACGGCGATCTCGGCCACAACAGGGCCTTCCGCTTCGAGGATCCGTTCGGGCATGTGTTCGAGATCTATTACGATACGGTCCGCTACCAGCCGCCCGAGGGTGAGAGACCGGCGCTGAAAAACATCGCGCAGCGCTATCACGGACGCGGATGCCATCCCCGGCGCCTCGACCATCTCAATCTTCTGGCGTCGGATGTTTCCGAGTTCAGGCGTTTCATGGAAACCTGCCTGGGAGCCCGGGTGACCGAAATGATCCAGCTCGACAACGGCCGGCTGGGAGGCTGCTGGTTCACCATCAACAACAAGAGCTATGACCTTGCCTGCACCGAGGAGCATGGCCGCGGCAATGCCCGCCTCCACCACGTCACCTACGCGACCGATACCCGCGAGGATATCCTCCGGGCTGCCGATCTCTTCCTGGAGAGCGGCGTCCATATCGAGACCGGTCCGCACAAGCACGCCATCCAGGGCACGTTTTTCCTCTACGTCTGGGAGCCGGCAGGCAATCGCGTCGAGCTTGCCAATTCAGGTGCGCGTCTGATCCTGGCGCCCGACTGGGAGCCGGTCGTCTGGACCGAGGCGGACCGCAAGAAGGGACAGGCCTGGGGCCTGAAGACGATCGAGACCTTCCACACCCACGGCACGCCGCCGGTGGACAAGAACGGAGCATGAGCATGGGCATCGTGGTGCAGACCATAGAGAGAGCGGAACCCGATGTGATCGACAGGCTCGCTGCGGCCGGAGTTGCGACGGTCCACGAGGCGCAGGGGCGCAAGGGCATGCTTGCCAGCCATATGAGGCCGATCTATGCGGGCGCGCAAATCGCCGGCTCGGCCGTCACGATCTCGGCGCCGCCCGGTGACAACTGGATGCTGCATGTGGCGATCGAGCAGATCCGGGAGGGCGACATCCTGGTGCTTGCGCCGACATCCCCCTGTGACAACGGCTATTTCGGCGACCTGCTCGCCACCTCGGCCAAAGCGCGCGGCTGCCGCGGCCTCGTCATCGACGCCGGCGTCCGTGACGTCAGGGATCTCACCCAGATGCGGTTCCCGGTATGGTCGAAGGCGGTCTCCGCGCAGGGCACCGTCAAGGAAACGCTGGGATCGGTGAACGTTCCGATCGTCTGCGCCGGCGCCCACATCGAAGCCGGCGACATCATCGTCGCCGATGATGACGGGGTCTGCGTGGTCAAGCGCGCCGAAGCCCTTGATGTCCTGGCCGCGGCGGAAAAGCGGATGGCGAACGAAGAGGCCAAGCGCAAGCGCCTCGCCGCCGGCGAACTCGGGCTCGATCTCTACGGCATGCGGCCGACGCTCGAGGCCAAGGGACTGAAATATGTATGAGGACGGCATTGCCTGCCTCTGGATGCGAGGCGGGACGTCGAAGGGCGCCTATTTCCTGGCCGAAGACCTGCCTCGCGAGCCCCGGGAACGGGATGCGCTGCTGCTTGCCATCATGGGCTCGCCGGATCCGCGGCAGATCGATGGGATCGGCGGCGCCGACCCGCTGACGTCAAAGGTCGCGGTGCTTTCGGCCTCGTCGCGGGAGGATGCCGATGTCGACTATCTGTTCCTGCAGGTCTTCGTCGATCAGGCGCTGGTGAGCGATGCGCAAGGGTGCGGAAACATCCTGGCCGGGGTCGGTCCGGCCGCCATCGAGCGGGGCCTCGTGAAGGTGTCGGGCGAAGTCACATCGGTCCGTATCCACATGGTCAACTCGGGCGAGGTGGCGGTTGCCAGGGTCGAGACACCGAATGGCCGGGTGAACTACCAGGGCAAGGCTGAAATCGCCGGTGTGCCGGGAAGCCATGCAGCCATACCGCTGCTCTTCGTCAATACCGCGGGCTCGATGTGCGGCGCCCTTCTTCCCACCGGAAACGAGGTCGACGTCATCGACGGTGTCGAGGCGACGCTGATCGACAACGGCATGCCCTGCGTGATCATGCGGGCCGCGGACTTCGGGCTTTCGGGCAGCGAAACCCGGGAGGCGCTGGAGGCGGACGAGAGCCTCAAGGCGCGGATTGAAGCCATCCGCCTCAAGGCCGGCCCGATGATGAACCTCGGCGACGTCGTTGCTGCTTCCGTTCCCAAGATGACCCTGGTTTCCGAACCTCGCGCCGGCGGATCGATCGGCACGCGCAGCTTCATCCCGTATCGCGTTCACGCTTCGGTCGGCGTTCTCGCCGCCGTCACGGTTGCAACGGCTACCCGGCTTGGCGGGTCTCCGGCGCATGCGCTCGCAAACCTTCCCGTCGATGGTCGCTACCGCATCGAGCATCCCACAGGCGAGATGGAAGTGTTCCTCGACCTTGCCGCAGACGGTTCGGTCAAGGGGGCGGGGACGATCAGAACGGCGCGCAAACTGTTCGACGGAAGGGTTTTTGCGAATATGCTGGCTTCGTGACCGGCAAAAACAATAGTGCGCGGTCGTGAAGATGCGCGCATTCCGTCCATTGGGAGGACGAATGAGTATTTTTGAAGAACCGAAGATAGACTGCCACGCGCACGTCCTCGATCCCGCGCAATTTCCGTATGCGGCCGATGTGGCCTACAAGCCGTCGGGGCAGGAGATCGGCACGACGGCACAGCTCGTGCAGGTAATGCAGACCTATGGCACCCGTCACGCTCTGTTGGTGCAGCCGAACTCCGGATATGGCTCGGACAACAGTTGCATGCTGGATGCGATCGCGCGCCACCCCACGCTCTTCAAGGGCGTGGCGATCGCCCCTCTCGATGCGGAGACGGCTGCGCTTCGCGACCTTCGGGATCAGGGCATCGTCGGAATTGCCCTCAACCCGACATTCCATGGAAATGCCTATTACGAGAGCGCCTTTGGCTTGATGGCGAAGCTCGCCGAGCTCAATATGTTCGTCCAGATACAGATTGAGCGCGACCAATTGGCGATGTTTCGGCCATGGATCGAACGAATCCCTGTGCAGGTCTTGATCGATCACTGCGGACGCCCGGCCCCGCGCGACGGTTTGGATAATCCCGCATTCGAGACCCTGCTGCGGCTCTCCGATACCGGCCGGGTCCATGTAAAGCTGTCGGGCTATGCGAAGTTCGCGGGCACAGTCTATCCTTTCGAGGACACATGGCCATTCCTGCGGGCGCTGGTCGGCGCTTTCGGGTTGGAACGCTGCATGTGGGCATCCGACTGGCCCTATCTGCGCGCGCCCGACCGCCAGGACTACGGCCCGCTTCTCAAGCTGGTTGAAGTTCTGTTTCCCGATATCGGGGAGCGCCGCCAGATTCTGTGGGAAACACCGCGCCGGCTGTTCTTCGGGGGCTGACCTTGGTTTTGCGGGAGGTCCCGGGTTTGCGGGAGCAGAGGGAGACATTACGGTGCTGACGCTGAGGCAGATAGAAATCATCCGCGCCATCATGGTGACCGGCAGCATCGCCGGCGCCGCCAAGCTGCTGAACATTTCCGCGCCGGGTGTCAGCCGCCTGATGAAATATACCGAAGACATGGTCGGCGTGCCGCTTTTCAACCGGCGGCACGGCCGCTACGTGCCGACACCCGAAGCGCGCAACGTCTTCGACCTCCTCGACAATATTCATCTGAAGGTCGAGGATCTGCAAAATGCCATCGGGCGTCTCGGCAGAGGCGACGGACGCGAATTGAGTTTCGCCTCGGTGCCGAGTATCGCCAACGTCATGGTGCCGCGTGCTGTGGAAAGGCTGAAGCGTCGCTTTCCCGATATCGGCATCGAGATAGATATCCTGAAGATCGAACAGTCGATCGACTATCTGCTGCTCGGCCGCGGGGAGGTCGTGGCGATCAGCTCGCGGTTCGACCATTCGATCATCGACTTCGCGCCGCTTGCCACGGGGCGGCTGTTCTGCATCGTCTCGCTCGACAGCGAATTGGCGCAGCAGGATTCAATCCGTCCTGCCGACATCGTCAAGCACCCGCTGATCGGCATCGATCCGAACGATCCCTACGGCCGCATCATGACCGAGATCTTCCGTCGCGAAGGGCTCTCCTTCGACATGAAGATCAAGACCCGTTTCGGCATCACGGTGGGAAGCCTCGTCGCTGCCGGTCTGGGCATCGCCATCATCGACGAGTTCACCGCGGCATACGGCAAGATGCGCGACGTGAAATGCCTCGAGATCGAGGCGAAGACGACGTTCAGCACCTATGCGGCTTACCGGAACGATATGGCCCTTTCAGTCTATGCCGAATCCCTCATCGAACTTCTGCGATCCGAGATGAAGACCGTCTCGTCCCCGCCGCAGCAAGGGTTGCAGAAACGGCGCAAAACTTAACATGATGTTATTGTTTTGAGGGGTTTTGGTATTTGCTATTCATTTCGCATCGGTTCATCACTCGCCAAGTCGACGTTTTCTTCGATGGCGGCACGAGGAAGCAGCCTTCGCATAGGGAGAAAATCCCCGTGTAAACGGTTCGGGATGGAGGATAGAGGATCGATGGTTTCGCTTAAGCGCAGGCGCCTTGTCACCGGCAAGACCGTCTTCATCCCGCTCGTCGGCCACCCCGTCGAGCAGGTCAAATCGCCCGGTCCGATGAACAGCTGGTTTGCCGAGCACGGCGTCGATGCCGTCATCGTGCCGATGGATATCCGTCCGGAGAAGGTCGCCGCTTTCTTCGATGTCCTGCGGGGGACGGAGAATTGCGTCGGCTGTTCCGTCACCATGCCGCACAAGCAGGCCGCGTTCGTCGCCTGCGACGAGGTCAGCGAGCGAGCCCGCCGCGCAAGAGCCGTCAATACCATCAGGCGATCGCCTTCGGGAAAGCTGATCGGCGACATGACTGACGGCATGGCATTGATCGCCGCGCTCGAGGGTCACGGCGTCAAGGTGCGCGACTGCAATGCCTTGCTGATCGGAGCCGGCGGCGCGGGTACGGCGATCGCCTTCGAACTGGCTTCGGAAGGCGCCAGCTCCCTTGCCATTATCGAGCCCGACCAGATGCGCCGTAGCGCGCTCAAGGCCGAGCTCAACCGCTATCATCCCGACCTCGAAGTGTTCGATCACGTCGCAGCAGGCCGCAAGATCGATATCGCCGTCAATGCCTCGCCGCTCGGCATGAATTCCGGCGATCCGCTGCCTTTCCCAATCGCCGAACTGGCCGGTGCGCTGATCGTCGCCGACGCCGTCACCAAGCCTGTCGTAACGCCCTGGCTCAAAGATGCGGAGCGGCACGGCTTGAAGGTTCAGAACGGTGAAGAAATGGCGGTGGCGCAGCTGCCGATCCAGCTCAGCTACCTTCGCTTCATCAAGCCGACGTCACGATCCGCAAATGGCGCGACGGGCGAGGACGGCCTGTCCGTCGTGCCGGAGGCGGTAAAATGAAGACCTCGATTGCAACGGTCTCGATCAGCGGCGATCTCCAGGAGAAGCTGGAGGCGATCTCCGCTGCCGGCTTCGACGGTGTCGAGATTTTCGAGAACGATTTCCTGACATTCGACGCTCCCCCCCGGGAGATCGGCAGGATGGTGCGCGATGCCGGGCTGGAGATTACCCTGTTCCAGCCGTTTCGCGATTTCGAAGGCATGCCCGAGCCGCACCGCTCCAGGACATTCGATCGCGCCGAACGGAAATTCGACGTCATGCAGGAACTCGGCACCGAGCTGATGCTGGTCTGCTCCAACATCTCCACCATCGCGCTTGGCGGCATCGATCGCGCCGCCGACGATTTCCGCGAGCTCGGCGAACGGGCTGCCAAACGGTCGATCCGGGTGGGATATGAGGCGCTGGCCTGGGGACGCCACATCAATGATCATCGGGACGCCTGGGAGATCGTCCGGCGCGCCGACCATGCGAACATCGGCCTGATCCTGGACAGCTTCCATACGCTGGCGAGACGGATCGATGTCGAATCCATCCGGGCCATTCCCGGAGACCGCATCTTCATCGTGCAGCTTGCCGATGCGCCGGTGATCGACATGGACCTTCTCTATCTCAGCCGGCATTTCCGCAACATGCCGGGTGAGGGCGATTTGCCCGTCGTCGACTTCATGCGGGCGGTTGCGGCCACGGGCTACAAGGGACCGCTGTCCCTGGAGATCTTCAACGACCAGTTTCGCGGCGGCTCTGCGAAACTGATCTCCGTCGACGGCCGCCGGTCGTTGGTCGATTTGACGGACCGTGTGGCGCGCAGCCAAGGCGGTGTGTCCTTCGGCGCGCCGGAGATCGCGCCCCGCAGCTCTGTGAGAGGTGTGGAATTCATCGAATTTTCCACCAGCGTCGAGGACGCCGATGAACTCGCGGCCTTTCTCCGGATCATGGGTTTCAAGGTCCATGGCCGGCACAAGTCGAAGGCCGTAACGCTATTGCGTCAGGGCGGTATCAACATACTGCTGAACACGGAGCGGTCGGGTTTTGCCTACTCGTCCTTCGTCGTCCACGGCACCTCCGCCTATGCCGTCTGTCTCAAGGTGGACGACGCGAAAAACGCGCTCGAAAGGGCGAAGGCGCTGGGGGCGGAGCCTTTCGAACAGTCCGTGCATCCGGGAGAGCTTGCAATTCCGGCAATTCGGGGTGTCGGCGGCGGTCTCATCTATTTCGTCGACGAGAAGAGCGAACTCGGCAGCCTGTGGGAGATAGATTTCCAGCCCGTGGAAGAGGTGGACGCCACTGTGGCGACCGGCCTTTTCAGGGTCGATCACGTGGGGCAAACGATGAAAGCGGACGAGCTGCCGTCCTGGCTGCTGTTCTACCTTTCGATCTTCGATCTCAGGAAGACGCCGATGATCGACATTGTCGATCCCTCCGGCCTCGTCCGCAGCCAGGTCGTCGAGAGCGCCGATGGTGCATTGCGGATAACGATGAATGGCGCCGACAACCGGCGCACGCTTGCCGGCCATTTCATCGCCGAAAACTTCGGCTCGAGCATCCAGCACCTGGCGTTTTCGACGGCGGACATTTTCGCCACCGCCGAGGCGCTCAAGGCCAATGGATTTTCGCCGCTCAAGATTCCGCGCAACTACTATGACGACGTCGAGGCCCGTTTCGGCCTGGATCCCGTCGTGGCGGACCGGCTGTGCGAGTTGAACATACTCTACGATCGCGACGAGCAGGGCGAATATTTTCAGCTCTACAGTCCGGGTTTCCGCGAAGGCTTTTTCTTCGAAATCGTCGAACGGCGCGGCGGATATCGGGGATATGGCGCCGCGAATGCGCCGTTCCGCATAGCCGCCCAGAAGCGCCACCTCAGACCGGAGGGCATGCCAAGTGTCTGACTCCGATCGGCCCACAGTCACGGCAAGAAGACATCGCGCCGGCTCGCAAGCAGCCGATCGCATCGCAAAGAATTTCAGGGAGTGGAAATAAATGACGCTGAACCGTGCATTTGTCATGGGGCACCCGATCTCGCATTCGCGTTCGCCGATGCTGCACGGCTATTGGCTGAAACGTTATGGGATTGAGGGCAGCTACGAGCGCCTGGACATTCCGCCTCAGGATGTCGATACCTTCTTCTCGCGTTTCAGCGAGGCGGGATGGATCGGCGGCAATATCACCGTGCCGCATAAAACTGCCGTGATTCCGCATCTCGATCATATCGACGATGCGGCAACGAAAATGGGCGCGGTCAACACCATCTGGTGGGAGGACGGCGTTCTCGTCGGCGGCAATACGGACGCCATCGGCTTCCTTGGCAATATCGACGAACTGGCGCCCGGCTGGGACATGGGGGCGAAGCGCGCCGTCATTCTCGGCGCCGGCGGCGCAACGCGGGCTGCCACCTACGGTCTTCTGAGCCGGGGACTGACGGTCGCCTTGTGTAATCGTACCGTTTCCCAAGCCGAGGTCCTGGCTTCGCATTTCGGCGCCGGCGTTAGCGCGCATGGCATGAGCGAACTCCCGGATCTGCTGGCGACATGCGACCTGCTGGTGAACGCGACTAGTCTCGGCATGATTGGACAACCGCCGCTCGATATCGATCTCAGTCCGCTGAAGAAGGATGCGATCGTCTACGACGTCATCTACGTGCCGCTCGAGACCGAGCTGATCAAGGCCGCAAAGGCGCGGGGGCATCGCAGCGTCGACGGGCTCGGCATGCTGCTGCATCAGGGCGTCGTCGGCTTCAACAGATGGTTCAAAATCAAGCCTGAAGTCACTGGTGAGCTTCGGCAAATTCTTATCGACGATATCCGTGCGAAGTCGCCGGGTGCCTGAGCGGGCGCATAGGCCGTCCCGGGAACGGCGGTCTTGCAGTGCTCAAATGAATCCGTTCGGGCGTCGGCGCTTGCCGGCCTCGGGCGATTGGTGGAGGTCTCCTGCATGAGCGGGAGGTATTTGGGAGGAAAACATGAAGAGACGTAATTTCATAGCTTGGGCCGCAGCGTCCCTCATCACAGGCGCTGCACTGCATCCTCAGAGCTTGCGCGCCGAGGACACGGTCTCGTTGCCGTGCGTATGCGAACTCTCCGGCGCTGGCGCGGTCTCCGGTCAGAACTACCGTGACGGCGCCCACATGGCGGTCGAGGAGATCAATGCCGGCGGTGGCATCCTCGGCAAGAAGATCGTCATGGACGATTACGACACGCAGTCGGATGCACCGACATCCCGCGCCTTGGTGCAGAAGGCGATCGACGCCGATGCATATGCGATCATCGGAACGGTCTATTCCGGTTCGACGATCGTCAACATGCTGGTCGCGCAGCAGAATGGCGTCCCGCAGTTCACCGGTTCGGAAGCCCCGAACGTCACGCAGCAGGGTAATCCCTATATCTTTCGTACCTCGTCGAGCGCCGCAAAGGGCGTGCCGGGACTGACGCCTTATTTCAAGGACACGCTGAAGGCCAAGAAGATCGGCGTTGCCTGGGTGAACAACGAGTTCGGCAAGGGCGGCCATGACGTCTTCGTCCGTGAGATGAAGGGAGCCGGCATCGATCTCGTCGCCGACGTTCCTTCCGAGCAGGGCCAGGCCGATTTCGCGGCGGACGTCTCGAAGATCAAGGAATCGGGCGCCGAAGCCGTCTTCGTTTATCTGAATGAAGAGGAAGCCGCCCGCTTCCTGAAGGAAGCCAGCAAGCAGGGGCTGAAGGTCCCTCTCGTCGGCGAAGTCACCTTGACCGGCCAGAAGGTTATCGATCTTGCCGGCGAAGCCGCCAACGGCGCCTACGCGCATGTCGGCATTACCACCGGCGCTGCCGTTCCGGCGATCCAGACCTTCGCCGAGAAGTTCAAACAGAAGTACAATCGAGTCACCGACCACAACGGCCTCAAAGGCTATGTCGCCGTCTATGCGGTAAAGTACGTCTCCGAGATCAACGGCTCGCTCGACCGGGAGGCGCTTGCGAAGAAGCTGCACGGCCTGACGCTCGATGTTGCCAAATATCCCGGCATGCTGCTCACCACCACCTGGGACGATACCGGCGAAATGTCGCGTGAAAGCTTCATGACGCAGGTCGTGGATGGCAAGCAGAAGGTCGTCGGCACCGTTCCGGCGAACTGAGGTTCAGCACGGGTGCCGGCCGGGCCGGCACCCTTTTGAGGCAAGATCTATGCAACAGTTTCTGCAAGTCCTGATGTCGGGCCTGGCAACGGGATCGATCTACGCGCTGGCGGCGATCGGCTTCACGCTGGTCTGGCAAGCCGCGCAGACGGTCAATTTCGCCCAGGGCGAATTCGTCATGCTGCCCGCTTTCTTCCTGCTGATGGCGCTGGGGGCCGGGCTGCCGCTGCCTCTGGCCATTCTCGTCGCGCTTGCGGCTTCCATTCTCGTGCTCGGCTATCTCTTCAAGCGGCTGATCGTGGAGCCGATGAAGGCGTCGAAAGCAGGAGGAGGTCTTCCGCTGGTGATTGCGACGATGGCGTTGGCGATCCTGTTGAGGGAGAGCGTCAAGGAATTCTATGGGGCGGAAGCGCAGCCCTTTCCGGAGATCGTCTCCGGTGGCAGCCTGAACATCTTCGGCGTCGTCATTTCGGTCACCGATATCGCCCATCTCTTTATCTCGCTTGCCGTCGTCGTGGCTCTCACCCTGTTTCTCAACCGCACCAGAACGGGCCGGGCCATGCAGGCGACCGCGCGGAATCCCGACGTGGCGGGCATTCTCGGCGTGGATACGAAACGCATGGTACTCTACACCTTTCTGATCAATGCGGCGCTGGCGTCGCTGGCATCGTTCCTCATCACGCCGTTCTATCTCGCCAAGTTTTCGAACGGCGAATATCTCGGCCTCATCGCCTTCATCGCCGCGATCGTCGGCGGCTTCAACCAGATCCGCGGCGCGCTCGCCGGTGGCCTGCTGATCGGCGTGCTCGACAATATGACGGCAACCTACCTGACTGCCGAATATCGTGCGGCGGTTCCGCTCGTCCTGCTCATTGTCATCATCCTATGGCGGCCCGAAGGTCTGCTGGGGACACCGGAAGGGAGGAAAGTCTGATGAACCTCGTTCCGAAATGGCTCCTGATCGTCGTCGGAATCATTCTTCTGGCGCTTGCTCCGATCGGACAGGGAAACTACGTCGCCCTCATCCTCTGCTCGTGGCTCATCTACACGATCGCGGCGATGGGCCTGAACCTGACGCTAGGTTATGCCGGGCAGATTTCGCTGGCACAGGCCTCGTTCATGGCCGTGGGCGCCTATATCACTGCCCTTATGACCATGAACGGCATCCACTGGCTCGTCGCCATGCCGGTATCGGTGGCGGCCAGCTTTATCATCGGCCTACTCGTCGGCTTCCCGGCGCTGCGCGTCAAAGGCCATTTCCTCGCCTTCGTGACGCTCGCCTTCAACACGCTGGTCGTGCTCGTGCTTCGCAACGAGGACTGGCTGACCGGGGGCTCCTACGGAAAGTCGAATATGCCGCGGCCTGATTTCTGGCTGTTCAATACCGGCATGAAATCCACCGTCCTGTCGATCCCGCTGACGTCGAACCAGAAGATGTATTATCTTTGCCTGGTTGTCTTCGTGATCTTCTCCATGCTGATGTACGGGCTGGTCCGTTCCCCCTGGGGCCGCGCTTTCAAGGGCCTGCGCGAAAACCCCATTCGCGCCGAAAGCCTCGGCCTCAACATCCGCCGGATCACCTTGCTGTCCTTTGCCATCGGCTCGGCGGCCGGAGGGCTCGCCGGAACGCTGGTTTCGCCGGTGGTTCAATATATCGAGCCGAACTCTTTCGCGCTGAGTTTCTCGCTGAAAATTCTGCTGATGGTCGTGGTCGGCGGGTCCGGTTATTTCTTTGGCCCGATGCTCGGAGCTGCCGTCGTGATCCTTCTGCCGGAATTCCTCCGGTTCACCGAAGGCTACTACCTCATCATCTATTCCACGCTGGTCATCCTGCTCATGGTGTTTTCGCCAAGCGGCCTGATGGGGTTAGGCGGACGGCTGATCGGCGCTATTCGCCCGAGACGTGTCACCCGCGGCGACATGAAGGAAGGAGCACAGCTATGAACAGTTCCGTTCTCTCAGTGCGCAACATTTCCAAGACTTTCGGCGGTATCCAGGCCGTCAAGGACGTCAGTTTCGAAGTCATGAAAGGCGAGGTGCTCGGTCTGATCGGTCCGAACGGATCGGGAAAGTCCACCCTGTTCAATTGCGTGCTCGGTCAGCTCCAACCGGATCGCGGCGAGGTCTTCGTGAACGGTCATCCCGTCGCAGGGATGAAGTCATGCGATCTCGCCAAGCGCGGCGTCGGCCGAACGTTTCAGCAGCTTTCGGTTTTCCCGGAAATGTCCGTGCTCGACAACATCATCCTTGCCGGCCAGGAGCACCAGGGAACCATGTTGTCGAGGCTGTTCGGAAAGCCCGATGCGGGGCTGACGCAACAGGCCGAACAATTGGTCGATTTCTTCAAGCTCAGGCACCTGAAAGAGGAAAAGGCCGGCGCTCTTTCCTACGGCCAGCAAAAGCTTCTCGATGCAGCGATGGCCTTCATGGCCGGGCCGGATCTGGTGCTGCTGGACGAGCCGGCGGGCGGCGTCAACCTGACCATGCTCGGCAATCTGAAGGAACGCCTCCTGACCTATAACCGCGAACACGACACGACCTTCGTGGTGATCGAGCACAATATGGAATTCGTGATGTCGCTCTGCACGCGGATCATCGTGCTGGCGGAAGGGGCCATCATTGCTGAGGGGGCGCCGGACGAGATCCGCGCCAACCAGCAGGTCATCGACGCATATCTGGGAGGCTGATCATGCTGGAATTGAAGGAAGTCTACGGCGGCTACGGTAAGATCACGATCCTCAACGGCGTCTCGTTCAAGATCCCGGGGGGCTCGATCACAACGATCATCGGTCCGAACGGCGCCGGGAAATCGACGGTCTTCAAAGCGATCTTCGGCCTGCTCAACATTCATTCGGGCCAGATCCTGCTGAACGGCCAGGATGTGACGGGCAACAAGCCGCGCGACCTGCTCGGCCGCGGCGTCAGTTACGTCCCGCAGGGGCGCAACATCGTGCCGCAGCTTTCCGTCTATCACAATCTGGAGCTCGGCGGGATCACCTCGAAGGATCCATCGAAGGTGCGCGAGCGCATCGACCTGGTGATGGAGCAGTTTCCGGCGCTCAAGACCCATCGGGATCGAAAAGCGATCGAACTCTCCGGCGGCCAGCAGAAACAGTTGGAAGTCGCGCGTGCGCTGTTGCTGGACCCCAAGCTCATTCTGATCGACGAGCCTTCGATCGGCTTGTCACCCAATCTCGTCCAGGAGGTATTCCGGACGCTGATCCGGCTGCGCGACCAGGGTGTGACGATTTTGATGGTCGAACAGAATGCCAAGGCGGCGCTTGCCATGTCCGACTACGGGCTAGTCCTGGAACTCGGCCGGACGCGGATGCATGACAAGGCCAGCGACCTTCTTGCCGATCCGCGGGTTGGCAGGCTCTTCCTGGGCGGGCACATCGATGACGTTGCGAGTTGATCGACATCGATGTGCAACGAATGAAAGCTAAGAGGCGGTCTCTATCGCCTCTTATCTGACGCGCAGCGCTTTGCGACGGTCAACTCTATTTCGGGCTGACAATCGGCCAGCAGATGCGATGGAAAACGCTTTAGCTGCTGGAGCGCATGCTCATGGTTCGCATCTCTGCGCCTTTGCGACTTGAATGCGGAAAGGGCCTGTACGATATTCCAGATGCTCGTTTGCGACATGTCGGGCCTCCTTTGCTGCATCGTTCCGACCGTCAAAGATATGTGGCTTGATTGACATTCAATCAAACAAAATGATATGGGGTTATAGATCAGAAAAATTGAAAGATGCGACGATGAGCCTTCCCTTTCGCCGTCCCATTCCTTTGCTTGACAACGATGTGCTGCGTACCTTCGTCGCCATCGCCGAGACAGGCAATTTTTCGACCGCCGCAGAGGCGGTCTTCCGCACGCCCTCGGCAGTGTCGATGCAGATCAAGAAGCTCGAGGAACAGCTGGGCGCAACACTGTTTTTGCGCGACGCCCGCTCGGTATCGCTGACGCGCCACGGCGAGATGCTGCTGTCTTATGCCCGCAACATCCTGGCACTGTCGAACGAGGCGGTGTCGCGCTTCATCATGCCGGAACTCAGCGGTGTCGTCAGACTCGGCGCGCCGGAGGATATCGGCGAGCGGCTGCTGCCAAGCATCCTGAAGAGTTTCGCTGAAAGTTATCCCGGCATCATGGTCGACGTGACGATCGACATGAGCATCGGGCTGAAAAAGCGCATGGAGGAGCAGCGGCTCGACCTGGCCTTGATCAACTGTGCGACGCGGCCGTTCCCGACAGGTGGCGAGGTGGTGTTCCGCGAGCGGCTGGTCTGGGCCGGCGCCAGGTGCGGTTCGGCGCATCGCCGCGATCCCCTGCCGATCTCGATCTGGGAGGATGGCTGCATCTGGCGCCAGGAGGCGCTCTCCCAGCTCGAACGCAACAAACGGCACTATCGCGTCGCCTATCTCAGCGGCCACACCATGGCGCAACGTGCCGCCGTGCTCTCCGATCTGGCCATTGCGCCGCTGCCGCTATCCTATATCAATGAAGACATGGCGATCCTCGGCCCGCAGGAAGGCCTGCCGGAACTCGGCGCTTTCGATATCCGCCTGCTGACCGCCTCGCAAGTATCGGGGCCGATCGAGACGGTGGCCGACAGCATTCGCGGCGCCTTTGCCGAGAGAGCGAAGGCGGTTGCCGCCTGATAATCTCTTTCAGGCGTTGAACCTTTTGTCCCCTTGTGCGTTATCGGCGCGAACGGCATAAGTCCCGTTCGGGGTTGATTTCAAACAAGGATATTCGAAATGACGACAACGGCCAAGATCGCCGCAGCCTTGATGGTTCTTCTTGCACTTTCCTCCTGCGGCAACACGATCCGCGGCATAGGAAAAGATACGGCAAACACCGTGAACGCCACGCAGGACGCCGGCCGCTCGGTTGATCGCGCTGCAAAGAAGTAACGGCCGTTCAGATTCCTACGGAGAACGCCGGATCAAGTCTTAACCGGGAGCCGGATCACGTGTTGACCGCGCCGGATCAAGGGTTGACCGGGGGATAAGCCTTTTCCAGGCCGCCGGATCGGTCAAGACCGGTCCGGAAGGCTTGGTAGGCCGGATGCTGGCTGGAGCGGGCGGTTTCCATCAGCCGGATCTGCAGCCGGTCCGGCGCTTGAGCTCCGAGCCACCGGCCGAGATTTTCGAGCCTCAGCGAGTTCAGGAAACGCGAACCGGCGGCGAGATCGAGATGGCGGCGCAGGCCGTCAAGCAGGTTATCGTCCTGAGCGACATTTTCCATGAGCAGCGTCAGATATGATTTGTCCGTCTCCGACAGCGCGGCGAGCTTTTCCGCAACGGTATCGCGGTCGGGAAAGGGAACGTTGCCATTCATGTCGAATCGTCCGGTCGTTGATCGTATCCTGACGTTATAAGCTCGCCTTGACCTTTTCGGCTACATCGGCCGGAACCCATTTCATCCACAGACCCTCGTAATTGCGAAGGAAATGGATCGCGGCATCCTCGTTGCTTTCATGGTCTTCGTCTTGCCAGGCGAGAACCTGATTGATCGTTTGATTGTCCCATTTGCGGGTTTTGAGATAGGTGGTGACGGGTCCGGAGCGGCTGGCAAAAGACCTGGTCATCAAGGTGAAGGCGCGCGAGACCGGGTAGGAATTGAGTTCCGGCCTCATGCAGCCGGCAACCGCCGTGCAGCGGTCCCACTCGGTCTTGTTGTGGCCGACGCCGAAGCTCAGCCGCGTCATGTCGTATTTGCCGAGGACGGCCGTCGGCGCCCAATAATAACCGAGCCAGCCGACCTTGTTTTCGAAGGCACGGGCAATCGAGGCATCGAGCCGTTCGGGGCTGCCGGTTTCGACGAGTTCGAAGCCCTTCTTGTCCGCGGTAAGCGCCTTGAACAGGTTGGTGGTCGATATCTGGCAGCTCCAGTCGGCGGGACAATTGTAGACTGCGCCCTTCGACGCATCGTCCTCGGCGGGGAAGAGTTCGGGATGTTTCAGCGCATCTTCGACCGACCGGATGTCGGGATTGGCGTCGGCGATGAATTTCGGGATCCACCAGCCCTCGACCGCACCGTCGGCCAGGATCTCGGCTCCCTGCACCAGCCGTCCGGCGTTGACGGCCTGATCGAGCAAGGCCCTGACGGAATTGATCCAATATTCAGAGGCGATATCCGGAGTGCCTTTCTCGTTCATCGAGGCGAAGGTCGGCAGCGTGTCGCCGTCGACGATGGTGACCGAGCAGCCATAGCCCTTTTCCAGGATGATCTTGTCGAAATTCGCCGCAATACCGGCCGAGGCCCATTTCATCTCGGCGATCGAAACCTTGCCGCACTCTGCGGCTTCGGCCGGCGCAACGATAGAAAGAGCCGCGGCAAAGACGGCTGGAATCAGAAACGTCTTCATCGTCATTCCCCGAATTCTTCTTTACAGCGCTGCGTCTTTTCAGACGCGCTAAGGATGCTGGGATACTTGAATCTACGGATGCGCAGCCGGGGTCGGAAATCAGCGACAAGTTTCTCCGGCGCCCGAAAAGAAATGCCTCGCGGGCGATCCCGCGACAGAGGTTTTCCTGTTCATCGGCGCCTTCGTCCTTGCGGCTCCGGCAGCTTGTCGCAGGTCATGGCTCGAAAATGGCGTTTTTGGGAAGCCTACGCGTTCGCTCGCAGAAATCAACCGTCTTCTGCTGATGGTTGCGGTACTAAATGATTGAATTCGATGAATTTATCTCAATATCCCGAAAATAGCGCCTTTAAGCGGTTTGCACGCTCTTGGCGATTACCGGCGGATCTTCGGCAGAAATTTCGGCGAGAAAGTCAAAAAAGATCAAAATTAACATTTGCGTAAGGCTTCAATAACTCTCCGGTAAGAATGTGCCGTTATCAGTTGGGTCGTGGCGGCAATGACCGCCGCTTCTCCGGTTCAGGTAGTGCGTACCGGAGAAAGCGAGCTTCGCCGTGTAGGGGCGAAGACGCCTGAGTTTTCGGCAAACCGCGCAGAGCCAAGGCCATGCGCGGTTTTCGCGTTTCTGCGGGGCGCTTGAGCAGGGTCAAGTCCTGACTCAGAGCAAGTCTTGACCGGGGGCACGCCTTGACCCGGTGTCGTCGCCCATTGTAGGCCTCGCCTCAGCGAAAGGCGGCCACCATGGCAAGAGCGATCATGCTGCAGGGAACCGGCTCGGATGTCGGCAAGACGGTGCTGGTCGCGGGTCTTTGCCGGCTGGCGGCCAATCGCGGGCTTGCCGTCCGACCGTTCAAGCCGCAGAACATGTCGAACAATGCGGCAGTTGCCGATGACGGCGGCGAGATCGGCCGGGCGCAGTGGCTGCAATCGTTGGCTGCACGCACGCCGTCCTCGGTGCACATGAACCCGGTGCTGCTCAAGCCGCAATCGGAAAACGGTAGCCAGATCATCGTGCAGGGCAGGGTGTTCGGCCAAGCGAAGGGGCGCGACTATCAGCGGCTGAAGCCACAACTGCTCGGCGCCGTGCTCGAAAGCTTCGAAAAAGCCGCTGCAGGCGCCGATCTCGTCATCGTCGAGGGCGCCGGATCGCCGGCCGAAATCAATCTGAGGGCCGGCGATATCGCCAATATGGGTTTTGCGACCCGGGCCGGCGTGCCTGTCGTGCTCGTCGGCGATATCGACCGCGGCGGTGTCATCGCCTCGCTGGTCGGCACGCATGCGATCCTCGATGGCGGCGACCGGGCGATGATCGCCGGCTATATCATCAACAAGTTTCGCGGCGACATCTCGCTGTTCGACGACGGCATCCGCGCCATCGAAGGCTTTACCGGCTGGCCGTGTTTCGGCGTGGTGCCGTGGCTGCCGGGTGCGGCGCGCCTGCCGGCCGAAGATTCAGTCGTGCTCGAACGGCTGGCGAAGGGCAGGGCGGGCGCGCTGAAGATCGCCGTGCCGGTGCTATCGCGCATCGCCAATTTCGACGATCTCGACCCGCTGCGGGCAGAGCCGGACGTCGAACTGGTCTTCGTGCGATCAGGCGAACGGCTGCCTGCCGATGCGAGCCTCGTCATTCTTCCCGGCTCGAAATCGACGATATCGGATCTCGCCGATTTCAGGGCTGAAGGCTGGGACCGCGATCTCCATATGCATGTCAGACGCGGCGGCCGGGTGATCGGCATTTGCGGCGGCTACCAGATGCTCGGCCGCACGGTGCACGATCCGCTCGGTCTCGAGGGCGGGACGCTCGAGGCGCCGGGGCTGGCACTTCTCGACGTCGAGACCGAAATGGCGCCTGAAAAAACCGTGCGCAACAGCCATGCCCGCTCGACCGAATACGACGTGCCGCTTGCCGGCTACCAGATCCACCTCGGCGTGACGAGCGGCCCGGATTGCGACCGGCCTTCGGCAATCGTCGATGGCGTGCCCGACGGCGCGATTTCCGCCGACGGCCGAATCATGGGCACCTACCTGCACGGGCTCTTCGGCAGCGACGCCTATCGCACCCGGCTGCTTCAAAGCTTCGGTCTTTCGGGCGAGCGGCGGAACTATCGTGAGAGTGTCGAGCAGGCGCTTGATGAGATCGCCGGAGAACTCGAGCGTTACCTCGATCCGCGCTGGTTGGCCGGGCTGCTCGGTTAGGCTGCCCCTCTTTGTACTCTTGCCAAATTAGTTGACTGAGTCCATTAATTCTCGCGGCGAGACCGGTTGAGAGTGATGAAACCATGAGCATATCGGATAGATTTTCATTGGCGGGTCAGGTGGCGCTCGTGACCGGCGGCGGCCGCGGTCTGGGCTTCGAGATGGTGCGGGTGCTTGCCGAGGCCGGCGCGCATGTCATCGTCACCGGACGCACAGCGGCGACGCTGGAGGAGGCCGTAAGGACGCTGCGTGCGGCGGGCGGCTCGGCGGAGGCTGCCGTGTTCGACATCGCCGACCGCGAGGCTCAGCGTGCTGTGATGGCCGATATCGAAAAGGTCCACGGCCGTCTCGATATTCTGATCAACAATGTCGGCGCCCGCGACAGGCGGCTGCTGACCGAATTCGACGATGATGGCATCATCGAACTGCTGCGGACCGATCTGGCCGCGGCGATGATGCTTTCGCGCGATGCCGCAGTGCTGATGAAGCGGCGCAATTATGGTCGCCTGATCGCAGTGACCTCGATCAGCGGTCATGTCGTCATGCCCGGCGACTGCGTCTATCCGGCTGCCAAGCAGGGCCTGACCGGACTGATGCGCGGTATGGCGGTCGAATTCGGCCCTTACGGCATCACCAGCAACGCGATTGCACCCGGCTGGTTCGCCACGGAGACGAACGCGGCAATGGCCGCGAATGAGGAATTGATGCCCTTCGTGCGCCAGCGCATCCCGGTCCAACGCTGGGGACGCCCGGACGAGATCGCCGGCGCGGCGCTGTTTCTTGCAAGCGGCGCCGCCTCCTTCGTCAACGGCCATGTATTGACTGTCGACGGCGGCATGACGGTCCGGATGTGAGGAGATACCCGCCGGCGTTGTGTCGGCTTCGTATGAAAAGACTTGCCGTTGATGACGGCTGGAAATATCGGCTTGGCGCGACTATCAATTAAGAGGGCGTCAGCCGGTTCGGCATCGCCGCCCATTTGCCCGATTTGCCGTCATAAGGTTGCGCCGGCTCATGTGGAGGTTCGAAAATTAGCGATCATATTCAATGGATTATAGAGCAGGGAATCACCAGCGATCATATCGGCGACCTCGTTGCCGGCCTGTGCGAACGGCTGATTGCGGACGGGTTTCCGATCTGGCGGGCGAGTATCAGAATGCCGTCGCTGCATCCCATGTATCGCGGCGTCGCGGCCAATTTCACGCGGGGCGGTGAGACCGTCCTTGAAAATGCCGAGCACGGTAGTGCGACGGAGCGTGACTTCGAGAAGACGCCGATCTTTTACCTTTTGAGCCGCGGCGAAAGAACGGGACGATGGAATTTGGCAAGCGGCGAGGGTCTCCATTATACCGAGCTTAACGAATTCGCGCTTTCCGGGGGCACGGATCACGTGATCAGCCTTTTCGAATTCCCGAAGGAAGTCGCGCTGCGCGGGCTCGGTTTCTCGCTGACGAGCGATGCACCGGGCGGATTTTCCGATGATCAACTGGCGGTCGTCGCAGAGCTATTCCCGGCACTCGGACTGGCAGCTTACCGCGTGGCGGTGTCGAAGACGGCGAGCGACATCCTCGCGGTCTATACCGGCGCCAGGACGAGCGCGCGCATCCTTGCCGGCGAAACCCGCAGGGGAATGGGCGGTTCCATCGATGCCGCCATCCTGCTGGCCGACCTTCGCAATTTCACGGCTTTGACCGAGGTCTATCAGCCCGCGGAGATCGTCGGGTTTCTCAATGAGCATTTCGAGCTGATCGGTCGGCATGTCGAGGAAAATTCCGGCGAGATCCTCAAATTCATGGGCGACAGCGTGCTGGCGATCTTTCCGACCGAGGCCGAGGATCCGCAAAAAGCCTGCAGAGCGGCGTTGGCTTCGGCGCAGAATCTGCTGAAGGCCAACGAAGAGCTCAATCGCGAGCGGACGCGCAACGGAGGCCCCGATATCGGCATCGATGTCGTGCTGCATCTCGGCGAAGTTTTCTACGGAAACGTCGGCGCCCACGACAGGCTCGACTTCACGGTGATCGGCAGGGCGGTCAACGAAGCCTCGCGGCTGGAAAAGCTCTGCGGAATGCTCGAGCAGGACCTGCTGCTGTCAGAGAGCTTCGCGGCGACGTCAGCCGTCCCCTGCGAGTATCTCGGATCGTTCGAATTGCGGGGCGTGTCGAAGAAGGCCGACGTCTTCCGGCTGGCCGGCGCAGCGTCATAGCGCCCTTCAGATTTCGCCGGAGACCTCGCGGCGGCGGCGGTCAAGTTCTTCGCTGTAGCGGCGCAGCGTATAACTTTCGCTGAGCTGGCCGATCACCTTGCGTTCGATCAGGTTGTTGACGACGGCGAGTGCTTCGCTTTCGCTCTTGTCGAAGATCGCCGCCGCCTGCCGGGCATTCATCTGCGGCTGCAGGAAATCGTTGCGATAATGGATGAAATCGGCGAGCGTCTTGCCCTCGTCCTGCGCGTCGGTCGGGTTGGCGTAGATCTCCGGCACCAGCACGAGGCCGGCATATTTGTCGCTCTCCTCGACGAGGATAACGCGCTGGGTCGAGCCGATCGGGAAGGCCTTCTTGAATTCCTCCAGCGAGATGCCCGCCCTTGCCGTCTTGACGTCGGCGCGCATCAGCTTGTCCACCGTCAAGTTGCGGATCCAGCCGACGTCATGGGCGCTGCGGATGCTTTCGCCGCGCAGATGGAAGCGCCATGTGGCGAAGGAGTATCCGAAGGTCGAGCGCACGACGAGCGAGGAGGTGATGACGGCGGCAAGCACCAGCGCTGTGATCGGGAAGTCGCCGGTGATTTCGAGTGCCAGGAACGTCATCGTCAGCGGCCCGCCGATGACGGCGACGGCAAGCGAACTCATGCCGACCACGGCATAAATGACGGGCGTCAGCGTCGCATCGGCAAAATAGGGACCGCAATAGGCAAAGAGCTTGCCGAGCAGGGCGCCCATGAACAGTGAGGCGAAGAACAGGCCGCCCCTGAAGCCCGAGCCGATCGAGATCGCCGAAGCCAAGGATTTCAACAGGAAGAGGCCGATCAGCGCCGGGATGGCGACGTCGCGGGAAAGGTTCAGATGCAATGCACCGTGGCCGGCCGAAAGCACCTGCGGCGAGATCATCGCCAGCAGCCCGACGATGATGCCGCCGAGCGCCGGGCGGAAGGGCGGGGCGATCGCGCTCTTGCGGGCCAGTTCCTCGACGAAGGCGACGCCCTGCATGATCAGGATGCCGACGCCGGCCGAGACCGCGCCGAGCAGCAGCGCCGGGATATAGTCGGCCGGCACGACCGCACCGAAGCCGCCGATATCGATGGTGAAATCGCCATGGGTGAGCAGCCTTGCGATCAGGGTGGAAACGAGGGCCGAGACGACCACAGGGGTCAGCGAGACGATCGTATAGGTGCCGATGATCAGTTCGAAGGCATAGAAGGCGCCGGTCAGCGGCGCGTTGAAGGCGGCGGCGATGGCGCCGGCTGCGCCGCAGCCGACGAGGACGCGAAGATCCGAACGGCGAAGCTGCAGCTTCAGGCCGAGTTTCGAGGCGAGGCCGGCGGCAAGTTGGGTATAGCCGGCCTCCAGGCCGACCGAGGCGCCGAAACCGTTGGAGATCAGGTTCTGCACGGCGACGATGATGCTGTCGGTCAAGGACAGGCGGCCGCCATGCAGCGCATTGGCCTCGATCGGGTCGACCATCGGCTTCTTGCGGCGTTTGGCCAAAATGAAGAGCAACAGGCCGAGCAGGATGCCGCCGATGACCGGGGCGGTGAGCAGCAGCAGCTTGTCGTCGATCACCGACGAGCTCAGCCTTTCGCTGTCGGCGATACCGAAGATCAGCTGATGCAGTTCATTGGAGACGAAGCTCATGCCGGTCACGGCAAGACCGGAAGCAATGCCGACGGCAGCGCCCGCCAGAGACAGCCCGACTTCGCTACGGCGGGTCAGCGCCCGCAGCCGCCCCGGATCGAAGAAAACACACAGCGCTCGGAACCGGCGCCGATCCAATTTCATAAGCATGGCAAGACAACTAGGCAGGAAGAGGCCCGGTCAAGGGCGATGGCGCAGTCCGCTTGCAGTGCAATTGCGGCGAAAAGCCGGCGCGTAGGTCAAATATTTATGACGTAAGCCTCTGATAAATGACGATATTCCTGGTCGAGTAAGTCGTGTTTCAGTGAGCGTGCCTGCCTTGCCGCCGATGGCCGACCGCCAAGGCCGGTTGACTTCACTCTTGAGCTTGCCTAACCATCCCTCAACGGATGGTCATCTGACCATCCTCGGATACTAACGGATGGTTCCGGATCGGCGTTACGCCTTCCGGATGAAAAGGGAATGTGACGGGGCGGACCCACACCGGGCGCCTTCATCACAGCCGACCCCGCGACTGTAGAGCGGTGAGGGTCTTCCATCCGGCATCGAGCTCTTCCGGCTGGCAGCTTGCAATCGTGCAGGCAGGCGGGACGGGCGACATGCCGGAAAAGCCACTGGACATGCATGGTGATCAACCGGGGTCGGACGCCTCCATTTCTACGAATCGTCCACCTTTTCACCGATGCAGCCGGGAAGGCGAGGCAGATCCGCTGGCACGATCAGGGGCGACCGGTTTCCGGTCCGCCCCGATCGCGGCCGACAACCGCGAGCCAGGAGACCTGCCATTCGTGCCGGGCGAAAAGCCCAACCCTGGGCAAGAGACCCGCTGCCAGCACGGAGGTTGTTTTGGCTGAACGATTGAATTCGGCATGGCTTGGTGCGGTCAATGGCGCAACGGGTTGGACGAGGGGGCCATACGGCTCGCAATTTATTGTCCTTCGCTTGCGCTATGCGCATTCGCTTCTATCGTCGCTCACCCCCTCATCCGGCTGCCGCCACCTTCTCCCCGATGGGGAGAAGAGGTACGTGGCGACGCCTCGGTCCCTCTCCTGCCACTGCGATCAGAGAGACGGTCAAAGACAAAAGCTTGCTCCCTCTTCTCCCCAGCGGGGAGAAGGTGGCCCGAAGGGTCGGATGAGGGGGGCGGCACGGCGGGCCCTATCCTGCCAAAGGGCGGCGCTCACATGACGGTTGGCCCGATCACTACAGTCTTCATCCTCGGCGGCGCACGCTCCGGCAAATCCCGCTTTGCCGAATCCCTCGTGGTTTCAAGCGGCCTCAACCGCCACTATCTCGCGACCGGGCGGGCCTGGGACGAGGAGATGCAGGCGCGCATTGCCCAACACAGGGCCGATCGCGGCCCGTCATGGACGACGCATGAGGAGCCGCTCGATCTCGTCGGCAAGCTCGCCGCCATCGACGGCGAGGACCGCGTCGTGCTGATCGATTGCCTGACGCTCTGGGTCACCAATCTGATGATGGCGGAGCGCGACATGGCCGGGGAATTTTTGGCGCTCGCCGATTATTTGCCGCGGGCAAAGGCGCGGCTCGTTTTCGTTTCCAACGAGGTCGGCCTCGGCATCGTACCGGACAATCGGATGGCGCGGGATTTTCGCGATCATGCCGGCCGGCTCCACCAGATGATCGCGGCAAAGGCCGCCGAAGTCTATTTTATCGCGGCAGGCCTGCCGCTGAAAATGAAGGGTTAAGTCCATGAACCAGCAGAAGATTCCCGCAACCGTCATCACCGGCTTTCTCGGCGCCGGCAAGACGACGATGATCCGCAACCTGCTGACCAATGCAGGCGGTAAAAAGATCGCGCTGATCATCAATGAATTCGGCGATCTCGGTGTCGACGGCGAGGTGCTGAAGGGCTGCGGCGCGGAGAACTGCAGCGAGGACGATATCATCGAGCTGACCAATGGCTGCATCTGCTGCACCGTCGCCGACGATTTCATTCCGACGATGACAAAGCTCTTGGAGCGTGAGCAGCGGCCCGACCATATCGTCATCGAAACCTCGGGCCTCGCTCTGCCGCAGCCGCTGGTCGCCGCCTTCAACTGGCCTGACATTCGCACCCAGGTGACCGTCGACGGCGTCATCACGGTCGTCGACAGCGCGGCTGTCGCCGCCGGCCGGTTCGCCGACGACCACGATGCCGTCGAGGCGGCGCGCAGCGAGGATCAATCGCTCGATCACGAGAGCCCCATCGAGGAACTGTTCGAGGACCAGCTCACCTGCGCCGATCTCATCGTGCTCAACAAGACCGACCTGATCGACGTGGCCGGCCTCGGCCGGGTGCGCGACGAGGTCGCCTCCCGCACCCTGCGCAAGCCGGTGATGATCGAGGCGAAAAACGGCGAGGTGCCGGCCGGCATTCTGCTCGGCCTCGGCATCGGCACGGAGGACGATATCGCCAACCGCAAGTCCCATCACGAGTTGGAGCATGAGGACGGCACGCCGCACGATCATGACGAATTCGACAGCTTCGTCGTTGAGCTCGGCCCCGTTGCCGATCCGGCCGGCTTCGTCGAGGCGCTGAAGAGCATCATATCAGCCCATGACGTGCTGCGCCTCAAGGGCTTCGTCGATGTTTCGGGCAAGCCGATGCGCCTGCAGCTCCAGGCCGTCGGCAGCCGTATCGACCACTATTTCGATCGAGCCTGGGCGCCTGGGGAAAAGCGCGGTACGCGCCTCGTCGTCATCGGCCTGCATGAGATGGATCAGGGTGCGGTGAAGGCGGCAATCGAGGCGCTGGCGTAAGCCCATGCATCTGCTTCTGGCCCAGCAGGGAACGATCAGCGACGGCGAAGAGGCAATCGATCTCGGTCAGACGCCGGGCGATATCCTGTTCCTGTCGGCCGCCGACAGCGAGCTCGCGGCGATCGCGGCCGCCCATCGCGCCTGCGGTGGGCCGCATTCGCTGCGGCTCGCCAGCCTGATGAGCCTCAAGCATCCGATGTCGGTCGATACCTATGTCGAGCGCACGGCGCGGCACGCCAAGCTCATCATCGTCCGTGCGCTCGGCGGTGCCAGCTATTTCCGCTACGCGCTGGAGGCGCTGCATGCGGCAGCCTCCCGCGCCGGCGCGCAGATTGCGGTGCTGCCGGGTGACGCCAGGCCGGATGCAGGGCTGGTACCCTTCTCGAACATCGCAGCCGATGATCTCGATGCACTCTGGGCCTATCTGATCGAGGGCGGCGATGCCAATGCGCGCGCCTTTCTCGATTATGCCGGGGTGATGCTGTCGGGTGCGGAAAAGCCGGCGCCGGCAGTACCGTTGATGAAAGCCGGCATCTGGTGGCCGGGGCGGGGGCTGATCGGGGTCGAGGAGTGGCGGCAGGTGACCGCGCCGTCGTCAGCTGAGGCCGCGATACCCCCCTCTGTCCTGCCGGACATCTCCCCCACAAGGGGGGAGATCGGCAAGTCGCTTGGGCTTCCAACGAAACAAACTTATGAGGATGCCGCGCGCTCGGCCGAAGAGATGGAGCGAAGCCTCGCATCCCCGATCTCCCCCCTTGTGGGGCAGATGTCCGGCAGGACAGAGGGGGGTACCCCGAGCGCAACGGAAGAGGCGGGATTCGAACCTAAGATTTCCCCCATCGTCGCCATCAGCTTCTACCGCGCCCTCGTGCAGAGCGGCGAGATCAAGCCGATCGAGGCCTTGATCGACGCCTTGCAAGCTCAGGGCCTCCGGCCGTTGCCGGTCTTTGCCTATAGCCTCAAGGACCCGGTTTCCACAGGCATTCTCGAAAGCGTGTTTTCGGCGCTGAAACCCGATGTCGTCATCAACACGACGGGCTTTGCGGTCTCGGCGCCGGGTGCGGATCGGCAGCCGACGGTGCTGGAGGCGAACGGGGCGGTGGTACTGCAGGCGATCCTGTCGGCCTCGTCGCGGGAGGCGTGGGCAACTTCGTCGCAAGGCCTGTCGGCACGCGATCTCGGCATGAACGTGGCGCTGCCCGAAGTCGACGGCCGGGTGCTGGCGCGGGCGGTCTCCTTCAAGACGGCGGCGCGTTACGATGCTGCCGTCGAGACCAACATCGTCGCCAGCGAGCCGGATGCCGGCCGGGTGCGCTATGCGGCGGAACTCGCCGCCAACTGGGCGCGGCTACGCGCCACTCCGGCACGCGACCGCCGCATCGCGCTCGTGATGGCGAATTATCCGAACCGCGACGGCCGGCTCGGCAACGGGGTCGGCCTGGATACGCCGGCCGGCAGCATCGAGGTGCTGCGGGCGATGGCGGCAGCGGGTTATCCGCTCGCCGATGTTCCGGCCGATGGCGACGCGCTGATCCGGCATCTGATGCAAGGGCCGACCAATTCAGGGCATGACGGCAGGGTCATTCGCGAGACCCTTTCCCTGAGTCTCTACAACGGCTTCCTGGATACTCTTCCCAATAAGATTCAGGATGAGGTGAGGGCCCGCTGGGGCGATCCCGAGAACGATCCGTATTTTCTCGACGGCGTCTTCGCCCTGCCTTTCGCCCGCTTCGGCAGCGTTCTCGTCGGCATTCAGCCGGCGCGCGGTTATAATATCGATCCGAAGGAGAGCTATCATTCGCCGGATCTCGTGCCGCCGCACGGTTATCTTGCCTTCTATGCTTTCCTGCGGCGCGAGTTCGGCGCCGATGCCGTCATTCATATGGGCAAACACGGCAATCTCGAATGGCTGCCGGGCAAGGCGCTGGCGCTATCGGAAGAGTGTTATCCCGAGGCGATCCTCGGGCCGCTACCGCATCTCTATCCCTTCATCGTCAACGATCCGGGCGAGGGCACGCAGGCCAAGCGCCGGACTGCAGCCGTCATCATCGATCATCTGACGCCGCCTTTGACGCGAGCCGAGAGCTACGGGCCGCTCAAGGATCTGGAAGCGCTGGTCGACGAATATTACGAGGCCTCCGGCGGTGATCCCCGCCGCATCCGCCTGCTCAGCCGGCAGATCCTCGATCTCGTGACCGATATCGGCCTCGACCGGGATGCCGGCATAAAGAGCGGCGAAAGCGAAGGCGACGCGCTGAAGAAACTCGACGCCTATCTCTGCGACCTCAAGGAAATGCAGATCCGGGATGGGCTGCATGTGTTCGGCGTGTCGCCGGAGGGGCGGTTGCTGACGGATTTGTCCGTGGCGCTGGCGCGGGTGCCGCGCGGGCTGGGTGAGGGCGGGGATGCGAGTTTGCAGCGGGCGATTGCTGAGGATGCGGGGGTAGGCAATGTGCCTGGGGCACCCCCCTCTGTCCTGCCGGACATCTCCCCCACAAGGGGGGAGATTGAATCGGAGCACCGGCCTCCCCAAACAATCGATATAGAGCGATTGTCTTACTCCTTGCCGATCTCCCCCCTTGTGGGGGAGATGTCCGGCAGGACAGAGGGGGGTAATTCCACGTTCGACCCCCTCGACTGCGACATGGCCGCCCCGTGGACCGGAACGCGTCCCGCAATACTCGCCGACGTTCTCGATGCACCCTGGCGCACCAACGGCGACACCGTCGAGCGCATCGAATTGCTGGCGGCCAAGCTAGTCTCCGGCGAGATCGCCTGCCCCGCGGAATGGACGGCGACGCAGGCGGTGCTCTTCGAGATCGAGACCCGTCTCAAGCCTTCGATCCTTGCCTGCGGCCCGGCGGAAATATCCGGCCTGCTTGCCGGCCTCGACGGCCGCTTCGTCGCACCCGGCCCGTCGGGTGCGCCGACCCGCGGGCGGCCCGATGTACTGCCGACGGGCCGCAATTTTTATTCGGTCGACAGCCGCGCGGTGCCGACGCCGGCCGCTTACGAACTCGGCAAGAAATCCGCCGAACTGCTGGTGCGCCGCTATGTGCAGGATCACGGCGAATGGCCGGTTTCCCTTGGGCTGACGGCATGGGGAACGTCGAATATGCGCACCGGTGGCGACGATATCGCCCAGGCGCTGGCGCTGATCGGTGTCAAGCCGCTCTGGGATATGAGTTCGCGCCGCGTCACCGGCTATGAGATCATACCGCAAGCCATGCTTGGGCGGCCGCGTGTCGACGTGACACTCCGCATCTCCGGCTTCTTCCGCGACGCTTTTCCCGAGCAGATCGCCCTGTTCGACAAGGCGGTTCGCGCCGTCGGCGCGCTTGACGAGGACGAGGCCGACAATCCGATCGCAGCGCGCATGTGCGGCGAGGCGGCAAGGCTTGCGGCCGCCGGTCTCGACGTCGCCGCGGCGAAACGCCGGGCGGGTTACCGTGTCTTCGGTTCGAAGCCCGGCGCTTACGGCGCCGGATTGCAGGCGTTGATCGACGAAAAGGGCTGGGAGCGGCGCGCCGATCTCGCCGAGGCCTATCTCGTCTGGGGCAGCTATGCCTATGGAGCCGGCGAGGAGGGCAAGGCCGAACGCGGCCTGTTCGAAGAGCGGCTGCGCTCGGTGCAGGCCGTCGTTCAGAACCAGGACAATCGCGAGCACGATCTGCTCGACAGCGACGACTATTACCAGTTCGAGGGCGGTATGGCGGCGGCGGCCGAGGCGCTCAGCGGCGCGCGCCCCTCGATCTATCATAATGATCATTCGAGGCCGGAACGGCCGGTGATCCGTTCGCTGGAGGAAGAGATCGGCCGCGTCGTGCGCGGGCGCGTCGTCAACCCGAAATGGATATCGGGCGTCATGCGCCACGGCTACAAGGGTGCGGCCGAGATCGCCGCCACCGTCGATTATCTCTTTGCTTTCGCGGCGACGACGGGTGCGGTCGGCGCGCATCATTTTGAGGCGGTCTACCAGGCTTTCGTCACCGATCCGGCCGTGCGTAGCTTCATGGTGGAAAAGAACCCGGCGGCATTCGACGAGATGGCGGCGCGGCTGCGCGAGGCGATCGACCGCAGCCTTTGGACGCCGCGCAGCAATTCGGCCCGGTTCAACCTGGCCATCCAACAGAATGAGGTGAACCGATGAGCGACGAAATCCTGGACAACGAAACGGGCAAGGACGATGCGCGCCACGCCGAGAAGATGGCGAAGAAGAAGGCCGCGCGCGACAAGATCATGGCGACCAAGACCGACGGCAAGGGGCTGATCATCGTCCATACCGGCAAGGGCAAGGGCAAATCATCCGCCGCCTTCGGCATGATCTTCCGCCACATCGCCCATGGTAAACCCTCGGCCGTCGTGCAGTTCATCAAGGGCGCGATGTGGACCGGCGAGCGGGATCTGATCGAGAAGCATTTCTCCGATCTCTGCCAGTTCCACACCATGGGTGAGGGGTTCACCTGGGAAACGCAGGACCGAGCCCGCGACGTTGCCGCCGCCTCGGCGGCCTGGGAGAAGGCCAAGGAGCTGATCCGCGACGAACGCAATTCCATGGTGCTGCTCGACGAGATCAACATCGCGCTGCGCTACGACTATCTCGATATCAACGAGGTGGTGGAATTCCTGAAGACCGAGAAGCCCGCCATGACCCATGTCGTGCTGACGGGACGCAACGCCAGGGAAGAACTGATCGAGATCGCCGATCTGGTGACCGAGATGGAGCTCGTCAAACATCCCTTCCGCTCCGGCATCAAGGGGCAGCCGGGGGTAGAATTCTAGGCATCAATTGAGGGAAAGGGTGCGCAGGATCGCGGCCGTTTCCTTATCCGCCGGGAAGAAGGATTCCACGGCCAGTTCCGACAGAGTGATGTCGACGGGCGTGCCGAAGACCGTGGTCGTCGAGATCAGGGATAGCAGGCCGGCCTTGGTCGAAAGCTTCAGCGGAACGGCGATGCCGGCGTGGTCGGTATGCGCGTCGTTCGCCGCTTCTGGCACCGGATAGGACAGCAGTTCTTTCAGCAGCCTCTCCAATACCGGATCGCCCGAGGCCGATACTTGCCGGCGCAGCCGGTCGATAAGGTGGGCGCGCCATTCCGGGAAGTTTGCGATGCGGGGCGCCAGTCCTTGCGGGTGCAGGCTGAGGCGCAGCACATTGACCGGCGGTTCGAGCAGGGACGGATCGGCAATGCCCGAGATGAGCGGCGCCAGCGCCGCATTGGCGGCAACCAGCGTCCAGTGGCGGTCGATCGCGAGCGCCGGGAAAGGCTGATGAGCTTTCAACACCATGTCGATGGCGCGGCGCGCCGGTTCCAAGGCGGGATCGTCGAGTGCGCGCTCGGTAAAGACGGGGGCGAAACCCGCTGCGAGCAACAGCGGGTTCCGGTCGCGGAGCGGCACGCCGAGGCGTTCGGCAAGATGCAGCAGCATGTCGCGGCTGGGCGTCGCGCGCCCGCTCTCAATGAAGCTCAAGTGCCGCTGCGAGATTTCGGCTTCCAGCGCCAGGTCCAGCTGGCTCATCCGCCGGCGCTGGCGCCAGTCGCGCAGATGATCTCCAAGAGAGCGGGCGTTCGGCGTCATCAGGCGGCTTCCGGCAATTGATCGATGAAGCCGCGGACGAATTTCAGTTTGCCGTCTTCGAGTTCGGCAAAATCCGTGCCCTTGATCAGTGCTTCGCCATTGTCAGGCCCGAGACCCCAGGAGAAACGCAGATTGTCGCCATAGCCGTCAGCCGTGCCGATCAGTTCGAAACGGAAACCGGGGAAGCGGTTCTGCACGGCCTCCACCAGCGAATTGATCTGCTCGTGGCCTTCACCGCGCATCAGCGGGTCGATGTAGGTTGCGGCTTCCGCCCAGCTCTCGGCGATGAGAGCGCGGCGGCGAGCCGCATCAGTCTCGTTCCAGACGGCGAGGTAGCGCTCGGCATTGCTGTTTGCATCGTTCATCGGTCATCTCCTTTTGATCGCCCGTCCATTCCAGGCAGCGCGATCATGGGGCAAGGCGATGCGGCCTATCAATTACGTCAGAGGTAATGGAGGCGGTCAAATATTTAGGCTAAACGCCGAGCCAGACCCGCAGTGGATTTGCCGGATCGGCGAGCAGTTTGATCGCAAGGGCGACGCAGACGATGACGAGCAGCGGCTTGATGAGCTTTGCGCCGATGCGCATGGCAAGCCGGGAGCCGAGCTGCGCGCCGAGGAATTGGCAGACGCCCATCAACAGGCCGATCTTCCATAATATTGCGCCGAAACTTGCGAAGACGATCAGCGCGCCGAAATTCGAGCCGAGATTGAGAAGCTTGGTGTGCGCCGTTGCCTTCAGTACGCCGAAGCCGGCGAGGGTGACGAAGGCGAGCATGAAGAAGGAACCGGTGCCGGGGCCGAAGACACCGTCATAGAGGCCGATAGCCGGGACGAGTGTCAGACCGAAGGCGAAGGGCGTGATCCGGCGATGGGTATCGACGTCATTGAGGTTCGGCTTGACGGCAAAGAAGATCGCGATCGACAGCAACAACACCGGCATGATCGCCTGCAGCACTTGTCCGGGCACGATCGTGGCAAGAGCGGCGCCGAGCGCCCCGCCCATGACCGCCATCAGCGCCATCGGCAATTGCTCGCGAAGCTGCACGTGGCCCTTGCGGGCATAAGCGAGCGTTGCCGAGGCGGCGCCGAAGATCGACTGCACCTTGTTGGTGCCGAGCGTCTGCAGCGGCGGAATGCCGGCAATCAGCATGGCGGGAACGCTGATGAGACCGCCGCCGCCGGCGATCGAATCGACGAAACCGGCAAAGAAGGCAGCCGCGCAGAGCAGCAGAAGCAGATGAGGAGCAATGTCAGGCAAGACGATATTCCGGAAGAGCTTTCGGGTGGCTTTGTTGCATTTCCCATCCCAAGCTGCAATGGCTGCCAGAGCATGATGCCGGCAAGCAGGAGCGGTTTTCCGACGGCATCATCTTCTGAGACACAGCAGAGCGCATTCGACGGCTTCCATGAGTGATATTTTCTTCGATACGGCACGACGCCACGTGCTCGGGCTCGGTTGCGAGCGCGGGACGCCCTCTGCGGAGGTTCTGGCGCTGGCGATCACGGCCCTCGATGCGGCCGGTATCGGCGGAGCGGAGCTTGCTGCCATCGCTTCCATCGACAGCCGCAGGCAGGAGGCGGCAATCCTTGCCGTTGTCGAGCATTTTTCCGTGCCGGCATTGTTTTTCGATGCGCCGCGGCTGGAAGCGGAAACGCCGCGGCTCAAAAATCCCTCCGAGATCGTCTTTGCCCGCGTCGGCTGTCACGGCGTGGCGGAATCGGCGGCACTTGCGGCCATTGGCCCGGATGCGGAGCTCTTGCTCAGCAAAATCAAATCCGCGCATGCGACGGCGGCGATTGCCCGCATCGGGTTGCAGAAAGACTGACGGGCGTTATGGTGGCGGCAATTCGCGGCGCCGTCCGGCAGCTCGCGGTTTACATATAAAAGGATACTCCATGCACAAGGTCATTTATGACACGGACCCGGGCGTCGACGATGCCATGGCGCTTCTTTTCCTGCACCGCCATCCCGAAATCGATCTGATTGGTATCACCACCGTTTTCGGCAATGCCTCGGTTGAGACGACAACCCGCAATGCGCTTTTCCTCAAGCGGGAATGGGGTATCGCAGCGCCGGTTGCCAAGGGCGCCAGCGTCACCATCGATCCCTCGCGCGCCGAGCGGGAATGGCCGGCGATGGTGCATGGCGACAACGGTCTCGGCGATATCGAAGTGCCGGAGATGATCGACCTGCCGCTCGATCCGCGCCCGGCGCATCGCTTCATCATCGATACGGTCCGTGCCAACCCAGGGGAAGTGCGCCTCGTCGCTGTCGGGCGGATGACCAATCTGGCGCGGGCGCTGAAGGAAGACCCGGAGATTGCGGGCCTGGTCAAGGACGTCGTCATCATGGGCGGTAATTTCTATGTGCCGGGCAATGTCTCGCCGGTCGCAGAGGCCAATATCCACGGCGATCCAGAGGCGGCCGACATTGTCATGACCGCACCCTGGAAGGTCGCCGTCATCGGCCTCGACGTCACCTCGATCACCACGATGAGTCGCAGCTATCTCGGCGAGATGGCGGCGAAGGGCGACGGGGCGGTAAAGCTGCTCGACGCACTGTCGCAGTCCTACATCGATTTCTACAAGCATGCGGTCGAAGACGGCATGATGGTGCATGACAGCTGCGCCGCGGTCTATGTCGTGGCGCCGGAACTGTTCTCGACGATATCGGGTGCGGTGCGCGTCGTCTGCGGCGGCATTGCCGACGGCCAGACGGTCGTCAAGCCGGACGGTCGCCGTTTCCCGCCGGGCGACTGGGATGGCCTGCCGAGGCAGATCGTCTGCACCGGCATCGAGTCGGAGAAAGTCATCGACCTTATCCGCGAGGCGCTGCTTCGCGCTTGATCGACTGGGAGGCCGGCTGCACCGCGGCCGGCCTTTGCGACTATATGATAATATATTCATATTGTTATTCGGGTTTTCGGAGAATTCGAATCCGCCTCGTCGCAAAGTGAGTCACGGTCATCTCAGCAACTTCAAGTGAGGCGGGGCGCACGGCGTTGACCTTGCTCCTTGCTGGGCCTAGATCAACAAAATGTTGAATAGCCAACTCTCTCATCTTCCGGCGCTGGAGCCGGGCAGCGTCTGGCTCGTCGGGGCCGGCCCCGGTGATCCCGGGTTGTTGACGCTGCTGGCTGCCAAGGGACTTTCCGAGGCTGATGTCATCGTGCACGACGCGCTCGTCAACGAGGAATGCCTGGCGCTGGCGCGGCAGGAAGCGGTGGTGGAATTTGCGGGAAAACGCGGCGGCAAGCCTTCGGCGAAACAGCGCGACATCTCGCTGCGGCTGGTGGAGCTGGCGCGGGCCGGCAAGCGGGTGCTGCGGCTGAAAGGCGGCGACCCCTTCGTCTTCGGCCGTGGCGGCGAGGAAGCGCTGACGCTGGTCGAGCACAACATCCCCTTCCGCATCGTGCCCGGCATTACCGCCGGCATCGGTGGGCTTGCCTATGCCGGCATTCCGGTGACACATCGCGACATCAACCATGCCGTCACCTTCCTCACCGGCCATGATTCCTCCGGTATCGTGCCCGACAGGATCAACTGGGAGGCGATCGGCCGGGGTTCCCCTGTCATCGTCATGTATATGGCGATGAAACATATTGCCGAGATCAGCACCCGGTTGATCGCCGCCGGCCGGCTGCCCTCCGAACCCGTCGCCTTCGTCTGCAATGCCGCCACCGGCCGGCAGCAGGTGCTGGAAACGACGCTTGGCGACGCGCCCGAGACGGTCGCCGCCTCCGGGCTCGAGCCGCCGGCGGTCGTCGTCGTCGGCGAGGTAGTGCGGCTCAGAGCCTCGCTCGACTGGCTCGGCGCACTGGCGGGCCGGCGCCTGCAACCCGATCCATTTCGCCGGTCCGGCAAGGTGCTGATATGAGCGGCCTCCTGATCGCAGCCCCTTCCTCCGGCGCCGGCAAGACGACGGTGACGCTCGGGCTGCTGAGGGCGCTGCGTCGGCGCGGCGTTGCGGTGGCACCCGGCAAGGCCGGGCCGGATTACATCGATCCCGCTTTCCATGCGGCGGCAAGCGGCACGCCCTGCCTGAATTTCGATCCCTGGGCGATGCGCCCGGAACTGATCTCGGCCAATTCAGCCCTTCACCGCTTCGGCGACCGCATTTTGGTCATCGAGGCGATGATGGGGCTCTTCGACGGAGCGGCCGACGGAAAGGGAACCGCGGCCGATCTTGCCGCCCAGCTCGGCCTTTCCGTGGTGCTGGTCGTCGACGCCTCGCGCATGTCGCAGTCGGTGGCGCCGCTGGTATCAGGTTTTGCCGGCTTCCGCGCCGATGTCCGCGTTGCCGGCGTCATCCTCAACAAGGTCGGCAGCGAGCGGCATGAGGCGATGCTGCGCCAGGCGCTCGAAGCGATCCGCATGCCTGTTATTGCCGTGATCGGCAGCGACAAGGCACTTGCCCTGCCGGAGCGCCATCTCGGCCTCGTCCAGGCCGGTGAACATGCGACGCTTGAAAATTTCATCGACCATGCTGCGGACGCCGTTTCCGAGGAATGCAATTTCGAATTCCTGCTGCGCATTGCAAGGCAGGGGCTCAACCGGCCGTCTGCCGCCAATATCGACCGGCTGATGCCGATCGGCGCCCGCATCGCCGTGGCGCGCGATGTCGCCTTTGCCTTTTCCTACGAGCATATGCTGCTCGGCTGGCGGCGGCGCGGGGCTGATATTTCCTTCTTCTCGCCGCTTGCCGACGAGGTGCCGGCCGCCAACGCCGATGCGATCTATCTGCCGGGCGGTTATCCCGAGCTGCATGCCGGGCGGCTGTCCCAAGCGCAGAATTTTCGCGCCGGCATGCTCGATGCGGCGGCGCGCGGCATCAGGATCTATGGCGAGTGCGGCGGCTACATGGTGCTCGGCGACGGGCTGATCGATGCAGAGGGCAAGCGCCACGAAATGCTCGGGCTGCTGCCTGTTGTCACCAGCTATGCCGAGCGCCGGCGCCATCTCGGCTATCGCCGTGTCACGCCGCTCGACGGCGCCTTCTTCGCGCGGACGATGACGGCGCATGAATTCCACTATTCCACCGTTGTCTCCGAGGGCGAGGGAAAGCGGCTGTTTGCAGCGCAGGACGCACTCGGAACCGATCTCGGTGCTGTCGGGCTGAGACGCGGCCAGGTGGCGGGCTCCTACATGCATCTGATCGATCTTGCGAGAGCGGCCGCATGAGCGCGCCGATCGCCCATGGCGGCGGCATCACCGCTGCAGCCGCTGCGTTCGGCGGCAGGCCGGAAGATTGGCTCGACCTTTCCACCGGCATCAACCCCTGTCCCGTCGCCCTGCCTGACATTCCGGCAAGGGCCTGGCACCGTCTGCCGGACAGGCATCTCGTCGACGAGGCAAGATTTGCGGCCCGCGATCATTATGGCAGCGGAGCGATCCTGCCGCTGCCGGTGCCCGGGACGCAATCGGTGATCCAGCTTCTGCCGCGCCTGCTTCGACAGGGAGGTCAGGTCGCCGCGACGGACGAGAAGGTCGCCGTGACGGACAATAGGATTGCCGTGGTGTCGCCGACGTATGGCGAATATGCGCGCGCCTTCACTTCGGTCGGTTTTGCCGTCGACGCGGTCGACGATATTGATGCGATCGGCGGTGAACACAGGCTGGCCGTCGTCGTCAATCCGAACAATCCGGACGGCAGGGTCTGGCCGGCCGAAACGCTGATTGCCCTGCACGACAGGATGAAGGCGGCAGGCGGGCTTCTCGTCGTCGACGAGGCCTTCGGTGATACCGAGCCGGCGCTGAGCCTCGCAGCCCACGCGCAAAATCTCTCCAACCTGATCATCTTCCGGTCCTTCGGCAAGTTCTTTGGGCTTGCCGGCCTGCGGCTCGGTTTTGCGATCGCGCGCGAGGATATTCTGGCGGGTTTCGAGGCCTGGCTTGGCCCTTGGGCGGTCTCAGGCCCGGCGCTGTCGCTGGCCGCCTCGCTGCTGCGCTCCGACGTCTCCGCGATCCGCCACTCCGTCGATACACGCAGCGCCGCGCTGCAGGCGACGCTGACCTCGGCTGGGTTGCGGATCAGGGGAGGAACGGCTTTGTTCACCCTTGCCGCCGATAGCAGGGCGAGCGACATTTACACGCATCTTTGCCGGCATCATATTCTCGTCCGCAAGTTCGATTATGCGCCGGATTGGCTGCGGTTCGGCTTGACGCCCGATCCGGCGGCGGACAGGTGGCTTGGCGAAGCCCTTCAGGGATTTGAGCGATGACGATCGACGAAAACCTTCTTGTGCTGCTTCTGGCGTTGCTGCTCGACCGGATCGCCGGCGATCCGCAATGGCTGTGGTCACGCGTGCCGCATCCCGTCGTCATCTTCGGCGCGGCGATCTCCTATGCCGACCAGCAGCTCAATCCTTCAAGCCTTACCGGCTCCCAGCGCCGTATGAACGGCGTCGCCGCGATCCTGGCGCTGCTGCTGCTGTCGATTGCCGCTGGCTTCGTGTTCGACCGGTTCTTCGCGCTCTTCGGCCTTGTCGGCCTCGTGCTGGAAGCCGGTCTGGTGGCGATCTTCCTGGCGCAGAAGAGCCTTGCCGATCATGTTGCGGCGGTTGCCACCGCCTTGCGCGGCGAAGGGCTTGCCGGCGGCCGGAACGCCGTCTCCCGCATCGTCGGCCGCGATCCCGAAACGCTCGACGAGCCGGCCGTCTGCCGCGCGGCGATCGAAAGCCTTGCGGAAAATTTCTCCGACGGCGTCGTGGCGCCGGCTCTCTGCTATGCCGTCTTCGGCCTGCCGGGTCTGCTTGCCTACAAGATGCTGAACACGGCCGATTCGATGATCGGCCACAGATCGGAAAAATACATCGATTTCGGTTGGGCTGCGGCCCGGCTCGACGATATCGTCAACTGGCCGGCCGCGCGGCTTTCCATCCTGCTGATCGCCGCCGGGGCCTGGATCCGGCGCGGCATAAGCCCCTGCCGCGAGGCGATCCGCGTGGCGATGCGGGACGGCGGTCTGCACCGATCGCCGAATTCCGGCAGGCCCGAGGCGGCCATGGCCGGCGCTCTCAACGTCCAGCTCGCCGGCCCGCGCATCTATGGCGGTGTGATCGTGACGGAGCCGATGATCAACAATGCCGGCCGCGACATTGCCACCGCCGGCGACATTGAGGACGGCGTGTCGGTGTTCTATGCCAGCTGCATGGTGCTCACTGGTCTGACGTTTGGGTTGTTTTTGTGCTTTCTGTAAGGGGTATCACGCAAAGCATTCGCGGTGAGCAGGCCACCAACGCATGAGGCTTCATATGTCTTTTTCAGAAGAACAGCTATGGGACGAGATTAATGAGAGCTGGACGCGTATGTCGTTCAAACAGCGATATCTGTGGGAAGCGATCAAACGCCCGCCTGAGCAATGGCAATTGCGGGGTTACGGCTCCTGCTGGACCGTCGCGCTGATTGGCTCGACTGTCATATATTATAACCAGTTCGAACATGGATTTAATGCTTCGAACTGGTTTGAGCACGGCGTGATCGCCCAATACCAATCTTTGAATTGGGGATTGGAAGATGTCCTGCAGCGGCAGCTTGATATCATAAATTCAGGTTACGATGTTGGCCCGTGGGCAAGTCCGCCAATTGCCGGAGAATATCCGAACACGTCACGTTGATCGATACGAACAGCAGCGCGGAGCGCGGCTCCAATGCCCGGTGGACAGCTGCGCCGCAAAGGTTTATGCGATGCGCCTCATATCTCATCAGACCGGAAGCAGAGCGATGACAGTTCAGGTTGAATTACCGTGCCCGAAGTGCAAGAGCACGAAGATGAAGTTCGAGCGGCCCGAAATCCGGGAGACCGATATCATTACCTGTGCCGCCTGCGGTCACAATCTCGGCACGATGGCCTCTATCCGCGAGAAGATGAACAAGGCCTATCAGCGCGTCAGCCGGCCTGCGGCCGGGCGCAAGCTCCAGTAGGTGAGTCGTTCACGGCTTGAACGTGTTAAAATTGTGATTACCATTCGGATTAAAGCAATATAGAAAGTATTGCCTTAGTCTCTCTGTCGTGAGGGCGCAATTAAACTGCGCGGGTGCGAAGAGGGGCTATCATGAAGACGATTTTGGCGGCTGCGGCCGCAAGTTTATTGCTGCAGTTTTTTCCCGTTGCCGCTGAGGCGGCGACGCTGGTTGCCAATGTCAGCATCGGCAAGCAGATGATGACCGTCACCGAGAACGGCTTCGTCAAGTATCGCTGGAAGGTTTCGACTGCACGCGACGGCTACGTCACGCCGACCGGTTCGTGGAGCGCCAAGTGGCTGTCGCGCGATCACCGTTCCCGGAAATACGACAATGCGCCGATGCCCTACGCTGTGTTCTTCAACGGCGGTTACGCCGTTCACGCCACTTTCGACCTGAAGCGCCTGGGCCGGCCGGCCTCGCATGGCTGCGTTCGACTGCACCCCGACAATGCCGCCCAGTTCTTCTCGCTGGCGCGCCAAGCCGGCCTTGCCAATACCCGCGTGGTGATTACCCGCTGATCTTCTTTTCCAGCTCATCCATGTCGGGGACGACGATATGCCGGATGTTCTCGATGCGGATGACGCCCTGTTTGCGCAGGCGGGTTAACTGGCGGCTGACGGTTTCGATCGTCAGCCCGAGAAAATCGGCGATCTCGGCGCGCGATAGCGGCAGATCGAAGGCGGTGCTGGTGGCCGTTTGCGGTTCGGCATGCGTGGCGATGAGGTGGAGCAGGCTTGCGACCTTCTCCTCGGCGGTGCGCCGGCCGAGCGTCAGCATCCATTCGCGCGCGGCATCGAGCTCCTTCAGTGCCTGATCGTGCAGGCTGCGCTGCAATTCCGGCGTCTCCGATATCATTCGGTCGAGCAGGCTGCGAGGGAAGACGCAGATTTCGGCATCGGTCGCAGCCTCGGCCGACAGCGTGCTCTCGCGCATGAAAGGCCTGCCGACGAAATCGGGGGCAAATTGCAGGCCGACGATCTGCTGGCGCCCGTCCGGCATCACCTTGCAGAGCTTCACCACCCCGCGCATGATGTTCGAATAGAAAGAGCTTTCCGACCCTTGAGCGACGATCTCAGAGCCCGCATCGACCTTGCGGCGCAGCGAATGGCGGCCGAGTTCTCGCAGCTGGCTGCTCGACAAGGCGCCACAGACGACGCCGTGCCGCGCCTGGCAGGAACGGCAAGCGACAGGCGTGCCGGCTTTGAGAACCTCACTGCGTGCGACGTCCATATCCCGATCCCTTCGAAATCCTGATATACCCCGGCATACCTGACATCTGCGAGAGAGCCCGGCTATCCCGATTTCTTCCCGCGCTTGATGATTATCAATTTCGCCGGGCTTACGAATTGATCCAGATCAAGTGTCCGTGTTTGCGGCTCGGTCGGGGAGGATGCTCGCGCCGAGGCGAGGTCGTGCGCGGCTTTGATTCGCATGGCCTGTCGGCGCTGCCGGCGCAGCGGGCTGCCGGCAGCGGCATCGCCATCCGCCTCGGGTGAGGGCCAAGGCCTGCATTCCATTGCTGTTTAGGCAACACCCGGCCGGCAAATTGCCGCAACGCCGGGACGAAAGCATTGGCTTTTGAAATGGATTTGCCTATGAGGAGGTTTAAATCGTCATTTCATGAGGTACAGCGCGTGACCGCTACATTCGATAAAGTTGCCGACATTATTGCAGAAACCAGCGAGATCGACCGCGCGACGATCACGCCGGAGAGCCATACGATCGACGACCTCGGTATCGACAGCCTCGATTTCCTCGACATCGTGTTTGCGATCGACAAGGAATTCGGCATCAAGATTCCGCTCGAAAAGTGGACGCAGGAAGTCAACGAGGGCAAGGTTTCCACCGAAGAATATTTCGTGCTGAAGAACCTCTGCGCCAAGATCGACGAGCTCAAAGCAGCCAAGGCCTGAGGACATAACCGTCTTTTTTTGAGCGCCCTGCCGCCTGACTATGGCGGCTGGGCGGTTTCGTTCCTAACTAGGCGTCACCGGCGGGCGGATCTGGCCTGTCGGGCCGGAGGATCCGAATGCTGCTGGAATATTTCCAGATGATTGACCGCGTCGAAGCGGTGGACCTGAAGAAGGGCACGCTGAACGCGCGATCCGTCGTGCCGGCCAAGAGCCCCGTCTTCGAGGGTCATTTTCCCGGCATGCCGCTCGTTCCCGGTGTGCTGTTGATCGAGACCATGGCGCAGGCCTCCGGCATGCTGGTGCTTGCCGCCACCAACTTCGCCGCCATGCCCTTCCTGATGTCGGTCGACGGCGCCAAGATGCGCACGTTCGTCGAGCCGGAAGCCGTGCTCGACATCGAGGCGGTGCTTGAGCACGACGGTTCGGGTTTCGCGGTGACCAAGGCTAAAATCACCAGCGCCGGCAAGAAGGTCTGTGATGCGCAGCTGAAGCTTCGCACCATGCCGTTTTCCGAAGTGCCGCTCGGCGATATCGTGAAAAAACGTGCCGGCGAGATTGGACTTCTCGAAGCGATCGCGGCGCAGGGAGTGGTTGGATGAGCAAGGCTGCAAACGACGTCGTCATCTCGGGCATCGGCATCGTCACCTGTCAGGGCGTCGGCAAGGATGCGCATATCGCACTGCTTTCGGCGACAAGCGCGCCGAAGGCGATCGTCGAGACCGAGAAGTTCAAGCCTTATCCGGTGCATCCGCTGCCGGAGATCGATTGGTCGCAGCAGATCGCCAAGCGCGGCGACCAGCGCCAGATGGAGAACTGGCAGCGCATCGGCGTCTTCGCCGCGGGCTTGGCACTCGACGATGCCGGCTTCAAGGACAATCTCGAGGCCTGCGGTACGATGGACATGATCGTAGCGGCGGGCGGCGGCGAACGCGACATCAATGTCGATACGCTGATCGTCGACGAGGCGCTGAAGCGCAACGACCGCGAGTTGCTGCTGAACGAGAAGCTGACGACGGAACTGAGGCCGACGCTGTTCCTCGCTCAGCTTTCCAACCTGCTCGCCGGCAACATCTCGATCGTGCATAAGGTCACCGGCTCGTCGCGCACCTTCATGGGCGAGGAAGCGGCAGGGATTTCAGCCGTCGAGACCGCCTTCTATCGCATCAAATCAGGCGAATCCTCGCATGCGCTGGTCGGCGGCGCCTTCGCGGCGGAGCGGCCGGACATGATCCTGCTCACCGAAGCGATCGGCGCCCATGCGCGCGGCGACTGGGTGCCGCTCTGGTCGCGCAAATCAAGCGATGGCGGCGGCATGATCACCGGTTCGGCCGGCGCCTTCCTGGTGTTGGAATCGCGCCAGCATGCGGAAGCGCGTGGCGCGCATATCTATGCCGTCATCGATGCGGTCGAGGGCGACCGCGGCAACCGCAATGCCGGCAATCTCGAGGTCCGGCTGGAGCGGCTTTTGGCACCCGCCGCCGGGCTTGCTGCCGAAAGTACGGCGATCTTTTCCGGCTCGACCGGTATGCACGATCTTGCCGCCCGCGAGCGGGCGGTGCTCGAACACCAACTGCCCGGTGCCGCAATCCGCGGCTTTGGCGGCGTCACCGGCCACACGATCGAGACGCAGTTCACACTGGGTCTGGCGCTTGCGGCGCTTGCCGTCGACGGCAAGGCCAAGGTTCCGCCCTTCGATGCCGCCCATGAGGCGCCGATGCGGGCAGGCGCCGCGGCCGCCGTCGTCACCGCGGTCGGACACCAGCGCGGTGAGGGCGTTGCCGTCCTTTCCGCAAATGCGTGAGGAGTGAAAGATATGACAGCTTCCGCTTACAGGGATCACCTCGGCCGTCCGATCGTGGCCGTGACCGGCATGGGTATCATCACCTCGCTCGGTCAGGGCCTCAGCGACAACTGGGCAGCGCTTTCGTCAGGCACCTCGGGCATTCACGAGATCAACCGTTTCCCGACCGAAGGATTGTCGACGCGGATTGCCGGCACCGTCGATTTCATCGGTATCCCGGCTCCGAATGCCGTCGAGCGCTCCTACGCCTTCGCGCGCGAAACGACGATCGAGGCGTTGGCCGATGCCGGCCTTTCCGGCGATTTCAACGGCCCGCTGTTCCTTGCCGCCCCGCCGATCGAACCGGAATGGAGCGCGCGTTTCGAACTTGCCGACCGTTCGCCGGCCTCCGAGCATCCTGGTGATGCTTATGAACGTTTCCTGACGGCGCTGCGCCAGCGTCCGGATCCGGCCTTCCATGAGGCGGCCCTGTTCGGCGCGATTTCCGAGCGCCTTGCCGACCGGTTCGGCACGCGCGGCCTTCCCGTCACGCTGTCGACGGCCTGCGCCTCCGGCGTCACGGCGATCCAGCTCGGCATCGAGGCGATCCGCCAGGGCCGCACCGATCGCGCCCTGACGGTTGCGACCGACGGTTCTCTCAGCGCCGAAGCGCTGATCCGCTTCTCCCTGCTGTCGGCCCTTTCGACGCAGAACGATCCGCCGACCAAGGCATCCAAGCCGTTCAGCAAGGATCGCGACGGCTTCGTCATCGCCGAAGGTGCGGCGACGTTGGTGCTGGAATCGCTTGAGGCGGCGGTTGCCCGCGGCGCCAAGGTGCTCGGCATCATGAAGGGCGCCGGCGACAAGGCCGACAGCTTCCACCGCACCCGCTCCTCGCCGGACGGCGGCCCGGCAATCGCGACGATCCGCGCCGCCCTTGCTGATGCCGGCATCGACGAGAGCGGCATCGGCTATATCAATGCTCATGGCACTTCGACGCCCGAGAATGACAAGATGGAATATGGGGCGATGTCGGCCGTCTTCGGCGAACGGATCGCTAGCATCCCGGTTTCCTCGAACAAGTCGATGATCGGCCATACGCTGACGGCGGCGGGCGCCGTCGAGGCGGTGTTCTCGCTGCAGACGATGCTGACCGGGACGCTGCCGCCGACGATCAACTATACCAATCCCGATCCGTCGATCGTTCTCGATGTCGTGCCGAACAAGAAACGGGAAGCGCAGGTTTCTGCCGTGCTTTCCAACTCCTTCGGCTTCGGCGGGCAGAATGCCAGCCTTGTCATGGCGCTCGAACCGGCTTAGAGACCCTCCTTGATTTTGCAAAGAAGTGGTTTCTGACGTCATCCTCGGGCTTGTCCCGAGGATCTACTTGCGTAACTCCATGACCGCTGGCAGATGCTCGGGACAAGCCCGAGCATGACGACAATACACGTAGAAGAAAGAACTATACATCATGCGCGCTTTGCAACTGATCGATGACCGCAAGCTTGAGATCACCGACCTGCCGGAACCGGATGCGCCTGCCGCCGGCGAGGTGACGTTGCGCGTCAAGGCGGTGGCGCTCAACCATATCGACGTCTGGGGCTGGCGCGGCATGGCATTCGCCAAGCGCAAGATGCCGCTGGTCATCGGCGCAGAGGCTTCCGGCGTCGTCGAAGCGATCGGGCCGGGTGTCGCCAACGTGCTGCCGGGCCAGCTCGTTTCCATCTACGGTGCGCGCACCTGCGGCCTGTGCCGCCCCTGCCGCGAAGGCCGCGACAATCTCTGCGAACATGTCTCCGGCGTGCACGGCTTCCATCTCGACGGTTTCGCGCAGGAGAAGGTCAACCTTCCGGCGCGGCTGCTGGTGCCGGCTCCTCCCGGCGTCGATGCCATCGGCGCGGCACTCGCTCCCGTCACCTTCGGCACGGTTGAGCACATGCTGTTCGACAATGCCAAGCTCGAACCCGGCGAGACGATCCTCGTCCATGCCGGCGGCTCAGGCATTGGCACGGCAGCGATCCAGCTTGCCAAGAAGATCGGCTGCACCGTCATCACCACCGTCGGCTCGGACGACAAGATCGAAAAGGCCAAAGCGCTCGGCGCCGATCACGTTATCAATTACCGCACCGACCGGTTCGAGGGCGTGGTGCGCAAGCTCACCAAGAAGAAGGGCGTCGACGTCGTCTTCGAACATGTCGGCAAGGATACCTGGGCGGGCTCGATGCTCTGCATGAAGCGTGGCGGGCGGCTCGTCACCTGCGGTTCGACCTCGGGTGTTTCCACGGAAATGAACCTGATGATGCTGTTCCAGCAGCAGCTGAAGCTTTTCGGCTCCTTCGGCTGCCGCATGGAGAACATGGCGGATGCGATGCAGAAGATGGGCCGCGGGCTCGTCCATCCTGTCATCGATACCGAGGTCAGCTTCGGCGATATCGACCGAGCGCTGGAGCGGATGGAGTCGCGCCAGATCTTCGGCAAGATCATTCTGAAAATGGATTGAGCCCCAAGTGAAGCTCCTCATCACCCGGATCGTTCTGGCGCTCAGGCACTTCCAGCAATGGCTGGTAGCGCAGGTGATGTTCGGCTTTCTGAACCTGCTGAAGCTGTTTCCGGCTGATGGCGCGATTCGCTTCGCCGACAGGATGACGCGCCGCCTCGGCCGGCGGACGCGCCGCCACAAGCTGATGCTCGTCAATCTGCGCAATGCCTTCCCTGAGAAGAGCGAGGCCGAGATCGAAGAGATCGCGCTCGCAAGCTGGGGCAATATGGGCCGGCTTGCGGCCGAATACGTCTTCCTCGACCAGTTGTTCGACTATGATCCCGCAAATGACGAGCCGGGCAGGGTGGAGGTGTCGGGCATCCCGATCTTTCTCGATCTGCGCGACAATCCGCGCCCCTTCATCGTCTTTACCGGCCATACCGCGAATTTCGAGCTGCTGCCGGTGGCGGGTGCCGCCTTCGGGCTTCATGTGACCGTGCTGTTTCGGCCGCCGAACAATCCCTATGTCGCCAAGAAGGTCTTCGATTTCAGGAGCGCGCGGATGGGCAAGCTGGTGCCGTCGCATGCCGGCTCCTCCTTCGCGCTCGCCCGTCAGCTGGAAGCCGGCCAAGGCGTGGGCGTGCTCGTCGACCAGAAATTTGGCAAGGGGCTGAAGGGCACCTTCTTCGGGCGCGACGTCAAGACCAATCCGCTGCTGCCGAAGCTGGTGCGCCAGTTCGATTGCGAGGTCTATCCTGCGCGTTGCATCCGGCTGCCAGGCAACCGCTATCGGCTGGAAATCGAGCCGCGGCTGGAAATGCCCCGCGACGCCAAAGGCAATCTCGACCTGCCGGCGGCCGCCCAGCTGCTCAACGACAAGGTGGAAAGCTGGGTGCGGGAATACCCGGAACAGTGGCTCTGGTACCACGACCGCTGGCAGATCAAGCAGACGCTCAGCTCCTGAAACGCCTCGCGATCTATCGGATTCGCTCTCCCGCTTTAGTTCTTTGTTTTGGTGCATGTCGTTATCTGCAAAACCGCGACACGCTTTTGCGCGACATGCTTTCAGAATATCCACCCCCAATTATCAGCGGTGAAAAGCGGCAATGGTGTCGGATTGAAACTGAGTGCATTTTCATGTTACCCGTCACTACCAAGACGCGAATAATGTCTACCGAAGGGCGCATTTTTCGAAATATGCCGCCATAATAGGTCTCGGACCGTCTCTTGGACCAATGGGAGTTGGGCGTCTTGCTGGAGCTTTTTCGAGCTTTTTCCTTGCGTTGCACGCAGATAGAGGAAGCCATACGCCTGGGTGACGATCAGCGCGTCACGGCGCTCGACGGCCATGTCGAACCGCTGGTCGAGGCAATCCTCGCCCATCAGGCGGTCAATCTGCTCGAAGTCTACATGCAGCTGCAGTTTGTGACTCATCTCATCGGCCAGGACGCCGACGACAGCGCCAGCGTCACCGAGCACACGACGGTGCTATCCTTCCTGCTTGACCGTTATTTCGGCACGCATGGTCCGGACTGGCGCGTGCCGTCGCCTCAGGACGTGCGCATCGAGCCGCCGCCGGCCTATGTGCCTGATACCGACAACGGCCAATTCCTCAATTCGGCGATCCTCGAAAGCCTTCCGGACCGGGTGGCGGTGCTGACCAGGGACTATCGCTTCCTCTATTCCAATCCAGCCAACTGCGCCCATCTCAACAAGAAGCCGATGGAACTCATCGGCCGCCATCTTTCCGAATTCATCGGAGAGGAGCTGTTTGCCGCGTGCGCCAAATACAAGCTCGACGACTGCTTTGCCGGGGAGCAGATCGACTACGCCTATGAGTGTCCGAACGCCAGCGGCAGCTCGGAGCAGGTGCGCTGTCGTATGTCGCCGTTGCGCGATGTCGGCGGTACGGTGATTGGCGCGCTGCTCGTCATGGAGGACATCGAGCCGCAGCAGCCAACTGGCTGATCACTAGAACAGGATGATTTTAGGCCCGGTTGGCCTAAAATCTGAATCCTGTTCTAAATTAAAGAGTTAGAGCATGATGTCGCCCGAAAACCGCGCACACTTTTCGGCATCATGCTCTAGCTGGCCGCGACCAGCCAGCCGCCTTCAGGCAGTCGCCCAGACGGCGAGTTCATATCCGTCGCGGTCGAGGAAATGGAAGCGGCGGCCTCCGGGAAAATCGGTGATCGGCCGGACGATGGTGCCGCCGGCCCTCTCGACCGACGTCAGCACCTCTTCGAGATCCCTGGCGTAGACGACGACCAGCGGGCCGCCCGGCCGCACGGGACCGAAATCGGTGAAGCCGCCCTTGAGCCGGCCATCGTCGAATTCGCAGTAGTTCGGGCCGTAATCGGTGAAACGCCAGCCGAAGGCCGAGCCGTAGAAGGCTTTGGCGGCGGCGATGTCGGCGACATTGAATTCGACATAATCGATGCGGCGATCGTGGTTTTCTGACTTCTCGGACATCTATCTCTCCATCAGGGCTTTCAGCATGGCGAGATCCTTCTCGACATGGGCGGCATCGGCTGAAAACTGCGCATCGGTCATGCCGGGCAGCCGCAGCAGCGTGAACATGACCTCGCAACCATCGCCGTTCGGCACGATGCGCAGCGCATTATAGACCCGGAGGCCGGATTCGATTGTCACCGTATGGTCGATCACGCCGAATTCATTGGTCGGCACGAAGCTCACCTTTACGGTGCCAAGCGCGCCATGGGCAATCCAGTCGGCGCCGTTCGGCTCGAGGCCGCTCGCAAGGCCGGATGCCCAGAGTGGCATGTTCTCCGGCTTGCCGGCGAAATCATAGACGTCGCGCCAGTCGCGCTCGATCGATTGGTGGATGATTTTCGCGGGCATCGTCGACATGGCTTGCAGGTCCTCGATATTGGGTCTTGCTGTCATAACAGGCCGATCCGCGGCGTCTTGAACAAAACGGTCAGCTTGGTTTTTTCGGCATGCTGAGTTGGCCAAGAATGGCGGTAGGAGTCAGCCCCGAGAGCTCGCCGACCTCGCGCGTCATGTGAGCCTGGTCGGCAAAGCCCGCTTCGAGCGCAAGATGGGCAAGCGGCATCGTGCCCGACCTGCGGCAGAGGTCGAGGAAACGCTGGAACCGACGGATCCGTTCCAGCGTCTTGGCGCCATAGCCGAAATGGTGGTGGCAACGGCGACGCAGCTGCCTTTCGCTCATGCTGAGCCGGTCGAGCAGCCCGGACGCCGGGCGGCCGCGATCGGCGGCGGCGAAGATTACGGCGGCATCCTCAGCGGGTTCGTCCGCATCGCGCGCGGCCTCTTCGAGCAGGCGGCCGAATAGCGCCATGGCATCCGCTGGATCGGGGCAATCGCCAAGCCGTGCCTCGAATTCGGCCGTGTGCTTCCAGCCGATGTCGGCAAGCGGCACGGAGCGGCCGAGCAGCGCCGAGAGTGGCGTCTTCAGCCAGGGTGCAGCGGCGCCCGGCGCAAAACGTGCGCCGATGACCGTTGTTCCCGGCCGGAGAGTGGGAAAGGCCGCCGTCCTGTCGGGCCCGACGACTGCCAGCCGGCCGTCGATCCAGAGGAGGTCGCAATAGCCGTCCGGCACGATCGCCACCTGTGCCGGCGGTCCGTCATTGAGCGCATGCGACCAGAACCGGCTGAAATGGTGTCGCAGCCTCAGCGGCGGCGCATATTCCCGGTAGCGGCCGGCACGGGCAGCGAGCAACGCGGTATCTTTTCGTCTTTCCGGTGCCAAGGCGATCTCTCCCGAAACGCCGATAATACCATCAGATAGGGCATCAAGGGCAGGTCGTGCGAAAACTTGGTTGACAATCAGCCGGCACAAGCGGTTGTCGGACAAGTCGGGATATTGCAAGCGTCATTTCATTGCTTTTGCGAACCGATTAGACCCTTGCGAGACTTGCCGTTTGACCGAGACAGTGCCACAACACCGGTCCAAATGACACATCGGAGGTTTGTCGTGGAAAAGGCAGAAATCGGACTGATCGGTCTTGCGGTCATGGGCTCCAATCTGGCGCTCAACATCGCGGAAAAAGGCAATAAAATTGCGGTCTTTAACCGTACGCCTGAGAAAACCGACGAATTCTACGAAAGCGCCGGCGATCTGAAAAAGCAGATTATTCCCTGCAAGACGATCGAAGAGTTCGTCGATGCGATCCGGCCGCCGCGCCCGATCATCATCATGATCAAGGCGGGTGATGCCGTCGATCAGCAGATGGAGGCGTTGCGCCCGCATCTGTCCAAGGGCGACATCATGATCGATGCCGGCAACGCCAATTTCCGCGACACCGTCGCGCGCTTCGACCGCCTCAAGGATACCGATCTCACCTTCATCGGCATGGGTGTTTCCGGCGGCGAAGAAGGTGCGCGCCATGGCCCGTCGATCATGGTTGGCGGCACGGAAGACTCCTGGAAGCGCGTCGAGAAGGTGCTGACCTCGATTGCCGCCCGCTACAATGACGAGCCCTGCGTCGCCTGGCTCGGCAATGACGGCGCCGGCCATTTCGTCAAGACCATCCATAACGGCATCGAATATGCCGATATGCAGATGATCGCCGAAATCTACGGCATCCTGCGCGATGGCCTCGGCAAGAGCGCCTCCGACATCTCCGGCGTCTTCGGTGAGTGGAACAAGGGCCGGTTGAACTCCTATCTGATCGAGATTTCCGAAAAGGTGCTTGCCGCGACCGATCCGGTCTCCGGCGGCCCGATGGTCGACATGATCCTCGACAAGGCCGGCCAGAAGGGCACCGGCAAGTGGTCGGCGATCGAGGCACAGAACATGGGCATTCCGGCAACGGCGATCGAAGCCGCGGTTGCCGCCCGCAGCCTCTCCTCGATGAAATCGCAGCGCGAAGCTGCCGAAAAGATCTTCGGCACGCAGGCCGTATCCTTCCCGATCGCTTACGGTCCCGAACTCAACAAGGATCTCGAACTGGCGCTGTTTGCCGCCAAGATCGGCGCCTATGCGCAGGGCTTTGCGGTGATGGCGGAAGCCTCGCGCGAGTTCAACTGGTCGCTGCCGATGCCGACCATTGCCAGGATCTGGCGCGCCGGCTGCATCATCCGCTCGCAGTTCCTCGACGAGATCACCTCGGCCTTCACCAAGGCGCCCGACGCCGCAAACCTGATCGTCACGCCGGCCTTCTCCAACATGGTCAAGGAATCGATCCCGGCACTGCGCCGCGTCGTCGCCGCGGCGATTTCCGCCGGCCTGCCGGTGCCGGCGCTGACTTCGGCGCTCACCTATTTCGACGCCTACCGCCAGGGCAGGGGAACGGCAAACCTCATCCAGGCGCAGCGCGACTTCTTCGGCGCTCACGGCTTCGACCGCCTGGATGGCAAAGATTTCCACCATGGCCCATGGGGCAGCGGTGCTTCGACCTTCTGAGGCTTGCCGAGCAGACATCAAGGAAGAGCCCGGCCGCCGTGCCGGGCTTTTTCGTGGCTTGGGCCGCCCGGACGACGAGACATCCGAAAGGCGACCGATGTGAAAAGCATCCGGATAGCCGCTGCGCAGACGCCGGAATTTCGGGATAATGTCGCGGCGGCCTTGGATTATGCCGTTGGAGTCGCAGCCCTAGCAGAGACCGATGGCGTGGCCTTGCTGCTCTTTCCCGAAGGGTTTCTTCAGGGCTACCTGACCGATGAACCATCGGCACGTCGCGTTGCCCTCGATCTCGCATCGGCCGCGTTCGGAGCCGTCCTGCATCGGTTACCGAAGTCGGGACCGGTGCTGGTCATGGGGCTGATCGAAATCGATGGCGGGCGACTGTTCAACACCGCCGTTGTCGTCGAGCACGGCGTTCTTATCGGCCGATACCGCAAACCCCACCTGTTACGCGGCGAACAGGCCTTCGAGGCGGGAAGGGAGAGCCCGCTCTTTGCGATCGGTGATCTGCGCTTTGGGGTAAACATCTGCTACGACACCAACTTTCCCGAAGCGGCGGCAAAGCTCGCAGCGCTGGGCGCATCGCTGATCTTATGTTGCTCCAACAATATGATGCCACGTGATAAGGCGGAAGTATTCAAGGAGCAGCACAATGTCGTCCGCGGCGAAAGATGCCGCGAAACCGGCCTCTGGATGATATCGTCCGACGTGACAGGCGAGCGCGATGGGCGCGTCGCCTGAGGCCCTACGGCGGTTCTGAACTCGGAAGGGCAGGTCGTGGCGCAATTGCCTCTGGAAAAACCCGGCTTACTCATTTTCGATTATCCTGCTTAGCATCGGCAAGCGATCATGCATGAGGGGTTGACCGAGATGCTCATCAGATGTGAAACGCCGGCAGATATCGATGCGATCCACGATCTGACCTCGATTGCCATTGCGCCGATGCCTTACAGCGATGGTACGGAGTCGGAGATCATTCGAAAACTTCGTGCGAGCGGCGATCTGACGATATCGCTGGTTGCTGAAGATGATGGGGAGATCCGGGGGCATGTTTCATTTTCCCCGGTGACGATCAACGGCGTGCGTGGCGGCTGGTTCGGACTGGGTCCGATATCCGTCAAGCCGGAGGTGCCACCGGCCGTGCGTTGATCGGAAACCCGGACATCTACAGTCGCGTCGGTTTCAGCAGCGACGGGCAGCTGATGTATCTCGACCTCGATAGGCGGCTCGTACAGCGGATTGTTTTCCGCGGAACCACGCCAAGCGGAATGCTGCAATTTGCCCCGGCGTTTGAAACCCCAAACCCCACCTGACAGAGGCGACGATATGTCCGAAATCGGCGGGATAAAAATCCGAACCGAGCGTCTGAGGCTTCGCATGCCCGAGATGGATGATTTCGCCGCCTATGCGGAACTCATGGCTTCACCGCGGTCGGTCGGAATGGGCGGGCCGTTCGATCTACGCGCGGCCTGGGGAATGTTCTGTCACGACGTGGCGCTCTGGCAGCTTTTCGGGCACGGGGCGCTGATGGTCGACCTTGCCGAGACCGGCGAATGCGTCGGTCAGGTCGGCATCAATCACGGGCCGCTCTTTCCGGAAAAGGAGTTGGGCTGGTTGGTCTATGAGGGCCATGAGGGCAGAGGTTATGCGACCGAGGCGGCCATGGCGTTGCGGGACTGGGCCTTTGCGACGCTCAGCCTGCCGTCGCTCGTCAGCTATATCGCCCCCGGCAACGCCGCCTCGATTGCCGTCGCGCAACGGTTGGGCGGGCGTCTTGATCTGACGGCTCCTCGAACCGATCCTGGGGATCTCGTTTATCGTCATCTCGCTGCCTGAAAACATGTAAACTCACCGCGCGCCGCGGCTGTGCAGACGTCTCAATCCTTACATGTTGATCGGTCAGGATCGGGCGCTGCAAAAGTGAGGATGCCGAATGACGGAGGCGAAGCAGGAGCACTGGGACGCGGTCTACCGCACGAAAGCTGCTGACAGCGTCAGCTGGTATCAGCCGACGCCCGAGCCTTCCCTGCAGGCGCTTGACGCGCTGCGATTGCCGGTCACGGCCTCGCTGATCGATGTGGGCGGTGGCGCATCGAGCCTTGTCGATCGCCTTGTCGAGCGCGGGTGGTCCGATCTCACCGTTCTCGATATCGCCGCGCCGGCGCTCGACCTCGCCAAAGCACGGCTGGGGGACGAAACCGCCCGCGTTGCCTGGGTGGTCGATGATGTCACCGCGTGGAGACCGGAGCGTCAGTACGATGTGTGGCACGACCGCGCCGTCTTTCATTTCCACACCGAACCCGAGCAGCGGCTGGCCTATCGCCGCGCCCTCGAAACCGGCACGGCGCCTGGCAGTGCCGTGATCATCGCGACCTTCGCGCCGGACGGGCCGGAACGGTGCAGCGGTTTGCCGGTCCAGCGTTACGACGCGGCCGCTCTTACGCGTGAATTCTCCTCCGCGTTCACGCTTGAGCGCGACTGGCGCGAGGAGCACACGACACCCAGCGGCGGCCGGCAGTCCTTTCAGTGGTGCGTCTTTCGCAGGCGTTGAGAAAGCGGCCGAGAGGCGGCTATTTCGCTTCCAAGCGATCGAGGATGAAATCCGCCCGGTCGGCGACCGCGATTTTCGGTAGCGTGACGACGTTGTAGCCGAGCGCCGGGTAGATGGCTGCAAGCCGGTCATATTCGGCGACTGCCTCGTCGAAACCATGGCGTCGCTCGGGGTCGGTGACATAGATTTCCGGCCATGGCGGGGTGAGAAAAACGCTGCTGTTATAGCGGTGGAGGGCGCTCAACCTGTCCAGGACCGGTTCTCCGGTCAGGTGTTGAAGTGCTGCCGCGGCATCGATCAGCCCTCGGTCGAAAAACGTCCAGCCGGCCCGGCCGTGTGCTGCTGCGTGGTCAGCGATCGCCATCTCGATGGCGCGCCGGGCGAAGGCCGCCATGTCGATCCAGGGCAGGGCTGCGCCGTCGCTTTCGAGCTCTTGCCTGGCGATCCGCCGGCCCGGCTCTTCGACGATCGCATGACCGCGGCGGCCGAGTTCGGCCAGTAGCGTCGATTTTCCGCCGCCGGAGCATCCTGAAATCAGGACTGAACTGTTCATGCTCAAGTAGGCCGGCCGGCGCGCGCCAGGCCGTGCTCCACCAGCCTGTCGATGATTTCGGCGTAACCGACGCCGCTTGCCGCCATCGCCTTGGAATACATGCTGATATCGGTGAAGCCGGGGATGGTGTTGATCTCGTTGACGAGGAACCGCATGTCCTGCGTCAGGAAAAAGTCGACGCGGGCCATGCCGTCGCAGCCGACCGCACGGAAAGCGCTTGCGGCCATGTCGCGCATGGCAGCCTCGACCTCCTCAGGCAGGTCGGCCGGGACCTTCAACGCCGCGCCCTTCTCGTCGATATATTTGGCATCGTAGCTGTAGAAGCCGTGGCTCTCGGCCGGCACGATCTCGCCCGGCCGGGAGACGAAGAGCTCGCCTGCCGCATCCTCCAGCACGCTGAATTCGATCTCGCGGCCGGCGACGAACTCCTCGGCGAGCAGCATGCGATCGTGGCGGAACGCCTCGGCAATGGCGGGCGCGAATTCCTGGCTGGCATGGACTTTGGCGACGCCGACCGACGATCCCTGGCGCGCCGGCTTGATGAAAAGCGGCAGGCCAAGCTCGCCTTCGAGGGCTGCCAGCGAAGGGGCCGTGTCCTCACGCATCGTCACCGAGCGCGCCACCGGCAGGCCCGCCGCCCTGAGCAGGCGCTTGGCGATATCCTTGTCGAGCGCCGCGGCCGAGCCGAGAATGCCGCAGCCGGCGAGCGGCACGCGCGCCACCTCCGCCAGGCCCTGCACCGATCCGTCTTCGCCATGCAGGCCGTGCAGCACTGGAAACAGGATGTCGATCCTTGCCAACTCATGCGGTGCGCCATGGGCCGGGATTTCCAGCACCCGTCCCCGTCCGCCCGGCACGAGGCAGATTTCTACGCCTGATGACGGTGTCCCCAGCATACCGTCCTCGAAATTGCTCAGCAGCCATTGTCCCTCGCGGGTAATGAAAACGGGGATGGCGTCATATTTCTCGGGCTTAAGCGCACCCATGACATTGGTTGCGGAAAGGATGGAAACCTCATGCTCGGCCGAGCGGCCGCCGAAGAGCACGGCAATGCGCAGCCTGTTTGGCGAAAGGGTCATGAAAGCCTCCGAAAAGATCTGGTGTTGAAAAGGTCAGGCGTCGACCGATATGCCGCGATTGGCGAAGAAGCGGTCGAAGACGGCAAGCGGCAGCGTTACATCAGCCTGGCTCGCCTCGTCATGACCGGACGGGTTGTGGAAGCGGATCGCCTCGTCGCTCGCCGCCGTCACCAGCACCAGATGGCCGCCCTTCGACGGCGGCAGGCGCTCCGGCCAGCGGATGCCCGAATGCACCGAGGCGATGAAGAAGCGCCGCTTCGATAGAAGCTCTGGAAGGGTAGATATCTCGACGCCTGTCATCGTCTCCGCGCTCAGTGCGAACCGCTCGGCAGCGAAGCGGACGAAGGGCGCGTAGATCAGCCCCTTGATCGAGGCATCGATCTCGTTGACGACATAACCGCCATATCTAGTGCAGGCGCGGGCAAGCTCGATGGTCGGATGGATCTCACCGCGGGCGGCAAGGATCATCTTCAGGCAGGCCATGCCGCAGACATTGACCGCCCAGCGCGCATAGTCCTCGATCGTCGCGGCGCCGGAATGGCGCCAGAGCGGATCGCCGAGCAAGGCCTGCGACCCCTCGGCAAGCACCGGCAGCGTCATGCCGGGTGTTTCCCATTGGCTGAAATAGGGCACGCCGCTTTCTTGCATTCTGTCGATCCCCCGTCACTCGCTTTGAGATGGCGAGCAATCTTGGCTTTTTCGAGCCGATGCCCCGCTTGCGATTGGCGCGGTGAGTTGGGGGAGAGCCGAGTTCACTACGTCGCTGTCACCGATTTGAGTCATCGAAACCCGACGGGGCGCACGTTATACGCCCTACCTGCCGCTCTCCGGCCAGATCGGCTGGCTGATGCTCTGCAGCAGTTCCGGTTCGACGCCGTCGATGCGGGCGATGACGGCTTTGGCCATTTCGCGGCCGGCCTGGCGCACGTCTTCCTGGACGGTGATGATCTCCGGGCGAATCCAGTTGAGGATCGGCACCGATTGCTTCGACACCATATCGAGATCGCGGCCGAGCGCCTTGCCGGCAGCCTCGATACCGGCATTGACGGCGATTGCTGCGCTGCCGGCCGAACAGACGATGCCATCAGGGGCATTGGGTGAGCGCATCATCACCTCGACGACGTCGCGAATGTCGGCGAGGGGCGCGTCGCTGTTGACGCGCAGCGGCACTTCCTCGGCGCCGTAATCATGCAGGCCGGTCTGGAAGCCGATGCGGATATGGGCGTAATAGGTGAGCTTGCTCGGCGGCTGCAGCAGGGCGATGCGCCGCCGGCCGCGTTTGACGAGCCGTTCCACCGCCTGGTGAGCGAAGGCTTCGTTGTTGAAGTCGTGGAAAGGATGCGTCAGACCGGCGTCGGTGCGCCCATGGGTGGCGAAGGGCATGCCGCGCTCGGTCAGCAGCCGCACGCGCGGATCGTCCGGCTCGATGCGCGAGATGATCACGCCGTCGGCTGAGCCGGTATCGAGGATATAGCGCACCGGCAGCATCGGATCCTTGCTGTGGGAGTGCGGCGTGACGACGATATGATAGGGCGTGCCGGACAGCACCTCGGAGATGCCGAAGACCATCTGGCTTGAAAAGCCCATGATCTCCTCGTCGATGCTGAGGACGAGGGCGATGACGTTGGTCTTGCCGGTGCGCAGGCGCACGCCGGCCCTGTTCGGCTGGTAACCGAGCTGGCGGGCGACCATGCGCACCCGCTCTTTGGTTTCAGCTCCGATGTCGGGCGCATCCTTTAAGGCGCGCGACACTGTCGTCACGCCGAGGCCGGTCATGAAGGCGATCGTCTTCAATGTCGGGCGCTCGCGCGCCGCTGGCGATGCTGCTTGCCCGAAATTTCCCTTGTTTTCCATCCCTGTAGGCCTGCCTCGCGCGAATTGGTGTCGCTTATAGAGGCTTTTTCAGGCGCCGTAAGCCCGCCGCCCGCCAAAATCGCGCCTCCCTAAGAAGCGCAATCTGTAACGATACAGTAGAAATGTCGAGGGCTTTTTCCAGTGTGCTCTGCAGCATTGTGTGCATAGGTTGAATCCGTAGTTCACTTGCTGATTTTTTGCGATTGCGAAAAGGATATAGCGGAGTTGAAAACAATTGTTGAGATTTTTATGTGAATTTTCAATATTATAAAGAAAAAGTGCATCTGCGAGATCGTGTGGTCGAATGCCAGTTCTGAGGGGAGGGTCGGGCCGCGGCGAAACAGGCACAAGTAGTAAATCCCGTTGTCGAGGAAAAATTTGAAGGCGGGCGGTTGCGTGCGGAAATCGATTGATCTAAGTTTTTCCGGCAACGTTTCAGTGAGGGAGGAAAACTCATGAAAATTCGTATTATGGCGGCCCTGCTTGCCGCTTCGGTCGCGCTTCCGTTCGGCGCCGCCAATGCTACCGATCTCGAAGTCACGCATTGGTGGACTTCAGGCGGCGAATCGGCTGCCGTCGCCGAGCTGGCAAAGGCATTCGACGCCACCGGCAATCACTGGGTCGACGGCGCTATCGCCGGTTCGGGCGGCACCGCCCGTCCGATCATGATCAGCCGCATCACCGGCGGCGACCCGATGGGCGCCACCCAGTTCAACCACGGCCGCCAGGCTGAAGAACTCGTTCAGGCTGGCCTGATGCGCGACCTGACCGACGTGGCGACCGCCGAGCACTGGAAGGACATCATTCGCCCGGCGAGCCTGCTCGATTCCTGCACGATCGACGGCAAGATCTATTGCGCTCCGGTCAACATCCACTCCTGGCAGTGGCTGTGGCTGTCGAATGCCGCCTTCAAGAAGGCCGGCGTCGAGGTGCCGAAGAACTGGGACGAGTTCGTCGCCGCCGCTCCGGCTCTCGAAAAGGCCGGCATCATTCCGCTCGCCGTCGGCGGCCAGCCGTGGCAGGCGACAGGCGCCTTCGACGTGCTGATGGTCGCGGTTGCCGGCAAGGATACCTTCAACAAGGTTTTCAAGGACAAGGATGCGGAAGTTGCCGCCGGTCCTGAAATCGCCAAGGTGTTCAAGGCCGCCGACGATGCGCGGCGCATGGCCAAAGGCAGCAACGTCCAGGACTGGAACCAGGCCACCAACCTCGTCATCACAGGCAAGGCCGGCGGTCAGATCATGGGCGACTGGGCGCAGGGTGAATTCGCGCTCGCCGGTCAGAAGGCCGGCACCGACTACACCTGCCTGCCGGGCCTCGGCGTGAACGAGATCATCTCGACCGGCGGCGATGCCTTCTACTTCCCGCTGCTGAAGGACGAGGAAAAGTCCAAGGCGCAGGCCGTGCTCGCCAAGACCCTCCTCGATCCCAAGACCCAGGTTGCCTTCAACCTGAAAAAGGGCTCGCTGCCGGTTCGCGGCGATGTCGATCTCGCCGCCGCCAACGACTGCATGAAGAAGGGTCTCGACATCCTGGCGAAGGGCAACGTGATCCAGGGTACCGACCAGTTGCTTTCAGCCGACAGCCAGAAGCAAAAGGAAGACCTCTTTTCCGAATTTTTCGCCAACCCGTCGATGACGCCGGAGGACGCTCAGAAGCGTTTCGCCAAAATCATCGCTTCGGCTGACTGATCGGTAGATTCGCCGCCGGCCGGACCAATGGTCCGGCCGGCGGCGTGTCTCCGGCATTCCGGCGAATCCCGGGACAGGATGGCAAACGCTGCCAACCCGTTCCGTTACGGGTCGCAGCTGCGAATTGAGGAGAAGTGTTCATGACGGGTCAAGCGCAAGCAGGCCGGCCAATCAAGTTACTGCGCAATCTGAATGCCAAGATTGCGTCCATCCCGATGATCCTGACAGCGCTGGTGATCTTTGTCGGCGGCACGTTCTGGACGGTCTTTTATTCCTTCACCAATTCCAAGTTGCTTCCGCGGTTGAGCTTTGTCGGCATCGATCAGTACGAGCGACTCTGGGCGGCACCCCGCTGGGTGACGGCCATCGAGAACCTGGCTCTCTACGGCGTGCTCTCACTGATCTTCAGCCTGGTCATCGGTTTCATGCTCGCCGCGCTGATGGACCAGAAGATCCGTTTCGAAAACACATTCCGCACCATCTTCCTCTATCCCTTCGCGCTGTCCTTCATCGTGACGGGCCTCGTCTGGCAATGGGTTCTGAACCCCGATTTCGGCATTCAGTCGGTCGTGCGTTCGATGGGCTGGACGAGCTTCACCTTCAATCCGCTCTATACGCCTGAAATCGTTATCTACGGCATTCTGATCGCGGCCCTGTGGCAGGGAACGGGTCTCGTCATGTGCCTGATGCTGGCCGGACTGCGCGGCATCGACGAAGACATCTGGAAAGCGGCGCGCGTCGACGGCATTCCGATGTGGAGAACCTATCTTTTCATCGTGATCCCGATGATGCGGCCGGTGTTCATTACGACGATCGTCATCATCGCCTCGGGTATCGTCAAGGTCTACGACCTCGTGGTGGCGCAGACATCGGGGGGCCCGGGCATTTCCTCGGAAGTGCCGGCGAAATACGTCTACGACTACATGTTCCAGGCGCAGAACCTGGGGCAGGGCTTTGCTGCCTCGACCATGATGCTCGTCACCGTCGCGATCATCATCGTTCCGTGGGCCTATCTTGAATTCGGTGGAGGGCGCAAGCGTGGCTGATGTAGGAACTCTCAACACCACCGTTGCCGGTATCGATGCCGTCGCACCGAGACTCGGCGAAGGCCCGAGCGGCGCGAAGCCGCGCCCGGCGCTGTCGTCGCGCAACATCATGCTCTACGGCACGCTAACCATTGCGGCGCTCTATTATCTGTTGCCGCTCTATGTGATGGTCGTCACCTCGCTGAAGGGCATGCCGGAAATCCGTCTCGGCAATATCTTCTCGCCACCGATGGAAATCACCTTCGAGCCCTGGGTGAAGGCCTGGGCGGAGGCCTGCACAGGCTTGAACTGCGACGGCCTGTCGCGCGGTTTCTGGAACTCGGTGCGCATCACCGTGCCGTCGGTCATCATCTCGATCGCCATTGCCTCGGTGAACGGTTATGCGCTGGCAAACTGGCGCTTCAAGGGATCAGAGCTGTTCTTCTCGATCCTCATCATCGGGGCGTTCATTCCCTATCAGGTGATGATCTATCCGATCGTCATCATCCTGCGTGAAATCGGCATCTACGGCACGCTGACCGGCCTTGTTATCGTGCATTCGATCTTCGGCATGCCGATCCTGACGCTGCTCTTCCGCAATTATTTCGTGTCGCTGCCGGAAGAATTGTTCAAGGCGGCGCGTGTCGACGGTGCGGGCTTCTGGCAGATCTTCCTGAAGATCATGCTGCCCATGTCGCTGCCGATCTTCGTCGTCGCGATGATCCTGCAGGTGACCGGCATCTGGAACGACTTCCTGTTCGGCGTGGTCTTCACCCGGCCGGATACCTATCCGATGACCGTGCAGCTCAACAACATCGTCAATTCCGTCCAGGGCGTGAAGGAATACAACGTCAACATGGCGGCAACGATCCTCACCGGTCTCGTGCCGCTCATCGTTTACTTCGTGTCGGGACGACTTTTCGTCCGCGGCATCGCCGCTGGCGCAGTGAAGGGTTGATCCCATGAACGTGAATTCAAGTGTTTCCAACTCAAGCGTTTCCATCAAGGATCTGTCGCTGAACTTCGGCGCGGTGAGCGTGCTGAAAGATCTCAACCTCGACATCAACGACGGTGAGTTCCTGGTGCTGCTCGGCTCGTCCGGCTGCGGCAAGTCGACCTTGCTGAATTGCATCGCCGGCCTGCTCGATGCCTCCGAAGGGCAGATCTTCATCAAGGGCAAGAACGTCACCTGGGAAGAGCCGAAGGACCGCGGCATCGGCATGGTGTTCCAGTCCTATGCGCTCTATCCGCAGATGACCGTCGAGAAGAACCTCTCTTTCGGGCTTCGTGTCGCAAAGGTGCCGCAAGCCGAGATCGACAAGCGGGTGGCGCGCGCCTCCGAAATCCTGCAGATCCAGCCGCTTTTGAAGCGCAAGCCGGCCGAACTATCAGGCGGCCAGCGCCAGCGCGTGGCGATCGGCCGGGCACTGGTGCGCGATGTCGACGTCTTCCTGTTCGACGAACCGCTGTCCAACCTCGACGCCAAGCTGCGCTCGGAATTGCGCGTCGAAATCAAGCGCCTGCACCAGTCGCTGAAGAATACGATGATCTACGTCACCCATGACCAGATCGAGGCGCTGACGCTTGCCGACCGCATCGCGATCATGAAGAGCGGCATCATCCAGCAGCTCGACGATCCGACGACGATCTACAACAGGCCGCGCAATCTCTTCGTCGCCGGCTTCATCGGCTCGCCGTCGATGAATTTCCTGCGTGGCGAACTGGTCAAATCAGGCGACGGCATTGCCTTTTCCGCCAACGGCGTCATTTTCTCGCTCGCTGCCTACGAGGCCAGCGAGACGCTGCAGCCCGGCCGCAAGGTGGTGCTCGGCGTTCGCCCAGAGCATATCAAGGTCAACGAGAATGTCGGCGGCGAAGAACATGACGCCACCGTCGATATCGAGGAGCCGATGGGCGCGGACAATCTTCTGTGGTTGAAACATGCCGGTCACACGATGTCGGTACGCGTCAACGGCGCGCGCCGCTTCAATGTCGGAGCCAAGGTGAAACTCAGCTTCGACATGACGGTGGCTTCGGTGTTCGATGCCGAGAGTGAGCTGCGGCTTTAGGGGAATTCTTGTGGGCGGGGCCGGGGATGGTGCCGCCGCCGCTTGCTGTAGGGCTGTTTGTATGAATTCGACCAACTCTCCACCCTCCCTCAGACAGGCACGAGCTTGGCAAGAGGCCAACTCCGCTCTCCATCATCCTCGGGCTTGACCCGAGGATCCATGCCGCGGCTGCCGATCGATGCCGAGTGGATGCTCGGGTCAAGCCCGAGCATGACGGAGAAAACGGGGTCACAACGAACGACAATGACCGGACGGCAATCATGCGCCGTCCATTTCAAAAACGTAATTCGGAAACGACATCGTGACGCAACAAACGCCCCCCTCCAACATCGACCTTTCCGGTTCGTGGCAGCTCGCCTCCGTCGACGGCGAGATTCGCACTGCGATCATGCTGCCGGGCGACGTGCATACCGCGCTCCACCGGGCAGGGCTGATCCCCGATCCCTATTTCGGCCGCAACGAGGAAAAGGTGCAGTGGGTCGCCGAGCGTGAATGGGCGGTGGAGCGCAGCTTCGCGCTGCCGGAGGTCGATGGCGACTGGTATCTGGATATCGACTACCTCGACACGGTCGCCAGCGTCCATGTCAACGGCTTCCTGGCGCTCGAAGCCGATAACAGCTTCCGCCGCTACCGGCCCGATGTGTCCAGCATGTTGAAAGCGGGCGACAATGTCATCCGCATCGTCTTCGCCTCGAACATCGCGGTCGGGGCCGAGCGGCAGAAGAAGCAGCCCTTCTACATCCCATACAGCACGGGCAATTCGCCGATCCCGGATGGCAACATGCTGCGCAAGCCGCAATGCCATTTCGGCTGGGACTGGAATATCGCCATTGCGCCGTTCGGCCTTTACGGCACGATCGCGCTGAAGAAGCTCGAGACCGCGCGCATCGAACATGTCGTCACCCGCCAGACGCATAATTTCGACGGATCGGTCGATCTGACGGTGACGGCGACGCTCTATTCCAAGGGGCCGAGTATTGCCCAGGTCTATTTCGATCTCGATGGCGAGCGGGTGCGCCTCGATGTCGGCGTCCATGGCGAGACCCATGTCAACCATCTCTTCCATATCGACAATCCGCGCCTATGGTGGCCTTCCGGCAGCGGCGAGCAGGCGCTCTATAGCCTGTCCGTCGAATTGCCGACGGATGAGGTGACGAAGCAGATCGGTCTTCGCACCATCGAGCTGATCACCACGCCGGATGCATCAGGCAGCCGCTTCGCCTTCAAGGTCAATGGCCGTGAGATTTTCTGCCGCGGCGCCAACTGGATCCCGGCCGACGCGCTGTTTTCGCTGTCGTCGCCTGAAAAGACCGAGGATCTCCTGCAATCGGCCGTAGCCGCCAACATGAACATGATCCGCGTCTGGGGCGGCGGCTTTTACGAGCAGGATCATTTCTACGATTTATGCGACCGGCTGGGCCTGATGGTCTGGCAGGACTTCATGTTTGCCTGCAACCTCTATCCCTCGACCGAGGACTTCCTCGACAATGTCGCGATCGAGGTCGATTACCAGGTGCGCCGGCTTTCTTCGCATCCCTCGATTGCGCTCTGGTGCGGTGACAACGAACTTGTGGGAGCACTCACCTGGTTCGAGGAATCACGGAAGGATCGCGACCGCTATCTCGTCTCCTACGACCGCCTCAACCGGACGATCGAGCAGGCGGTGAAGAAGGCGCTGCCCGGCGCTCTCTGGTGGCCGTCGAGCCCGGCCTCGGGCTATCTCGATTTCGGCGATGCCTGGCATGCCGACGGCTCCGGCGACATGCATTACTGGTCGGTCTGGCACGAGAATAAGTCGTTCGACAATTACCGTTCGGTGCGGCCGCGCTTCTGCTCGGAATTCGGCTTCCAGTCCTATACCTCGCTGCCCGTCATCAAGACCTATGCCGAGGAGAAGGACATGAACGTTGCTTCCCCCGTCATGGAGCTGCACCAGAAGAATGCCGGCGGCAATGAGCGGATCGCCGGCACGATGTTCCGCTATTTCCGTTTCCCCAAGGATTTTCCGAACTTCGTCTATCTTTCCCAGATACAGCAGGGCCTCGCCATCAAGACGGCGGTGGAATATTGGCGGTCGCTCAAACCGCATTGCATGGGCACGATCTACTGGCAGCTCAACGACACATGGCCGGTCGCCTCGTGGTCGAGCCTCGACTATGGCGGCCGCTGGAAGGCGATGCATTATCTCGTCAAGCGCTTCTTCCAGCCGGTCGCGGTCGCGGCCATTCCTTCCGAGGACGGCAAGACGATCCGCTTCTCGCTGGTCAACGACACGCTTGAAGATATCAGCATCGATCTTTCCATCTCGGCTCTGACGATGAAGGGCGAACGCCTGCACCTGAAAGACGTGCAAGCCGTGTGCTCGCCGGATGCCGCGGTGACGGCTGCGAGCATCGACGTTTCCGACATCCCCGCCGACACGCTGCTTGCCTGGCATTTCACCGCGTCGAACGGCATGGGCGGCGAGGGGCATTATGTCAACGGCACCTATAAGGCGCTGGAATTGGAGCCGTCGGGCCTGACGGTCGCTCACGAATATGTCGGGGAGAGTGGTGCGATCGATATCAACGTCACCGCGAGGGGACTTGCGCTCTTCGTGATGATCGAGACCGAGACGGACGGCAAATATTCCGACAATGCCTTCGACCTTGCAGCCGGCGAGAGCCGCCGCATCACCTTTACCCCGGCACATCAGCTTGATCGCGGCGCCCTTCCGGAGTTCCGCTTCTACGACCTGCATTCCTGCCAATCGGCGGATTGATCCTTCCCAAGCATGGGCACGAGGCCCGAGGAGAATATGATGACGAAACTCAGCTACCAGCTCTACAGCGCCCGTAATTTCCAGCCTTATTCGGCGATTTTCGAAAAGCTCGGCAAGGCGGGTTATGCCGAAGTCGAGGGCTTCGGCGGCATTTATGCCGATCTCGACGATGCGGGGCTGAAGAGCCTTCGCGCCGATCTCGACAAGAACGGCCTGGTGATGGCGACCGGCCATTTCAGCCCGGATTTCCTGGAGAAGGACGTGCAAAAGTCGCTGAACATTGCCAAGATTCTCGGCATGGATTCGATCTATGCGCCGCATCTGGCCGCTGAGCAGCGCCCCTCCGACGCCGCCGGCTGGGTCGCCTTCGGCAAACGCCTGCAGGAGATGAGCAAGCCATATAAGGAAGCCGGCTACGAATTCGGCTGGCACAATCACGATTTCGAATTCGTCAAGCTGGCCGACGGCTCGCTGCCGATCGAGCGCATCTTCGAGGGCGCGCCTGATATTTCCTGGGAAGCCGATATCGCCTGGGTCATTCGCGGCAATGCCGATCCTTTCGCCTGGATCGAGAAGCTTGGCTCGCGTATCACTGCGGTGCATGTCAAGGACATCGCGCCGGCTGGCGAGGCGAAGGACGAAGACGGCTGGGCCGATGTCGGCCACGGCAAGGTGGAATGGGGCAAGCTGATGACGGCCCTGCGCGCCACCAAGGCGAAGCACTTCGTCGTCGAACATGACAATCCCAAAGACATCGACCGCAACATCAGCCGTTCGATTGCATCCTTCCAGACTTATTGAGGCACATCATGACCAGGGAACTTGGCGTCGGCATCATTGGATGCGGCAACATCTCCACCACCTACTTTTCGCTGGCACCGCTCTTCAAGGGGCTGAAGGTGCTGGCTTGCGCCGATATCAACGTCGAGGCGGCCGAGGCGCGCGCCAAAGAATATGGCGTGAAGGCGCAGATGATCGACGCGCTTCTCGCCAATGACGAGATCGACGTCGTCGTCAACCTGACGATCCCGGATGCGCATTTCCGCGTGTCGAAGTCGATCCTCGAGGCCGGAAAACACGTCTATTCCGAAAAGCCGCTGGTGCTTTCGCTTGAGGAGGGCGAAGAGCTTCGCCGCATTGCGAGGGAAAAGAACCTGGCGGTCGGCTGCGCGCCGGACACTTTCCTCGGCGGCGCCCATCAGCTCGCCCGCAAGTTCATCGATGACGGCGGCATCGGCCGGGTGACGTCGGGCGCCTGCTACGTGATGAGCCCCGGCATGGAGATGTGGCATCCGAACCCGGATTTCTTCTTCCTGCCGGGCGGCGGCCCGATCCTCGATCTCGGCCCCTATTACATCGCCAATCTGATCAACCTGATCGGTCCGGTGAAACGCGTCGGCGCCATGACCTCGATGGCGTCGCCGACCCGCACCATCACCAGCGAGCCGCGCAACGGCGAGATCATCCCGGTCAAGACGCCGACGACGATCCAGGCGCTGCTCGAATTCGTCAGCGGCGCCACCGTGACGCTGTCGGCAAGCTGGGACGTCTGGTCGCATCGCCATGCCAATATGGAGGTCTACGGCACCGACGGCTCGCTCTACGTGCCGGATCCGAACTTCTTCGGCGGCACGGTCGAGGCAAGCGGCCGCGACAAGGACATCAAGCCGCTCGACGCCTGGGAGCATCCGTTCGGCAAGATCAACCAGGAAAACCCGAACGGATCGCGCGCCAACTACCGCACGGCCGGCCTTGCCGACATGGTGATGTCGCTGATCGAAGGCCGCGACGCGCGCTGCTCGCTCGATCGCACGCTGCACGGGGTCGACGTCATGACCTCGATCCTGAAGTCGGGCGAGGAGGGGCGTTTCATCGACCTGACCACGACCTGCACCCAGCCGGCGGCACTTGGTATCGAGGAGGCTCAGGCGCTGTTGAGGTAGGGTGAGGCGTGCCGGGCGCTTATCGTCTCGCGTGTTCGCTCCAACGTTTCCGTCATCCTCGGGCTTGTCCCGAGGATCTGCCAACCCGTCAGCAGATCCTCGGGACAAGCCCGAGGATGACGGCATTGGACGGCGGAAGCCTTTTTGCCGAGGAGGCGAGTATGCGTGAGTTGCCGAGAGCGCGGCAGATGCGCGGCACAAGACCGAGCATGACGGAGGAGATGTTTTAGCTTTCGGCCGCCATGAAGTGCGGATACGAAAGGGAAGCAATTTCAGACAGGTTCAGGAGACGTTCAGATGAGCTGGCAACCAGCCGAAGACCGCTATTCGAAGATGAAATATAACCGCACGGGCCGGTCTGGCCTGAAGCTGCCGGCCGTTTCCCTTGGGCTCTGGCATAATTTCGGCGGCGACACACCGCATGACCGCAAGATCGACATGTGCCGCACGGCCTTCGATCTCGGCATCACCCATTTCGACCTCGCCAACAATTACGGCCCGCCTCCCGGCAGCGCCGAGACCGCCTTCGGCGAGATCCTGCGCACCGAATTTTCCGGGCTTCGCGACGAGCTGATCATCTCCTCCAAGGCGGGCTACGACATGTGGCCGGGGCCTTATGGCGAGTGGGGCAGCCGAAAATACGTGATCGCTTCCTGCGACCAGAGCCTGAAGCGCATGGGCCTCGACTATGTCGACATTTTCTATTCGCACCGCTTCGACCCGGAAACGCCGCTTGAAGAGACCTGCGGCGCGCTCGACCATATCGTCCGCTCCGGCCGGGCGCTCTATGTCGGCATCTCCTCCTATAATTCGCAGCGTACGCGCGAAGCGGCTGCCATCCTCAAGGAGCTCGGCACGCCCTGCCTGATCCACCAGCCGAGTTATTCGATGCTCAACCGCTGGGTCGAGGATGACAAGCTGCTCGATGCGCTCGACGAGGTCGGCATGGGCTCGATCGTGTTCTCGCCGCTTGCCCAGGGCATGCTGACGACGAAGTATCTCGGCGGTATCCCGGACGACAGCCGCGCGGCGCAGAACCATTTTCTGAAGCGCGACTTCATCCGTCCCTCGATCATCGACAATATCAAGAAGCTCAACGACATCGCCGAGAAGCGCGGCCAGACGCTGGCGCAGATGGCAATCGCCTGGGTGCTGCGCGGCGGACGCGTGACCTCGGCGCTGATCGGTGCCAGCCGCTCATCGCAGATCGTCGATTGCGTCAAGGCGCTGGATAATCTGGAGTTCACGGCCGAGGAGCTTGCGGAGATCGACGTCTACGCCCGCGAGGCGGATATCAATCTCTGGGCGAAGTCGGCGGAGCGGGAATAGGTAGGTCGAGCTGGAGTTTGGGGCGGCACGCTGCAACACCGCCCTCATCTCTGTGCTCGTCACAGAGATCCAGCCAGCCCAAGTCCTTGGGCTGAATCGATTCTTTTCGCCGCGCGGACGCGCGGCGGCTGGGTTCCTGTGACGAGCACAGAAATGAGGGTGGGGAGGTGAAGTAACCGCCCACATTTGACGTACGTACCACAACAACAATCTCGGAGGAGGCCGCATCATGATCCGCAATCCCATCCTGCCCGGGTTCAACCCCGATCCGTCGATCTGCCGCGTGGGCGCGGACTATTATATCGCGACCTCGACCTTCGAATGGTATCCCGGCGTGCAGATCCACCATTCGCGCGACCTGGTGAACTGGACGCTGGTGCGCCGGCCGCTGGAACGCCGGTCGCAGCTCGACATGCGCGGCAATCCCGACAGCTGCGGCATCTGGGCGCCGTGTCTTTCCTATGCCGACGGGCAGTTCTGGCTTGTTTATACCGACGTCAAGCGCTTCGATGGCAGTTTCAAGGACGCGCCGAACTATATCGTCACCGCGCCTTCGATCGAGGCCGAATGGTCCGACCCGGTATACGTCAATTCCTCCGGCTTCGATCCCTCGCTGTTCCACGACGATGACGGCCGCAAGTGGTTCCTCAACATGCAGTGGAACCACCGCACCGAAAGCTATGGCGGCTCGCCGAAATCGCCGGCCTTCGACGGTATCCTGCTGCAGGAATGGGACCCGGCGACGAAGACCCTGAAAGGCCCGCTCCGCAATATTTTCGCCGGCAGTCCGCTCGGCCTGGTCGAGGGCCCGCACCTCTTCAATCGCAATGGCTGGTACTATCTGACGACCGCGGAAGGCGGTACCGGCTATGACCACGCCGTCACCATGGCGCGCTCGCGCCGCATCGAAGGCCCTTACGAGATGCATCCGAACATGCATCTCATCACCTCCAAGGATCATCCGGGCGCGGTGCTGCAGCGGGCAGGGCACGGCCAATATGTCGAGACGCCGGACGGTGAGGCCTATCACACCCATCTCTGCGGCCGGCCTCTACCGCCGAAGCGGCGCTGCACGCTGGGGCGAGAGACGAGCCTGCAGAAATGCGTCTGGCGCGACGATGACTGGCTCTATCTCGAAAATGGCACCTCGGTGCCCGATGTCGATGTGCCCGGCCTCTTCGGCGCCGTGCCGGCGGAAAAGCCGATGCGCAGCGAATACAGCTTCGATGGCGACACCCTGCCGGCCGATTTCCAATGGCTGCGCACGCCCAAGCCCGAGCGCATCTTCAACCTGACGGACCGCCCCGGCCACCTCAGGCTGATTGCGCGCGAAAGCATCGGCTCCTGGTTCGAGCAGGCTTTGGTTGCCCGCCGACAGGAGCATCACAGCTTCCGCGCCGAGACTGTGGTCGAGTTCTCGCCCGACACTTATCAGCAGGTCGCGGGGCTGACGCATTATTACAACCGGCATAAATTTCATGCCGTTGCCGTGACGCTGCACGAAACACTCGGCCGCTGCGTGACGATCCTCTCCTGCAATGGCGATTATCCGAACGGACGCCTCAGCTTTCCCGCCGAAAGCGGTGTGGCGATCGCTGCTGAGGGCCGTGTCCAGCTCGCCATGGAAATTCGCGAGAACGATCTGCAATTCTTCTGGCAGACCGAAGGCAAGGGCGCCTGGCAGCCGATCGGTCCGATCCTCGACGCCGGCATGATTTCCGACGAGGGCGGACGCGGCGAACACGGCTCCTTCACCGGCGCTTTCACCGGTGTGTTTGCCTTCGATACGTCGGGACGCGGGAAGATCGCGGATTTCGACTGGTTCAACTATGACGAATTGTGAGGGAGCATTGCTCCCCGCCCGCTCACGCCCTTGAGGTTTCGAGCTAGAAAAAAGAAAGCCGGCGCAGGGCCGGCTAAGACGAACGCGGCTGAACAGGGGATGCTGGCCGGTTCCAAGCACTTCGTGACTGAACAATAACTTTCACTACATGCCGAGGCAGCGGAAAAGGGGCGCAACGAGAACACCCGAAGACGGCTCCGCGAAGGGATGGGCGGCGGGGCGGATGCCGGTGCTGGCCTCGGCTCTTTTATCGGGCACGAAGATCACCGGATGATGACATCAAAAACCGGCGGCTGTCTTTCTTCCCCCGGAACGGAGCGGCTCTCGCAAAGATCCGACGCCTGCGGGCCGTGTTAGCAAGGCGCGAATGCAGTGTTCACGTTCCCGAGGATGTCAAAGCGTCATGAAGGCATTATATAGCGGGCCGAAATACTTTGATAATCCTCAAGAGTAACGCATGACCCCCATCATTTCCGTTCAGAATCTTACCAAGACCTACGCCAATGGGTTCGAGGCCCTGAAAGGCATCAACCTCGACGTCGAAAAGGGTGAGATCCTGGCGCTGCTCGGGCCGAACGGCGCGGGCAAAACGACGCTGATTTCGATCATCTGCGGCATTGCCAATCCGAGCAGCGGCAAGGTGCTGGTCGCCGGCCACGATGTCGTCAAGGATTTCCGCGCCACCCGCGGGATGATCGGCTTGGTGCCGCAGGAACTGACCACCGACCAGTTCGAGACTGTGTTTAATACGGTGAGCTTTTCGCGTGGGCTGCACGGCAAGAAAGCCAATCCCGCCCATATCGAGAAAGTGCTGCGCGCGCTTTCGCTCTGGGACAAGAAGGACAACATGCTGCGCCAGCTCTCCGGCGGCATGAAGCGACGTGTGCTGATCGCCAAGGCGCTTTCCCATGAGCCGGATATCCTTTTCCTCGATGAACCCACAGCCGGTGTCGACGTGACGCTGCGCAAGGACATGTGGAATGTCGTTCAGGAGCTTCGGGCCTCGGGTGTTACCATCATCCTGACCACCCATTATATCGAGGAGGCCGAGGAAATTGCCGACCGCGTCGGCGTGATCAATGGCGGGCAATTGCTGCTTGTCGAAGACAAGGCGGCTTTGATGGCCAAGCTCGGCCGCAAGCAGCTCATCCTCGATCTCACCGAGCCGCTCGAACGGCTTCCGGATTGTTTTACCGGCAACGGGTTGACGCTGGAAGCCGGTGGCAGCCGGCTGACTTATGATTTCGACGCCGACAATGAGCAGGAAAGCATTGCGGCGCTGCTGACCCGGCTGGGTGAAAACAATATCCATTTCAAAGATCTCTCGACGCGGCAGAGTTCGCTCGAAGACATCTTCGTGGCGCTGGTAGGAGCAGACAAATGAACGTCGAGGCGATCAAATCGATCTATTTCTTCGAGATGGCGCGCACGCGCCGCACGCTGCTGCAGAGCGTCATTTCGCCCGTCATCTCGACCTCGCTCTATTTCATCGTCTTCGGTGCGGCCGTCGGCTCGCGTATCCAGGAGGTGGAGGGCGTGTCCTACGGCGCCTTCATCACGCCGGGCCTGATCATGCTGACGCTGCTTGGCCAGTGCATCAGCAACGGCTCCTTCGGCATCTATTTTCCGAAATTCACCGGCACGATCTACGAGGTCCTCTCCGCGCCGGTGGCGATGACCGAGATCCTGCTCGGTTACGTCGGGGCCGCCGCCACCAAGGGCATGATCATCGGCTTCATCATCCTGCTCACAGCCAATCTCTTCGTCGACGTCAGGATCGAGCATCCCTTCATGATGATCCTGTTCTTCCTGCTGACGGCCGTCACCTTCAGCCTGTTCGGCTTCATGATCGGCATCTGGGCAGGCAATTTCGAGCAGTTGAACCTCATTCCCATGCTGGTCGTACCGCCGCTGACCTTCCTCGGCGGCAGCTTCTATTCGGTCAATATGCTGCCGCCCTTCTGGCAGGCGGTCAGCCATCTCAATCCGGTGCTCTATCTCGTCAGTGGCTTCCGCTGGAGTTTTTACGGGATCGCCGACGTCAACCCGGCGATCAGCCTGGCGATGATCACCGTGTTCCTGGCGATATGCCTCGGCACACTCGGCTGGATCTTCAAGACTGGCTACCGGCTGCGCAATTGATCGGTTCGTAAACAGCATCATCGGGAAAGCCGATGATGCTATCGGTTTCTTCCGTTTTTCTTCCGCGCCGATCCGAGGCATCTGCTCTCCCATGCAAATGGAGATGTGAGATGACTGCAATCAAGATCGAAGGTGCGAAAGTGTTGATCGTCGGCGGCAGCTCGGGCATGGGTTTGGCGCTTGCCAGGCGCCTGCTCGATGAGGGGGCGTTTGTGACGATCGCGGGGCGCAGTCAAGAGAGGCTTGCGGCAGCGTGCCGCCAGCTCGACGACGATCCGAAACTTGGAATCTACGCTGTCGATATATCGCGGGAGGAGGAGGTCGCGGCACTCTTTCGCATCGTCGGATCGGTCGACCACATCGTCAGCACCGCCGCCGATATTGAAGGCGCCTATCAGTTGCTGCCGTCGATCGAGCTTGCCGCGGCGCAACGGGTGGTCGAGAGCAAGTTCTACGGCCCGCTGCTGCTGGCGAAATACGGCGCCGCCCATCTGCCGTCGTCAGGATCAATCACCTACACCTCGGGTGTCGCGGCCTATCGGCCGGCAGCGCGCGGATCGCTGGTCGCCGCCGTCAATGCGGCGCTTGAAGGCCTGGTGAGGGCGCTCGCCGTCGAATTGGCACCGATCCGTATCAATGCCGTGTCGCCGGGATGGGTGGATACGCCGATCTGGAGCTTCGTTGCCGGGGACGCCAAGCAGGCAACGCTTGACGCGATGGCGCAGCGCCTGCCGGCCGGACGTGTCGGCCAGCCGGAGGATATCGCCGATGCGATCCGCTTCCTGATCGGCAACGGTTTCACCACAGGCACTATCCTGCATGTCGAAGGCGGGCATCGGCTGGTCTGAGGGGTAAAAATTCTTCGCTGGCCGATTGCATCAGGAGGGCGAGCGCCGGCGGCTGCACGCGCCGGCGCCGCCACATCATCACCAGCGAAGCGGTGGGCGGTTCGCCCGGCCACGGCAATTCGACGACATCGCTGCGCGCAGCGGCCGGGCTGATTGCAAGACGCGGGACGAGGCCGTAACCGGGGCCGGATGCGACAAGCTTGATGATCGTCGCGATGCTATCGGCTTGCGCGACGATGGGCGGTGCCGGCAGGCCTGCTTCGGCAAAAGCGGTGTCGAAGAGGTGGCGATAGATGCAGCCGGTTTCGGTCGTGACGAAGGGCATGGCGCTCAGCGCCGCGAGGCTCTCGGGTCTACAGGTCAGCGAATCGCGGCCCGTGATCAACACCAGCGGTTCGATGGAGATGCGGCGCGTCGCGACGCGCTCGTCCTGCTCACCGCGATCGAAGGTGAAGGCGACGTCGATCGAACCGTGCTGCAATTGCGCACGCAGCTCGCCGCTGCCACCGACTTTGAGTTTGAGACCGAGGCCGGGATTCTGCCTGCGGACGAGAGAGAGCCAGGGCGCCAACCTTTCGGCGGCGATGGTTTCGAGCGTGCCCAGGATGATGGACTGCTCGCTTCTGCCGGCTGCAGCATAGACGGCGGCCTTTGCCTCGTCATTCAGCGCCAGGATTTCCTCCGCATAGGCCTTTAGCGCCGCACCCGCCGGCGTTAGGGCGACACCCTGGCGGGAGCGGAGAAAGAGTTCCACGCCAAGCTCTTCCTCCAGGGCCTGTATCTGGTCGCTGAGGCTCGATTGGGCAAGGTTGACCTCAGCGGCGGCGCGGGTGAGATTTTTATGCCGGATCACCGCAAGGAATGTCTTCAACTGTCGTGGATTCATCTCAAGCTCCGCTGGGCGCGCAGGCGCCTTGACGCAGGATATCAACAAAGCGGAACCTGCTGCAACGCAGGAGCATTTTGGCGACGAAGGGGCCGTTTGTGTAGCGCCCTTTCCCTCAGGCGCTGCTGACGAGAAGGGCGCCTGAGATGATGAGGAGGGTGCCGGCGACGAGCTTCAAGATGTTGAGCTCGGCAGCTTCGCCGAGAAACACGGCACCGATTGCCAGCGTCACCAGCACGTTGCAGCTCCAGATCGGCGCGAGTTTCGAGACAGGGACGCCATAGGCGAAGAGCGCGAAGCTGATGAGGCCGGTACCGACGGCGAAGCAGGCGCCGGCGGTGGCGGCAAAACCAAGACCTTCGGCGGTCCAGGGGGCAGGGCGCCAGATCAGCGCGGCAATCAGGCCGGCCAGCGCGCAGGCGGCGCCGAAGGCGATCAGATAGACGGCGGAGCCGGTCGCGGCCGTGGCGCTCTGCTTCTGGAAGATGGCGGTGATGCCCCAGAAAATGGCGGGCAAAATGCCGCCGATGACGATCGGCCAGAGTGAATTCATCGCGAAACTCCTGTCGCACCCATAGGTCAAAGCCTTCGCCGCAGGCGAAGGCCGGTCGAGCATGCGGGTGCCACCAGACTAGGAGTTTCTTTTTGCTCTTTGTGGTCTTGTTGTTGCGCCTGAAGGTGACAGATGCGAACGCCGCCGTAAAGCCGCGGTGGCGGCAGATCGCGAGCGCTGCGGCTCAGTCGCGCATTCGCAATTCGTCGGTCTGCATCTGCAAGGAGCCAAGCGTTTCCAGGAAGCTCATGCCGAGCAGGCTCTGGTCGAGCCGGCCGTCCTCGGCGACGCTGGCTGCGACATTGTTGCGGACGATCGGGCCGATCGCCACCTGGTCGAGCGTGACGGGTGCTGCGCGCCCGCGGCCGTTGGCGGTCATGACGGTCATGGAATAGCTGAGGCGGGAGAGGTCGATGCCGATCCGCTCGGCATCTTCGTGGGACAGCGCCACCATGCTGGCGCCGGTGTCTACGAGCATCTCGATCGTCTTGCCGTTGACGGCGACATCGGCTTCGAAATGGCCGTTCAGCAGCTTGTGCAGGATGATCTCCTGGCCGCCTTCGCTTGTGGTGACGACGACGGCGCGGCCGGGAACGAGGCCGGCGAGCAGCCGGTTGCCGACGCCGAGCGCTTCCTGACGATAGAGATAGACGGTCACGAGCGCCAGGATGATCACCAGCCAGATCATCATCTGGCGCATCGTTTCACCGATGCTGCTCCGGCGCGCCCAGATGCCGGCCGACAGCATCAGTGCGATCGGCAGCAGATAGACGACGCGGACGAAGTCATCGCTCTGCAGGCCAAGGATCCGGCTGCTGTCATTGTTGACGATCAGCACCGCAAGGCCGATGCCGATCACGACGAGGAAGACGGTCAAACGGATCATAAAGGCCGCTCCGGCCCGCTGGCGTGGCCTGCTTTCATGTCGTTCAATAGCGCGGCGGCGCCCGCAAGCCTTGCCGGCAGCAGGGCCATGATCCGTCTCCGCTCGATGTCGGAGTAGCTCACCCAGTTGCCGATTTCCTGAAGAGTCCGGCCGCATCCGGCGCAAAATCCGGTGGCGGGCTCGATCGAGCAGACATGAATGCAGGGTGTTTGCATGAGGGACATATCGGAGTTTCAAAGAGCTGTGGCAAGGGCGCAAAGCGCGGCGATCTCGCAAATTTGCTGCGTCGCGCCCAGCGTGTCGCCGGTATGGCCGGCAAGCTTGCGGCGGATGAAGGCGGTGAAGGCAAGCGCTGCGATGCCTGAGGCAAGCAGGCTTGCGACCAGCGGGCGCAGGCCGAAGGCAGGCCAGATCAGAAGCGCTGCGACGAGGCCGGCCGAGGCGAGGGCAAACTGCATCGCCGCCTCATCCGGCTGGCCGTTCGAGGCGGCGACGCCATCGGCCTTGGCCGGCGGCAGCCGCTGCCAGTGCCAGGCGATGGCGCCGCGGCTCAGCGCTGCGACGGCGGGAATGGCAAGGACTGATGTAAGCGGCAGGGAATGGCGGGCGATGGCGGCAAGTGCGGCCGCGCGGATCGCGAAGGAGAGGATCAACGCGATCGCGCCATAGGTGCCGATCCGGCTGTCCTTCATGATCTCGAGGCTCTGCTCGCGGCTCTTGCCGCCGCCGATGCCGTCGGCAGTATCGGCCAGGCCGTCCTCGTGCAGTGCGCCGGTGACGACAACCTGGATGGAAAGCGCGATCAGGGCCGCCATCAGCGGATCGGCGCGCAGTCCCAGAAGCAGGAGCAGGGCGAGCGCGGGAACAAAGCCGATGACGATGCCGGCGAAGGGAAAGGCGCGCACCAGCCGGCCGAGCCTGCCGTCATAGGTTTTGAACAGCGATTGCGGCATGGGAATGCGGCTGAGGAAGGCGACGGCGCGGGCGGTATCGACCGCATGGTCCTTGATCTTCATTCTGCTTCGTTCTGCCTAAGGTTTCCGCTTATCGCGCTGCCTTATAGTCGCGGCGGCGCTTTTGCTGTTGTTCGCCCCGTCAGCCCGCTTTAAGAGAGTTGCGACCCGCAAAGAAGCTGATTTGCTCGACGCAAACAAGTGGTTTGCGTGAAAACAAGAATACCCGGATTCATAGGAAAACCGCACAGATGAGCGTTTCAGGCCTGCCGTTCGACGATTTCCGTACCCTGCTCCGCGACCTGCCGGGGCCGGATGCCCGTGCGCTGGTGACCGCACGCGAACGTGACGCGCAACTGACCAAGCCGCCGGGCGCGCTCGGACGGCTTGAAGAAATCGCATTCTGGCTTGCCGCCTGGACGGGCCGCACCCCTGCCGTCAACCGGCCGCTGGTGGCGATCTTCGCCGGCAATCACGGCGTCACCAGGCAGGGAATCACACCTTTTCCGCCGGCCGTGACACAGCAGATGGTCGAGAATTTTGCAGCCGGCGGCGCTGCGATCAATCAGATCTGCGTCGCTTACGATCTCGGGCTGAAGGTCTTCGATCTGGCGCTCGATTACCCCACCGGCGACATCACCGAGGAGGCAGCGCTTTCGGAGCGCGATTGCGCCGCGACCATGGCCTTCGGCATGGAGGCGATCGCCGGCGGCACCGACCTGCTCTGCATCGGCGAAATGGGCATCGGCAATACGACGATTGCCGCGGCGATCAACTATGCGCTCTATGGCGGTTCGGCGCGGGACTGGGTCGGACCCGGCACCGGTTCGGAAGGCGAGATGCTGGAGCGCAAGATCGCGGCGGTGGAAAAGGCCGTGGAGCTCCACGGCGATCATCTCGACGATCCGCTCGAAATCATGCGCCGGCTCGGCGGCCGCGAGATTGCGGCGATGGCCGGCGCCATCCTTGCCGCCCGCATGGAGCGTATCCCGGTGCTGATCGACGGTTATGTCGCAACCGCCGCGGCTGCGATCCTCAAAGCCGCCAATCCATCGGCGCTCGACCATTGCCTGATCGGCCACGTTTCCGCCGAGCCCGGGCATCTGCGCGCGATCGAAATGCTCGGCAAGACGCCGCTTCTGGCACTTGGCATGCGGCTCGGCGAAGGCACCGGGGCAGCGCTCGCCGCCGGCATCGTCAAAGCCGCCGCCGCCTGCCATTCCGGCATGGCGACCTTTGCCCAGGCCGGCGTGAGCGGCAAAGACTGAGCCCGCGCGGCTTCGCTTGCGCCGCCCAGATGGATTCGGTATCTGCGTATTCGGTCATCAAGCGGGGCGGCAAAGCCTTTCCCGGTCTGCAAGAGGAGAGGGCGCCTTGACGAAGCCTGCGGTGACGAAAGAGACCGGATTTCGGCATTTCACCGCCGCCGCCAGCTATTCCTGGGCAGGCTTCCTGCGCGTTCTGAGAGAGGCAGCCTTCCGCCAGGAACTCGGTTTCTTCGTCGTTTCGATCGCGGCGCTGGCGCTGGTCGGGGCGACCGTCGGCGAGATCGTCGTTGCTGTGGTTCTATTTCTCGGGCTGTTTTCGATGGAGGCGATGAATACCGCCGTCGAGGAGGTGATCGACCGGATTTCGCCGGAGATTTCGATCGTCGGCAAACATGCCAAGGATCTCGGCTCCTTCGCGGTCAGCTGCATGATCGCCGCCTGCTGCCTCTATCTCGGCTTCGTCCTCGGCAAACACTTGTTTTTTGGCTGAATCAGGCAAAACTCTTACGCTTGCGCGCGACCGCCTGGGCCTCTTCCACGGCCGGCAGGCTCTGCAGCACGCGTTTGGCGGGCAGGATTGCGATGACCTCGGTGCCCTCGCGCAGCTTCGATTTCAGCAGGAATTGTCCGTCATGCTTGGCCAGGATCGCCTGGACGATCGGCAGGCCGAGGCCGGTGCCCTGTTCGGCGCTCTTGATGGCGATCGAACCCTGGCCGAAGGCCGACAGGACCACGGGAATTTCCTCTTCCGGAATGCCGGGGCCGTTGTCCTTGATGGAGATGTACTGTCCGCCGCCGGCCGTCCAGCCGACCTTGACATGGATTTCACCGCCCTGCGGCGTGAACTTGACCGCATTGGAGAGAAGGTTGAGCACCACCTGGCGCATCGACTTCTCATCCGCCCAGATGGCCGGCAACTGACGTTCGAATTGATCCGAAATGGCGATGTTCTTGGCGCGAGCGCGCAGCTGGACCATGCCGATGCAATCTTCGGTGATATCGAGAAGCGAGATCGCCTCCTCGCTGAGCTCGTATTTGCCGGCCTCGATGCGGGAGAGGTCGAGGATCTCGTTGATGAGATCGAGCAGATGCTGACCAGAGCGGTGGATATCGCCGGCATATTCCTTGTAGGTCGGATTGGCGAGCGGCCCCATCACTTCTGCCGACATCACCTCGGAGAAGCCGAGGATGGCGTTGAGCGGGGTCCTGAGCTCGTGCGACATGGAGGCAAGGAAGCGGGACTTGGCGAGGTTTGCCTCTTCGGCGCGGCGGCGGGCCTCGTCCGACATGGATTTTGCCACTTCCAGCTCGGCGATCAGATCGTCCTTCTCCGACTGGTAGGAAAGGATCCTGAGGTTCGACTTGAACAGCCGGTCGCTGATATAGTTGAAGAAGACGAGGGTGCTGGTGAAGAGCCCCGTCAGGCTGATTTCGAGGAGATCGCGGGACAGGCCGCTCTTGGCGGCAAGCGCCAGGATCGCCGGCGTGAAGGCGACGAGCACGGCAGGCGTCAGCATGAAATTCGACATTGCCGTGACGGAGAGCGCGATCAGCAGCGTCGCGCCCTTATAAAGGATGAAGCTCGACGGTTCGCAGGTGTCGCAGCCCTGCAGCGCGAAGACCGCCCAGCAGCAGCCGAGCAAGAACTGGCCGAGCAGCAATAGGCGGCGCCATTTGCGGGCGCTCTCCGGAGAGATTTCCTGCCGACGGGCGCGTCGCGCAAGCAGGATATTGCCGGTTTGACAGGTGAGCGTCAGCAGCGCCCAGAAGAGCAACTGCGTATCTTCAGTGATATAGACGCCAAGCGCGGTGATGAGGACGATGAAGAGCGGCATGATCGTCGCGCCCTGCAGCATCGACGCCACATACATCTTGAGCACGTCACGATCGAAGGAGGAATTGGACGCATGGCCGGACTGAAGACGTTCGCGCGTTTGCCGCACGGCCTTGGAAACGGCCTTGTTGCGGTGGCTGCGCGACCTGTCGACGATGATCTTGTCGGTCGATGTGCTGACGCCGGTACTCATGTGCACGTTGAAACTTCATCCCAGGGTGGATAAGAGCTTAACCGGCAATTCTTAAGAAGATGTTTGCCATCTTTGCCAAGGATTTGTTTTTTAAGGAGGCGAAAGCGTGACACGGAGCCTGCGCCTGATTCGCGACGGCGTGACCGCTTTTGCCCTGCTGGCGCTCCTGGCGCTGATCGCCGCCAAGTTCAACGATGCAGCAAAAATTGAGCATGCGGGCGCTTTCCATGCTGCCGATGGCGACAGTCTGACTTTGGGAGACGCACGTTTGCGCCTTGAAGGCATCGATGCACCGGAGCTCAACCAGAGTTGTGAGCGGGCCGGACATGCCTGGGCCTGCGGGCGGGCGGCGCGCGAGGCGCTGCAGGGCATGGTCCTGGCATCGGGAACGCTTTGCCAGGGCAGGCGGCGCGACCGCTACGACAGGCTGCTCGTCATCTGCCGGAGCACGACGGGCGGCGATATTAACGCCGCCATGGTGCGCCGGGGCATGGCCGTCGCCTATGGCGGTTATGGCAGGGAGGAGGCCGAGGCGAGGGCTGCCAAGGCGGGCCTCTGGGCCGGAACTTTCGAGCGGCCGCGCGATGTGCGCGATCATGCGCGCCAGAGTTCCGATTTCCACGGCCCGCTGCGCTTCATCAGGCGGATCGTCGGATGGGAGTGAAGCGATGAGCGACGAAGCCAAGCTGGAGATCCTGCGGCGGGAGATCGCCTCCTGCCGCATCTGTCGTGACGCGCCGGCGAAAGGCCTTGCATATCGGCTGCCGCACGAGCCGCGGCCTGTGGCGGTGATTTCGTCGAGCGCACGCATCCTGATCGCCGGGCAGGCGCCCGGGCTTCGGGTGCATGAGAGCGGCCTGCCGTTCGACGATGCTTCGGGCGACCGGCTGCGGTCATGGCTCGGCGTTGACAGGGCAAGCTTTTACGACCGCGACCGATTCGCCATCGTGCCGATGGGTTTCTGCTTTCCCGGCTATGACGACAAGGGTGCAGATCTGCCGCCGCGCCGCGAATGCGCGCCGTTCTGGCGGCAAAGGGTGATTGCGGCCATGCCGCAGATCGAACTGGTGCTGGTCATCGGCCAATATGCGCAAGCCTGGCACATGGAGGGTGAAAGGCGGGGCAATATGACCGAAACGGTGCGGGCATGGCGGGACGCTCTTTTGTCCAACCGGTCACCGGCGGTGCTGCCGCTGCCGCATCCGAGCTGGCGCAACAGCGGCTGGCTGAAGCGCAATTCATGGTTCGAGAAGGAATTGCTTCCAGTCTTGCAGGATCGCACGAAAATGCTGCTTTCCTGAAACAAAATTCTTTTCGTCGTGCGGAATCGCGTTATACAAAGAAAATAATTCGAAAGGACTGTTGCGCGCATGGACCGCCTCGACCGAAAAATACTTCGTCTGCTGCAAGAAGATTCGACCCTTGCCGTGGCCGATCTTGCCAAAAAAGTCGGGCTTTCGACGACGCCATGCTGGCGGCGCATCCAGAAAATGGAAGAAGACGGCGTCATCAAGCGCCGCGTCGCCATCCTCGATCCGGAGAAGGTCAACACTAAGGTTACCGTCTTCGTGTCGATTCGCACGGCCACCCATTCGATCGAATGGCTGCGGCGCTTTTCCGAAGTGGTCGCCGAATTCCCTGAGGTGGTGGAATTTTACCGGATGAGCGGCGATGTCGACTATCTCCTGCGAGTCGTCGTGCCCGATATCGCCGCTTATGACGCCTTTTATAAGCGGATGATCGCCAAGATCGAGATTCGCGACGTCTCCTCCGCCTTTGCGATGGAGCAGATCAAGTATTCGACGCAGCTGCCGCTCGATTACATGATTCTCGACAATGCCAAATCCAACGAGGATTGAAATCGCCGTGCGGCCTTGCGGCCGCACGGTCCAAAGACGCGAAGATTGTGCTGTCTCGGTCGATTCGGCCACATTCTGATTGTACCGATCGGGCAAGGGTGAAGCGGCGGAATGTCATTACGACTGCAAAAAAGCCCAGGAAATAGCGAAAAAACGCTCCAATCCCACCAAAATTCGGAAAAATACATAGCCTGGTAAGGAATACGGCGCTATGTTGAACGCAACCAGCGAGCGCTATGTCATCATTTCGTCTCATTGGTATCGAATTCAGGACACCATGTTCTAAACCGCTGCCTTGTATGTGTTGATTAGCCGGCGGTAGAGTTTATGCGCTTCACCAATAATGTTCGACGGGGGTCGAACGGTGAAGAATTTGACAAATGGGGTATAGCGTTTGCGGCTTGCGATGGAGGATTTCCGTCGCGGAGCCGCTTGGTGTGTTTTCTGCCTAAATAATTGAAATTGTTGTATAAAAATCACGCTGTTGGGGAAAGTTGCTTTGCGTGAGCCATCCGGCGTGTATCCAGAATTGCTTGAGAAGGCCTGGTATGGGATGACGGTTTGGCGGTTCGATCGATCCGCACGCCGAGATGGCTGTTCAAACTGGGCCAGCTTCAAATCGACTACCCGATTGGAAGCCAGCCCCGATCGACAAAGGAATGGATTGGTAAATGAACATCAGAATGGTTTTGCTTGCATCAGCAGCAGCATTTGCTGCATCGACGCCGGTTCTTGCAGCTGACGCTATCGTTGCTGCTGAGCCGGAACCGGTTGAATATGTTCGCGTCTGCGACGCTTACGGCACCGGCTATTTCTACATCCCGGGCACCGAAACCTGCCTCAAGATCGAAGGCTACATCCGTTTCCAGGTTAACGTTGGCGATCGGGTCGGCAATTCCGACACTCGTGCTAACGACTCCGACTGGGATGCCGTCACTCGCGGTCAGGTTCAGTTCACCGCCAAGAGCGACACCGAATATGGTCCGCTGACCGGCGTCATCGTCATGCAGTTCAATGCTGACAACGCCACCGATCAAAACGCCATCCTCGACTCCGCTTATCTCGACATCGCGGGCTTCCGCGCTGGTCTGTTCTACAGCTGGTGGGACGACGGCCTTTCCGGCGAAACCGACGACATCGGTTCTCCGGTAACGCTGCACAACTCGTTGCGTTATCAGTATGAAAGCGGCACGTTCTACGCTGGCATCAGCGTTGATGAGCTGGAAGACAGCCCGTTCTATGATGGCGAAACCTCCAACAACTGGGGCGTTGCTGTTGGTCTCGGCGGTACTGCTGGTGTATTCAGCTACCAGATCACTGCCGGCTATGACACTGACAACGAAGAAGGCGCCGTTCGCGCAATGGGTACGGTTGACATCGGACCGGGCACGCTTGGCCTCGCTGCTGTCTACTCCACCAACCCGAACGCCTACTACAACGCGGCTGAATGGGCTGTTGCTGCCGAATACGCTATCAAGGCAACCGACAAGCTCAAGATCACCCCTGGTGTTCAGTACTACAGCAACTACGGTATTGACGGCAGCGACTTCGCTGACGGCGATGCTTGGAAGGTCGGTCTGACGGTTGATTACCAGATCGTCGACAACTTCTACGCCAAGGCTTCGGTTCAGTACCTCGATCCGGAAGATTCCGACGACTCCACGACGGGCTACTTCCGTCTGCAGCGTTCGTTCTAATCCACTTAGTGGATGCTCCCGGTCTTCGGACCGGGGGCACTTCAAATCAGTTTCTGATCCGAGTGACCTCCGATCAGCTACGGGGACGGGTCCGGTCTTCCCTGCCGGGCCGTCCTTGCAGTGTTTTGACGCGCAATCCTCAGAGCAGTCTTTCAGAAGCCTTTTTAGCTGAGCCGAACCGGCTCGTCACGTCTTGCACGCCGGCTTCTTGCCAGCCCCGCTTATTGAGGCACTTCCTTCTCAATTTTCAAGCGAACTGGATCAATCGACAGTATCGCTTCGTGGGTGGCGCTGTTGGTCTCATCCGTTTGGGATCGTCGGCTGGCGTTGCCGCAATAGGTCGCGCAAAGAAAATCCAATGCCGACAATGTGATTACAGCTTTTATGGAGAGGGGATACAACCTCTGCAGGGGGCCGGCATCGTTTCCTTCTCGCGGGCAGCTTGTTCTGATGGACGATCTCAATGACTACTATTATTTCGCCGCTGTCGTCTCCAGCGGCGGCTTCGCCTCTGCAAGTCGCGATCTGAAGATACCGCGATCGAAGCTGAGCAGACGGGTCAGCCGGCTCGAGGACGGGCTTGGGGCAAGGCTGATCGAACGCTCGACTCGTCACTTCCGGGTGACGGAGATCGGTCAGGCTTTCTACGAAAGATGCCAGACCATCTTGCAGGAGGCCGACCGCGCCAAGTCAATCGTCAGCGAGGCTCAATCCGATCCCCAAGGCGTAGTGCGAATGGGGTGCCCGCTCGGCCTAGTCGATATCTCGGTCGGCGGAATTCTGCCTGAGTTCCTCGAGCGTTATCCGAAGATCAAGTTGCAGATCATCGGCTCCGACCGGCGCGCCGACCTCATCAACGAACGGATCGATCTTGAGGTGAGGGCGACCAACGAGCCGGAGACGCAGACGAGCCTGACGATGCGCAAGCTTGACCGGGCGCGGCGCATCCTGGTCGCAAGTCCCTCGCTGGTCGAGCGCACCGGCAGCCTGAATTGCGTGGACGAGCTCGGCGACCTTCCGACGCTGGCAATGACGTCATGGGTGTCTTTTCACAGTTGGGAATTGATCGGTCCAAATGACGCCAAACGAGTGATTCGGCATCAGCCGCGGCTCACCTGCCGCAGCATGACCGCCATCCTTGACGCGGCCCGGGCCGGTCTCGGCTTCGGGCTTTTGCTCGAGAGCGCCTGCGAAGCCGATCTCCAGGCCGGCAAGCTGGTGCGCGTGCTGCCGGAATGGCAGTCGGAGGAGAGCCAGTTCTATATCGTCTTCACGACCGCCAAGGGCATGCCGCCGGCAGTGCGGGTGCTGATCGATTTCCTGGTCGAAAAATCCCGGCAGCATTGATAAAGCGGCATTACGAACAAGGGCTTCGCCTAGAAACCGGCATGCGCTTATTTCAGCCGTGCCAGCAGCTTTTCGCCCGCCAGTTCCTTGGCAGCATCCTTGCCGATCCAGCGGGCGGTTTTGTCAGGGCTTTCCGCCAGCGCCTTTGCAAGGGCGAGCGCCGGTGCATGGCAGGCGAGATTGCGCTTGCCGATGCTGCGGAGTGCCCAATTGACGGCCTTGCGCACGAAGTTTCGAGGGTCGCCGGCATGAGCCTTGATCAGCGGCAGCCAGGCAAGGATGGTGGCGTCGGGCTCGTTCTTGCGATGGACGGCGGCACCTGCAATCATGGCGAAGGCCGTGCGCCTGACGAATTCGCGCTCGTCGTCGGCGAATTCTGAGATGAGTGCGTCCAGCCCGGCCTCGACGAAGAGATCGGCGGCGCAATCGACGATCTCCCAGGAATTGAAATCATTGGCCCAATTCCGGGCTTCTTCCGCCGTCAGCCGTTTCGGCTCGGCGGTGCAAAGGGCGAGCAGTCGGGCTTCACGGATATCGCTTCGCCAGAGCTCGATCGCTCTGGCGTGATTCTTCTTCGCCAGTCTGGCGACCGCCCTGATATCGGGATTGGAGATGCCGAGGGCGTGTGTGGTGATGATGCCGAAACGCGCCATGCCGGCGACGTTCTCCTCCGAACGCAGCGTTTCGAGATGCGCGATCATGTCGGCTGCGCTGGAGGAGAGGTCGATCATTTTTCCAGAGCATGATGCCGAAAAGTGTGAGCGGTTTTCGGACGACATCATGCTCTTCCTCTTAGTTTGGAACAGGATTCAGATTTTAGGCCGATCCGGCCTAAAATCTTCCTGTTCCAGACGCGCAAGCAATGAGGATGTATCCCAGCGATTGCCGCCCATCGCCTGGACGTCGCCGTAGAACTGGTCGACGACGGCGGTGACCGGCAGCTTGGCGCCGTTGCGGCGGGCTTCGGTGAGCACGATACCGAGATCCTTGCGCATCCAGTCGACCGCGAAGCCGAAATCATACTTGCCGGCGTTCATGGTCTTGTGGCGGTTTTCCATCTGCCAGGAGCCTGCCGCCCCCTTGGAGATCACCTCGACGACCTTTTCGATATCAAGGCCGGCGCGCTTGCCGAAATGCAATCCTTCGGCAAGCCCCTGGACGAGGCCGGCGATGCAGATCTGGTTGACCATCTTGGTCAACTGGCCAGAGCCTGCAGGTCCCATCAGACCGACCATGCGGGCATAGGCGTCGATGACGGGCCTGGCACGATCGAAGACGGCCTCGTCGCCGCCGCACATCACGGTCAGGACGCCGTTTTCAGCGCCGGCCTGGCCGCCGGAAACGGGAGCGTCGATGAAATCGACGCCTTTTTCCTTGGCAGCGGCATAAAGTTCGCGCGCGACCTCGGCGCTGGCGGTGGTGTTGTCGATCAGCACCGACCCCGGCTTCATGCCGTGCAGGACGCCGTTTTCGCCCGATGTCACCGAGCGGAGATCTTCGTCATTGCCGACGCAGACGAAGACGAAATCGGCGCCCGCGGCAGCCTCGGCCGGGGTGGATGCGGATTTGCCGGAGAATTTTTCAGCCCAGGCGACGGCTTTTTCGACTGTGCGATTGTAGACGGTGACATCGTGGCCGCCCTTCGTCTTCAGATGACCGGCCATGGGAAAACCCATGACGCCGAGACCGATGAATGCGACTTTAGCCATATGTCCTGTCCTTATCCCGAGTGCGAGGCCCTGAGGATTAACCGAAACGGCCGGAGCAGAAAAGCCGTGAAGACGGAGTTCCTCGCGATAGACGGATATGAGGCTGGTCGCCGTTCGCCTCAGCCCTAAATGGAGACTAAAGCGCGTCGCGATCTTTCAAATTCGCTCTTTGCGCTTTAGCTCTTTGTTTTTACGCATGCCGTTATCGCAAAACTGCTGCACACTTTTGCGCGACATGCTTTAGGCAAATGTTTCCGGGGGTGACATGCGCGAAACTCCGACGATCGAGCCGCGGCGCAAAGGCCGCAGTGGAATGCAGTCGATGCTTATTCCATCGCAGCAGATGGTTGCAGAACAGATTCGATCCGCACGGCAAGGTGTTTTCACCGAGCTTGGCGTCCTTCGCCGCCGCCTCGCTGCCGAATACGGGGCGGACGCCTGTTGTCCCGTCACCGTGCAGCGGCATCTGCGCGCGATTGCCGATCTGTCTTTCCTCGCCCTGCAAAAGGGCGAACCGGTTTCGATGGTCACGCCCTATTGGCGCATGGTCGATCCCACGAGCCTCTTGGCGACGCGTCTTGCGGGTGGGGCCGGCTTTATCCGGGAGCGGCTGGCCGCCGAACGTTGAGGGAGATAGCGGCGGAACGCCGCCATCAGCAGGCGCTTGCCGGCAAGCGACGGAACGAGGAAAATTATTCCCCGAAGCGGACGACAATGGCAAATTGATATTGTCGATATAATTTATAGTCTATGCCAGTATTCCGGCGAACGATGGCTCAAGGCATCCGGCCGCCGCCATCGATCGACAGGTATTTCAGATGTTCACGCGCAGACAAGCCCCGGCATCCTCTTCCGCCGCACCGCCATCCTCGCAGGCTTCTGCGTGGCGGCGCCCGCAGGCACGTTACCAAGGGCCAGCTAAATCGCGCGGGCCGATTTTCGAATTTCGCAGCAAAGGACCGTTTCCATGACCGCCATATCCGATCCCATCAATTTCCTCTGGTTCATCCCGACGTCGGGCGATGGCACCTATCTCGGTTCCGCCGATCTCAACCGCGCGCCCGAAATCGGCTATCTCACGCAGATCGCCCAGGCTGTCGATCGTCTCGGCTATTCCGGCGTGCTGCTGCCGACCGGGGTTGCCTGCGAGGAGTCCTTCGTGACGGCTGCGGCGCTCGCAGCCAAGACCGAGCAACTGCAGTTCCTGGTGGCGATCCGCCCCGGCACGGCGTCACCGGCCTATTACGCGCGTCTGGCAACAACGCTCGACCGCATTTCCAACGGCCGCCTGCTGCTTAACATCGTCGTCGGCGGCAGTCCGGCAGAGCTTGCCGGTGACGGCATCCATCTGGAGCATGACGAGCGTTATGCCCATGCCGAGGAGTTTTTCACCGTCTTCGAGGAACTGCTGGACAAGGGAACGGCAAGCTTCGACGGCAAATATATCAAGGCGACCAATGCGCGCCTCGGCTTTCCCTCGGTGCAGAACCCGCGTCCGCCGCTCTATTTCGGCGGCTCGTCGGATGCCGGCATCGATTTCTCGGTCGGCCGCGTCGACAAGTATCTGACCTGGGGCGAGCCGCCGGCGCAGGTGGCCGAAAAGGTCGCCAAGGTGCGCAAGGCGGCGGCCGAGCGCGGCCGCGAGGTGAGCTTCGGCATCCGCCTGCACTTCATCGTGCGCGAGACCGACGAGGAGGCATGGGAGGCGGCGGAGCGGCTGATCCGCCATCTCGACGACGATACCATCCGCGAGGCGCAGGAGCGCTTCGTTCATGAGTCGGACTCGGTCGGCCAGAAGCGGATGGCCGCCCTTCACGGCGGCCGCCGTGACAAACTCGAGGTCTCGCCGAATCTTTGGGCCGGCGTCGGCCTGGTACGCGCTGGTGCCGGCACGGCGCTTGTGGGCTCGCCCAAGACGGTGGCCGCACGCCTTGCCGAATATCAGGACATCGGCATCGATACGGTGATCGGCTCCGGCTATCCGCATCTCGAAGAAGCCTATCGCGTCGCCGAGCTGCTCTTCCCCGAGCTCGGTATCACCCGCGCGCAGCAGCGCCTGGCGTTCAACAACGAATTCGGCGGCAAGCAGGTCTTTGCAGGCGGCAGCCATGGCGGCAATCTGAAGGTCGTTTCCGGTTCCTGAGATCGAACGAAGCAGTAAGTCTGACATCGCCGGAAGCCGCCCACGGCTTTCGGCGTTCTGTTGCCAAGTTGACGCGCAGGTGCGTGCGGCGGCGCCCATTTCGAAACGACTGCTCGCCTAATCCTCGCGGCAACCTGGCCGGAATCGTCCCGGTGCGCATGACCCAGTCAAATGCATCGATGCATAGCCAATTAGCTATGTTGAAGTCGCTGACCGTTTTCTTCAAGAGCGTGTTCGCTGCCTGATTCCCATCAACAGGCCTATTCATTCCTTCCTCTTCGCTTTACCTCTTGACGAACGCATACCTGTGTAGCTATACGTTAATCCATAGCTTAATAGATATGGATTCCAAATGTCCGACGCTCAAGATGCGCTGTTCAAAACACTCGCTGATCCGACCCGGCGGGCTCTGTTCGAGCGGTTGTGCCGGGAAGGGGAGAAGACGGTCGGGGCTCTGACGGCTCGGGCCGGGGTCTCGCAGCCGGTCGTCTCAAAACATCTGGGCATATTGAAGCAGGCCGGATTGGTACGCGACCGCCATGAGGGCCGCCAGACGCATTATAGCGCGCAGCTCGGTGCGCTTGCTCCGCTGGTCGACTGGACGAGCGAGATGGCCGGGTTCTGGCAAAACCGCTTCAACGATCTCGAGGATTTGCTGAAAAGGATGGATCAATGACCGACATATCGACAGAAACGCGCTCCGTCGTCATAGAACGGGAAATCCCTTTTCCTTCGGAAAAGATCTGGCGGGCGCTCACGCAGCCGCACCTGATCCAGGAGTGGCTGATGAAGAGCGACTTCAAGCCGGCCGTTGATCATCGCTTCAGCTTCAACGCCGATTGGGGCTCGGTCGATTGCAAGGTTCTGGAGGTCGAGTCGAACAAGACCCTGTCCTATAGCTGGGATGCCTACGGTCTTGAAAGCATCGTCACCTGGACTCTCACTCCGACCGCCACGGGCACGCATCTGCGTATGGAGCAATCGGGTTTCCGGCCGGATCAGCGGCAGGCTTACGGCGGCGCCAGGAGCGGGTGGACGCAGTTCCTTGGAAATCTGGAGCAGGTGCTGGCGCGGATGGAGTGAGGCGGCCCGTCGCCTCGGCTGACGTAAACGGGGTAGGCCCTATTGAGCTGGAACTACTGGTTGCTGCAGATCCCCCGCTGGCTGTCCGTTGCCTTTACCGTAGCGGTCATTCTCAATATTATCGCTGTGGTACAGGAGAAATCGACCGTCTGGTGCGACGTCTTGGCAGTGCTGCCGCTTGGCCTGCTGTTGCTGGCCGGTCTTTGCCTCTTCCTGCTGCCCTATGCTGCCAGATGGCGTGGGAGATAGGAGTGACACAATGGCCGGCAAGACGTCCAAGACCCAAGTGACGCTCACCGAGAAGACCGCCGCCAAGCGGGCCGCTGCAGAGCCGACCCTTCTCTCGGGCGGCAATCCGCAGATCGCCAAGGGTTACGGCGAAGCTCCGGTGCAGGCCTATATCGCCGCGATGCCGGGCTGGAAAAGTGACGTCGGGCGCCGCCTCGATGCACTGATCACGCGTATCGTGCCGAATGTGTATAAGGCAGTCAAATGGAACTCGCCCTTCTACGGCATCGAAGGGCAGGGCTGGTTCCTCGGCATTCATTGCTTCACGAAATACATCAAGGTGGCATTCTTCCGGGGTGCGTCGCTTCAGCCTCTGCCGCCCGGCCATTCCAAGCAGAAGGAAGTCCGCTATCTCGATATTCGCGAGGACGACGAAATCGATGAAGCCCAGCTTGCCGCCTGGGTGGAGCAGGCCAGCCAACTGCCCGGCGAACGGATGTAATCACCAATACCCCTCGCATGAGGGCGGGAGGAACTATGAAGAAAGCGACAGCAGCAATGAAGACGAGCGCTTCCGGGGACGCAAACGGGGGAGCCTCGCCGTCTCAACTGATCGACGCCAGGATCAAGGAACTCGGCGATTGGCGCGGCGAAATGCTCGCCCGGATCCGTGCGCTCATCAGGCAGGCCGAGCCCGAGGTGGTCGAGGAATGGAAGTGGCGAGGGGTTCCGGTGTGGGAGCGTTCCGGCATCATCTGCACCGGCGAGACCTACAAGAGCGCGGTGAAGCTGACCTTCGCCAAGGGCGCATCATTGCAGGACCCTTCAGGTCTCTTCAATTCCAGCCTCAACGGCAACACGCGGCGAGCCATCGATTTCCATGAGGGCGACGAGATCGACGAGGAGGCGTTGAAGGCGCTCTTTCGCGCCGCTGCGGCGTTGAATATGTCAGCAAAGGCTGCCGCCTCCCGGAAGAAATCAAGCGGCTAATGGATCGGGCTCGCCTCGCGCTCCAGAAAAAGTTCGAGATTGTCGAGACCGATTTGTGTGCCCTGGAGGCGTGCGCCGTTGTCGGCGTAGCCGTCGAGAAAGACCACCTGTTCAGTAAAGATCATCCTGGTGCCCTCGGGGTCGGCTTCGAAGGCGACGGTGGCGAGCGAGGCGGAAATGCGCCTTTCGCCGAGCTTCATCTCATAGGCATAGATAATGCGGGAATCAGGCACGATATCGATGTAATGGGCGTCAAAAGCATGTAAAAGCCCGTCGGTATCGGCGACATGGTTCCGCTCGGTACCGCCGGGACGGAAGTCGAGTCTGTATTCCAGCGGCGCCCATTCGCCATGGCAGGCGAACCATTGGCGCTTGGCCTCCGGTGTCGACCAGGCGCGGAAGACGCGGGCGACCGGCGCCTTCAGGCGCCGCTCGATGACGAGGGTGGTGTGTTCGGCGGATCGTGTCGTCATTCGGAAAAGGTCTCCGGTTCTTCGGCGAGATATTGATCCAGCCTGTCGAAGGTAGCGTTCCAGCGGCTCTTTCGCTGTTCCACCCAGCGCTCGACGGCGGCAAGCGCGTCCTGCTGCAGGCGGTAGGTTCGCACCCGGCCGGATTTTTCGGAGAGTACGAGGCCGCTTTCCTCCAGCACCTGCAGATGTTTCATCACCGTTGGCAGGGCAACCGCAAGCGGCGCGGCCAGCTCGGTGACAGAAGCCGGGCCGCGGCCGAGGCGGTCGATCATGCCGCGACGGCTGCGATCGGAAAGCGCGTGGAACATGCGATCGAGTCCCGCCTGGCCGTCGATCATCCCGCCGCATCCCGGAAGCGGCTGGGCAGCCTGTCATGGTAGGGATAGAACTTGAAATAGGGGCGGGCCTCTTCCAGCGCCCTTGCAAAGGATGGGCGGGCGAGTAGCCGGTCGTAATAGGCGCGAAGCTTCTGCTGCTCCTCTGAAAACGGGACCAGCGTCTCGGCGTAGAAGAGGGCGGGGGCGGCGGCGCAATCGGCCATGGTAAAGGCCTCGCCCGAGATCCATGAGCTCTCGGAGAGCTGTTTTTCGATCATCGCATAGGCGGTGGCAAGTGTCGCCTTGCAGGCGGCCACCTCCGTCTCGTCCTCCTTGCCCTCGGGGCGCCGGCGATTGCTGACGATGGTCTGCATCGGCGCCTGGACATAGTGGTCGAAGAAGCGATCCCAGAGGCGGACCTGCAGCGCACGGTCGATTTCCAGCGGCAGCAGGGAAACGGGGCCGGGATAATAATGATCGAGATATTCGATGATGATCGACGTTTCGGGAACCGTGCTGTCGCGCGCTTCGTCCCGCAGCAGCGGCATCTTGCCGATCGGCCAGAAGCGGAAAAGATCGGCGCGCGAGCCCTCGTCGGAGAGATCGACGAGGCGGTTTTCGAAGGGCGTGCCGTTTTCGTAAAGCGCGACCAACACTTTGTGGCAGAAGGAGGCGAGCGGATGCCCATAGAACACGAGCGACATGCGGCGACCTTTCCTGTTAGGTGGAAAACTTTACCGACCGACTAAGTATCAGGTCGGAAAGCAATGCGCAACAGATAGTTCGTCGATCGTGTAACTATTGCCTCAGCCGATATATCTGGCGATCACCAGATGGCCGGGCGTCGGCTGGCCGTCTTCCATGCGCACATTGATATCCGATATCTCGATGAGTTCGAAGCCGGTTGCCGCCAGACGTTCTTTCACATAGGCGTCGGCATGGGCGAAGCGCTGGTGCGGGCCGACCATGTAGGCGCGGCCGGCAAGGGTCTCCTCCGGCAGGGTTTCCGAGGAGAAGATGAACAGGCCGCCGGACGTCAGGTTCTCGGCGGCGCCGAAGAACAGCGGTTCGAGCGCGCCGAGATAGGGCAGCACGTCGGTGGCGGTGATGATGTCGAAGGCTTCCTCATCATTGTCGTCGAGGAAGTCCTCGACCTCGGCGACGAAGAGCGTCTCGTAGAGATCCTTCTCATGGGCGACCTCGACCATCTTCTCCGAAAGGTCGAGGCCGGTCATATCGGCGCAGAGGTCGCGCAGCGCGCCGCCGGTGAGGCCCGTGCCGCAGCCGAGATCGAGCAGTCGCTTGAACGGCCCGAGCTTCAGCGCCTGCAGCCGCTGGCGCACCAGCATCGGCACGTGATAACCGAGCTGCTCGACGAGCACGTCTTCGAAAACCTCGGCATGCTGGTCGAACAGGGTCTCGACATAGGCGTCCGGCGCCCTGACCGGCGTCTCGCCCCGGCCCATCGCGGCGATGCGCACGGCTGCACCGCCATGATCGTCGGGATCAATCGCCAGGACTTCCTCATAGGCTGCAACGGCCGCGTCGACATCGCCGGCCTTTTCCAGCGCCAGAGCGCGGTTATAAGCCTCGCCAAGGGCTTCTTCGTCGATCTTCTTTGCCATAGCAGTCCGCCGTCCTTTTGTTTCACGCATGCGTCTAAGGCGGCTTTCGATGTTTTGCAATGGCGTGGCTGTGGGCGCAGAATGGCCAAAAACAAGACGAAGGGAGGAAAAGTCATGAAATCGGAGCAAGAAAGGGTGTCATCGGTATTGGAAGGAGAGGCTGCGCGGGCGTTACTGCTGCCTGGTACGCCGGGCGAGATTACCAATACGCTCAGCCATTATTACCGCGGCGAACTCGGACGGATGACGAGCTGGCGCGACCGCATCGACCGGACGTCGAACTGGGCAATCACCGTGGTGGCGGCGCTGCTTTCGGTGTCGCTGTCGACGCCGACCTCGCATCACGGCGTTCTGCTGTTCGGGATGATGCTGGTGACGCTGCTTCTGATCATCGAGGCGCGGCGCTACCGCTTCTTCGACATCTACCGCGCCCGCATCCGCCAGATCGAGCGCAGCTATTTTGCGCAGATCCTGGCGCCGGAGGCGGGGGCCGGGAGAGAATGGGCCGCGGTGGTTGCCAGCAGCTTGCGCAAACCGCGTTTCCTGCTCAGCTATCGGGACGCGATGCACCGCCGGCTCAGACGCAATTACGTCTGGATGTATTCCATCCTGTTTCTTGCCTGGTGCCTGAAAATCTCGACGCCGAAGTTGCAGACGGAGGGCATGCCGGCGCTGCAGGCGCAATCCTGGACCTATGTCATCGACAATGCCGTGCTGGGGCCTATTCCCGGCCTTGCGGTCATCGTCATCGTCGCCGTCTTCTACCTCGGCATCCTCTGTTTTGCGCTCAGCCCGGTCCGCGACCAAGGCGAATTCGGCCATGGCGAGGCACATGTCTGATTCTGCGCAAGCCGGATCAGTGCAGGATGAACTCTCCCTTCAGCGCCCGCCACTCGGTCGCGGAGATCAGCTTGCGGTGGATGTAGCGCACCGAATGCAGCGGTCCGTCGAGCTTTTCTTCCCAGAATTTCAGGAAGCCGCGCATTTCGGGGAAATCGGGGGCGAGATCATATTCCTGCCAGACATAAGTCTGCAGAATCGCCGGATGATCCGGCAGGTGGTAGAGGATCTGGGCGGTCGTCAGGCCATAGCCCTGCAGTTGTTTTTCCATGTCCTTGTGCATCGTGTTCACTTCTTCTCGTTCCCACTCGCGCGCTTATTAGCGCTACGTGATATGGAAACATGCGAGTGGTTAACGGAAGCTTTACAGATACTTCATAAAAGGACAATTTATTTTTGATATCAACGACTTGGCAGCATCGCGCCGAGAGTGCTGCCAGGCCGGAACCGCACGCGTCAACGCTTGAGATGCCGGGTCAGGCGGCGCTCGATCCAGGCCCAGAGATGGCGCAGTGCCTCGACGATGACGAGGTAGAAGATCGCTGCCCAGAGATAGGTCTGGTAGTCGAAGGTGCGGGAGAAGGCATAGCGGGTCTCGCCCATCAGGTCGAGCACGGTGATGATGGCGACGACCGCCGAGCCCTTGATTAGCAGGATGATCTCGTTGCCGTAAGGGCGAAGCGCGACGATGAGGGCCTGCGGCAGAACGATCTTGCGGAAGGCGATGAACTTGTGGATGCCGAGGGCCGCGGCTGCCTCGTGCTGGCCGTGCGGTACGCTTTCGATAGCGCCGCGCAGGATTTCCGCCTGGTAGGCCGCGGTATTGATGGTCATGGCAAAAAGGCCGCAATACCAGGCTTCGCGGAAGAACCACCAGATGCCGACGGCCTCAAGCTGCGGCCGGAATACGCCAAGGCCGTAATAGACCAGGAACAGTTGGGCCAGCAGCGGTGTGCCGCGGAAGAAATAGATATAGCCGTAAGCGAGCGCATTCAGCACCCGGTTCTTCGACATGCGCGCCGCGGCAAGCGGCAGCGACAGAACTGCGCCGCAGATGACGGAAATGAAAACGAGGCTGAGCGTGACCCCGAGACCGTGGAGATAGCGCGGTCCGTAGCGGGTGAATTTTTCCGGATCCCAGCCGTTGACGACGGAGATCACCAGCAGCGCGCCGAATACAGCCCAGGCGGCGACGAAAATATAGCCGGCCATACGCGCCGGCGTCATCGGCTTCATCACTTCGCGAGGTGCGGGTTGCGGCGGGATCAGCGTTTCGGCGTAGCTCATCGGCGGATCTCCGAACGCTTGGCCCAGCGCTCGACATAGACGAGCAGAAAGGAGGAGAGAATGGCCAGCACCAGATAAAGGCAGCAGGCCAGGCCATAAAAGAAGAAGGGTTCCTTGGTGACCCGCACGGCGACGCTCGTCTGGCGCAGGATATCGGCAAGGCTGATGATCGAGACGTAAGAGGTGTCCTTCAGGAGCACCATCCAGAGGTTCGTCAGGCCCGGCAAGGCGATGCGCACCAGCTGCGGCAGGATGATCAGACGCAGCGTGCGGCCGTGATGCAGGCCAAGCGAGTCGCCGGCCTCATATTGCCCCTTGGGAATGGCGCGAAAGGCCGAGAGCAGCACTTCCGAACAGTAGGCTGAAAAAACCACCGAAAGCGCGATGACGCCGGCGAGGAAGGCATTGATCTCGACCGGAGGTCCGTCATAACCGACGAAGGTCAGCAGAGACTGGATCAGCATCTGCATGCCGTAATAGATGATGAAGAGCGTCAGGAGCTCCGGCAGGCCGCGGAAGATGGTCGTGTAGATGCCGGCCGCCAGCCGCAGCGATTTTTCTTCCGACTGCTGGCCGAGCGCCACCAGGAAGCCGATGGCGAGGCCGATCGGCAGGGTGACGATCGCCACGGAAACGGTGACCTCTAGGCCAAGTGCAATCTCGTCGCCCCAGCCGGTATCGCCACAGGCAAGGATCGTCGACTGACCCAGCCAGGTGAAGATGCCGACGGGTCCGCACAGCGGATCCAGAATGTGCACAAGTGCGCTCCAGAAGGAGCCGAGCGCGGAAAATAATCCGCCCATGCGTGAATTCCCCTCACGGCTTTTGCCGTTTTGATCTTGCCATCTTTGTCAAACAAAAATGGCGGAAGAGCAAGCCTTCCGCCATTACCTTGACTGGCCAGATAGCGAATTTCTTATTCGCCGTAAACGTCGAAGTCGAAGTACTTGTCCTGGATCTTCTTGTATTCACCGCTGGCGCGGATCGCAGCGATTGCCGTGTTCAGCTTTTCCTTGAGCGGATCGCCTTTACGGATGGCAATGCCTGCGCCGTTGCCGTTGATTTCCTTGTCGACCGGCAGGGTGGTCAGGATCTTGCAGCAGGCGCCGGCGTCGGATTTGACCCATTCGGAGAGAACGACGACGTCGTCGATGACGGCGTCGACACGGCCGCTGGAGACGTCGAGCTTGTATTCGTCAGCCGTCGGATAGAGCTTCAGTTCGGTGTCGGCCAGGTGCTTCTCGGCGTAGTTGGCGTGCGTTGTCGAGGTCTGTGCGCCGATCACCTTGCCTTTGAGGCCGGCAACGTCGGTGATTTTCGAATCCTTCGGCACGGCGATGGCCGGCGGGGTGTTGTAGTACTTGTTGGAGAAGTCGACGAGCTTCAGGCGCTCCGGCGTGATCGACATGGAGGAAACGATCATGTCGAACTTCTTGGCGTTGAGCGCCGGGATGATGCCGTCCCAGTCGGTGCTGACGAAGGAGCATTCAGCCTTCATCTCGGCACAAAGCGCCTTCGTGATGTCGATGTCGAAGCCCTGGATCGTGCCGCTGGCGTCGACGAACTCGAAGGGCGGATAGGTCGAATCGGTGCCGATCACATACTTCTCGCCATCGGCCATGGCCGAGCCGGCGAAAAGGGACATCGCCGCGATCGAGGCTGCCGCGAAAATACGGGTGGAGATATGCATGAGGATCCTCTCTGTTGGTAGCCGCCGCTCTTTTTCTCGCGGGCTGACGGCTGCAGTTCAACGGTCCGAGACCGCCTTGCGGCGATAATCAGACTTTTTTTCATGGAATTGCAACACAAATCCCATCGCAATTGGGCGGTGCAAATAGCAGTCGAGATGAACGTCGGCAGACTGCAACATTCACGCGAGGTTAATCTGCAGCTTCCTAGAACCGGAACAAATCGGCGGTTCGGCAATTGCCATTTCGCCGTTTCGCCTCATTGCGACGCTAGGGGCGGAAGCAGGGCCTATCGGCCTTCAGGAAGCTCAAACAGGATCGAGGAAACCCGATGGGCATGAAATCAAGATTGTTCGCAAGCGCGGCTTTTCCGTTGCTTTCACTCTCGCTGGCATTCCAGCCGGCATCGGCAATGGCTGCCGTGCGCGACGCCGCGACGCAGGCACAGGCCGTGCGGCAAGTCGAACAAGGCAGTTTCGAAGTGGCGCAGGACGCGCCTCAGGATGCGCCTTCCGATGAGGAATTGCTGAAGAAGAAGCGCAAGCAGAAGGAAGAGGCTCCGGCCGAAAAGGCACCGGCCGCCGAGCAGCCGAAGGAGGCGCCCGCCGAAAAGCCGAAGGCCGAGCGCAAGGAGGCACCGGCGCCCGAACCCAAGGCGCCTGAACCCAAGGCAGAGCCGGAACCGCCGAAGGCCGAAGCGCCGAAGGAAAAACCCGCGCCGCAGGCCGAAAGCAAACCCGAGCGGAAGGCCAAGCCGGAGGCCGCGCCGCAGCAGGAGCAGCCGGTAACGCAGGAGAAGCCGAGGAAGCCGAAGAAGCAGGCCGAGCCGGAGGCTCAGCCGCAGCCCGAACAGCAGCCGGCGGCAAAGGAAGCGCAGCCGGAGACGGAGCAGGCGCAGCCGGAAGCCAAGCCGGAAGGCGGCAAGCGCGCCAAAGGGCAGGACAAGGCCCAGGGCAAGGATAAAGGCAAGGGCAAAGCCGAGACTGCGGCTCCCGAAGCCGTGACGCCGGCCGAGGAGCAGGCCAAACCCGAAGTCAAGCCGGAGGCAAAACCCGCCGCCGAAGCACCGGCAGAGAAGAAGCCGGCAAAGGGCGAAGCCGCAGCACCTGCGGAGAAGCCGACCGAAGGCAAGGCAACTGTAGATAAGGCAACTGAAGGCAAGGCGACCGAAGATAAAGCGGCGGCACCAGAAGCCGTACCCGCCGAAAAGCCGAAGGACGGCACCGCCGCCAAGCCTGCCGGCGAACAGCCCGCCGGCGCGCAGCCGGCCGCGCCGGCGACCGACACTGCTCAGCCGCTGCCGGATGCCAGCGGCGGCAAGCAGGTCGAGCAGGCCATTCCGGCGCCGGAAAAGGCCTCGCCCGAAGAGCTGGAGCGCCGCAAGAAGATTGCCGCGGATCCTGCCAAGAGCAACGAAACCGTCGTGCTGCCGGTCGAAAACGGTGCCGCCGTGCTCGACAGCGACAAGGATGCCGACCGCAGCAAGGGCCGCGAAGGCCGCCGCGACCGCGACAAGATGCGCGCCGAGACCCAGGAGGTGAAGGTGCCGACCTCGGATGCCGATGCGCAGGCCGCCAGCGGCGCCAAGGCGGCGCCGACGATCAAGCTTGAAGCGGTGACCAGCGAGAAGGGTAGAAAGCTCGATGCGCGGCCGCAATTCGTCCGTCCCGACGGTGCGCGCGTCGACGATAGCACCGACGACAATCGTGTGATCATCCAGTACGACAATCGGGTGATCGTGCGTGGCGACGACGACAGGCGGTTCCTGCGCGACGGCGAACGGCCGAGCTACGAGGAGCTGTCGGGTGATCGCTACCGCGAGACGATCACGCGGCCGGAGGGTTACCGCATCGTGACAATCCGCAACCGCTACGGCGACATCATTCAACGGTCGCGCGTCGACGCCCGCGGGCGCGAGCATGTGCTCTATTATTCGCAGGACCTCTACGACGATCCGGACCGCGACTATTTCGAGGATCCGGGTGCCGACCTGCCGCCGATGCGGCTGCGCGTACCGCTCAACGATTACATCATCGATACTCGCAGTGACCCGGACCGGGATTATTACGAGTTCCTGAGCGAGCCGCCCGTCGAGCCGGTGGAGCGTGTCTACTCGCTTGACGAGGTGAAGTATTCGGCCCGTATCCGCGACAAGGTGCGCCGCATCGACCTCGACACGATCACCTTCGCGACCGGCAGCGCCGATATTCCGATGACGCAGGCGCGCACGCTGCGCAAGGTTGCCGACGCGATCAGCCAAGTGCTGAAAAAGGATCCGAGTGAAACCTTCCTGATTGAGGGTCATACGGATGCCGTCGGAACCGATCAGAGCAACCTGGTCCTCTCCGACCAGCGGGCGGAATCGGTCGCGAACGTGCTCTCCGACGTCTACGGCATCCCGCCGGAGAACTTGGCGACTCAGGGCTATGGCGAGCAATATCTGAAGGTCAATACGTCAGGCCCTGAACAGGAAAACCGCCGCGTCACCGTCCGCCGCGTGACGGCGCTGGTTCGGCCGGTGGCTGCCAACCAGTAAATATCGTTGCCCCTCTCCATTGTGGGGAGGGGCTTTATGGCCTTTTCCTTCTTCTCAGCGGGGCGAAGGACGGGATCCGCGAGTTGGATGAGGGCGGCCGTCGATGATCTGCTGCCCCCATCCCGCCGGTTCTACTCGCCGGCTTTCCTGGCCGCCTTTTCGATGATGTCGGCGACCTTCTCTGCTTGGGACGCGAAGACGGCGTGGCTTGCCTTGATCTCGGTCACGTCGCTGCCGGCCCGTTTTGCCATGTCGCGTTCCAGTTCGGGGTTGATGGCGCGATCCTCCGTAGCGACGATCGACCAGCTCGGTTTTGTCCGCCATGCCGGCTCGGCGATTTTGGCGGAGAACGCCTGCTTCGAGGCGAAGACCTGTGATCTTGCCAGGAAGTCGGCTTCGGCTTGCGGCAGGTCGGCGGCGAAATCCGCGGCGAAGGCTGCGGGGTCAAGATAGAGATACTTGCCGTCCTTGGTTTCCTTGATATCCATGCTGCCGGCGGGCTTGGAGCTGGCGAGGCTCAGCAGGCTTTCGCCCTTGTCGGGCTGGAAGGCCGCGACATAGACGAGGCCTGCGACATTGGGGGCGTTGCCGGCTTCGGTAATGACCATGCCGCCATAGCTGTGGCCGACGAGCAGGCTCGGTCCGTCCTGGAGGTCGAGAACCCGCTTCGTCGCCGCCACATCGTCGTCGAGCGAGGTGATGGGTTCCTGGACGATGGTGACGTTGAAGCCGCGTTTCTGGAGAATCTCCGTCGCCTTGCGCCATCCTGAGCCGTCGGCGAGCGCGCCGTGGACGATTACGATGTTCTTCACCGCCGCAGCCTCTGCTGCGAAGGCGATGGCGGTGGTGGCGAAGGCAAGGGCTGCGGTGAAGAGAAGACGTCGGTTCATGGGTATCACTCCTTTGGTCGTTGTCGAGGATCGGAATTAATCAGTCTGCGGGTCAGCCGAAGGTGAAGGCGTAGGCCTGCACCCCGGGATCGAGGAAGCGGATCTGGAAGTTGCGGGCGCCGACCGTGCCGGACTGGCGCACCAGCTGGTAAAGCCTAGTCGCCGTCACCGTGCCGTTGCCGTCGGCATCGATGTCTGAGCCGTGATCCGGTCCCGGCGCCTTGCCGTCGACCGTCACCTGGAAGCGGATCGGTTTGCCGTCCGTGCCCGGGCCGAGAACAAGATGCAGGTCGCGGGCGCTGAAGCGATAGGTGATACCGCCACCGGCCTGATCAAGCCTCGCCTGATCCTTGCCGACAGTCCAGGTTCCGGACAGACCCCAGCCGTTGAGGCCGGGTTCTGCGATCGAATACTCATGCGGCGCGTCGGCCTGCAGTCCTTCGGGCGAGGCAAAATTCGCCGCCTGTTCGTAGCCGAGATAGGTTTCGCCGGAGCGGATATTGCCAAGGTCCGGAGAGGCTTCCACGCCCTTGGCATCCGGTGCGACCGGCGCACTTGACGTCATCTGGCTGCCGGCTTCGCGCAGCAGGTCCTGAATGGCTTTTTCGGTCCTGCCATAGTTGCCTTCGCCGAAATGGTGGTAGCGGATCTGGCCCTCGGCATCGATGAGATAGCCGGCCGGCCAGTAGCTGTTTTCGAAGGCGCGCCAGATTTTGTAGTCATTGTCGATCGCGACGGGATAGCCGATCTCGAAATCGCCGACCGCCTTCTTGACGTTGTCGAGCTTCTTCTCGAAGGCGAATTCCGGGGCGTGGACGCCGATCACCACGAGGCCCTGATCAGCGTATTTTTCCGCCCAGGCTTTGACATAGGGGATCGTGCGAATGCAGTTGATGCAGGAATAGGTCCAGAAGTCGACGAGCACCACTTTGCCCCGCAGCTGCTCGGTGGCCAGAGGCTTGGAGTTCAGCCATTCGACGGCGCCGTCGAGCGAAGGCGCATACCCTTCGACCGGCAGATCGCTGCGAAAGGGCTTCTTGGCGTCTGCGATCATCACGCCGTTGCTGGCGACCTCGGCGGGGGCGCCGGCTGCGGGCTTGGCATGCAACCTGTCGAGCACTGCCTGTTCCAGTGATGCGGTGCTCGCATAGGAAAGCCGCGACAGCAGGCTGGTGTCGAGGCCGAGGGCGATGACGGCGACACCCGCGAGTACCGCAGCACCGAGACCCTGGCGAATCCGGTCGCCGAGGCCGAGCGAGCGTTTCATCGCGGCGAATATCCTGCCGCCGACAAGCAGGGCGACCGCGAGCGAGGTTGCAGCACCGGCGGCATAGGCGGCGAGCAGGAAGGTGGTCTGCAGGTTAGCGCCCTGCAGGGCGGCACCTGTGAGAACAAGGCCGAGGATCGGCCCGGCACAGGGCGCCCAGAGCAGGCCGGTAGCGACGCCGAGGATGAGGGCGCTCTTCACCGTCGGCGCAGCGCGTCCACCGCCGTTGGCGTTCAGGAGATTGTTGCCGAGATCGACGATCGGCCGGGCGAGGGTGCTGGCGAAGCGCGGCGAAAGCAGGCTGGCGCCGAAGAGCGCCAGCAGGACGATCGCGGCAAGACGGCCATATTCATTGGCGCGGATGGCCCAGCTGCCGCCGACCGCGGCCAGTGTCGCGACGAGAGCGAAGGTGGCGGCCATGCCCGCCAGCATCGGCAGCGTGCTGCGGACGAAGGGCTGCCCGGCACGGGCGAAGACGAAGGGGAGGATCGGCAGGATGCACGGGCTGAGGATCGTCAGCGCACCTCCGAGATAGGCAATGATCAGCAGTGTCATCATCGTTTCCTTTGAAACCGATTGATCGGGCTCTGGACGGCGATGGGCCTGAACCAGCAACGGCGAGGATATGGCCGGGCGGACGTATCCCGGATGTGTCGGGTTTCGCCGGAAAATGTACCGAAGTGTTGCTGATGGGCGATCGCGATACAGAGCGACACAAACCGGCGTCGCAGATACCGCGAGCGATGAAAACGGCGCGATTGTATCGGAATGTATCCTGGCGGCCGGAAGCTACATCAGCATTCAATAATGATTGCTCATGACATATCGCTGATACAAGTGGAACGTCTTTTGAGGACGTGATTCATTCGACAGGAGAGACCGATGTCAGAGCAAATCAACCATCACCGCCGCCGCTTCTTCGGCATGACGGCAATCGCCCTTGCGGCCGTCGAATTCGGCGTGGCCGGGACAGCCGTCGCCCAGTCGGCGCTGCCCGCCGTAAAGGCCGGAACCAATACGTCTTTCGAAGCGCTGAAGCAGGTGAAGGCGGGCGTGCTCGATATTGGTTATGCCGAGGCCGGCAGCGCGGATGGTCCCGTTGTTCTGCTGCTGCATGGCTGGCCCTACGATATTTATAGTTTCGTCGATGTTGCGCCGCTGCTGGCCTCGGCGGGTTACAGGGTGATCGTCCCCTATCTGCGTGGTTACGGCACGACCCGCTTCCTGGACGACCAGACACCGCGCAACGGTCAGCCGTCGGCGCTGGCTGCCGATATGATCGCGCTGCTCGATGCGCTCGATATCGAGAAGGCAGTGATTGCCGGCTATGACTGGGGCGGGAGGACGGCCAACATTATGGCGGCGCTATGGCCGGAGCGCTGCAAGGCGATGGTCTCGGTGAGCGGCTACCTGATCGGCAGCCAGGAGGCTAATTTGAAGCCGCTGCCGCCGAAGGCGGAACTGGCCTGGTGGTATCAGTTCTATTTTGCAACCGAACGTGGGCGGCTGGGTTACGAGAGCAATACGCATGATTTCGCAAAGCTCATCTGGCAGACGGCTTCGCCGAAGTGGAATTTCGACGATGCGACTTTCGACAGGTCGGCGGCTGCCTTCGACAATCCCGACCATGTCGCGATCGTCATTCACAATTATCGCTGGCGCCTGGGGCTTGTCGAAGGCGAGGCCAAGTACGATGCCTATGAGAAGACGCTTGCCGCATTGCCGATGATCTCCGTGCCGACGATCACCATGGAGGGGGATGCAAACGGTGCGCCGCATCCGGAGCCATCCGCCTATGCCGGAAAATTCTCCGGCAAATACGAGCATCGCACGATTAATGGCGGCATAGGCCACAACCTGCCGCAGGAAGCGCCGCAGGCCTTTGCGCAGGCGGTCATCGACGTCGACCGCTTCTGATCGATGAGACCGGCCGCAGAGCCTCGTTGCCTGGGCCGGCGGAATATGCGTAGGTCGCGTCAGCCGCCTCGATATCGAGGAGGAGGACGCGGCCGCTTCTATCGGTAAGGGAACAGGAACATATGGATCATGTCGATCACATCCTGGTCGTCGACGACGATCGCGAAATCCGCGAGCTGGTTTCGGGCTATCTGCAGAAGAACGGCCTGAGGACCAGCACTGCCGCGGACGGGCGCCAGATGCGCAGCTTTCTCGAAGCCAATGCCGTCGACCTGATCGTGCTCGACGTGATGATGCCGGGTGACGACGGGCTGGTGCTGTGCCGCGAACTGCGCGCCGGCCGGCACAAGGCGATCCCGATCCTGATGCTGACGGCCCGCACCGACGAAATGGACAGGATCCTCGGGCTGGAAATGGGCGCCGACGACTATCTCGCCAAGCCCTTTGCCGCGCGCGAGTTGCTGGCCCGGATCAAGGCGGTGCTGAGGCGCACGCGCATGCTGCCGCCTAACCTGCAGATCAGCGAGGCCGGACAGTTACTGAGCTTCGGCGACTGGCGGCTCGATACGGTCGCCCGGCATCTTCTCGACACGGAGGGGACCGCGATTGCACTCAGCGGCGCCGAGTACCGGCTGCTTCGCGTCTTCATCGATCACCCGCAGCGGGTGCTCAATCGCGACCAGCTTCTGAGCCTGACGCAGGGCCGCGATGCCGATCTCTTCGATCGTTCGATCGATCTCCTGGTCAGCCGCCTGCGGCAGCGGCTGCGGGACGATGCGCGTGAACCGACCTACATCAAGACGGTGCGCAGCGAAGGCTATGTATTTTCGGTTCCGGTCGAAATCACGGAGCTGCGCCAATGAGGGCGATCCCCTGGTTCTCGGGTTTGATGTGGCCGAGGACGTTGCGGTCGCGGATCTTCCTCATCCTGCTCATCGGTCTCGCCCTTGCCTACGGGCTGTCCTTCAGCGTGCTCTATATGGAGCGCACCATGTCGGCCAAGGCGGTGATGCTCGGCACGCTGGAGAATGACGTCGCAACGTCGATCGCCGTTCTCGACCGGCTTCCACCAGGCGAGCGCGGCGTTCTCCTCGACCGGCTGAGCCGCGGCAATTACCGCTTCGTGCTCGGGACCGGCCTTCCAGGCGTGCCCGACACGTCAAGCAAGGGGGCGGAGGTATCAGGCAAGATCGAGGAGGCGATCGGACATCGCTTTCCGATCAGCATCGAACGGATTCCAGGTGAGGTGAACCGATTGCAGGCGCATCTGACGCTGAGCGATGGAAGCCCGCTGACGATCGACGTCACGCCGAAGGGCGTCATGCCGATCGCCGCATGGCTGCCCTATGTCTTCGTCATCCAGATGCTGCTGCTCATCTCCTGCACCTGGTTTGCGGTTCGCCAGGCAATCCGGCCGCTCGGTGCGCTTGCTGCCGCAGCCGATGCCCTCGACCCCAACAAGGACGGTCCCGCTTTGAGCGAGGCCGGTCCGAGCGAGGTTGCGCATGCGGTGAGGGCATTCAATGCGATGCGGGAGCGGATCGCCCATTACCTCGAAGAGCGTGTACAGATACTGGCGGCCATCTCGCACGATCTGCAGACGCCGATCACCCGCATGCGGCTGCGCGCCGATATGGCGGAGGATTCGCCTGAAAAGGACAAGCTGGTGCATGATCTCGGGGAGATCCAGCGCCTCGTCCAGGACGGTATAGCCTATGCGCGCAGCGCCCACGGCAGCGGCGAGAAGAATGCCCGCATCGATCTCGCCTCATTCATCGACAGCATATCCTACGACTATCAGGACACCGGAAAGGCGGTGACGGTCGTCGGGCTGGTTCAGGGCGCCGCCTTGACCAAGCCACACGCTCTTCGCCGCATCCTGTCGAACTTCATCGACAATGCGTTGAAGTTTGCGGGTGCCGCCGAAATCAGCGTCGAGCACAACGCGGAAAACAATGTCGTCATCACCGTGATGGATCGGGGGCCTGGTATCCCTGACGATATGCTCGAAGCCGCCATGCAGCCCTTCTTCCGGCTGGAGCAATCCCGCAACCGGGAGACCGGCGGCACCGGTCTTGGTCTTGCGATCGCCCAGCAGCTGACGGCCAAGATCGGCGGTTCGCTCCGGCTCTACAATCGCGCCGGCGGCGGACTGGCGGCGGAAGTCACCCTTCGGTGATGATGGGGATCGCCGGAAAATTTCCGGCGATTTGTATGGGACCATGTCCTGGATGCCGGATGCTACGTTTTGTGACATTTCGGCCGATTTCGGAAACATGCCGGATATATCACCCGATCAAACCACACTCCGTTCAACCCGATCGCCTGAGGCGATCCGATCGCGAATAGCGAGCCAGACAAGGAGTGTTTCCATGACCAAGATCGACAAGGTTCTTTATACCGGCAAGACCCGCACCACCGGCGGGCGCGACGGCGCTTCGCAGAGCGACGACGGAGAGCTCAATATCAAGCTCTCGCCTCCCGGCAGCGCGCGGCCGGGCACCAATCCCGAACAGCTTTTCGCCGCCGGCTGGTCGGCCTGCTTCATCGGCGCGATCGGCATTGCCGCAGGCAAGCTGAAGGTCAGGCTTCCCACGGAGACCGCGGTGAATGCCGAGGTCGACCTCGGAACGACCGACGGCGGCTATTTCCTGCAGGCACGCCTTAAGGTCAGCCTGCCCGGCATCGAAGTGGATGTCGCGAAGGCGCTGGTGGATGAGGCGCACCGGACCTGCCCCTATTCAAAGGCCACGCGCGGCAATATCGATGTCGAATTGATCGTTGTCTGACGGATAACGACCGATCGGCCTCGCCGATGGAGGATTTGATGCGATTGGTGATCATCTGCATTCTGGGCGCGACGGTCTTCGCCGCGCCCTGCATTTACGACGTAAGCTCGCGGGAGCCTTCGCCGCTCGCCGGCCTTGTGACGGCGGCGTCCACGGTTTCCTCTTCAGGCCATCAGGGAGAAAGACAGTGAAACTTTATCAGAACGAAATTTCCTCGGCGACCTCAAGAGTCCGGATCGCGCTTGCGCTGAAGGGGCTGACGGCCGAGGCGCTGCCGGTCACCATTCTCGGCGAAGAGGCCGAGAGCCGGCAGGCCGGATATCGCAGCGTCAATCCGCAAGGGCTGGTGCCGGCCTTGCTGACGGATGACGGCGTTCTCATCACCCAGTCGCTGGTGATCGTCGAATATCTCGACGAGATCCAGCCGCAACCGTCGCTGCTGCCGGAGACGGCAGAGGGCAGGGCGCTGGCGCGGTCGATCGCGCTGGCGATCGCAGCCGAGATCCATGCGCTGCTGCCGCCGCGGATCGGCCTGCATCTCAAAGCGGCCTTCCAGGCCGATGCCGATGCCGTTGCGGCCTGGAGCCGCCATTGGGTCGGTGAGGGAATGGCCGCTGTGGAGACGATGATTGCCGACCGCCGGCAGGGCGCCTTCGCCGTCGGCGGCCGGCCTGGTCTTGCCGATATCTTTCTCTTCCCGCAGGCGATCAGCGCCCGGCGCATGGGCTTCGATCTCGCCCGGTGGCCCAATATTGCGGAGATTGTCGGCAGGCTCGAGACGATCCCGGCTTTCGAGGAGAACGCGCCGGCGCCGAGACGGTGATGCGATCAATGAAGAGCGGCCGCACATGATGGCGGCCGCTTCTGTTCTCAGCGGTTGACCCTTGCCTGCAGATGCGCGGGATATCGATCGCCTTCCACCTTGATGGTGGCGAGCGCGCTTTCGATATTGCCGAGATCCTCTGCCGTCAGTTCGACCTCGGCGGCCCGGATATTCTCCTCCAGGCGATGCAGCTTGGTGGTGCCGGGGATCGGCACGATCCAAGGTTTTTGCGCCAGCAGCCAGGCGAGCGCCACTTGGGCGGAGGTCGCCTGCTTGCGTGCGGCGATCTCCGCGAGGAGCTCGACGAGTGCCTGGTTGGCCTTTCGCGCTTCTGGTGAAAAGCGCGGCACGATGTTGCGGAAGTCCTTGCTGTCGAAGCTGGTCGTCTCGTTAATCGCGCCGGCCAGGAAGCCCTTGCCGAGCGGGCTGAACGGCACGAAGCCGATGCCGAGTTCTTCGAGCACCGGCAGGATATCCTGCTCGGGCTCGCGCCACCAGAGCGAATATTCGCTCTGCAGCGCCGCCACCGGCTGAACGGCATGGGCGCGGCGGATCGTCTTGGCGCCGGCTTCCGAGAGGCCGAAATGCTTCACCTTGCCTTCTGAAATCAGCGCCTTGACCGTGCCAGCGACGTCCTCGATCGGAACATCCGGATCGACGCGATGCTGGTAGAACAGATCGATGACATCGGTCTTCAAGCGCTTCAACGCCTGGTCGGCAACTGCCCGGATCTGCTCGGGCCGGCTGTTCATGCCACTCTGGCCGCCATTGGCATCGAGGTTGAAGCCGAATTTGGTTGCGATCACTACCTCGCTGCGAAAGGGAGCAAGTGCTTCTCCCAAAAGCTCTTCGTTTCTATAGGGGCCGTAGGCTTCCGCGGTGTCGAAGAAGGTCACGCCACGTTCGACCGCCTGCCGGATCAGCGCGACGGCTTCCCGGATATCTGTCGCTGGGCCATATCCATAACTCAGCCCCATGCAGCCGAGACCGATGGCCGAGACTTCGAGACCGCTCTTTCCGAGCTCACGCTTTTGCATCGCCGTTTCCTTTCAAAGCTTGGTATTGACTGTCGGTGACATGTTCCATCCAGTCGACGACCTTGCCGTCGAGCTGTTCCTGGATGGCGATATGGGTCATTGCCGTCGTCGGCGATGCGCCGTGCCAATGGCGCTCACCGGGGGAGAACCAGACGACGTCGCCGGCGCGGATCTCCTCCACAGGCCCAGCTTCGCGCTGCACGCGGCCGCAGCCGGATGTGACGATCAGCGTCTGGCCGAGCGGATGGGTGTGCCAGGCGGTTCGGGCGCCGGGCTCGAAAGTGACGCTGGCGCCAGCCGCGCGGGCCGGGTCGGTCACCTGAAAGAGAGGATCGATGCGGACCGTGCCGGTGAACCAGTCTGCCGGTCCTTTGGCCGAAGGCTGCGAGCCGCTTCGCTTGATTTCCATGATCGTTCTTTCCTGTCGGAGAGTTGGGGGCGTTCGTCCGCGCGCGGCGGATGTCTTCGTCCTCAGATGACAGGATATTTAGCGCGTGCCTTTGGCCGTGATTAGATGGTAGTTCTGGCACGGACTTATGAGAAAGTTTCATAAATGCCGCGTCCTGCCGTCAATGACCTGATCGCCTTCCTTGCCGTTGCCCGTGCAAAAAACTTCACGAAGGCGGCGGCGAAGCTCGGTGTGTCGCAATCGGCGCTCAGCCATACGATCCGCGGGCTCGAGGAGCGGCTTGGATTGCGATTGCTGACGCGCACGACGCGCAGCGTCTCGCCGACGGAGGCGGGTGAACGCCTGCTTCTCACCATCGGCCCGCGGCTCGATGAGATCGAGACTGAGCTCGTCGCCTTGAGCGCGTTTCGGGAAAAGCCGGCCGGCAGCATTCGCATCAATGCCGGCGAGCATGCGGCGGATGCCATCCTCTGGCCCGGCTTGGAAAAGCTCCTGCCTGATTATCCCGATATCAATGTCGAGATCATCGTCGATTACGGGCTGACCGACATCGTCGCCGAACGCTACGATGCGGGTGTGCGGCTGGGGGAGCAGGTGGCCAAGGATATGATCGCGGTCCGCATCGGTCCCGACATGCGCATGGCTGTGGTCGGCGCTCCCGGCTATTTCGAAAGACGGACGAAGCCGCTGACGCCGCAGGATCTCACCGATCACAACTGCATCAATTTGCGCCTGCCGACTTATGGCGGCGTCTACGCCTGGGAGTTCGAGCGGGATGGGCGCGAGTTGAAGGTGCGTGTCGAGGGACAATTGATCTTCAACAATATTGCACTCAGGCTGAACGCGGCGCTCGCCGGGGCGGGGCTGGCGTATCTGCCTGAAGATGTCGTACAGGCGCATCTTGCCGAGGGACGGCTGGTGCGCGTGCTCGAAGACTGGTGCCCGGCGTTTCCGGGCTATCATCTCTACTATCCGAGCCGCCGGCACGCCTCGGCGGCCTTCGTCCTCGTCGTCGATGCGCTTCGCTATCGAGAATAGCGGCCGATATTCCCAGATCGCGTCAACGAGCGGGCATCCACGCCAGCACTTGTTAAAACACTCCGGCAGACACTTGGCTGGAGTGAAAACATGCTGCGCCGGCGATTTGACATTCCATCATTCGCCACTAATTCACACCTGAAACTGAAGGAAACAATGAATGAATACTGCACTGCCTGCCACGAAAGCCCGGACCGGAGTGTCTGGTTTGGACACAATTCTGGCGGGGGGACTTTCCACGGGCCACGTCTTTCTGCTGGAGGGAAATCCGGGGGCGGGGAAGACCACGATTGCGTTGCAGTTCCTGATTGAAGGTGCGCGGCTCGGCGAACGGGGACTCTATATCACCCTTTCGGAGACCGAAAGCGAACTGCGCGCCGGGGCCGCCTCACACGGAATGGTGATCGACGGCAATATCGAGGTGTTCGAGGTCGTGCCTCCGGAAAGTCTGCTGGACGCCGAGCAGCAGCAGAGTTTGCTTTACTCGTCGGATCTCGAACTCGGAGAGACCACCAAGGAAATTTTCGCAGCTTTCGAGCGGATCAGGCCGAGCCGGGTCGTTCTCGACAGCCTGTCCGAAATAAGGCTGCTCGCGCAAAGCTCGCTACGCTACCGCCGGCAGATCCTTGCGCTCAAACATTATTTTGCCCGACAAGGTGCAACCGTCCTTCTGCTCGACGATCTGACATCTGACACCCTCGACAAGACGGTGCATAGCGTCGTGCACGGAGTCATTCATCTCGACGAGCTGGCCCCGAGTTACGGCGCCGAACGCCGACGCTTGAGGGTGACGAAATATCGCGGACAGGCTTTCCGCGGCGGATACCATGATTTCACCATCCAAACCGGTGGTGTCGTCGTGTTTCCGCGCCTCGTCGCCGCCGAACACAGATCGAGTTATGTCCGCGACCAGCTTGCCAGCGGCATTGCCGGGCTGGACCTGCTTCTGGGCGGCGGGCTTGAAAGAGGGTCGAGTACGCTGATCCTCGGTCCTGCCGGCACAGGCAAGAGCACCTTTTCTTTTCAATTTGTGATGGCGGCCGTCGCACGCGGCGAAAAGGTGGCGGTTTTTATTTTTGACGAAGAGCTCGGCTTGTTGTTCACACGCCTGAAACAGCTCGGCATGGATATCGAGGCTCTGAGGGATGAAGGTTTGGTGCACATCGAGCAGCTTGATGCCGCCGAGCTGTCACCCGGTGAATTTGCCCATCGCGTCTGTACTTCTGTCGACAGATCGGGGGCGAAGACCGTGATTATCGACAGCATCAACGGCTACCAGGCTTCAATGCCGGACGAGAATTCGTTGATCTTGCATATGCACGAACTGCTGCAATATCTGAACAGGCAAGGAGCCAACACCTTTCTCACCGTTGCCCAGCACGGACTGGTCGGTGACATGAAGGCGCCCGTCGACGTCACCTATCTCGCCGATACCGTCATTCTGCTGCGCTACTTCGAAGCTGCGGGAAAGGTGCGGCGGGCGGTCTCGGTGATCAAGAAGAGGACCGGCTTCCACGAGGACACGATACGAGAGTATCGTATCGATGCGACCGGCTTGCGGTTCGGAGATCCTCTCGTCGGGTTCCAGGGGGTGCTCCGCGGGGTTCCCGAATTCATCGCAGCATCCGCGCCGCTTTTGCCAACTGACAACAAGGACGGCGGCAATTCCTAATTTCCCGAACCCGAAGGCCCTGATCTACGCACCGGCCGGACGCGACGCACAGGTCGCCGCATCATTGACCGATCAGACCGGATTACCTTCGATAGCTGTTGCCGATCTGAGGCAGTTCGCCGCGTCACTCGATGAGGAAATCGCGGTCGGCGTCCTGACCGAAGAGGCCGTCCGCGGAAATGACCTCAGACCGATTGCTGCCTGGGTTGCCGCCCAACCGAGTTGGTCCGACCTGCCATTCATCGTCCTGACCCAGCGCGGCGGGGGACCTGAACGAAACCCTGCCGCCGCCAAGCTTTCCGAAATCCTTGGCAATGTGACCTTTCTAGAGAGGCCCTTCCATGCGACGTCCTTCATCAGCGTTGCGCGGACTGCATTAAGGGGGCGCCTGCGCCAGTATGAAGCGCGCGCCCGGCTGGAGGCTTTAGGCGAGGGAGAGCGGCGGTTGCAGACAGCACTTGCGGCCGGCCGTCTCGGGGCGTGGGAGCTGGAACTATCCTCGATGGTCTTGTCTGCGTCGGCGACCTGCAAAGCTGTCTTCGGTCGAGAGCCGGACGTTGAGGTGACGCGTGATGATCTGATCGCCAGCATCCACCCTGACGATCGCGACCTTGTGCTGGCACGCCTTCGCCAGACGATCGATACGGGACGCGATTATTCGATCGAGCATAGAACGATCTGGCCGGATGGATCAGAGCATTGGACCGAGGTTCATGCCCAGCTTTATGCCGACAGATATGGTTCTGCCCGGAAGCTTGTCGGGGTCTGCTCCGATACCACTGTTCGCAAGACCATCGAGGAGAATCTGAGACGGCTCAACGAGAATCTCGAGGAGCGCGTCAGGGAACGGACGAGGGAAGTCAACGCCGCCCACCAGACCTTGCTTGAAGAGGTTGCTCAGCGGGAGAGAGCCGAAGAGCAGCTCCGCCAATCCCAGAAAATGGAAGCGATAGGTCAACTCACGGGCGGCGTTGCCCACGACTTCAACAATCTGTTGATGGTGGTTCTCGGAAATCTGGAGCTGCTCGGCAAACATTTTGCCGGAGATGGCAAGGCGATGCGGCTGGTCGACGGGGCGCTTCAGGGCGCGCGCCGAGGGGCGGCGCTGACACAGCGTTTGCTTGCCTTTGCCAGGCAGCAGGATCTGCAGGTCAAGCCCGTCGATCTGGCCGATCTGGTCTCCGGGATGAACGACCTGCTGCGGCGCTCGGTCGGATCCTCGATCAGTATTGACACCACCTTGCCGGCGAAATTGCCGCCGGCGCTGGTCGATGCGAACCAGCTCGAACTGGCGCTGCTCAACCTTGCGGTCAATGCCCGCGATGCGATGCCGGATGGCGGAATGTTGTCGATTTCGCTACGCGAGGAGCAGGTTGTCGGCAATGACGGCGATCTCGGTGAGGGAGCCTATCTCGTGTTGGCGGTGGCCGACAGCGGTACGGGCATGGATGCCGAGACGCTGAAGAAGGCCGTCGATCCGTTTTTCTCGACCAAGGAACTCGGAAAGGGTACTGGCCTCGGCCTTTCGATGATCCATGGACTTTCCGTTCAGCTCAATGGCGCGCTTGTTCTGACAAGCGAACTTGGCGTAGGGACGACCGCCGAATTGTGGCTTCCGGCGACCGAACAGCGCGCCGAGCGGCCGGCTGAGGCTGTGCTCTCCGCACCGCAGGCTGCATCCCGGCTGAAGATCCTTCTGGTCGATGACGATGCTTTGATCGCCATGAGTTCGGTCGACATGCTCGAAGATCTCGGCCACGAGGTCGTCGAGGCAAATTCCGGCGCGCAGGCGCTCGAGCTGATCGGGCGCGGCCGGCATTTCGATCTGATGATCACCGACTATTCGATGCCCGGCATGACCGGCGCACAGCTCGCCGAGGCGGCGCGGGCCATTCATCCGTCCCTGCCGATCGTGTTGGCAACGGGCTATGCCGATCTTCCCGCCGGCACCGACATCGATCTACCGAGACTGGCGAAACCCTATAACCAGGACCAGCTTGCCAGGGAAATCGCTAAGGCGGTGGCAGGCGAAGCAGATCCGCCTCTCAGGTTCGATAGCCGGATAAGCGGCTCAGGGGCGGGGCGTCCCGAGACCGACGATGCCGGCGATGAAATCGGCGATGGCGCCTGTGTCGTCTAGATCGAAGACCGGCAGGGCCGTATCCGTCACGGCGTGGTCGGCGGCGATGGCGCAGATATGGGGATCGCTCGGCGCCAGCGGCTGGCGATTGGCGGCCTCCAGGCGGCGGGCCTCGATCTTCGGGATCGGCTCGCGCTTGTAGCCTTCGATCAGCACGAGATCGCAGGGGGCAAGGCGCGCAAGGATCTCCTCGAATTCAGGTTCGGGCGCGCCGCGCAGCTCATGCATGATGGCGTAGCGGGTGCCGGAGACGATGGTGACCTCATGGGCGCCGGCCTCGCGGTGGCGGTAGCTGTCGGCGCCGACCTTGTCGATATCGAAATCATGATGGGCGTGCTTGATCGTCGAGATCCTGTAGCCGCGGCGGGTGAACTCCGTCACCAACCGAACGGCGAGCCCCGTCTTGCCCGAGTTCTTCCAGCCGGCGATGCCGAAGATTTTGGGTGCGGTCATGCGCGAAGGGCCTCCAGCCAGCGTTCGGCTTCGACGAGATCATCCGGCGTATTGATGTTGAAGAAAGGATCTAGCAGGCTGGCGCGCGTCGGATGCAGCGGAAACGAAACTTCCGTAACGTCATGCCGCAACAGGAAGTCGCGCACGCGGCGCTTTTCGTCGCTGACGATCCAGGCTTCGAGGTCGGCGGCGAGTGTCACCGGCCAGAGACCAAAGACGGGATGGCTGCGGCCTTCGGAGGCGGCGATGGCGATCTGCGACGGGCGCTCGAGCGCTGCCGCCAGCCGGGCGACGAGATCGGCCGGGAAGAACGGGCAATCCACCGAGACGGTGACGACATGGGTGATCCCAGGAAGGCCGGCAGCATAGACCATCGCCGCATGGATGCCGGCCAATGGCCCGGCCTTGCCGCGAAAACGGTCGGGGATCACCGGCACATCCTCGGCGGCGGCATCGGCATTGACGGCAACGGGAAGGACTTGCTGCGAGAGTCGGGTCAGCACATGGCGGAGCAGGCTTTCGGCCCCGAGCATTGCGCCCGCCTTGTCGCGGCCCATGCGCTGCGAGCGGCCTCCGGCCAGTACGACGCCTGCTATTTCGGATCTGCCGATAGAGAATTCAGTCATCATCCTGCCTCAAACCGGTGAGCGCGGCGCAGATTCCTGCGCGATCGGCGGCACACGGCGCTTGGCCTCACGATAGAACGTATAGAGGCCGGAAGCGATGACGATCGCAGCGCCCACGAGCATCCAACTGTCCGGCACTTCGGCAAAGAAGAAAAAGCCGAGCAGCGAGGAAAAGATCAGGCTTGTATAGCGAAACGGCGCGACGAAGGAAATTTCGCCGGTGCGCATGGCGAGGATGACCGACTGGTAGCCGACGAGCACAAGCACCGAGGCAAGCAGGAGATGACCGAGCGACGTGGCGCTGACCGGCTGCCAGCCGCCGAGCACCGGGATGAGCAAAGCGCCGAAAAAGGAGATGGAGATGGCGGTGATGACGGTGATCATCAGCGAGGGAATCTCCGGATCGATCGAGCGGGTGGCGAGATCGCGGCCGGCCGTCGTCAGCACCGCGGTGACGCAGAGCAGGGCGGCGGCGGTGAACCCTTCCGGCCCGGGGCGAATGATGATCATCACGCCGACCAGGCCGACGAGGATCGCCGACCAGCGCCGCCATCCGACCGGCTCGTTGAAGAACAGCGCAGCGCCGAAGGTGACGACCAGCGGCAGCGACTGCAGGATCGCCGAGGCATTGGCGATCGGCATCATGCCGAGCGCGGTGATATAGGTGACGGCGGAAAACATCTCGCAGACGATGCGGAGGAAGATGATCGGCTTCAGCACCACGCGCCAGGAGCGCAGAGCGCCCATTTTCCAGGCGATCAGATAAACGAGCAGGCTGGTGAAGAGGCCGCGCAGGCACATGATTTCGCCGGCGTTCATGTAGGCGATCACCGATTTGGAGAGAGCGTCGCTCGCGGAAAACCCGGCCATCGCCATGCTCATATAGATGGCGCCCTCAGTATTGCGTGACCGTGGCATGAAGAGATTCCCTTACCTGTGCGTCCCTTCTTAGTCGGGAAGATACATGAAGGGAATCGGATGAATGTCACACCCGGGATAAATCGATGATGCAGCGCACAATGGTCCTGACGCAGCGGCAGGTTCGGATGTGGCAGATCCGGCAAGGTGGCGTTTTGCAACGCGAATTTCGATATTTCCGATGCGGGATCGAGGCTTTTGTCCCCCCGCTGCTGGGGGCTGATCGCTGGCCGAAAACATCGACTGTCGGCGGTATTCGTTTCCCCGCGCGGGAAACGGGTGGCTGCAGCGCCCTATGTTTGAGATTCCGGATGCCTCGATAACTGAGGAGAAACGGACATGACACTTCTGAACGACAAGGTCGCGATCATCACCGGCGCAAGCTCCGGCATCGGCCGCGCTGCGGCGAAACTTTTTGCACGGGAGGGCGCCAGGCTCGTGGTCACCGGAAGGCGACAAGAGGCGCTCGACGCCGTCGTCGCCGAAATCGAGGCGGAGGGCGGGCAGGCCGTCGCAATATCGGGCGACGTCCGGGACGAGGGGTTGCAGGCAAGGCTTTGTGAAACGGCTGTCTCACGCTTTGGCGGGCTCGACATCGGCTTCAACAATGCCGGCATTCTCGGCGAGATGGGGCCGGTGGCGGAGATGTCGCCGGAGGGCTGGCGTGAGACGATCGAGACCAATCTCACCGCTGCCTTCCTCGGCGCCAAACACCAGTCGGCAGCGATGAGAAAAGGCGGCGGGTCGCTGGTCTTCACCTCCACCTTCGTCGGCCACACCGCCGGCATGCCGGGCATGGCCGCCTATGCGGCGAGCAAGGCGGGGCTGATCGGTTTCGTACAGGTGCTCGCCGCCGAACTCGGGCGGCAGAATATCCGCGTCAACGCCCTGCTGCCCGGCGGCACCGACACGCCGGCCAGCATCACCAATGCGCCGGATGCGACGGCAGAGGTGCTCGCCTTCGTCGAGGGGCTGCATGCGCTGAAGCGCATGGCCCAGCCGGAGGAAATCGCCAATGCGGCGCTGTTCCTGGCGTCGGACATGGCGAGCTTCGTGACCGGGACGGCGATGCTTGCGGATGGCGGGGTTTCGATCAGCCGGACCTAGAGTGGTTGAGGGGGCATTTTTGCCCAGGCAATGAAAGATGTGCCGTGTGGCCCCCTCATCTGCCTGCCGGCATCGACCGGGGTCGAGCCACGGGTCTCGACCCGTCCTTCGGACCCCCGCTGGGGAGAAGCGGAATCGCGGCGGCGCCTCGCTCCATTTGAGACGTTGCGATAAGTGTGGCGACCGTGCGTCTTGCTCGCCCTTCGCCCCAGCGGGGAGAAGATGCCCGTAAGGCAGATGAGGGGGGTGAGGAGCGGCAGCGACGAACGCCTTGAGCGGCAAGCGAAAGGCAAATGACGTCCAATTTCAGTGCCACCCCAAGCCCGCCTACGACATAATCAACCCGCCATCGACATTGATCGTCTGGCCGGTGATGTAGGCGGCGTCGTCGCTGGCGAGGAAGGTGACCAGGCCGGCGACGTCTTCGCCGGAGCCGGCGCGTTTCATCGGGATGCCTTCGACCCATTCCTTCATCAACTCGCCGGGGGCGTAGTTGCCCAGCAGTTTGCCCCAGGCCTGGTCGTTATAGGCCCACATGTCGGTTTCGATGATGCCGGGGCAGAAGGCGTTGACGGTGATCTTCTCGATCGCGACTTCCTTGGCAAGGCTCTGGGTGATGCCGACCACGCCCATTTTTGAGGCGGCATAATGCGGCGTGAAAATGAAGCCGTCGCGGGCCTGGCCGGAGGCAGTGTTGATGATGCGGCCGCCGCGCTTGTGCTTGCGCATGCGCGATATCGCCTCCTGGGCGCAGAGGAAAACGCCCTTGGTGTTAACAGCCATGACCTTGTCCCATTCGTTCTCGGTCAAGTCCTCGACCCGGGCAATGGTGATGACGCCGGCATTCTGGATCGAGACGTCGACAGCGCCGAATTCCGTCTCGGCAGCATCATAGAGGGCGATGACACTCGCCTTGTCGGTGACGTCGCCGATGAAAGAGATCGCCTTGCCGCCTTCGGCCCGGATTTGTTCGGCAACGGCGTGGACCAGGTCCTCGTTCGCGGAGACGACGAGGTTGGCGCCTTCTTTCGCAAACCGCTTGGCGATCGCCGCCCCGATACCGCGGCTAGCCCCGGTAATGACGACAGTCTTTTGCTCAAAGCGTTTCATGCTCTTTCCTTCCGGTATCCATCGATAAACAGCAAATCCGGGCGACACCTGCCCTGCGATCATTATTCGAGCTCAGGCGACAGATTGTCCGATCGGCGTGAAGGGCGGGCAGACGACGATATCGCACGCCGTCTGGCCCGTTGCTCCCTTCAGCCTCGATCTCAGCCAGGGAGGAAGCGAGACCGTTCATTTCGACTTGCCGGCGGTGAACGCCGCATCGGCTCACCAGCAGCAGAAACCACCGTCGACGAGAAGATCGACGCCGGTCACGAAGCTTGCTGCATTCGACAGCAGGAACACGGCCGGACCGACCATCTCGTCGACATCAGCCATGCGCTGCATCGGCGTCTGCTCTTCGAAGAGCTTGGTCTGGTGGACCATCTCCGGACGGGTGTTCATGGGCGTCGCCGTGTATCCAGGGGAAATGGTGTTGACGCGAATGCCGCGGCCGACCCATTCCATGGCCAACGACTTCGACATATGGATGACGCCCGCCTTGGAGGCGTTGTAATGCGCCTGGTTCAGCCCCCGGTTGACGATCACGCCCGACATGGAAGCAATGTTGACGATGGAGCCGCGTCCGTTCTTAAGCATGGCGCGAGCCTCGGCCTGGCAGGAAAGGAAGATGCCTTTCAGGTTGATATCCATCAACGTCTGATATTGGTCCTCCTCCATCTCCTCCGCCGGGTTCGCGTTCGCGATGCCTGCAGCGTTGACGGCAAGCGTCAAGGCGCCGAGATCGGCTTCGGTGCGTGCGACCGCATCGCCAAGCGAAGATTTGTTCGTAACGTCAGCCGCGATCTGGATCGAGCGGCGGCCGGCGGCGCTGATATGTTCGGCCGTCCTGGCCAATCCGTCGTCGGTTCGACGGTCGAGCAGGGCCACGTCGGCGCCGCATTGGGCAAGGCCGATGGCAATGCGCTGCCCGATGCCGCTTCCGGCCCCGGTGACGATGGCAACCTGGCCGCTGAGATCGAAAAGCTTTGGGGCGTTCAGAGTGATGTCGGACACCGCTCTTCCTTTCTCTTTCTGTTTTCTTTCACGCAATTCCTGGCGCAAAACCGCTGCACACTTTTGCTGGAATTGCTTTAGATGGTAGCTAGCTCCATGACCGAGACGTCATTTGCCTGGTCACGATCGAGGATTCCCGCCTGCTTGCCTTGGGCAAGCACGAGAATGCGGTTGGAGACTCCGAGAACTTCCTCGAGGTCCGAGCTTACGACGATGACCGCCACGCCCTGTTTGGCAAGATTGACGATGATGTCGTAGATGCCTGCGCGAGCGCCGACATCGATGCCTCTCGTCGGTTCGTCGAGCACGACGACCTTGGGATCACGCATGAGCCACTTTGCGATCACGACCTTCTGCTGGTTGCCGCCAGAAAGGTCGGAAGCATACTGCTCGGCACGGCCCTTGACGCCGAACTTGGCAACTGCCTTTTGCGCAAACGAGCGCTTGACGCTCGGAGTAATCCAACCGCCGCCCAGTTTGTCGAGATTAGCGTAGATAATGTTCTCGCTGATCCGGTGCCCGACGACCAGGCCCTGTTCCTTGCGGTCTTCCGGAACCATCACAATGCCCTTGGCGATCGCGTCCGCCGGATCGCGCAGCCTCAGTTCCTCGCCTTCCAGCGTGATCGAACCGGCACTGATCGGATCGGCGCCCGAAATCGCGCGCACCAGTTCGGTGCGGCCGGCGCCGACCAAACCGGCGATCCCGAGAATTTCTCCGGCCCGCACCTCGAAGGTTACGTCCCGGAACGAATTGTCCGGCGAACTCAGCCCGGACACCTGGAGGACTGGGCGGTCTGTCGGAACGGGCAGGGTGGGGAACAAGCGGTCGAGCGGGCGTCCAACCATGCTCTCGACAATCGTTCGCACCGGGGTCGCGCTGTCCGAGAATTCCTGCACCCGTTCCCCGTCGCGAAGAACGACGATCCGGTTGGTTATCTGTTTGATCTCTTCCATGCGGTGGGAAATGTAGACGATGCCCACGCCCTCCGAGCGGAGCTTGCGAACCTGTTCGAAGAGAGCTTCGGTCTCCGCGCCGCCAAGCGCGGCTGTCGGCTCATCGAGGATCAGGAGCTTTGCGTTGAGAGCCAGCGCCTTGGCGATTTCGATGAGCTGCTGATTTGCTGTGGAAAGGCCGGCGACCGTTCGCGTTGCCGGGATATGAAGGTTCAAGCGCGCGAGCTGGTCCTGGGCCCGACGAACCATCTGGGCACGGTCGACGACACCGTTCTTCATCGGCCAGCGTCCGATGAAGACGTTTTCCGCGATCGATAGCTGCGGCAGAAGCTGAAGCTCCTGATGGATCAGGACAACGCCCTTGTCTATGGCTTCCCTTGGGGTGGCCGGGGCATAAGGCTGCCCCAGCCATGTCATTGATCCTTCGGAGGGCGTGCGTGACCCGGCAATGATGCCCGACAGCGTCGACTTGCCCGCTCCGTTTTCACCGAGAAGTGCAACCACTTCGCCCGGATAAACGTCCAAGCTGACATCCTTCAGCACCTGGAGCGGCCCATACCACTTGGATATGCCCCTCAGGGAAAGAACTGGATCAGTCATCGCACACCTCCTCAAGATCTCGACGTCATCACGGATGGTTGGCGATGAAGCCTGCGACGTTTTCCTTGGTTGTCAGCGTGGCATCCAGGAGCTGGACCGGGGGCACCTTTTCTCCGGCGACAAGCTTGGCGGCATTTTCAACCGCGTCACGGCCCATTTTCTGCGTCTGCTGCGTCGCAGTGACGTTGAAGACACCCTTGCTGAGGGCTTCAAGCGCCGCGGTGTCGCCATCGAAGCCGCCAACGACGATCTTCTGCGACGGATTGGCGACCTTGATCGCCTGCGCGGCGCCAAGTGCGAGACCGTCGGCCTGTGCGAAGACGATCGAAACGTCCGGGTTTGCCTGCAGCATGTTCTGCATGATCTGGAAGCCTTCGTCCTGGCTCCAGATGTTGGAGAACTGCTCGGCGACAACCTTCACATCAGGATATGCCTTCAGGGATTCAGCGCAGCCCTTCGAGCGATCGACTTCCGGCGTCGTGCCCTTCTGGCCGTGGATGATCACCATCTTACCCTTGCCGCCGGCTTCCTTGAGGATGTAGTCGCATACCGCCTTGGCAGAGGCGACGGAATCGGTCGCAAGGAATGTATCGCCCGGTGCTCCCTCGGCGTTGCGGTCGACGTTTACGACCGGGATGCCGGCGCTCTTCGCGAGCTTGACCGGAACGGTCGCAGCGGCCGCACCGGCCGGAATGTAGATCAGCGCGTCGATTTTCTGGGTCAGAAGATCCTGGATCTGGTTGACCTGGGTCGGCCCGTCGCCCTTTGCGTCGACCGTGACAACTTCGATGCCGCGCTTCTTGGCTTCGGCTTCGACCGATTGCTTGATCTGGTTGAAGAAGTTTGCCTGAAGGTTGGCAACGGCCAAGCCGAGCTTCTTCAGTTCGGCTGCGTGTACGGGGCCGAGCGTGAGGCCGAGCAGTGCAGCAGAAGCGAGCATGGTGCGCGCAATTTTCATTGTATTTCCTCCGTTGTTTGATGGAACCCTCGGGTATGTCCTCCCCCTCGGGGTATTGATCCGCCCCAAACCCTTGGAGCGGAATTTTCGGGTCCGCCAACGCGGCGGACCCCGCTCGTCAGGCGCGACGCCTGCGAATGGTTTCCGCGCCGACCGCGAGCACGATGACGATGCCGATGATCACCTGCTGAAGGAACGGCGAGACGTTGAGAAGGTTGAGACCGTTGCGAAGCACACCGATGATAAGAACGCCGATCAGCGTTCCCCCGATGCCGCCGGCGCCGCCGGAGAGCGACGTGCCGCCGATGACGACCGCAGCAATGGTGTCCAGTTCATAGCCCAGACCGCTTGATGGTTGGACTGAATCCAGCCTTGCTGCGAGTACGATGCCTGCGAGGCCGGCAAGGACTGAACTTACGACGTAGACGCCAATCGTCACGAGCGGGACGTTGATACCGGCGAGGCGCGCGACTTCCGGATTTCCTCCGACCGCATAAAGCATGCGACCTTCGGAGCGGAAGTGCAGGAAAAGCCATGCCGCAAGAACCACCGCAAGCATGAGAAACACGGTGGCGGTCAACACGCCGAAATGGCGGTCGATTGCCAGCATCATGAACCAGTCGGGGAATCCGACGATCTGCTGGCCGTCCGTGATCATATTGGCGACGCCGCGAGCGGCGGACATCATCGCAAGAGTGGCAATAAAGGCCGGGACCCTGAACTGTGTCACCAGAAGTCCGACGATCAGGCCCGAAACTCCCGATGCGACCAGAGCAAAAGCGATCGCGACCGGCAGCGGCAGGCCGGCGACATTGGCGGTCCAGCCCATGACCATCATCGCCAGGGCAAGCGCCGAGCCGACCGAGAGATCGATGCCGCCGATCAGGATGACGAAGGTCATTCCAACCGCCATGATGCCGAGAACGGTGATCTGATCGAGGATGTTGAGGCCGTTTCGAACCGAAAGAAACGTGTCGGTGCTCAAGCTCAGAAAGACGCACAGCGCGAGCAGTCCGACGAGCGGGCCGGTTGCTCCCTTGAGCTTGCTCAGCCAGGCTCCGGACGAAAGCCTGTGTTCATTGATGTCGAGCGCCACCATTGCTCCTCCCTATGCCTAGGCTTGTATCCGATATTTGTGCAGGCTCGAATAATTATTCACGCCTGTTGGAAAATTCATTAACAAGTTGCTTTCTGGCTGTCAACAAGATTTGCTCAGGGCGTTCGCTGTTGTTGGATCGTATAAGGGGCTTGACTAATCGGCTTCTTGTGCAAAAATATTGATAAGTGAATATTTATGCACACGCGAGGAACCCATGGATACGATAGAACTCGAGCGCATCGCCCGCGAGATCCGATTGCGCGATCTGCAGGCGGTCTTTGAAGCGGGCGCCGGCCATATTGGCGGGGAGATGTCGGTCATCGACATTTTGGCGGCGCTCTATTTTCGTGTCCTGAATGTCTGGCCGGATCAGCCTGGACATCCCGACCGCGACAGGTTCGTCCTTTCAAAGGGACATACGGCGTGTGCTCTCTATGTGACGCTGGCAAAACGCGGCTTCATTCCGGAGGAGGAGGTCTCCACCTTTCTGCAGCCGCATTCGAGGCTGAACGGGCATCCGAATTGCAACAAGGTTCCCGGCGTCGAAACGAATACCGGTCCGCTGGGCCACGGTCTTCCGGTGGCAGTCGGAATGGCGAAAGCCGCCAAGCTCTCAGGCGCGAAATATCATACCTACGTCGTCACCGGCGACGGTGAGATGCAGGAGGGTTCGAACTGGGAAGCGATCATGGCGGCCGCTCAGTTCAAACTCGACAACTTGACCCTGGTCATCGATCACAACAGGTTCCAGCAGGGTGCGGCGCTCGCCGAAACCAATGATCTCGCTCCGCTTCGTCCGAAGCTCGAGGCCTTCGATTGGGAGGTCACCGAGATCAACGGGAACACGATGAGCGAAGTCGTTCCGGCTCTCGAACACCGGGGATCAAGACCTCATTGCATCGTCGCCCATACCAACAAGGGCCACGGAATATCGTTCATGCAAGACCGGGTCGACTGGCACCACAAGGTGCCGAACAAGGAACAGTACGAAATTGCATTGGCAGAATTGTCGGAGGCACTCTAAATGAACGCGTCAGTAAACCCACCCAAGCTCTATGATTGCCGCGACGCATTCGCCTCTACGCTTGAACGGTTGGCAGCCGAAAACGACACGATCGTTGCCGTTTGCAACGACTCCGTCGGCTCCTCCAAGCTCGGCGGCTTCAAGGCGAAGTTCGGAGAGCGCCTCGTCAATGTCGGCATAGCCGAGCAGAACATGGTTGGCGTTGCAGCAGGCCTTGCCAACGGCGGACGCCTTCCATTCGTATGCGCCGCTGCTCCGTTTCTGACGGGCCGGTCGCTGGAGCAGATCAAGGCCGATATTTCCTACTCGAATGCCAACGTCAAGCTGGTGGGCATTTCTTCCGGAATGGCATATGGCGAACTCGGTCCGACGCATCACTCGATCGAAGACTTCGCCTGGACGCGGGTGCTGCCCAACCTTCCGGTCATTGCACCATGTGACCGCATTGAAACCGCCGCTGCCGTTGCGTGGGCCGCGACCTATAACGGGCCTTGTTTCCTGCGTCTGTCTCGCGTTGGCGTGCCCGACCTGCTTCCGGAGGGGCACAGGTTCGAACTCGGGAAGGCAAATCTCCTTCGCCAGGGTTCCGACGTCACCCTTATTGCCAACGGCACTTTGACTCATCGAATTCTGAAGGCTGCCGAAATCCTCGCGGACCGCGGCATCAATGCCAGGGTTCTGAACCTTGCGACGGTTCGTCCAATCGACGAGGAGGCTATCATCGCCGCGGCTAGGGAAACCGGAGCGATCGTCACAGCCGAAGAGCATTCGATCTTTGGCGGGCTCGGTTCCGCAGTCGCCGAAGTGGTGGTCGACAATGCTCCAGTCCCGATGAAGCGTCTCGGCGTTCCCGGCGTCTATGCCCCCACAGGTTCGGCAGAGTTCCTGCTCGACGAGTTCGGGATGGCGCCGTCGGCAATCGCCGACGCTGCACAGGCGCTGATCAAGCGCAAGTAACTGGGGATCGCGTGAAGCGGCCGGGGCGCATTTGTCGCCCGGCAGCCACCTGATCCGGGGAGGATAGAATGCGGGCAATTCTGGCGATCGACCAGGGCACGACCAATTCAAAGGCAGTTCTCGTTTCCGAAAAGGGAGAAATCGTCGGCAGAGGTTCGGCTCCCGTCGGCATCTCCTATCCGAAGCCGGGCTGGGTTGAACAGGACCCGCGCCGGCTTTACGCCTCGGTCCGCGAAGCGGTCGACGCCTGCCTGAAGGCCAGCTCGGCTGTCACCATCGAGGCCGTGGCGATTTCCAACCAGCGTGAATCCGTCACTGCCTGGGACGCCGAAACGGGAGAAGCGCTTGGACCGTTGGTCAGCTGGCAGTGCCGCCGAACGGCACCCGATTGCGAACGGCTCATTGCCGAGGGCCACCTCGACCGGGTGCAGGCGCTCACAGGCCTGCCCTTGGATCCGATGTTTCCGGGTTCCAAGTTCCGATGGCTGCTCGACAGTGTTCCGGCCGGGCGATCGGTGCGGCTGGGAACGGTCGACAGCTGGCTGGTCCACTGCCTGACCGGCGGGCGCCGGCATGTTTGCGATGCGTCGAATGCCGCCAGGAGCCAGTTGTTCGATCTGCGGGAGCAGAGATGGAGCAAGGAGCTTGGCGAGATCTTCGGCGTGGATATCGCGCTCCTTCCCGAGGTGCTCGACAGTTCTGCCGATTTCGGCAGAACGCAGGGATTGCCGGGGGTGGCGGATGGCACGCCCATCATGGCCGCGATCGGCGACAGCCACGCTGCCCTGTTCGGTCACGGCGCCTTCACGCCGGGCGACGGCAAGGTGACCTTCGGAACCGGCTCTTCCATCATGACGACGCTTGCGCAATACATTGCCCCGCGCAACGGCGTCACAACCACGGTCGCATGGCGTATCGGGGGAAAGCCGACCTTCGCTTTCGAAGGCAATATTCTCGTCTGCGCCGCCAGTCTTCCCTGGATGGCTGATATTCTCGGCCTTGCGGATGTGGCGGCGCTTGTCGAACTTGCGGAAAGTGCCGAGCCGGGCGGACCCGGCTTCGTGCCGGCATTCGTGGGGCTGGGGGCACCTTACTGGAATGCCGATGCCCGCGCCCTGTTCTCCCAGATCAACTTCAATACCACGCGGGCGCAAATGGCGCGGTCGGTCACCGATTCCATCGCCTTGCAGGTGCATGACGTGATCGCGGCCATGCGGGCGCAGAGCGGCGGTGCGCTCGGCGCGCTCTATGTGGATGGCGGACCGAGCCAGAACCGCTTCCTGATGCAGTGTGTCTCCGATCTCATCGACCATCCGGTGATCCAATGCGAAGCTCCCGAGGCATCGGCTTTGGGCGCTGCTTATCTGGCGGGGCTGTCACTCGGCTTGTGGAGCGATCTCGACATGGTGGCGGGGCTGCCGCGAAAGTCGCAAACCATCCAGCCGCAATCCGTGGATCGAGCGGTGCTTCTCGATAGCTGGAATGATGCGCTCGCCCGCTCGACGGCCCGCGAAACAAAGGCTAAAGGTGAATAAAAATTCACTCTGGGATTAGCGATGACTCGCCTCAACGAACTCCGCCTCATTTCAAGGGTCGCCCAGATGTACCATATCGAGGGGCGGCGGCAGGCGGAGATCGCACAGCACCTTCGCCTGTCGCAGGCGACGGTGTCGCGCATGCTCAAGCGCGCCGAGGCTGAAGATATCGTCAGAACCAGCGTGATCCCTCCCGTCGGCACCTACAGCGAACTCGAGAGCGCGCTTCGCGAGAAATACGATCTGCCGGAGGCGATCGTCGTCGAATGCACGGAAGATCGGGACGGCGCCATCATGGCCCGCATCGGCGAGGCCGCGGCGCATCTGCTGGAGGTGACGCTTGCGCCGGGGGAGATCATCGGCGTTTCGAGCTGGAGTCAGACCATTTTCAAGATGGTCGAGAACATTCATCCGCAGAAGAGCGCTCAGGTGAAATATGTCGTCCAGACCCTTGGAGGCATGGGCGATCCTTCCGTGCAGACGCATGCGACGCAGCTGACCACGCGGCTTGCGCGGCTGACCGGCGCCGAGCCGAAACTGCTCCCCGTGCAGGGCGTGACGTCATCCCGAGAAGCAAAACTTCTGATGCAGGCCGATCCGTACGTCCGCGAGACGATGGACCTGTTCGGCAGCATAACGCTCGCGATCGTCGGTATAGGCGCCGTCGAACCGTCCGAACTTCTCGCACGGTCCGGCAACATCTTTTCATCCCGCGAACTGTCCGATCTCGCCGAAGCGGGCGCCGTCGGCGATATCTCGCTGCGCTTCTTCGATAAAAACGGCAAGCCGGTCAAGACACCCCTTGATGATCGGGTCATCGGGCTTCCGCTTGAGGATCTCGAGCGGGTGGAGCGGGTTATCGCTCTTGCCGGCGGGTCGAAAAAGACTGACGCTATCGCCGGCGCGCTGCGGGTGGGGGTCATCGACATGCTGGTGACGGACAAGTTTACGGCGCAGCGATTGATCGATTGACGAAGGCAGGGTGGAGCGCCGCCTCGTCCTTCGAGGCTTCGCCCTCTGGGCTACGCACCTCAGGATGAGCTCTCTTGGGTATTGGCGCGTTAGGAAAGGCTCTATCGCGTCAATGCGCCGTCCCGTCGACGATCACGTGATCGTGGTCCAGCGAGCATTTTTCCACCCGTGCCTCGACCCTATAAATCTCCCGCAGCATCTCGGCGGTGACCACATCTCTTGGGGCGCCGCAGGCGCGCATGCGGCCGTTGGCGATGAGGAGGACTTTGTCGGCGAAGCGGAGCGCCTGGTTGAGGTCGTGGATGGCGATCAGCACCAGCATGCCTTTTGCGCGGGCCCGGCGGCGCATGAAATCGAGGACCTCGACCTGGCGGTGGAGGTCGAGCGCGCTTGTGGGTTCGTCCATCAGCATGATCTCGGGCTCACGGACGAGCGCCTGGGCGATCGAGACGAGCTGGCGCTGGCCGCCGGACAGCGCTCCGAGATCGCGGAAGGCCAGCGCGGTGATATCAAGTGCTGCCATGATCTCGTCGATGAAGCGCAGGTCGCTGTCGCCGACCGCCCAGGACTGGCCTTGCTTGCGGGCGAGCAGGATGGATTCGTAGACGGTCAGCACCGCATTGGCCGAGCTATCCTGCGGCATGTAGCTGATGGCGTTTTTTACCTTCGAGCCTTCGACGACGACATGGCCCGGGCCCTTGAGCAGGCCGGTGATGCGCTTGAAAAGCGTCGACTTGCCGGCGGCGTTCGGGCCGATGACCGCGACGATCTCGCCGGATTTCATTACGGGTGTCGTCACGTTCTCGACGAAGAGCTTGCGGCCATGATAGGCGCCGACCGATTGCAACTGAAGCGCTACCATGACCGGCTCCTGTTCGAGAGGATGAGCGAGAAGAAGAAGGGCACGCCGACCAGCGCGGTGATGATGCCGATCGGAAAGACGACGCCGGGGATGATCGACTTCGAGACGATCGAGGTCAGCGACAGCAACAGTGCGCCTGACAGGATCGAGCCCGGCAGGAAGAAGCGCTGATCCTCGCCGAGAATCATGCGGGCGATATGCGGCCCGACCAGGCCGACAAAACCGATGGTGCCGACGAAGCTGACGGGGACTGCGGCAAGCAGCGAGACAACCAGCATGGTTTCCAGCCGGATGCGGCGGACATTGACGCCGAAGCTGGCGGCCTTGTCCTCGCCGAGGCGGATGGCGGTCAGCGCCCAGGCATTGCGGGCAAAGAGCGGCAACGCGATCAGCAAGACGGCGAGCGTCACCCAGATTTTCGGCCATGTCGCCTTGGTCAGGCTGCCCATCGTCCAGAAGACGACCGCCGACAGCGCCTGCTCGGAGGCGAGATATTGCAGGAAGGCGAGGGCCGCATTGAAGGTGAAAACCAGGGCAATGCCGAGCAGCACCACCGTCTGCACCGAGACGCCGCGGGCCTGCGAGACGAAATGGATGAAGAGCGTGGCAATCAGCGCCATGACGAAAGCATTGACCGGCACGAGCAGGCCGGCGGCCACCGGCAGAAGCGGAACGCTGGTGACGATCGCAAGGGCTGCGCCGAAGCTTGCCGCCGCCGAAATGCCGAGTGTGAAGGGGCTGGCGAGCGGATTGGCGAGGATCGTCTGCATCTGCGCGCCGGCAACGGAGAGCGAGGCGCCGACGACGATCGCCATGATGGCGACCGGCATGCGGATGTTCCAGACGACGGCGCGGACCTGATCCGAAACGGAGGAGGGGTCGAGGAGGGCGGCCACGACCTCACTGAGGCTGTAGCGGGCCGGGCCCCAGGCGAGATCGACGGCAAATGAAAGACAGAGCGCTGCCGTCATGGCGGCGAGGATCAACAGCTTGCGCCGGGCGAGCGCGCGGTAGCGCTCCCTCCCGGCTTCGGCTTCGATCGATATGGCGGCGATCTCGGCCATATCTGCTTTACTCAGCTGCCTTGGCGTCGACCCAGTAGCCCGGCTGATAGGCGACCGGCAGGAATTTTTCGTGGAATTCCTTGAAGGTGGCATCCGGATCGAGATCGGCAAAGAGGTTTGGGTGGAACCACTTGGCGAGTTGCTGGACGGCGACGAATTGATAGGGGCTGGTATAAAACTGATGCCAGATCGCATGGACATTGCCGCCGGCAACCGCCCTGGAGCCGGTGAAAGCCGGATTTTCCATCAGCGTGTTCAGCGCCTTGCGGCTGTCGCCGAAGGTGGATGCGGCATTCGGGCCGACATTGACGAAGTCCTTGGCGTCCTTGGTCTGGCTCCAGTTGGAGCCGGTGACGACGATGACATCGGGGTTGGAAGCGACGACCTGCTCGGCATTGATCGAGCCGGTGTAGCCGGGCAGGAAATCGGAGCCGAGATTATGGCCGCCGGCCCAATCGACCATCAGGCCGAAATTGTCAGGCCCGAAGGTGCCGCAGCATTCCACCAGGCCGGCGGCGCGGTACATGAAGACGTTCGGCTTTGGCGGATTGGCCGCCTTCAGCCTGTCGGTCACCCGCGCCATCTGCTCCTTCCAATAGGCCGCGACGGCTTCGGCGCGGTCCTCATGACCGAAGAGCTTGCCGAGGATCTTCAGGCTCGGCTCGGTGTTGGCGAGGATGTGCTCGCGAAAATCGATATAGACGATCTTGACGCCGATGCCGGCGAGCATGTCCTCGAGCTTCACCTCGTCGGCTGCCGTCTTGTTGCCGATCGGCAGCAGCAGCACATCGGGATGCAGCTTGACGACCGTCTCGGTCTGCAGCGTGCCGTCCGTCAGATTGCCGAGAAAGGACAGGTCCTTGCCCTTAGGGAATTTCTCGACATAGGCGTTGAAACCGTCCTTGTCGGTGGTCCAGAGATCGTTGCGCCAGCCGACGATCTTGGCGAAGGGATCTTCCTTCTCGATCGGCGCGACGGCGTAGAGCATGCGGCCTTCCCCAAGGATCACACGCTCGACCGGCTTGTCGAAGCTGATTTCGCGGCCCGCGACATCCTTGATGGTGAAGGACTGCGCCCAAGCCGAAAGCGGCATCAAGCCGGCAATCGCAGCTGCGGAAACTGCGAGCATTTTCACGAAATTCATCTGGAAATTCCCCTGACGTCTGAATAATGTCCGCAGGCATAAGAAATATGACTTTGTTAATCAAGTTATATGTTTTAGAGCGTTTCCAAACTGATCCGATGCCGGGGCTCTCAAGATGAATTCGATGAATACAAATTACTCCATCCGCGACGAAATCCGCGATTTCTGGTCGGAGAGGGCTGAAACCTTCGACCAGAGCGTCGGCCATGAAATCTTTTCTGAAGGCGAGCGAAAGGGCTGGCAGCGGTTGATCCGTAAGCATCTCGGCGCGGGGCAGGGACGGGCAGCGCTCGATCTTGCCTGCGGCACCGCCGTGATCTCGCATCTGATGAACGATGTCGGCTTCAAGGTCACCGGGCTAGACTGGTCGGATGCGATGCTGGCGCAGGCGCGCGCCAAGGCGAAGAAACGCGGCACCGATATCCGCTTCGTTTCCGGCGACGCCGAAAACACCATGGAGCCGAAGGACAGCTACGACGCCATCACCAACCGGCATCTCGTCTGGACGCTGGTGGATCCGGCGTCGGCCTTCAAAGAATGGTTCGCGGTGCTGAAGCCGGGCGGCAAAGTGCTGATCGTCGACGGCAACATGGGCAGGGAGACCTGGGTCAAGGGCCTGCAGAAGCTTTGGACGAAGCTCACGGGCAAGCCGGCGGCGAGCCACATGTCGCCTGAGATGATGGCGCGGCACCAGAAGATCCGCTCCCGCGTGCATTTCTCCCATGAGATGCCTGCCGAAGCGATCGTCGAGCTTCTGCGCAACGCCGGTTTTGTCGACATCGTGATCGACCGCAAGCTTGGGGACATTCACTGGGCGCAGGCGCGGAAGATGCCGTTTCTGCGGGGGCTGGAGCGGATGGTGCAGGAGCGGTTTGCGATTTGTGCGCGTAAGCCTGGGTGAGGGGGCTGCGGCTTCTCCCTCTTCTCCCCAGCGGGGAGAAGGTGGCCCGAAGGGTCGGATGAGGGGGCGGCACGGCACGCCATTTACTATTGCCCTTCGCTTGCGCTCAGCGCATGCGCTCCTGTCGTCGCGCCCCCCTCATCTGCCCTGAAGGGCATCTTCTCCCCGCTGGGGAGAAGAGGGAGCCTGCCGCACTGTATCCCGGCCCTTCGCTTGGGCTCAGGGCGTTCGACGCTGCGATCGATTCACTGGATCGATCGATCGCTCCCGCTTTGCGGGACCGCGTCTCACCCACCGGTGACACTCATATGCCGCGCCACCGCCGGCCTGTTATGCGTGCGGTCGATAATGAAGTCGTGGCCCTTTGGTTTGCGGGTGATGGCTTCGTCGATGGCGGCGTGGAGGAGGGCGTCGTCTTCAGTGGCGCGGAGTGCGGCGCGCAGATCGGCGGCGTCGTTCTGGCCGAGGCACATATAGAGCGTGCCGGTGCAGGTGAGGCGGACGCGGTTGCAGCTCTCGCAGAAATTATGGGTCATCGGCGTGATGAAGCCGAGGCGGCCGCCGGTCTCTGTGACCCTGACGTAACGGGCCGGGCCGCCGGTCTGGTAATCGATATCGGTGAGCGTGAACTGTTTCTCCAGATCCGCGCGCAATTCGGAGAGCGGCAGGTACTGGTCGGTGCGGTCCTCGTCGATCTCGCCCATCGGCATGGTTTCGATGACGGTGAGATCCATGCCGCGGCCATGGGCGAAACGCAGGATTTCGGGCATCTCGGCGTCGTTGAAATCCTTGAGTGCTACGGCGTTGAGCTTGATCTTGATGCCGGCTTTCTGAGCGGCATCGATGCCTTCCATCACCTTGGCAAAATCGCCCCAGCGGGTGATCTTGCGGAATTTGTCGGGGTCGAGCGTATCGAGCGAGACGTTGATGCGGCGCACGCCGCAATCATAAAGTTCCTCGGCATGGCGCGACAGCTGCGAGCCATTGGTGGTCAGCGTCAGCTCGTCGAGGCCGGAACCGATCTTTTCGCCGAGCCGGCGGACCAGATACATGATGTTCTTGCGCACCAGGGGTTCGCCGCCGGTGAGCCGGATCTTCTTCACGCCCTTGGCGACGAAGGCGGAACAGAGACGGTCGAGTTCCTCAAGCGTCAACAGGTCCTTCTTCGGCAGGAAGGTCATATTCTCCGCCATGCAATAGGTGCAGCGGAAATCGCAGCGATCGGTGACGGAGACGCGGAGATAGGTGACTGCCCGGCCGAAAGGGTCGATCATCGGATGTGCATCCGCCGTGAGAGGCGATGCGTTGCCTATCGTTCCGACTCTCGTATTCACCAATTCCTCCGCGGGCGGATCTGAAGCGCGCCAGACCAGATGCCTGCCTGTTTTCAAGCGATATCTTTCTATGTGTGCATATGTGATTGCGCCGTCAAGGGAAACGGATTTCGCACACGCTAATTTGCGCTTGCCTCGAAAAAGGCGAACGCCTACTGCTCCAGAGGAAAGAGGTGACAGAGATGAGCGATATCTGGCCGAGCGAACTTCGTGTTTCGAAAGACCGGCAGAGGCTGGCGATAACCTTCGACGACGGCCAGAGCTTCGACCTGTCGGCCGAGCTTTTGCGCGTGCTGTCGCCGTCGGCCGAGGTGCAGGGCCACGGGCCGGGACAGCGGGTGACGGTGCCGGGCAAGCGCAACGTCGCGATCATCTCGATGACGCCGACCGGCAATTATGCCGTCAGGATCGGCTTCGACGACATGCACGATACCGGCATCTACACCTGGACCTATCTGCGCGAACTCGGCGAACGGGGCGCCGAGCTGTTTTCGGCCTATGAGGACGAACTTAAAGAAAAGGGCATGAACCGCGACACGGCGGAAAAGCCGCGCTGAATTTCACATAACCAGCCATCGGGGGGCCATATGGCGAAAACGAACGGAAAGAACTGGCTGCGCGCCAAGGGGAGCGCGGCCGGCAGCAAGGTGACCTTTCTCGAACTGTTCTTCGATCTGGTCTTCGTCTTTTCGATCTCGCAGCTTTCGCATGCGCTTGCCGCCCATTATACGCCGCTCGGTGCCGCCGAAGCGGCGCTGATGACCTTTGCCGTCTGGTGGGTTTGGATTTTCACCGCCTGGGTGACCAACTGGCTCGATCCCGACAAGATGCCGGTGCGCGGCATGCTGGTGGCGCTGATGATGCTCGGGCTGCTGCTGTCAGCCTCCATTCCCGAGGCCTTCGGCGACAAGGGGCTGCTCTTTGCCGGCGCCTATGTGGCGATGCAGGTCGGGCGCTCGCTGTTTACCACCTATGCGATGACACGCGTCGACCGCGCCAATACGCTGAATTTTATTCGCATCACCACCTGGCTCGTGGTGGCCGCCGTCTTCTGGATCGCCGGCGGGCTGCTCGAGCATGAGGCCCGGCTGATCGCCTGGGTGATCGCGCTGGCGATCGAATATGCCGGCCCGGCCGCGGGCTTTGCCGTGCCCGGGCTCGGCCGCTCGAAGCCGAGCGACTGGGACGTTTCCGGCGCGCATATGGCCGAGCGCTGTGCGCTCTTCGTCATCATCTGCCTCGGCGAGGCGATCCTGGTTTCCGGCCGCACCTTTTCGGAGCTGCCGGTTTCGGGGCTGACCGGCATCGTCTTCATCACCGGTTTCATCGGAACGGTCGCCATGTGGTGGCTTTATTTCCGTTTTGGCCACGGGCGCGCCGCCCACCGCATCGAGCATGAGGCGACGCCGGGAGCGTTGGCGCGGCAGGCTTTCACCTACGGGCATATCCCGATCCTCGCCGGCATCATCGTCCATGCGGTTGCCGTCGAGTTCATGTTCTCGCATCCGCACGAGATGGGCGATTTCGGCATCGCAGCCGCGGTGCTCGGCGGCTCCGCCCTGTTCCTGATCGGCAATCTCTGGTTCAAGGGCGCGACCAGCGGGCAGCTGCCGCTGTCGCATCTGGCCGGCCTGGTGTTGCTGATCCTGCTTGCCTTCGCGGCACCCTTCATCGAGATCTATCTGCTGGGCATTCTGGCGACGCTGGTGCTGATCGTCGTCGCCGCCTGGGAATACCGCTCGCTGAGCGGTACATCGCCGGCGCCGACGCTGCATTGAGGACCTGCCGGTATGAGCCGTGACATCACATCCGAAAAAATTCTGGCCCGCTATGCAGCAGGAGAACGCAATTTTCGGGGGCTGGAACTCGACGATGGAGCTTACGATTTTAGCCATGCCGATCTTCGCGGGGCGGTCTTCGCCGGAAGTTTCATTGTTGCGAGCTTCGCAAGCGCGAACCTTGAAGGCGCAGACTTTTCCGATTGCAATGTAAAAACCTGCGACTTTTCGGGCGCAAGGTTGGCATCGGCAACCTTCCTCGGATCGGCAATCGATGCGGCCGTCTTCAATGGCGCGGATCTGACGGGCGCTATCTTCGAAAAGGCCGGTGCCTTCGGGCATATTTTCGGCAAGGGCGAATTGCCGTCACACTGAGGGTGGCTGGCGACAATTCCTACGAAATCGATCTGCTGAACGAGATTTAGTCCTCGTCCCTGAGATCCTGTAGCAACGCGCCGATGATGCGCTCCATAGAATCTGCGGTCGCCATGCATTGCTCGATCGGCTCGTCGGAGAGCGTGCGTTCGATGAGGTCGGTCTGGATCGCCATCGCCGCCTCGGTCAACCTTCGGCCTTCGCCGGTGAGGTGGAGGCGCAGCACGCGCTTGTCTCGTTCGTCGCCGCGCCGCTCGATCAGCCCGCGCTTTTCCATCTGCGGCAAGAGCATGCTCATATTGGAGCGGCCGACCAGCAGCTTGCGCGCCAGCTCCTGCTGCGAGATGCCTTCGAAACGGTAGAGATTGATCAGAATGTCGAGGTGCGGCGGCTTGATGTCGAGATAGGCAAGCGAGCGCGTCAGCGATTGCTGCATCAGCTGGCAGGCGCGCGCCACCGCGATCCAACTGCGAAAACGCGGATGATCCCAGGGAAGGGATTGATTTTTGTTCATCGTTGTACTTTATTGTTCAGTGTTGAACAGTCTTTTGGATTCTCACTATGGCAAATTTTGCGCTTGAGGTCACCCGTCTGGGGTTTTCGGCTCTGCAGGCGATTTCGCCCGATCTGGCGGGCAGGGCGGCGTTCCGGCTGTTCTGCCGCACACCGTCGCCGCGGCCGAAGGGAGCAAGGGCGAAGGCGGCGCATGCCGCGGGCGCGGCCCGGCTGGCCGGCGCCGAGCGCTTCACTCTCAAGCTCGCCGACGGGGCGAAAGCGCATGCCTATCGGCTGAATGGCGGGGCGCTGGGAAAACGCCGGCGTTTCCTGGTGACGCATGGCTGGGGCTCGAGCGCCGAATATATGGCCGAGCTGGTTTCGATGCTTGCGGCAACGGGTGCGGAGGTGGTGGCGCTCGATTTTCCCGGCCACGGGCGGGCGGCCGGGCGTTTCCTGCACATGGGGCTTGCGGTCGGAGCGATCGCCGCGGCCGCGGCTCGCTTCGGCGCCTTCGATGCGGTTATCGGCCATTCCTTTGGCGGTGCGGCGCTGATGGTTTCAGCGGCGGGCCTGTTGCCCGGCGTGGCGCCTGTTGCCTGCGAGCGGCTGGTGCTGATCGGCGCGCCAAGTGAGATGGCCTGGCTGTTTACCGATTTCGGCCGGATGATTGGCCTTCGCGCAGCTGCGCAAGGGGCGCTGGAGACGGAAGTCCAGCGCGTCACCGGCCGGAGACTTGACGAGTTCGATGCCGGCAATACGGCGGGCGCAATCGGCCGGCCGGTGCTCGTCATCCATGCCGAGGACGACAAGGAGGTGCCGCCGGCCCATGCCAGGCGCTATCAGGCCGCCGGAAGGGAGGTCCGGCTGTTCTGGGCGAACGGCTTCGGCCATCGGCGCATCGTTGGCGCGGCGCCGGTGCTTGCCGTGATCGCGGCATTTCTCGACGGCGATCGGGGCGAAGAGGGTGTTTCCGACGAAAGCATCAAAAAAGATGCGGAGATCATTCCGTTTTTTGAGCTTCCGGCGCGGCGCGCGGCATTGTAGCGTCCGTCGCAACGATCAAGCCGCGGCGGGACGCCTCATGAAAATCATCAGCAGCATCGAAGAGCTCAACAGGATCTACGGCGCCGGCCTGTCACAGGCCTCGGTCGACAAGGTGACCAAGCGGCTGACGCCGCTCTATCGGGCGATGATCGATATCTCGCCCTTCGCAGCACTTGCGACCGTCGGGCCGGAAGGGCTCGACTGTTCGCCGCGCGGCGATCTCGGCGGCGTGGTGCGCGTCGTCGACGACGAGACGCTGCATCTGCCGGACTGGCGCGGCAACAACCGCGTCGATTCACTCTCCAATATCGTGCGTGATCCCAGGCTTGCGCTGCTGTTCCTGATCCCGGGCTCGAACACGACGATGCGCATCAACGGCCGCGGCATCGTCTCGGATGACGAGGCGCTGCTTGCAAGCTTCGAGATGGACGGCAAACATCCGCGCACCGTCGTCGTCATCTCGATCGACGAGGTCTATTTCCAGTGCGCGCGCGCCGTGATGCGGGCCGAACTATGGAACGCTGAGCATTTCGCCGATCCCGCAAAGCTACCCAGTCCCGGCCAGATGCTGAAGGCCGCGGTCGGCGATTTCGACCAGGAAACCTACGACCGGGAATGGCCCGGCCGCGCGGCGAAGACGATGTGGTAAAACCGCCGTGGCGCGGAACGGCCGTCAGGTCTTGTAGATCAGCCAGCTCTTGGTGAAATCCTTCTGCATGCCGTCCTGATAGAGGATTGTGCAGTTGCGGCCGGCATTCTTGGCGCCGTAAAGGGCGATGTCGGTCTTGCTGTAGAGTTCGCCGGCATCCTCGGCGCTGGAGGCCATGCAGATGCCGATCGAGACGGTGATCGGCCCGTAATTGACCCGCGTGCGCGAATTCTTGAACGGGGTCGTTTCCAGCGTGCGGCGAATGCGCTCGGCGATTGCCGTGATTTCCTCAGGCGTATTGCCGTCGATGATGAGGGCGAATTCCTCGCCGCCGGCGCGGGCGACGAAGACGTCACGCCGGACGTTGCTGCGGATGACGGAGGCGACGGTGGCAAGGATCTTGTCGCCGACGGGATGGCCGTAGGTGTCGTTGATCTTCTTGAAATTGTCGATGTCGGCGAGCAGCAGGGCCGTCACCGGCCGCATGCCGGGATTGTTGAAGACGGCGGCGAGGCGCTCGTCGAAGGCGCGGCGGTTGGACAGGCGCGTCAGCGAATCGGTGTTGGCGATCCGCTTGTATTCGTCGAGTTCCTTGCGGACTTGGTCCATCTCCTGCGAGCGCTGGACGACGTCCTCGACGGTGCGTTCGCCGTGCGCCATGGTGTCGCCGGTCGCCTGGCTCAAAAGTTCGATGGCGTTTTCGATCAGCTCGACGCTTGCATTGCTCTTGGAAGTGATGCGCTTATGGGTCTCGCCGAGCAATCTGGTATAGCTTTCGAGCGAACTCTGTTCCTGCCTCAGGATCCGCAGCAGGCCATCGAGTTCGCCTGATATGCGGGTATGGGCGTCATCGACGACGCGAGCCGGGCTGCTGGTGAAATATTGCGCGCCGAGCGCGTCGAGTTCGGCCTGCGTCGCCTGGCTGCCGAGCGCTGAAAGCTCCCGGGTGAGCGCCGGATTGGAGCCGATATAGGCCTCGTAGAAGAGTTCGTAATTGCGCGGTATCGGCGCAACGCCCATCGAGCGCATGGCATAGGTGATCTGGCCCGCAACATCGGGAACCTGCACCTTGGGCGCGACAGCCGTATTCATCCGGCGAACTCCTCATATATTCAAAGGCAATATTCTATTTGGTAGCTTAAATTTCTTGGGAAAAGATTAAAGCGATATATACCAAATACTACATACGACAATTGCCCTATAGGTCAATACTTCCGGCAGGCCCATGATTCTGCACGTAAAAACGGCTCTTTGGCGAGACAGTGCATACTCATTGTATAGGAGTGGTGTCTGAAAAACTTACAGTTCTTCTCTTGAGGAGATCGTATTCGACTTGTCGATATCACCCCAGGTTCAATTCCTGGAAGAAATCATTGCCCTTATCGTCGATGACGATGAAGGCGGGGAAGTCTTCGACCTCGATCTTCCACACCGCTTCCATGCCGAGCTCGGGATATTCGAAGACATCGACCTTGCGGATGCAGTCCTGGGCGAGGCGGGCGGCGGGGCCGCCGATCGAGCCGAGGTAGAAGCTGCCGTGTTTCTTGCAGGCCTCGCGCACCGCCCGTGACCGGTTGCCCTTGGCGAGCATCACCATCGAGCCGCCGAAGGACTGGAACTGGTCGACGTAGCTGTCCATGCGGCCGGCCGTCGTCGGGCCGAAGGAGCCGGAGGCGTAACCGGCCGGCGTCTTGGCGGGGCCGGCATAGTAGACCGGGTGGTTTTTCAGGTAATCGGGCATGCCTTCGCCCTTTTCCAGCCGCTCGCGGATCTTGGCATGGGCCAGGTCGCGGGCGACGATGATCGTGCCGGTGAGCGACAGGCGCGTCTTGACGGGATGTCTCGACAGTTCGGCAAGCACGTCGGCCATCGGCCGGTTGAGGTCGATATGCACCGTCGATTCCGACAGTTTTGCCTCATCGATCTCCGGCATGTATTTCGACGGATCGCTTTCGAGCTGTTCTATGAAGATGCCGTCGCGGGTGATTTTGCCTTTGGCTTGGCGGTCTGCGGAACAGGAGACGCCGAGGCCGATCGGCAGCGAAGCGCCGTGGCGGGGCAGGCGGATGACACGCACGTCGTGACAGAAATATTTGCCGCCGAACTGGGCGCCGACGCCCATCTGCTGTGTCAGTCTGTGGATTTCCTTCTCCATCTCGAGATCGCGGAAGGCGTGGCCGCTTTCGGACCCTTCGGTCGGCAGCTCGTCGAGATAGCGGGTCGAGGCGAGCTTGACGGTTTTCAGGTTCATCTCGGCCGAGGTGCCGCCGATGACGATCGCCAGATGGTAGGGGGGACAGGCTGCCGTCCCTAACGTCAGGATCTTCTCCTTAAGGAAGTCGATCATCCGATCATGCGTCAGCAGCGAGGGCGTGCCCTGGTAGAGAAAGGTCTTGTTGGCCGAGCCGCCGCCCTTGGCGACGAAGAGGAATTCATAGGCGTCGGTGCCTTCCTCGTAGATGTCGATCTGGGCCGGCAGGTTATTTCGGGTGTTCTTCTCCTCGAACATTTTCACCGGCGCGAGCTGCGAATAACGCAGGTTCTTCTTCTCATAGGCATCCATGACGCCGCGGGCGAGTGCGGCGGTATCGCCGCCCTCGGTCCAGACCCGGCGGCCCTTCTTGCCCATGATGATCGCCGTCCCTGTATCCTGGCACATGGGCAGCACGCCGCCGGCGGCGATATTGGCATTCTTCAACAGGTCGTAGGCGACGAAGCGGTCATTGTCCGTCGCCTCCGGATCATCGAGGATCGAGGCGAGCTGCTTCAGGTGGCCGGGGCGCAGCAGATGGTTGATGTCGGCAAAGGCGGTTTCGGCAAGCAGGCGGATGCCTTCCGGCTCGACGGTCAGGATCTCCTGGCCCTTGAAGCTGTCGACCGAGACATAGTCGCCGCTGATCTTGCGATAGGGGGTGGTGTCCTTGCCGAGCGGGAAGAGATCGTCAGCCATCGAAGTGACCTTTCTGGTGTGCGTCGCTAATTTGGAACCGGTCTAAATCCGCCGCGGGGCAAAAGCAATCTGGATGCGGCCGGACTGTGGAGAGGAGCCATGTCGTGCCGCGGTATGCAGTCGGCATGATACACGCGGTAGGCGAGTGATGGAAAAGGCGAAATCGAAGCCGACGACTTCAGGTTGATTTCCGCTCGGGGCCAGTTCATATTCCCGGCAGCGTTAACCTGCCGGGGCTTCCAATGACAAATGCAAAGCCAACTGCTGTCGACGACCTTCTCGTTTTTTTCGAAAACAATTGGATCCGCGGAGATCTGCTGCGCCTCGCCAGCGATCCCGAGGAAGCGGATATGTATGCCCGCTTCGTCAATGGCGTGCGTATCGACGCCAAACATGGGCCTGACCATGAAACGATCATTGAGGGCAAGTACGGAACCTTCAAGGTGAAACCTGACGGTCACTTCACATATGAGCTGGACTACACGCTCGACGTGGTGAAGAATTTAGGGAAATACGATCAGCTCATCGAGACGCTGAGCTACAAGATGTCCGATGGCTCAGGGGGCACGGACCTCGGCGTGCTGACGCTGGCGATCGACGGCGTCAACGAAGGCGAAAAATACCACGAGGTCCTGGATTTCGACGACATGGGCGTCACGTCGAGGGCGGATAATTTCTTCCTTCCCGACTATCGGGGCTTTGCGCTCTCCGTGAACGGCAGTCAGGAACTGACGCTTCTGAACGGGTTCGTCTACGATACCATCCCGGGCGTCGACGCCATCACCGAGGACGGCTTCAGCGATACCGTCCTATCCCCCGGTTCGGCGCCCGTGACGTTGAAAATGGTCGACGGCGGGGATTTCACCTTTCAGAGCGTCTCGATCGCAGAACTGTCCGCATTGCCCTTTCACCTGACGCTCACTGCCCTGAACGACGGCCAGATTGTCTATCAGCAGGAGCTTGAGGTCACTGGCCCCAGTCTCGAGGTGAATCTCGAAGACATTGAAGAAGTCCGCTTCGATTTCATGGGAAATTCTGTCGTGATGGACAATTTTTCGCTGTTGGTTTGAGGTTTGCCGGCACGTCTATCTCCCTCATTCCTGTGCTTGTCACAGGAATCCAGTGCGCCCAAGTCTTTGGGCGCGAGAGACTTTTTCGTTACGATCTGATTCATTCACGGCGCGGACGCGCCGTGGCTGGATTCCTGTGACGAGCACAGGAATGAGGGAGGAGAGGCGGCATACCACCCCAACTAACCTATTTCGGGCCGATCATCGTTTCCGGCCGGACGATCGCATCGTAATCCTCCGCCGAGACCAGTCCACTCGCAAGTGCCTCTTCCTTCAGCGTCGTGCCGTTCTTGTGCGCGGTTTTGGCGATCTTGGCGGCTGCGTCGTAGCCGATCTTCGGGGCAAGGGCGGTCACCAGCATCAGCGAGCGGTCGAGGCCGGCCTTGATGTTGTCTTCGCGCGCTTCGATGCCGACGACGCAATTGTCGGTGAAGGAGACTGCGGCGTCGGCCAGCAGCTGCACCGATTGCAGGAAATTATAGGCCATCATCGGATTGTAGACGTTGAGCTCGAAATGGCCCTGGCTATCGGCGAAGGTCAGCGCGGCATGATTGCCGAAGATGTGGATGCAGACCTGGGTCAGGGCCTCGCACTGGGTCGGGTTGACCTTGCCGGGCATGATCGAGGAGCCGGGCTCGTTTTCCGGCAGCGCCAGTTCGCCGAGGCCGGCGCGCGGGCCGGAGCCGAGCAGGCGGATGTCGTTGGCGATCTTGAAGAGGGCGGCAGCCGCCGCATTGATGGCGCCGTGGGAAAAGACCATGCTGTCATGCGAGGCGAGCGCCTCGAACTTGTTCGGCGCGGTGACGAAGGGCATTTGGGTAATGGCGGCAATCTCTTCGGCGACCTTTTCGGCAAACCCCACCGGCGCATTGAGGCCGGTGCCGACGGCGGTGCCGCCCTGGGCGAGTTCGCAGAGGCCGGGCAGAGTCATTTCAATGCGCTTGATGGCGGAGCCGACCTGGGCGGCATAACCCGAAAATTCCTGGCCGAGCGTCAGCGGTGTGGCATCCTGGGTGTGGGTGCGGCCGATCTTGATGATGTGGCTGAATTCGGTGACCTTCATGTCGAGGGCGGCATGCAGGTGCTTGAGGCTTGGCAGCAGGTGATGGGCGATCCGTTCGGCGCAGGCGATATGCATCGCCGTCGGGTAGGTGTCGTTCGACGACTGGCTCATATTGACGTGATCGTTCGGATGCACCGGCTTCTTGGAACCCATGACGCCGCCAAGCATTTCTATGGCACGATTGGAGATCACCTCATTGGCATTCATGTTGGACTGCGTGCCCGAACCGGTCTGCCAGACGACAAGCGGAAAATGCTCGTCGAGCTTGCCGTCGATCACTTCCTGGGCGGCATCGACGATGGCTTGGCCAAGCGCGGGGTCGAGCTGGCCGAGCGACATGTTGGCGCGGGCGGCCGCCTGCTTGACGATGCCGAGGGCACGCACGATCGACAGCGGCTGCTTTTCCCAGCCGATCTTGAAATTGCCGAGCGAACGCTCGGCCTGGGCGCCCCAATATCGGTCGGCGGCGACGTCTATCGGGCCAAAAGTATCGGTTTCGGTGCGGGTTGCGGTCATCGGCCTTGCCTTCCCTTTACATGCTGTTTTCGGTCATCCGAGCAAGATGAGGTCTTATAGGTTGGAACGCCCGACAAGAAAACCGGACCCTGTGCGAAATATTGAAATTGAAAGTCATGTTTGGGTGGGTTGTAGGGCGTGCTTTTTCGGCCACTTTGAAAATTTTATGCGTCCAGGCGATTTCGTCCCACTGGCCCGGATGCGAAAATTCGGTAAAAAATTAACTAATAATTTCATAATTTTGTGTGAACTTCTGCGCAGCGCCGCGCAGGATCTCCGTCACACAAAATTGAGTCCGCCGGCGCTGGCGGCGCAGGCCGGTTTCTGATCAATGAGCCGGACGCTGAGTTTCGCGGGATTTGAGCTGAGAACAGCATGACACCGGGACTGGAAGATATATGACGTTCGTTTTGAAAAGCGCGGCATCCGCATTGGCAATTTCCTGCGGCGTGGCGGTTATGAGTGCCGCACCCGCGCATGCTTATACATTGATGGACATGCTGCGCGGCGACAAGCAGCGGACCCAGAGCACCATCTTCATGGATCAGGCGCCCGGCCGGCCGGTGCCGCGCGGCGCGGTTGGCGGCTCGCTCGGTGGGCTCGATCCGGAGGCGCCGCTGCCGAAGGTAAGCGGCCCGCGTTATTACACCTACAAAGCCGAGACGTTGCAATTCGTCGATACCGGCAAGTTCGCCGATCCGGTCGTCACCGGCGCGGTCGCCGATGTTTCGGCGAGCGGCGATGCCAGCGCCGAACCCGCAGTCCAGCGCCGTTTCCTGGCGCAGGCCAAGGTGCGCGCCAATGCGGACGTCGCAAAGGTGCTCGAAGCCTATTACGGCGACAGCCGCAATCCGCTCGTCTGGGTCGATGGCAACCAGATCAACGACCGCGCCAAGTCGGCGATGGCGACACTTGCCGATGCGGCCTCCGTCGGTCTCGACCCTGCCGATTACACGGTCCAGGCGCCGGCGATTGACCCGGCCAATCCCGATCCCGCCTTCCGCGACCGGGCGCTGACGCAGTTTGAGCTCGAACTCTCCGCCAAGGTGCTGGCTTTCGTGCAGGACACCGTGCGTGGCCGCATCGATCCGAACAAGATTTCCGGCTATCATGACTTTCAGCGCAAGGCGGTGAATCTGACGTCGGTGCTGAAGCTTGCCCGCATGAGCCCCGATGTCGGCGCCTACATCGCCAGCCGCTCGCCCGATGGTGCTCAGTTTGAGGCACTGAAGGCGGAGCTTGCCAAGCTTCGCGCAGCCGACGGCGGCAACGAGGAGCGAATCGTCGTTTCGCTCGACAAGTCGCTGAAGCCTGGCGACAGCTCGCCCGAGATTGCCAATATCGTCAAGGCGATCGGCAAGCATGGGTCCGAAACGCTGAAGACCGATCACGCGGCAACGCTTGCCGCTTACGCAGGCAGCAGCGACTATTCTCCCGATATCGTCTCGCTGGTCGAGGCCTTCCAGCAGGAGCGCGGACTGAAAGCCGATGGCGTCATCGGCCAGGCGACCGTGCGCGCCATGACCGGCGGCGATACCAATGCCTCGAAGATCGACAAGCTCGTCGTCGCCATGGAGCAGGCGCGCTGGCTGCCGGAGGATCTCGGTTCCCGTTACGTGATGATCAACCAGCCGGCCTTCATGGTCTATTACCACAATGACGGCAAGGAACAGCTGTCGATGCGGGTGGTTGTCGGCGGCAAGAACAATCAGACCTATTTCTTCGACGACGAGATCGAGACTGTGGAGTTCAACCCGTTCTGGGGTGTGCCGCAGTCGATCATCATCAACGAGATGCTGCCGAAGCTGCGTTCGGATCCGAACTATCTCGACCAGCTCGGCTATGAAGTCGAGGTGAACGGCCATGCCGTCGCCTCGTCGAGCGTCGATTGGTACGGCTCGACCAATAACGTCTCGGTGCGCCAGCCGCCAAGCAGCGACAATGCGCTCGGCGAACTGAAGATCCTGTTCCCGAACAGCCACGCGATCTACATGCACGACACGCCGTCGAAGAGCTTCTTCAAGCGCGACATGCGGGCTTTGAGCCACGGCTGCGTCCGCCTTGCCAATCCGCGTGCGATGGCAGCTGCCGTGCTCGGCACGACGGTCGACGACGTCGCCAAGCAGATCGCCAGCGGGCAGAACCATGCTGTGAAGGTGCCGCAGAAGATCCCGGTCTACGTCTCCTACTTCACCGCCTGGCCGAACAAGGACGGCGTGGTGGAATATTTCGACGACGTTTATGGCCGCGACGGTTATGTCGACAAGGCCTTCGACGCGACGACCAAGGCGCGTGGCGCGCAGATCTGACGTAGGTTTTTATTGGATTATGGAGCGGGCGGCCTGTGGGCCGCCCGTTTTGGTTTGGACGAGATGCCAACGGCGCCGTTCTGGGCTTAAGCCTAGCTAGGAATTACGAAGGAAAGGGTGTGCCGTGCCGGCCCCCCTCTGCCCTGCCGGGCATCTCCCCCACAGGTGGGGAGAACACAAGTGACCAAACCTTCGCACCCATCTACTGTTTCGTCGGGCTGCGACGTCAGTTGTTTGGGGAAGCCAGCGCTCCCAGCCAATCTCCCCACCTGTGGGGGAGATGCCCGGCAGGGCAGAAGGGGGCTCGCCTCAGACCGCGACCTTCACCGCATAATCCCGCAGCAGCCGCTCCACCAGTTCCGGCGTCAGCTCATCGTAATGGGTGATGATCATATCCGGATCCAGGTTGGAAACCGGCACGTCCGAATAGCCAAAAGGCACGGCGATCGACGGGACGCCGGCATTCCTGGCCACGGCGATATCGTTGATGCTGTCGCCGATCATCACGCTGCGGGTGATGTCGCCGCCGGCGCGTTCGATGGTGCCGGTGAGGTGGCGGGCGTCGGGCTTGCGCACGGCGAAGCTGTCGCCGCCGGTGATGGCGTCGAAATAGCCGACGAGGTCGAGCTTCTCGAGCAGGCCGAGCGCCAGGCTTTCCATTTTGTTGGTGCAGACGGCGAGGCGGTAACCGGTAGATTTAAGCCGGTCCATCGCGGCGACGAGGCCGGGATAGGGTTCGGTATGGCCGGGCATGTTGCCGGCATAATGGGCGACGAAGCGCTCGACGAGCGCCGGCAGGGCGTCGCTTTCCAGCGGATAGCCGCGCAGGCGGCAGGCGCGCTCGATCATCACGCGCGCGCCGTGGCCGACGAGATGGGTGAGGTCGTCATAGCTGACCGGGTCGAGGTCAAGGGCTGCGATCGTATGATTGAGGCTCTCGACCAGATCCGTATGGGTATCGAGAAGGGTACCGTCGAGATCGAAGACGATGAGTGCCGGGCGGGCGTGGGAAGGGGTCAAGGGTTTGTCTCTTTGTGCAATGGGTCGTTCTGGAGAGCGACAGGTCGTGCTGAGGCACGACAGGTTTCCCCTGGGAACGACAGGTCGCCCCCGGAACGGTGGATCATCCCTGAGGTAGGCGATCGCGCGGCGGAAAGCAACGTCCGGATGCGGGCCGGGAAGGCCGCAGGCATTTGTTTCGGCTTTTCATTTTCCGTGATGATTTTGACTTTCGTTTGCCAAGCGAGCCGTGTAAACAGCACATCCAACGCAATAATTCGGAGCTGGCGGCGCATGGATGCCCGCGAAATGAAGATCAAGGCCGCCGCGGCCGCACTTGCCCATGTCGAAGACGGAATGCGCCTCGGCATCGGCACCGGCAGCACCGCGGAAGAATTCGTTCGTCTGTTGGCGGAGAAAGTCGCAAGCGGCTTCAAGGTCGAAGGCGTTCCGACGTCTGAAAGAACGGCGCGGCTTTGCGTCGAACTCGGCGTGCCGCTGAAGTCGCTCGATGAACTTCCGGCACTCGACCTGACGATCGACGGCGCCGACGAGGTCGATCCGGCGCTGAGATTGATCAAGGGCGGCGGCGGCGCGTTGCTGCGCGAAAAGATCGTCGCGGCCGCTTCCGAGCGGATGATCGTCATTGCCGACGAGAGCAAGCTTGTGGAAACGCTCGGCGCCTACGCGCTGCCGATCGAGGTCAATCCGTTCGGGCTCGTCTCGACACGGATCGCGATCGAGAAGGTCGCGGCCCGGCTCGGCCTTGCCGGCGAACTCAGCCTGCGCCAATCCGGTGACGGAGAGTTTACCACGGATGGCGGTCATCACATTATCGATGCATCTTTTGGCCGCATTCCTGATGCAGAGGCGCTTTCGAGCGAGCTGAATTCCATACCCGGCGTCGTCGAACACGGGCTCTTTATCAATATGGCGGCACTTGCAATCATTGCCGGTCCTGCGGGTGCGCGCACGCTGCAGGCAAACAGATAACAGGAGCGTACACACATGATGAACATTGCAGGTCTTGGCCGTTTTGCCGCTGCGACCATCGTTCTTTCCGGGCTTGCCTTCGGCTCCGCCGTCAAGGCGCAGGAGGTCTCCGAGGAGCAGCTGAAGGCCTCTCGCGCGGCGATCGACGCCATCGGCGCCACCGCCCAGTTCGATAACATCCTGCCCGGCCTTGCCGAGCGCCTGAAGGCCGGCCTGATCCAGGATTCGCCGAACTACCAGGACATCATTTCGTCGACGGTCGACGCGCAGGCGCTGGCACTGGCGCCGCGCCGCGGCGATCTGGAGAAGGAGGCGGCGCTCACCTATGCCAAGACCTTCACCGCCGAGGAACTGAAGGCGATCGCCGAATTCTATAATTCCGACGTCGGCAAGAAGCTGCTGCGCGACGGCCCGGTCGCCTCGCGCGAGACGGCGAAGGCTGCCGACATCTGGGCGCAGGGCATTTCCCGCGACCTGGAAAAGCAGAGCAATGCCGAACTCTCCAAGGTCATCAAGGCGCCGCCGCCGGCAACCGACAGCCCGGTGGCACCCGCTCCGGCGCCGGCCCCGGCTGCCCAGAAGTAAGGGCTGCCTCCGCAGATTTGCAAAAGCCCGGCATCGTCCGGGCTTTTTTGCTATGATGGATGCGGCAATACCAATGAGGCTTTGGCGAGGCAACATGTCTGTTCATTACGAGGCTGTGCGCGTGCGGGTATCAGGCAGGGTCCAAGGTGTCGGGTTCCGCATGTGGGCGCGCGAGGAGGCGTTGCGGCTCGGGCTCACGGGCTGGGTTCGCAATGAAACGGACGGATCGGTCGCCGCTTTGATCGCAGGATCCGATACCGCCATCTCGACAATGATCGCGCGTTTCGGCCGCGGACCTGCGGGAGCATCGGTTTCCGGCGTCGAGACGGAAGCGACCCAGCTTGCGGAAATGCCCACGGACTTCCGCATCACCGCTTGAAAGCGGCAAACCGCCCGGAGATGACTCTCTCTGAGCGCCGGACCCTCAGCCCCAATCTTTCAAACTCTTGGCCAATTGCCATACGCCCGTTTCATCCGGCTCGACGCGCTTGTTGCCGCGGTAGAAGATCGGCAGTCCTGTCTTCTTGTCCATTGCGAAGCGGCTCGGCGCGTATTTTTCGTTCTCGTGGCCTTGGATGGCGAGGCCGAGCGCTTCCTTGAATTTGCCAGCCTTGCACAGGTTGGCGAAGAGAGTTTGATCCATCTTTTGCTCCGGCTTCTTTTTTACTGTGTGGATTTGCCTGCCAGCCTCAGGCGACCGGGTCAACCGTTTGCCGCGAAGATTCGGGCGAAGGGAACGGCATGATGCAGGAGCGGGCTTTTGTTTTGAGGGCGATCGCCCCTATATCAGGGACATCCTTCCTGCGATTCCCTTCCGGAGCTCCTCATGTCTTCCTACGACTACGACCTTTTCGTCATTGGTGGCGGTTCCGGAGGCGTGCGCGGCGCGCGTGTCGCCGCCTCGCTCGGCAAAAAGGTGGCGATCGCCGAGGAATACCGCTACGGCGGCACATGCGTCATCCGCGGCTGCGTGCCGAAGAAACTGTTCGTCTATGCCTCGCAGTTCCATGAGCATTTCGAGGATGCAGCCGGCTTCGGCTGGACGGTCGGCGAAAGCAGCTTCGACTGGAAGAAGCTGGTGGCGGCCAAGGACGTCGAAATTGCCCGGCTGGAAGGCCTTTACAAGAAGGGACTTGCCGGCGCCAATGCCGAGATCCTGGAAACGCGCGCCGAGCTCGTCGACGCCCATACGGTGCGGCTTGTGAAAACAGGCCAGACGGTGACGGCAAAGACGATCTTGATCGCCACCGGCGGAAGGCCGAACCCGCATGCGGCCCTTCCCGGCCACGAGTTGTGCATCTCCTCCAACGAGGCCTTTCACCTCGAGGAACTGCCGAAGTCGATCGTCATATCAGGCGGCGGTTATATCGCCGTCGAGTTCGCCAATATCTTCCATGGCCTCGGCGTCGAGACGACGCTGATCTATCGCGGCGCCGAGATCCTGTCGCGCTTCGATGAGGATCTGAGGCGCGGGCTGCACGAGGCGATGGTCGCCAAGGGCATTCGCATCCTTTGCCACGACACGCTGCAGAAGGTTTCGAAGGGCGAGGGCGGGCTCGTTCTGGAGACGTTGAACAACGGCACGCTGCAGGCTGACGTCGTCATGCTGGCGCTGGGGCGCGACCCGAACACCGAAGGCCTCGGCCTCGAGGCGGCTGGCGTCGCGGTCGACGAGCGCGGCGCAATTATCGTCGACGACTATTCCCGCACCAATGTCGAGAACATCTACGCGCTCGGCGATGTCACCAACCGGGTACAGCTGACGCCGGTGGCGATCCATGAGGCGATGTGCTTCATCGAAACCGAATACAAGAACAATCCGACCCGGCCGGACTACGAGCTGATCCCGACGGCCGTCTTCTCGCAGCCGGAGATCGGCACTGTCGGTCTTTCGGAAGAAGAGGCGGGCAAGCGTTACGGTGAGCTCGAGGTGTATCGGGCTCAGTTCCGGCCGCTGAAGGCGACACTTTCCGGCCGCGCCGAGCGGATGATCATGAAGCTGATCGTCGATGCGGCAAGCCGCAAGGTGGTGGGCGCCCATATCCTCGGTCACGATGCCGGCGAGATGGCGCAGCTGCTCGGCGTCACGCTGAAGGCCGGCTGCACCAAGGACGATTTCGACCAGACCATGGCGCTGCACCCGACGGCGGCCGAAGAGCTCGTCACCATGTATGCGCCGAGCTATCGGGTCCGTGACGGGCAGCGCGTCTGAGTCATCCGGGTGCGCTTAGCTGGTGATGCGCGGCGCACGGATGACCTTGAGGAAAAGCGCCTTCATCGCATCCGCGATACCTTCGGTCGGCGACACCTCGAAATAGAAGCCGGGCGAGGCGCATGCCTGCATCTTCGTCGGGATTTCGTTCTGGAAGGGCTTGATCCAGGTATTGTACCAACTGTTGCTCGGCAACGGTAGATAGGTGGTATAGAGCACGGCAATCTTGACGCCACGATCCTTCAAGGGCTTGCAGAAAGAGGTGTCGATCGGCTCCTGACAGCGGCCGCCGGTCGTCTTCTTGGTGCATGTGGACGGCTTGTAGCTGTCGCCGACGCCATCGGAAACGAAGAACAGGATCTTTTCGGGGCTGGTGTTCGACGTGCCGTCACCGGCCGGATCGATGATGGTGTTCATCTGCGTCATGGCGCTGTCGAAGTTGGTGATCTGGTCGCTATTGTAGTTCTGATAGGGAATGGTCATGAGATCGACCGTGTCGGTATAGTTCTTCACCTTCGTCAGGTCGGAGGTCAGGCCGGAAATCGTGGTGAGCTTTGCGTCCTCGGCCTTGGTGCCGAACGTATAAACGCCCATGCGGAACTGGTCGCTGCTGACGCGCTGGGCCTTGGCTGTATCGGTCAGCGCCTGGGTCGCTTGGCGCACCACGTCGATGCGCATGGCGACGCCGAGGCCTTTGGCGATGGTGTAATTGTTGGTGCTCTGATCCATCTGGTGGCAGGCGAAGGCACAACCTGTCTTGGCCTCCAGCTTTGAAACGTCGGTGGGTGTCGCGCCGACGCCCATCGAGGGCGTATTGTCGAGCAGGATGTAGAAATCCATGAAGGCGGCGGTCTGGTATTCGGCGGTCGCCGCGCCGGAGATGGTGATCGAATCCTTGCCGAGAATACGCATGAAGGTGGTCGGCACGGTGGCGGTGAAGGAAACCTGCGAGTTCAGTTTGTTGGCCGTCTTGGTGACGTCGATGCCGAGATCGACGGTAACATCCGCCAGCTCGCCCGACACCTGTGACATGAAGATGCTGCGGGCGTCGGTCTTGCCGAGCGAGATCGTGCCGTTGCCGGTCATGGTCATGGCGGCGGCGACCGCGCCGGATTTCTCGGCGATCGAGCCGACGGCGGCAGCATCGGCGGCGGCAAAGAGCTGCGTGCGCAGGCTCATGGCGTGAGCGAAATCCACCGCCATGCCTGCCATGCCGAGCAGCGGCACCATCAGCAACGCCGTCATGATGCCGAAATTGCCCGAACGATCCGATATGAATCCCGGCGGAAGGATCGCCATGATGTGTCCCCGATGTTGAAACTCTTCCCGGTTCTACATTCAAAGTCTAAAATATGGGGAAACCGACGTGGTATATGCCGGTTTAACGATGGAAACGGGGATTTTTGCCACCTATATGCGAGCTTTAGCCGATGGCGGCGGCACGGCCCGGAGCTTCGGGCGATTGGCCTTTGCAAGCCCGATCTAAAGGTCTATAAGCCGCCGCAATCAAGGATAGGTGCATCCAGGGACGGATGTGAATGAGGTGAGTGAGATGGCAGAGAATTGGACCCCGAGCAGCTGGCGGCAAAAGCCCATCCTGCAGGTTCCCGAATATCCGGATGCGGCCGCATTGGCAGCAACGGAGGCTCAGCTCGCCAGCTATCCGCCGCTCGTTTTCGCCGGCGAGGCGCGCCGCCTGAAGAAGCATCTTGCCAATGTCGCAGACGGCAACGGCTTCCTGCTGCAGGGCGGCGATTGCGCCGAGAGCTTTGCCGAACACGGCGCCGACAATATCCGGGACTTCTTCCGCGCCTTCCTGCAGATGGCCGTCGTGCTGACCTTCGGCGCGCAGCTGCCGGTCGTCAAGGTCGGCCGCATCGCCGGCCAGTTCGCCAAGCCGCGTTCGTCGAATGTCGAGAAGCAGGGCGACGTGACGCTGCCGGCCTATCGCGGTGACATCATCAACGGCATCGAGTTCACCGAAGAGTCGCGCATTCCGAACCCGGAACGCCAGGCGATGGCCTATCGCCAGTCGGCCGCGACGCTGAACCTTCTGCGCGCCTTCGCGATGGGCGGTTACGCCAATCTCGAAAACGTGCATCAGTGGATGCTCGGCTTCGTCAAGGACAGCCCGCAGGGCGAGCGTTACCGCAAGCTTGCCGACCGCATCAGCGAAACCATGGATTTCATGACGGCGATCGGCATCACTTCGGAAAACCACCCGAGCCTGCGCGAGACCGATTTCTTCACCAGCCATGAGGCGCTGCTGCTCGGCTACGAGGAGGCGCTGACCCGTGTCGATTCCACTTCCGGCGATTGGTATGCAACATCAGGCCACATGATCTGGATCGGCGACCGCACACGCCAGGCCGACCATGCGCATATCGAATATTGCCGCGGCATCAAGAACCCGATCGGCCTGAAATGCGGCCCGTCGCTGCAGGCCGACGATCTGCTGCAGCTGATCGACATCCTGAATCCGGCGAACGAAGCCGGGCGCCTGACGCTGATCTGCCGCTTCGGCCATGAGAAGGTCGCCGAAAACCTGCCGCGTCTGATCCGCGCCGTCGAGCGCGAGGGCCGCAAGGTCGTCTGGTCCTGCGACCCGATGCACGGCAACACGATCACGCTCAACAACTACAAGACCCGGCCTTTCGAGCGGATCCTGTCGGAAGTCGAAAGCTTCTTCCAGATCCACCGCGCCGAAGGCACGCATCCCGGCGGCATTCATGTTGAAATGACCGGCAAGGACGTGACGGAATGCACCGGCGGCGCCCGTGCCGTCACCGCCGACGATCTGCAGGACCGCTACCACACCCATTGCGATCCGCGCCTCAACTCCGACCAGGCGCTCGAGCTTGCCTTCCTGCTTGCCGAGCGCATGAAGGGCGGCCGCGACGAGAAGCGCATGGTCGCCCACGGCTGAGACCAGCCGATACGAATGAAGAAAAACCCGGCGCGATGCCGGGTTTTTTATTGCCTTCAAATGCTGGCTTGGACGCTGTGGAGATTGGCATAGACGCCGTCTTGCGCCATGAGCTGATCATGGGTGCCCTGTTCGACGATGCCGTCTGCCGTCAGAACCAGGATGCGGTCGGCATGGCGGACGGTCGACAGGCGATGGGCTATGACCAGGGTGGTTCTGCCATTCGCCAGGCTCAGCAGCGCCTGCTGCACCGCCCGTTCGCTCTCATTGTCGAGCGCGCTGGTCGCCTCGTCGAAGATCAGAATCTCCGGATCCTTGAGAAAGGCGCGGGCGATGGTCAGGCGCTGGCGCTGCCCGCCGGAGAGCTTGACGCCGCGCTGGCCGATATCGGTGTCATAGCCCTCGGGCAGGGCCATGATGAAATCGTGCGCATTGGCGGCGCGGGCGGCCGCCTCCAGCTCCGCATCGCCGGCATCGGGCCTGCCGTAGCGCAGGTTCTCCGCCACGGTGCCAGCAAAGAGATAGACATCCTGCTGTACCACCCCGATATGGCGCCGCAGCGAGGCCAGCGTCACATCGCGAATATCGGTACCGTCGATGCGGATCGCCCCGGCCTCGACATCATAGAAGCGCGGGATGAGTGCACAAAGCGTGCTCTTGCCGACCCCTGAAGGACCGACGAGGGCAACGAACTCGCCGGGCGCGATGGTGAGGGAAAGCCGCTCCAGCACGCGCGGCCCATCGGCCTCGTAACCGAAGGCGACGTTGGAGAAACTGATCTCTCCCCTTGGCGCCGGCATCGGCCGGGCGGCGGGCCGATCGGTGATATCGGGGTCGATCTCCAGGATTTCCATCGCCCGGATAAAACCGGTATAGCCTTCCTGCCAGAGACGCACGAAATTGGCGAGCCGCTGGACGGGATCGACAAGCACGGCAACGCAAAGCAGGAAGGTCAGCATATCCGGGACGGTCAGTTCCGCTGTCAGGATACGCAGGCCTCCAACGACGATCACCAGTATGGTGACGAGCTGGGCGAAGGTTTCGGTGCCCACCGAAAACCATGCTTCGCTGCGGTAGCCTTCGGCGCGGCTTTGCAGGAAGCGCCGGTTCTGCTCGGCGAAGCGTTCCCTTTCCAGCGCCTCGTTGGCGAAGGACTGAACGACGCGGATGCCGGCGAGCGCATCCTCCACCCGCTCGTTGACGGCGGCGATCTGATGCTTGCTGGCTTCGAGTGCGCGGTTCATGCGCCGGTTGAAATACAGCGCATAGATCACCGCGACAGGGGTCAGCATCAGGATGAGGCCGGCCAGCGGCGGATCGATGAAGAACAGCACCAGCATGGCGCCGCCATATTTCAGCACGGCGATGGAAAGGTCCTCGGGGCCGTGGTGGAAGAGTTCGCCCAACCAGAGTGAGTCATTGGTGATACGGCTCATCAGCTGGCCGGTGCGCTGGCGATCGTAGAAGCTGAAGGAGAGCTTCTGGCAGTGTTCGAAGAGTTCCTGCCGCACCGTCGCTTCGATACGGGCGCCCATGACGTGGCCGCGATAATCGACGAAGAAGATGGCGGCGATCTGGACTGCCAGGACGGCCAGCATGACACCGCCCATCCCGAGGATCTGGGCGAAGGCCTCCGGGGCGTTAGGCAGAGACAGAAGACGGCTGGTGACGATATTGGCGCAGAGCGGCATGGCGAGCGCCGTGCCGGCGACGAGGATGGCGCACAGCAGATCCGCCAGCAGCAAAGGCAGATGTGGGCGATAATAGGAGAGAAATTTTCGCATGCGCGACCAGCGCCGGCCGCGGTCGACGTTGGAATCGTCCAGGAAGAGTTTCAGGAAGGCGTTATGGCGTCGCGAGCTTTTCCTCGCGCGGGAGAACCGAATATTCATGAGGCAGAATGTCCCTGTGGGCGATGTTTCCTTTCTGTTTGGACAGGGTCGCTCTCATGTCAGTCTCCCGGAGGTTGAATGAAATTGGAGCTGCAGTATCGCCGACTACAGCGAGTAATTCAATGCCGGGATGGGACGGGATGGGCGGGTGTTGTCGGCAAGCAACAGCGGCGACCGCAGCAGCCAAGCATCGGCAAGGCCTGCAGCCTTCAAGATTTCTGATGATTTTGTTGAGCGGAATGGATTTGACGGCAAGCGCGATCGGCGGCAATTTTCTTTCATAAAAGGGGAGAGCGATCATGACCGAACGGCATACAGGCGGCTGTCTTTGCGGCGCCGTGCGATTTTCAATTGGGGCGAAGCCCGGACCCGTCGTCGGCTGCCATTGTTCGCAATGCCGCCGGCAGACCGGGTTCTATTATGCCGCGGTCAATGTGCCGCGCACCGCCCTTTCGGTGGAAGATGCCGGCGCGGTCCGCTGGTATCGCTCGAGTGCGGAAGCCCAGCGCGGCTTCTGCTCGAATTGCGGCTCGGCGCTGTTCTGGCAGGGGGACCAATCGCCGGAGGTTTCCGTTATGGCTGGCGCCTTCGACGAACCGAGCGGTCTTGCCTTCAGCCACCATATCTACTGCGCCGACAAGGGCGATTTTTACGAGATATCGGATGGCCTGCCGCAATATGACAGGTTTCCTGTCTAAATCCCTCGCGCTTTAGGTCTTTGTTTTTACGCACGTCGTTGTGGCAAAGGCGCTTCGCGCTTTGCTTGGGAAAACCGCTGCACACTTCTGCACGACACGCTTAGCCCCTGGCGGAAAGCTCGGCGCTGAGGCGGGCGACGTCCTCGCGCAGCGCCGTCAGCTCGGTCAGCACGCGCATGTCGATCTTCTGGTGCAGGGAGAGCACTTCGAGTTCGGCCTTGAGATTGACTTCGTAATCCTTGGCGGCCTCGAAGCGGTCGCGTTCGGCCTGACGGTTCTGCGACATCATGATGATCGGCGCCTGGATGGCGGCGAGCATCGACAGGATCAGGTTGAGGAAAACAAAGGGGTAGGGGTCGAAAGCGCCGGTCGCCAGGATGATGGTGTTGATCAGCGTCCAGACGACGAGGAAGGCCAGAAAGGCGAGGATGAAAGACCAGGAGCCGCCGACACGGGCAATTCCATCGGCAACACGCTCGCCGAACGAGGCTTCGGCGGAAAGAGCCGCGTTGACATCGGTCGAGATGACCTTGCGCTCGTGCGCCTTCGCCAGCACGCGTTTTTCGATGTCGCCGAGTTCGTCGGCCGGCTTGTCGAAATGATGGTGCATGAAGTTCGAAAGATTAGACATGGCCTGTTTCCGGTGCCCGTTATCGATGAAGTCGCTTTTGGGGGCAGTATTCCGCTCCTCCAACAAATTGCAATGCGTGTCTATGCCGCGAGGCCGTAGCGCGTCCGTTCACAAAAATTTCGTCATCGCAGGGTGCGGCTTTCGCCGCGGACATGTTGCCGTTGCGGAAGCTGCAAGCTAAATAAATGACATGACACAGGAAAACGCTCTCTCTGATATCTTCCGCATCGCTATCGGCCAGCTCAACCCGACGGTCGGCGATGTCGCCGGCAATCTCGCCAAGGCACGCGAAGCGCGCGCCGATGCGGCGCGCGAAGGCGCGCATCTGCTCGTTCTGACCGAGCTTTTCATCTCCGGCTATCCGCCTGAAGATCTGGTGCTGAAGCCGGCCTTCATCCGCGCCTGCTGGAAAGCTGTGGAGAGTCTTGCCGCCGACACTGCCGATGGCGGGCCGGGCGTTCTCATCGGTTTTCCCCGGCAGGACCAGACCGGGCGTTACAATTCCGTCGCCGTGCTCGACGGCGGCAAGGTGATCGCGGTGCGCGACAAGATCGATCTGCCGAACTACGGCGAATTCGACGAGAAGCGCGTCTTCAACCAGGGCGCCATGCCGGGGCCGGTGAATTTCCGCGGCGTGCGCATCGGTATTCCGATCTGCGAGGATATCTGGGGCGAGCTCGGCGTCTGCGAAACGCTGGCCGAAAGCGGGGCGGAAATCCTGCTGTCGCCGAACGGTTCGCCCTATTATCGCGGCAAGGTCGATATCCGCCATCAGGTGGTGCTGAAGCAGGTGATCGAGACCGGTCTGCCGCTGGTCTATGCCGCACAGCTCGGCGGCCAGGACGAACTCGTGTTCGACGGCGCGAGCTTCGCCTTCAACGCCGATAAGTCGCTCGCCTTCCAGATGAGCCAGTTCGAGACCGCGCTGGCGGTGACGACATGGAAACGCGGCGAAGCCGGCTGGCACTGCGCCGAAGGGCCGATGGCGCATATTCCTGAAGGCGAGGAGGCCGACTACCGGGCCTGCCTGCTCGGCTTTCGCGACTACGTCAACAAGAACGGCTTCAAGACGGTCGTACTTGGCCTGTCCGGCGGCATCGACTCGGCAATCTGCACGGCAATCGCCGTCGATGCGCTGGGCGAGGAGCGGGTGCGCACGGTCATGCTGCCCTACCGCTATACATCGGAGGATTCTTTGAAGGACGCGGCCGACTGCGCCAAGGCGCTCGGCTGCCGCTACGACATCGTGCCGATCGAGCAACCGGTGACGGGCTTCAGCAGCGCGCTCTCCGATCTCTTCGCCGGCACGGACAGCGGCATCACCGAGGAAAACCTGCAGAGCCGGGCGCGCGGCGTCATCCTGATGGCGATCTCCAACAAGTTCGGCGCGATGGTGGTGACGACGGGTAATAAGTCGGAAATGTCGGTCGGCTACGCCACGCTTTACGGCGATATGAACGGCGGCTTCAATCCGATCAAGGACCTCTACAAGATGCAGGTCTATGCGCTGGCCCGCTGGCGCAACGAGAACGTGCCGCCGGGTGCGCTGGGGCCGTCAGGCGAGGTGATCCCGAAAAATATCATCGACAAAGCGCCGTCGGCGGAACTGCGTCCCGACCAGAAAGATCAGGATTCGCTGCCGCCCTATCCCGTCCTCGACGATATTCTCGAATGCCTCGTGGAGAAGGAGATGGCGGTCGAAGAAATCGTCGCGCGCGGCCATGACGTGGTGACCGTCCATCGCATCGAGCACCTGCTCTATCTCGCCGAATACAAGCGCCGGCAGTCGGCGCCGGGCGTGAAGATCACCAAGAAGAATTTCGGCCGCGACCGGCGCTATCCCATCACCAACCGGTTCCGGGATCGCTAACGCGACTAGATTCAAGGGAGGAAACATGCGCAGCTCGGTCGAGATCTACAATTTCAGAACGGGCAGCGCCCGCGAGGTTTGGCAGACGGATAAGCTGGTGGAGGCGCCGAACTTCTCGCCCGACGGTTCCTATCTGCTCTTGAACGGCGACGGGTTGCTCTATCGGCTGCCGCTCGATGGCGGCGAAGTCGTCAAGGTCGATACCGGCTTTGCCGTCAACTGCAACAATGATCACGGCATTTCGCCCGATGGCACCGAGATCGTCATCTCCGATAAGACCGAATTCGGCAAGTCGACGATCTACGTCCTGCCGATCGACGGCGGCACGCCGCGGCTGGTCACCGAGAACCAGCCTTCCTATTGGCACGGCTGGTCGCCCGACGGCCGCCAGCTTGCCTATTGCGGCATCCGCGACGACCTCTTCGACATCTATACGATCTCCGTCGACGGCGGCGCCGAGACGCGGCTGACGCATGGCGAGGGCCGCAACGACGGGCCGGACTATTCGGCCGACGGACAATGGATCTATTTCAATTCCAGCCGCACCGGGCTGATGCAGATCTGGCGCATCCACCCCGATGGCAGCGGGCTGGAGCAGGTGACGTCGGACAATCAGGGCAACTGGTTCGCCCATCCATCGCCCAAGAACGACAAGGTGCTGATCCTGTCCTATGACCCCTCGGTTTTCGACCATCCGCGCGACCTGGACGTGCGGCTGCGGCTGATGGACATGGATGGCGGCAATCCGAGGACGCTGTTCGAGCTGTTCGGCGGGCAGGGCACGATCAACGTGCCCTGCTGGTCACCAAATGGTGACGAGTTTGCCTACGTGCGCTATTTCCCGGCGAGATCTTGAGAGCGGCGCATCGCCATTTTTATGGGGTGGTGGTGGCCTTTAGCCTGACGCAACTCTACTGGAACAGGCATTGGCCGCGCCCTGAAGAGACGCGAAGATGCCTTCAACATTAGCCACACGGCTGCGCCCGCAGATAATTCTTGTCCTGATCCTTTGCTTCCCAGGCTTGGCAGCGGCTCCGCGCCGTGACAACACGTTGGCGAAAGCCAAGGTCGTGGTCGAGGCATGTGTGAAATCGCTCTCGCCAGCATGCCACAAGGCGCCAGATAATGATGGGGCGGTGGGGACAGTATGTTCTCTATAGGGCTTCGCCATCTGATATGGTAATGGGCCTAGATGGGTCCCGCCAATGAGGTTAAAGGAAGTCAATCGATCGTGCGCGCCGTGTTGTTCGGGACATTAGCCATCATAACCTGCTGTCCTATTTTATTCTTTGCCGCGTTTCCGGTGGAGTATCTGCGGTTGTTCGGAAAATACCAAGAGTCTCAGGCTTTAAATCAGATGGCGGTTCCCATCGCCAAATTCTATATTCAGCACGATATGAGATATGCTTGCGGTAACGAGACGTACTTCAGGAACTATAATGCCATGAGCTTTTTCGATGACCTGCCGCTTTCGCCGGAAGAGGAGCTTATGCTCCAGTCACAGGACAAGATTGCGCTCCTGTTTTTAAGTGACGTCGTTTATGACGAGAATGAATATCTCGACTCTATCCGAACCGTGACCGCTTATAATATGGTCGTCGCCTCTAAGTGCCTGCACAGGCGCACGTCGTGAAAGCCCTCGCCGGCGATCGAGCCAACATTGATGGCGGGGTGGTGGGTTCCTGATGATATCGAGAGACCGCCTACTCGAGCGCTTTGCTTGGAACCGTTTAAGAAACGGGCTGTCTTTTAACGCCAGCGGCGGCCATTAGCCAGAACAGTCCACCAGCAGCAAAGCCGAATACAGCTGTCACTGCGAGGAATTTGAGCGTCTCCAGCAATCCCCACCATGTCATCATGCCGTTTTGGTAAGTGATGTGGTCACCAGTATAAGCCTCGTCAGGGCCGAAAAGTGCAACTAGGCACATCCAGGGGAACGTCGCAACAAAGGCCCCAGGTCCGTGTAACTCGCCGAAGCGGACGGAGTATTCTATTTCAAGATGAGCTGTGGCATTTATTCATCTTCCTAATTGTGGGGAAATATCGTGACCTGAATATCAGTGCTATTCTGGCTGGTAACGACTGGCCGCCCCCTGCTCCAACTCGCTCTTTTGATATCCGCAAACATGAAGATGAACCTGGAGGTATAGACTTGCTGGCTGTCTTGAGATGTGCGTGGACGCTGCGTGGTTTCACGATCGCCGGCTCCGTGGTGGCAATGGGTTTTACGCTCGCAGGATGTTCATATCTTTTTGTCCGTGGTGTCGAGGGAAGCTACCTCGCAACGGGTACTCCGGTGCTCGGAAAGGTGATCGCAAGTAACGAGAGTGAGGAGATGGGGGGAACGATCGAGATCGGCTCGGCCGAAAGGCAGCAATGCAAGGGTCGCTACAGCGTATCGCAGGTGAAGACAAATTTCTGGAAGCTGGAGACCGGCGAGCGAACCTATCGCGGGAAGATCTACTGTCTGGATGGTCGAGCAGGGGCGTTTGAACTCATATCGAAGGACAAGGGGAAAACCGGCTCGATTACGGGCGAAATCAATGGCGAGGCATTTCAACTCGATATGTTCGAATCGAAGAGCCGTAAGTGCATGACGGAAGAATGCAGATGGGGCTTGAAGTGGACTTACGAAAAAGAGCGCGACGACATGCGTACCTATTACAGGGTCGCGACTGAACACGAGCCCGATTCAGTGAATCCATCGCTGCTCTTTTAAATTTGCTCCTATTCCGCGTGCTGGTGGCCCAGTGCTCCACCCATAGCGGCGTGGCGGCGGGTTGGTAAGCCCAGGTTGCTCGTAGCAGCTTTCAAATCGGAACTTGAATCGATCATCCGGGCGCGTGAGTTATGAAGTCCGGTAGGCGTAGCCGTGAGATAACCGGGTTGACCCCCACCGCCCTGTTGGGCGGCGGGTGTCTGCCCGCCGCGCTTGATGCTGTCTATCAGGCTGCGATGGCGGCCTTGCGCCGGGCGCGGGCGGATTGCGCCAGGTCTTCCAGGGTCGCCACCGACATGTCCCAGTCGATGCAGCCGTCGGTGATGGACTGGCCGTAGACCAGCGGTTTGCCGGGCACGAGATCCTGGCGGCCGGCGACGAGGTTGCTCTCGATCATCATGCCCTTGATGTGATGGTTTCCGGCGGCGATCTGCGCGGCCACGGATTTGACGACGCGCGGCTGGTTCATCGGATCCTTGCCGCTGTTGGCATGGCTGGCGTCGATGAGGATGCGCGGGGTCAGGCCGAGCTTGACGGCCTCGGCCGTGACCGCTTCGACATCGGCCGCTTCGTAGTTCGGCTGTTTGCCGCCGCGCAGAATGATGTGGCAGTCCTCATTGCCGGTCGTCGAGGCGATGCCAGCCTGTCCGTCCTTGGTGACGGCCGGGAAGTGATGCGGCTGCGAGGCGGCAAGGATGGCGTCGAGTGCCACGCGTGCGCCGCCGTCGGTGCCGTTCTTGAAACCGATCGGGCAGGAAAGGCCGGAGGCGAGCTGCCGGTGGATCTGGCTTTCGGTTGTGCGCGCGCCGATCGCGCCCCAGCTCACCAGATCGGCAATGTATTGCGGCGTGATCGTGTCGAGGAATTCGACGCCGGCGGGCAGGCCCATCGCATTGACGTCGAGCAGCAGGCGCCTGGCAATCCGAAGCCCTTCCTCGATGCGGTAGCTGCCATCGAGATGCGGGTCGTTCATCAAGCCCTTCCAGCCGACCGTGGTGCGGGGCTTTTCGAAATAGACGCGCATGACGATTTCGAGATCGCTGGAGAAACGCTGCCGCTGTTCCGCCAACCGCTCGGCATATTCGCGTGCCGCAGCAGGATCATGGATGGAGCAAGGGCCGATGACGACGATCAGGCGGTCGTCTTCTCCCTCGAGAATCTTATGGATCGCATGGCGGTTGCTGGTCACCGTCTCGCTGACGGCAACAGTTCGGGGGATTTCCGCAATGATATCGGCGGGTTTGGTCAGCGGGATGACCTCAAGGATACGGAGATCGTCAATGGTATCAGACACGGTATGGCTCCTGTTTGGTCATACCGTGCGGAACAAAAAAGCCGCCAGGTAGACTAGCGGCTGTTCGGGTTGTCGTCGCGTCAACTCCAGTTACGCATAGACCCGCATCCGCTGGGAGCAGCGGTACCAATAAAATCGCGAGGCGTAGATCGAAGTGGTCGACATCGGGCGTATGTAGCGTCGCGGCAGCATTTTGTCACGCAGAATTTGCGGCTTAAAAACCAGGAGTTCGGGCGTGGCACTCTTCCCGCAGGGAGCAGAAAGCATATCGCCCAAAAGCGCGGGGCTTCTGGGCGATATGAAGCAGACTGAGATCAGAGGGCGTCGACGTTCACCCCGACGGTGATGGCGCCGATCGGCGATCCCTTGTCGTCGGAAATCGTGACGCTTGCCTGCGACTGCAGCGCCTGGGTCGATTCGTCCTTTTCGATCTCGTCGACGAAGACGGCGTCCTTGCCGGCGCCGAAGGATTTCTGGAACTTGCCTTCGTCGCCCTGCCAGTAGTCGGAGGTGGGGTCGCTTTGGCCGACATTCAGCCCCTTTGCATCCATGACGAAGATCTCGGCAATCTTGCCATTGGAGGCAGCCTTCTTTTCCTGAAGGAATTTCGACAGTGCATTGCCGAGCACGCCGTCGATCATGGAATGGTCAGAACCATCGACCTCAGCGCGCCACTTCTTGTCGAGGGCGTCGATATCGGCCTGGCCGAGATTGGCGTTTGCGGCATTCTGCGCCTTGATGGCTTCGATGACGACCGGATCGTTCAGCCAGGGCTTTATGTCGCTTGTCACGTAGTCGGAGATCGGGGCGAGTTTCGCATCCTGCGCCATGGATACGCCCATAGGCACGGCAACTGCGGTGCAGGCCAAAAGAAATGCGGTCACGACTTTCTTCATAACTGTTCCCTTCCCGATTTTGGGGTGTTGAGGATTGAAAGCTTATCGAGTGAAGTTGGCGTCAGAACTCTTCCCAGGCATCGGGAGAAGCGGCGACGGCGGTGTTGCCCGCATGGCGCTGCGAAAAGACTCTCTGTTCCGGGCGGGATTGACGAACGGGTTGAGTAGCTTTGGGCTGGCTGGCGGCGGAGGCTGCGACAGTGAACCTGCCGGCCGAATCCTGCAGAAGGCGTCCCTGTGTGCGCAGCTCCTGGCATGCCGCGTTGGTCTCTTCGACCATGGCCGCGTTCTGCTGTGTGGCCTGATCCATCTGATTGATGGCGCCATTGATTTCCTGCAGGCCGGTCGCCTGTTCGCGATAGGACTGGACGATCGAAGCAATGCTGTCGCTGATGCGGTTAATCTGCTCCTCGATCTTCAAGAGGGCATCGCCGGTTTCGTTCACAAGCCCGACGCCGGCTGCCACTTCCTGGCCGGAGACGCTGATCAGGTTCTTGATTTCCTTTGCCGCATTGGCGGACCGTTGGGCGAGTTCGCGCACTTCCTGCGCGACGACCGCAAACCCTTTGCCGGCTTCGCCGGCGCGCGCCGCCTCGACGCCGGCGTTCAGCGCCAGCAGGTTCGTCTGGAAGGCGATTTCATCGATGACGCCGATGATCCGGCCGATCTGGCTCGACGAGGTCTGGATCCGGTCCATCGCTCCGATCGCATCACGAACGACAGTCGCCGAGACATGGGCGCTGCGCTTTGTTTCTTCGACCAGCTTCCCGGCACTCTCGGCCCGTTGCGACGACGTTCTCACCGTGGTGGTCACCTCGTCCAGTGCGGCGGCGGTCTGTTCCAAGGCTGCTGCCTGTTGCTCGGTCCGCTTGGCGAGCTGATCGGCGGAGGAGGCCAGCTCGCTTGACCCGCCTTCAACGGCGACGGAAGCGGTCTTGATCTCGGTCAGCGCTGCTGCGACCGCTTCAACCATGCGGTTGAAATCCTGCCGCAGTTTATCGAATTCGGGGCCGAGATCGGCGAGGTGGATCGAGAAGTCGCCGGCGGCGAGCTTTTCCAATTCATTTGCGAGCGCTATCATGACCAGCCGCTGAGCGTTGCTGGCTTCCTCCGTCAAGGATGCGTTGCGCGCCCGTTCAGCGTCGAATGAGGCGCTCTGCTCGGCCGCGGCCTGCTCTCTTTCGACCTTGGCAATCGCCTCGTTGCGGAAAACTTCCAAGGCACGTGCGAGAAAACCGATCTCGTCGCCATTTTCCCTATAGGTGACGGGAGAGGCCAGATCGCCCTTCTGTAGCGCGCTGATCCGTTCGCTGAGTACCCGGAGGGGGCGGCCGACGAGGCTGCGCATGGCGAGAAGGAAGGCGACAACGGCGAGGGCGGTGATGACGAACTGCGTCAGCAGCGAAATCAGGACCTTCTGCTTGACTTCGGCAGCGATTTTTTCGACCGACCAGTTAGTGACGACGTAACCGGTCGCCTTGCCCGATTTATCCAGCGGAAGCGGCGCAATGATCGTGACGACGCCAGCAGATATTCCGCTGTCATCGATCGTCGTTTTCTCGGGCTTGGCGCTGAGGCTCTTTGCCAGATCGGCGGGTGCCGGCAAACCGCTGATGCCGTCGCGTGTCCACGTATCGACGGCAGCAGGTTCGGCGTTGAAGGCGGCAAACTGCACAAGATCAAGCGAGGGGTCGTCGCGATAGAGCGAATAGGCCTCGCGCACAGCATTCGCCTTGCCCCATTTCACGCCGCCGGCGGCCAGAGACGCAAACTGCTCCGCATCTTTGGACCAGTTGGCCTTGGCGCCATCGATCAACGCCTTGGTTTCGTACATCCAGGTGTAGGTGGCAAAGGCGGAGATGCCGCAAAGGTTGACGGTCACGATAATCGCCGCCAGCTTGGCTGTCAGAGGCATCGTCTTCAAAAATTGGAACATTCCGCGGGGCCTGGAATTGCGGCTCAGTCGGATCTGTTCCCGACCGGCGTATCAACACGGGCATCCACGCCGGCGGTCACATCACGAGCGCTCATGCCCATGTCCTGATAGCGACCCAAAACGCGCAGACGCAGTGTGTCTTTGATGTGTGAATAAATCATAAAGTAGAATGGGATACCGGAGCGGCGACCTGTCCGATTAAGGGCTGTTTTCCGCGATCGCCTCTTCAGGCTCGGGCTGGTGGTGCTTGCGGCGGCGCGTCGTCAATTCGGCGCCGGCATCGCGCGGCAGGCGCAGGAAGGTGATGCAGGCCAGAGCCGAAATCGCCGAGACGCTGAAAAAGGCGATGTGGAAATCCGCAACCAGCAGCCTGCCGCCATGAAGACTGCTCGAAATTTCGAGGATGCCGCCGGCGATCGCCACGCCCATCGCCATGGAGATACGCTGGGCAACGGCGTTGATCGCGGTCGCCTGGCTGCTGTCGGCATCATCGACATCGCCGAAGGCCATGGCGTTGACGCCCGAAAAGGCCATGGAGCGGAAAAGGCCGCCGATCAGCAGGCAGGCCATGATCAGCGGCAGCGGCGTTTCAGCGGTGAAGAAGCCGTTGAGGCCGAGGCAGATTGCCGCCAGCAAGGTGGTGATCGATATGACGGTACGGAAGCCGAAGGCATTGAAGGTGCGCGAGGCGGCAAATTTCGACCCCATGGAGCCGAGCGCGCTGACGAAGGTGACTGAGCCCGATTGCAGCGGCGTCAGGCCGAAGCCGAGCTGCAGCATCAGCGGCATCAGGAAGGGCAGGGCGCCGAGCCCCATGCGAAAATTCGAGGCGCCGAGGATCGCCGCCCGGAACATCGGGTAGCGGAACATTTTGGGATCGAGCAGCGGATAAGGCGCGCGGCGGGCATGCAGGAGATAGAGGAGGCCGGCAAGGATGCCGACGGCCACCGTGACATAGCCGTAGATGACGGGTACGGCCGGCAGGCTGATCACCGAAAGGCCGAAGACGAAGCCGGAAAAGCCGATGCCGCAAAGGAAGAAGCCCGGAAAATCCATCGGCCGCGGACTGCGCGGTTCGACCGTCGGCAGGAAACGCGTGACGAGGATGATGCCGAGCACGCCGATCGGGACATTGATCCAGAAGATCCAGTGCCAGCTGAGATAGGTGGTGAGGAAACCACCGATCGGCGGCCCCATGATCGGGCCGATCAGCGCGGGAATGGTGAGCCAGGCCATGGCATCGACGAGTTCGTGGCGCGGCGTTCCCCGAACCAGCAGCAGGCGGCTGACCGGCGTCATCATCGAGCCGCCGGCGCCCTGGATCAGGCGCGCGACGACGAAGGCCGCGATCGAATTGGAAAAGGCGCAGGCGACCGAGCCGATCATGAAGACGAAGATCGCCATGCGGAAGATGTTGCGTGCGCCGAAACGATCCGACATCCAGCCGCTGATCGGAATGAAGATCGCCAGCGCCACCAGATAGCTGGTGATGGCAAGCTTCAGCGCGATCGGCGAGGTGCCGATATCGGCGGCGATCGCCGGCAGGCTGGTGGCGATGACGGTCGAATCCATCTGTTCCATGAACAGGGCGACCGCAAGGATCATGGGTGTCAGGCGGGGCACGGGCAACCGGGGTGCAAAGAGGAATATTGCGGCGCAACGGGCGTCGGTTGGGATCGGTTCGTTTCTACGGCAGCGATGCGCGGCTGTCCACGCGATCGATGTCACATACGGGAGAATGCGGCATGAGGCCGCTTGCGGCAGGGCGGGTTTGCTGAAATAGATGCGCCGTCAGGTGCCCGCTTTTCAAGCGGGAGAATCGGGAATCCGGTGCAAGACCGGAACGTGCCCAACGCTGTAAGGCCGACGTATGCCGCTCATCATGCCACTGGCTTCCGCCGGGAAGGCTGCGGCAGACGGGTGACGCCAAGTCAGAAGACCGGCCTGGCAAGATAGACCCAACCCGCGCGGACGGCGGGCGGTTGCGTTGTTGGGGATTTGACGATGCGACCCTTTGATGAGGATGCCCTGTCTGCGGCGTCCGGTTTTTCCTCGGCCGAACGCGAGGCCGTTTATCATGCGATCATGACGCGGCGCGACGTTCGCAGCCAGTTCCTGCCCGAGCCCTTGCCCGACGACGTGGTGGAACGGCTGCTGACGGCCGCCCATCACGCACCCTCCGTCGGCTTCATGCAGCCGTGGAATTTCATCCTGGTGAAAAGTCAAACGGTGCGAGCCCGAATCCGGGATGCCTTTGCCAAGGCCAATGAGGAAGCGGCATTGATGTTTGAGGGCGAGCGGCGGCAGGCCTATCGGTCTCTCAAGCTCGAAGGCATCGTGGAGGCGCCGCTCGGCATCTGCGTGACCTGCGATCCTACCCGCGGCGGCAGCGTGGTGCTGGGGCGCACGCACAATCCGCGGATGGACAGCTATTCCACAGTCTGCGCCATTCAGAATCTCTGGCTGGCGGCCCGCGCCGAAGGGGTCGGCATTGGCTGGGTGAGCATCTTTCACGAAGCCGACTTGAAGACCATTCTCGGCATCCCCGAGCATATCGAGGTGGTTGCCTGGCTCTGCGCCGGTTTCGTCGACCGGCTCTATGACCAGCCGGAACTCTCGGTCAAAGGCTGGCGGCAGCGGCTGCCGCTCGAGGAACTCGTCTTCCACGATGGCTGGGGAAGGAGCGAGAGGTAGCGATCACTGCTGCTGTGGCTGCTACTGCTGCGGTTGGGGGCCAGGTGCGGCAGGATTGGCAAGGTCGATCGAGCCCTGGTCGCCGGCGAGGAATTGCGGGCCGACCTGGCGGACCTTGTTCTGCGTGGGGTCGTAGGGACGCTCCGGAATCGATGGCTGTGGCGCGGCGGCGGCGGCTGTATCCTTCACCGGCGGATTGGTGCGGATGGTGGTGATCGATCCCTGCTGCGGCGGCTGGCTTACCGCCTGCTTGCCGCGCATCTCGTCGTAATAGGCGGTGAGATTGCAGGCGCAGGCGTTTTTCTCGCCGGGCGCGCGGCTTTTGTAGGCGAAGGCGTTCTTCATGGCGCTGTAGGGCGTGCCGGTTGCGACCGAGATCATGTTCGAGGCTTCCGTGCTCGTCACGTCGCGATAGAATAGCTGGGTCTCGATGCCGGGGCACATCTTGGCGCAAGTCTGCGCATCGCGGCCGAAATCGACCGACGTGGCGTTCGAGCTGATCGGGAAGAAGCCGCCGTCGCAGCTGCGCACGCAGATGGTGCTGACCGGCGAGAGCATGTCGGCCCGCGGCAGACCGTAACGCGGATCGGCCTCCTGGCCGCCGCCGAGCGGTATGAAGGTATCGGAGCGCATCGCCTGTTCCTCGATGCTCGGGGCGGGGTCGTTGGCGCTGCGCTCGGAGGGTGCGTAGAAATTTTCGCTGTTGCAGCCGTTCTGGTCGAGCGCGGCCATCAGTTCGCGGCGGGCGTCATCGCCGCCGTTCCGGCCGGCCAGCTCGTTACGGCGGTCCTGGAGATAGCCGATATTGTCGATCATCCGGGTTTCGGCTTGCGAGAGCTCGGCGCAATAATCGGCATTTTCGCCGCCGATCACCACCATGCTGCCTGAGGTGCAGCCGTAACTGCGCAGGTCGTTGCGAACCTTGCGCAGCTCGAGGTTCTGCTCGGCCATGGCGCTGGAATATTGCCGGGCTTCCGGGCCGTTGCTATTGCCGATCGATCGCGGCAGGTCGGCGAGACGGCCGCGCAAATCCTCGCAGATCGCGCTGGTCTGCGCAGCGGCGGGCGCTGCGAAGGCGAGGAGGAGGGCAAGAGACAGGTTTCGGCGTTTCACGGCGTCGTCCCGGAATGAGCAAACGGTCGGTGGGGCGAATGCGACGTCACCTCGCCGCGCGTTTCCTCTTAATCTATTTCTCTTAATAAGCTCAAAGAAAATCCTAGCGTATTTACGCGATCTTATCCAGCAATCGCCCGAGACCCGGTGAAAATGACAGGCATTCGCGACGAGATCAGATCATCCGCACCGGCATCAGGCGTAGCGGAATCCCAGCAGGGGCTGCACGTCTTCGCGGACGGTTGTTATGAGCCCGGTTCCGGGCATGGAGGCTGGTCGTTTGTCGCTTATCGCGATGCGGTGGAGATCGCCTCCGGCCTCGGTGGCGCTGAAGACTCCAGCAATAATTCCATGGAATTGACCGCTGTTCTCAGGGCAGCCATGTGGATCAATAGCCAAACAGCGGGCGAAGCCGCGATCATCTGGTCCGATTCCATCTATGCCGTCAAAGGCTGCAACAGCCGGCGACATATCTGGAAGAATAACGGCTGGAAGAAGAGCAGTCCGAACGGGAATGGACGAAGGCGAACGATCGACAATGCGGACCTCTGGAAAGCCGTCGATCTTCAGCTGTCCCGAAATGCCCTGGTGACCATTGCCTGGTGCAAGGGGCATTCGGGTATTACCGGCAATGAGCGCGCGGATGCGCTCGCAGATCAAGGCCGCCTGTCGATAGCCGGTGGCTGACATTGCCGGCAACCGGCTTACGCCGGCTGCGATGCCTCGACCACGGCGAGGGCGGCCATGTTGACGACGCCGCGGGAGGTGACCGAAGGCGCCAGGATGTGGGCGGGCAGGGCGGTGCCGAGCAGGATCGGGCCGACATGCAGGCCGTCGGTCATCGACTTGACGACGCCGAGCGTGATGTTGGCGGCGTCGAGGTTCGGGAAGACCAGCAGGTTCGCCTCGTCGTGCAGCGTCGTATCCGGCATGACGCGCTTGCGCAGTGCCTCGGTGATGGCGCTTTCGCCATGCATTTCGCCGTCGACCTCGAGATCTGGGGCGGTCTCGCGCACCAGCTGCAGGGCGTTGCGCATCTTCGTGGCGCTTTCGGATTCGCGAGAGCCGAAGTTGGAGTGCGAGACGAGGGCAGCGCGCGGGGTGATGCCGAAACGGCGGATTTCTTCGGCCGCCAGCACCGTTGCCTCGGCAACTTCCTCGGCGCTGGGATTGAAGGTGACGTAGGTGTCGGTGAAGAAGGTGGCGCCGCGCTGCGAGATCATCAGGCTGAGGGCTGAGAAATCGCGGACATTCTTGCGCTTGCCGATGATCTGGCGGACATCGCGCAGATGCTTTTCATAGCGGCCTTCCAGACCGCAGATCAGCGCATCGGCCTCGCCGCGCCTCAGCGCCAGCGCGCCGATGACGGTGGTATTGGTACGCACGATGGTGCGGGCGGCCTCCGGGATGACGCCGCGGCGGCCGACGAGGGAGAAATAGAGATCGACATATTCGCGGAAGCGCGGATCGTCTTCCGGATTGATGACCTCGAAATCCTGCAGCGGCCGGATGCGCAGGCCGTAGCGCTTCAGGCGCGTCTCGATGACCTGCGGGCGGCCGATGAGGATGGGGTCGGCAAGACCTTCCTCCAGCAGCACCTGGGCGGCGCGCAGCACGCGTTCGTCCTCGCCTTCGGAGAAGATGACGCGCTTACGCTCGGCGGCCTTGGCCGCGGTGAAGATTGGCTTCATGACGAAGCCGGAGCGGAAGACGAAGCGGTTCAACTGATCGAGATAGGCGTCGAAATCCTGGATCGGGCGGCGCGCCACGCCGCTCTGTTCGGCAGCCTTGGCGACTGCAGGCGCGATGCGCAGGATGAGGCGCGGATCGAAGGGCGAGGGGATCAGGTAATCCGGGCCGAAGACCGGGGTTTCGCCGGAATAGGCGCGGGCGGCGACATCGGACGGCTCTTCGCGGGCAAGGGCGGCGATGGCGCGCACGGCCGCCATCTTCATTTCCTCATTGATCGTCTCGGCGCCGCAATCGAGCGCGCCGCGGAAGATATAGGGGAAGCAGAGGACGTTGTTGACCTGATTGGCGAAATCCGAGCGGCCGGTGCAGATCATCGCGTCGGGACGGGCGGCGCGGGCGAGGTCGGGCATGATTTCTGGTGTCGGATTGGCGAGCGCCATGATCAGCGGCTTGTCGGCCATCTGCGCCAGCAGTTCGGGCTTGAGCACGCCGGCGGCGGACAGGCCGAGGAAAACGTCGGCGCCGCCGATATTTTCGGCGAGCGTGCGGGTGTCGCTCTTCTGAGCGTAGACGGATTTCCATTCGTCCATCAGCTCGGTGCGGCCCTCATAAACGAGGCCTTCGAGATCGTGGACCCAGATGTTTTCGCGTTTTGCCCCGAGAATGACAAGCAGGTTGAGGCAGGCAAGGGCGGCGGCCCCGGCGCCTGAGGCGACGATCTTGACGTTCTCGATCGCCTTGCCGGCGAGTTCCAGTCCGTTCAGGATCGCGGCCGCGACGATGATCGCCGTGCCGTGCTGGTCGTCGTGGAAGACCGGGATCTTCATCTTTTCGCGCAGGCGCCGCTCGACTTCGAAGCATTCGGGCGCCTTGATGTCCTCGAGGTTGATGCCGCCGAAGGTCGGCTCCAGCGAGCTGACGGTCGAGACCATCTGGTCGACACTTGCCGCGTCGATCTCGATATCGAAGACGTCGATGCCGGCGAATTTCTTGAAGAGCACCGCCTTGCCCTCCATGACCGGTTTTGACGCCAGCGGACCGATATTGCCGAGGCCGAGCACGGCGGTGCCGTTGGAGATGACGGCGACGAGATTGGCGCGAGAGGTATATTCGGCCGCCATCTCGGGATTGTCGCGGATCGCAAGGCAGGGGGCGGCGACGCCGGGCGAATAGGCGAGCGCCAGGTCGCGCTGGTTGCCGAGCGGCTTGGTTGCCTGGATTTCCAGCTTGCCGGGGCGGGGATAGCGGTGGAAGAACAGCGCCTGCTCGTCGAGATCGCCGCTTGTCAGGTTCTTTTCCGTCTTGGATTTTTCCTGGTGATCCATTGCCGCCTCCGTGCACGTCTTTTTTGAAGTTCCTCCATACATCAATCGGATACGGGCGACAGTATGGAAATGGGGGATGGGAGAAGTTTTCGCGAGGCGGGCTTCCGGTGGCTGCAGCGGCAATTAGCTAATCCTTTTGGAAAACTTGTTTGGTGATCACCGCAGGCGCAATATGCCGCCGCGACGGTGCGGGGCGCCGGTCGCATGGAGGAAATCATGGACAATTTGAACCTGACGACCCTGCAAAAGGGGCAGACGATGGTCAATGATGTGGCCATCGATGCGTTTGCCGCCGGTTTTCGCGGCAAGCTCCTGACAAGCAAGGATATGGATTACAACGAGGCCCGGGCGATCTGGAATGCGATGATCGACCGGCGGCCCGGGCTTATCGCGCGTTGCGCCGGTGCTGCCGATGTCGTGCGCGCGGTAAAGTTTGCTCGCGACAACGATCTGCTCGTTTCGGTGCGCGGCGGTGGGCACGGCATTGCCGGCAACGCCGTCTGCGAGGGCGGCGTCGTCATCGACCTGTCGGCGATGAAATCGGTGCGGGTCGACCCTGAGACGCGCCGCGCCCGGATCGAGCCCGGTGCAACGCTTGCCGATGTCGACCAGGAAACGCTGACCTTCGGGCTGGTGCTGCCGACCGGGATCAATTCCACCACCGGCATCGCCGGCCTGACGCTTGGCGGCGGCTTTGGCTGGCTGACCCGCAAATTCGGGCTGACGATCGACAATCTGGTCTCGGTCGATGTAGTGACGGCCGATGGCGAGCTGGTCAAGGCGAGCGAGACGGAAAGGCCGGACCTCTTCTGGGCCTTGCGCGGCGGCGGCGGCAATTTCGGCGTCGTCACCTCCTTTGAGTTCCAGCTCAACCCGCTGCATTCCGATGTTCTTGCCGGACTGGTCGTACATCCCTTCGCTGACGCGGAGAGAGTGCTGAGGGAATATCGGCAGGCGCTGGAAGCCGCACCCGATGAACTGACCTGCTGGGTTGTGATGCGCCAGGCGCCGCCGCTGCCGTTCCTTCCGGCCGAATGGCACGGCAAGGAGGTCGTGGTGCTCGCCATGTGCTATTGTGGAGATATCGCGGCGGGAGAAAAAGCGACGGAAAGATTGCGAGCGATCGGAAAACCGATTGCCGATGTCGTTGGTCCGGTGCCGTTCACCGGCTGGCAGCAGGCATTTGATCCGTTGCTAACGCCAGGTGCGCGCAATTACTGGAAGAGCCAGGATTTTGCCTCGCTTTCGGATGCGACGATCGAGGTGCTGCTCAACGCCGTGCGCAAGCTGCCGGGACCGGAATGCGAGGTATTCGTCGGCCATGTCGGCGGTGCGGCCGGCCGTATTGCCACCGAAGCCACCGCATTTCCGCAGCGCAGTTCGCACTTCGTCATGAATGTGCATGCGCGCTGGCGGGAGGCCGGGATGGATGCAAGCTGCACCGGCTGGGCGCGCGAACTCTTCGAGGCAACCAAGCCGCATGCTGTGGGTACCGCCTATATCAACTTCATGCCCGAGGACGAGGCCGATAGGGTGGAAATGGCCTACGGCGCCAACTACGCCCGGCTTGCCGAAATCAAGCGGCGTTACGATCCGAGCAACCTGTTCCGCATGAACCAGAATGTGAAGCCGCTGGCGGCTGTGCGGGCTGTCTAACCTGATCATCCCGCGCTCAAGTGACAGTGCTCGGGCGCGGGGTGACGTCGTGGAATCAAAGAGTTTGAAAGTCCTCCGCGCATGCGGCTTCAGTAGCGTTCCGATGGTTGATTTGCGATAAAAGGGGATTGGGGTTTGGATAGGTTGGTGAATATTCCGCATGAATCAGCGATCCGTTTTCATCGCCTTTCTCTCAATAGTTCTTGTCGTCACAAATGCCGTGGCGGCAGACGAAAATCGGGGGGTGAGCGATGCGGTTAAAAAGCTTTCGCCAGAGCGGGAGGCCTTCTTTAGATGCGCAACGGCTATCAAGCTTTTGGACAATATCGATCATCCCGCTTGCCGCACCAGCGCCATGGTGATTATCCTCGCACAGGGCCAAGCCCATCTTCCCAAGATCGAAATCTCAGATAGCGCTGCCGTTCGTTCAATTGTCGAAGACGTCATAGGCGACAAATCTCCTCTTCGGTTCGAACGCCCCGCAAAACCGCATATCGATGCGATGGTCGACGACGTTTCAAGCTCGTTGAAGCGATTTGGACCCGACTACGATATGATTGATTGCCTCTCAGACATGGAGTATTTCCAGCGGCCAAACACCGCCGCCTGCAACTATGCTTACGCCAAAGTGGAACTCATTCTTTCCAAGCTACAGGACGCCGTTGGCTGGGGCGTCACGCGGGACGAATTCCCCTATGTGCTGCAACGCGGACTCCAGGAGATCCGGGGCCGAAATTGGGGAGGGCGTTAAGAATTTGCCGGGAGAAGGGAAGACCTATCTGCCAGGCTTCGGCGTGATCCTCACGTCGGCGCCATAGGCCTCGCGCAGTTCATTTTCCTGTCCCGGCTGCCGGTCGGCGGCCTGGTGCAGCAGGATCGACGCGTATCCTTGCAGGCGAGTCCCCTCGATCAGGGTGATATCGGCATTTCCCGGGTTGTCGGAACGCTCGAACCACTCGACGGGGCGGTGCAGAAAATTCATTTCGACGGCCCGGTTGGTGACGCCATGGCCGACGATCACCACGTTGTGGCTGCTGTTTTCGGCGTCGCGCATGACGGTCTGGAGGAAGAGGCGCACGCGCTGGGCTACATCCGCCCGGCTCTCGCCGTCCGGCGGCCGCGCGTAGAACTTGCCGCTGTTGCTGCGCAGTCTCGCCCATTTTTCGAACTCTTCGGGAAATTTTTGCTTCTGTTCGGCGTGGTCATAGATTTCGGTGAAAAGACCGAAATCCTGCTCGCGCAGCAGGTAATCCTCCCGGATCTCGCCGACGAAGCTTTCCGGCAAGGCGGTCAGCAAGGCATCCTTGCTCTGCCGCGTCCTGAGGAATGGCGAGTACCAGATCTGCAGCTTGCCGAAATCCGCGCCCGGCAATGCCTTCAAATAGGAGGCGATGGCGCTGCCGGCTTCCACCGCCTGGCGATGGCCCCATTGCGTCAGCGGCACGTTGTGATCGCCGAATTGGCGATAGGCCTGTTCGTTGAGGTTGCCGAGAGATTCGCCGTGGCGAACGAGAAAGAGACGCATCAGCCATCCCGCATTGTCGGATATGGAATCGCCGTCATCATGAACGCGCTTTATGGAGAGGGCAATATTGCCGGGAGGACGCAGCCGACGGAACGCAACTTGCCTGTGTGGGACCGAGTTTGCGGGGCTTTTCCCCAGCTTGTCATCTTCCTGAAACACGAGTCTGGTTTTGGAAGGCTAGATGAAAGATGGGGCATGAGCGACAGCTCGTGATAGACATGATGGAACCCAGACATTTCCGCACGCTCTTCATTTCCGATGTCCATCTCGGCTCGAAGGCCGCGAAGGCTGATTTCCTCCTGGATTTCCTGCGCCACCACGAGGCCGATACGATCGTGCTTGTTGGCGACATCGTCGACGGCTGGCGCCTGAAGCGCAGCTGGTACTGGCCGCAGGTCTGCAACGACGTCGTCCAGAAGCTGTTGCGCAAGGCGCGCAAGGGCACGCGCGTCGTCTATATCCCCGGCAATCACGACGAATTTCTGCGCGACTTCCCGGGCATGCATTTCGGCGGCATCGAGGTTGTCGAGCGCATGATGCATGACGGCGCCGACGGCAAGAAATATCTGATCCTGCACGGCGATGAATTCGACGTCGTCGTCCGTAACGCCCGTCTGCTCGCCTACCTCGGCGACTGGGCCTACGATACGGCGATCCGCATCAACCTGCTGCTCGCGGCCGTGCGCCGCCGCCTCGGCATGCCCTACTGGTCGTTTTCGGCTTGGGCAAAGCTGCAGGTCAAACATGCCGTCAACTTCATCGGCGAGTTCGAGCGCGTCGTGGCGGAGGAAGCCCGCAAAAACGGCGCCGACGGCGTCATCTGCGGACACATCCATCATGCCATCATCCAGGACATGGACGGCATCCGCTACATCAATACGGGCGATTGGGTGGAAAGCTGCACGGCGGTCGCCGAGCATGAGGATGGCACTTTCGAACTGATCACCTGGCGGGCGCTCGCCAGCAGCGTGCCGGCGCTTGCCGCCATTGAAATGCACGACGAAGGCGAACTGGCCCCGCAAGCGGCATGATTTTAGGGCCGCATAATTTTACAGCCGCCTGATTTAGGGCGGCTTGATTTTGGCGCCGGCGCATCTGCGTTCGCGCTCCCAGTGATTTAGCCGTTACCGTCAGGCGACAGGCCCTATTTATTTTCTAAAACGTTTCAGTGTGGCTATTTCTCGCAATAGTCGCCTCCTGGGTGGTGTGTTAGGACAACGACCAGTTTCCTTCAGGTCCACCAATGATTCCCGCTCAACATTCCCCGGGTGAGGGAGCGCCGCCGCGCTTCCGGCTGCTCAGCGCGCTTTCCTATTGCGCACCGCTGCTCGTCAACGGCATCGTTCTGCCGTTCTTTCCGGTCTGGCTCGCGACCCACAGCTTCAGCGACCACGAGATCGGCATCATCCTTGCCATACCGATGGTGGTGCGCGTGCTGGTGGCGCCCGTCGTTGCGATGATCGCCGACCGTCTGAAGGAGCGCGCCGACGTGCTGCTCTGGTCAGGCAGCCTGTCGCTGCTGACGGCGATCGCGCTTTTCTGGACCACGAGCTTCTGGCCGGTGACGATCGTCTATGCGCTGCAGGGCGCCACCTTCGCGCCCTATGTGCCCGTCGTCGAATCGATCGTCATTTCGGGCGTGCGCCGCTGGGGGCTCGATTACGGGTCGATGCGCGTCTGGGGCTCGATTGCCTTCATCGTCTCGACACTGGTCGGTGGCCAGCTGATCAGCCGTTGGGGCGGTGGATTGGTGCTCGACGTCATGGTGTTCGGCTTTGCCATGACCGTTGTCATGGCGATCTTCTCTCCGCGCATCGGGCCGACGCGGCGGCGCGGTCAGCCGATCAACATTCCGGCCGCCACCGGCAGCGGACTGCGCGAGCCGCATTTGCTGCTGCTGTTGATCGGTGTCGCCATCCAGCAGTCGAGCCATGCGGTGCTCAACGCGTTTTCGTCGATCTACTGGCATCATCTCGGCTTTTCCGGCACGGAGGTCGGCCTGCTCTGGAGCGCCGGCGTTGCTTCCGAAGTGACGGTGTTCTTCCTGTCGAAGCGTCTCAACCGGCGCTTCGACGCCTGGACGCTGATCCGCTTCGGCTGCGCCGTCAGCGTCTGCCGCTGGATCCTGTTTCCCATGAATGCGGGTTTTGCCGGGTTTTTCCTGCTGCAATGTTTCCACGGCTTCACCTATGCCTTCGTCCATACCGGCGTGCAGCGGCGGATCATGGCGACGGTGCAGGAGACCCAGGAATCCTCGGCGCAAGGCGCCTACTTCTTCTATGTCGGCATGGCGATGGCGCTGATGACCCTGGTATCGGGTTATCTCTATGCCTGGCTCGGCGTCGTCAGCTATTACGTCATGGCGCTGGTCGCATTCTCCGGCCTCGGCCTCGTCATCTTGGCCTACTACCTTCAGCCCCAGAGCGTGCTTTCGGGCGGAAAGACCAGGGAGGCGGCGTAGCGCAGGCCGGGTTCGCGGTCGCGGGCAAGCAGCAGCGGGCCGTCGAGATCGACGAAATCGGCATTCTGGGCGAGCAGCACCGCCGGCGCCATGGCAAGCGAGGTGCCGACCATGCAGCCGATCATGATGCTGAAACCAAGCCGCTCGGCTTCCGCCTTCATCGCCAGGGCTTCCGTCAGCCCGCCTGTCTTGTCGAGCTTGATGTTGATCGCGTCATAGCGGTCGGCAAGGCTTGCAAGATCGCCGGTATGGTGGACACTTTCGTCGGCGCAGACGAGGAGCGGGCGGCGGATTTCGGCAAGCAGTGCGTCGCGGCCGGCCGGCAGCGGCTGCTCGACGAGAGCCACGCCGGCTTGCGCCGCGATATTAAGATGACGTTCCAGCACCGCTTCCGGCCAGCCCTCATTGGCGTCAAGGATGATCGATGCATCGGGCGCGGCGGCGCAGACGGCGCGGATGCGGCTTTCATCGTCGCCGGTGCCGACCTTGACCTTGAGCAGCGCGCGGCCGGCATGTTCGCGCGCCTTTGCGGCCATCACCTCGGGTTCACCGAGCGAAATGGTGTAGGCGGTGGTGAGCGGCTTCAGATCGGCAAGGCCGAGGCGGGCCGCGACGGTTTCACCCGTTTGTTTCGCTTCGAGGTCCCAAAGGGCGCAATCGACGGCATTGCGGGCAGCCCCCGGCGGCATTGCCGACAACAGATCGCGGCGCGAGATCCCGGCCTCGACCAGCGGACGCGCGGCTTCGATCTGGGCGAACACGCTCTCCATGGTCTCACCATAGCGGCGATAGGGCACGCATTCGCCAAGCCCCCGCGCACCGTCTTCGGCGAGCGTGCAGGTAACCACCTCGGCCTCGGTCTTGGCGCCCCGCGAGATGGTGAAGGCCCCGGCAATCGGAAAGGAATTCATCTGGATATTGAGGGTGCGCGGCATTATTGCTGTCCTGTGAGCATGGAAATCGCACGTTGCTTCTGTATATTGACGCGCCGGGCGGCAAAGGATCCGCCGAGTCGGCAATGTCGCCCCTAAGCCTTGAAAGACATAAGTATCTTGAACGCCGAGAATCGCAACGTTGCCTCACTTGACGTGGACGACCAATCCGGTGGTTCGGGGCAGCATGTGCGTCTTAAAGGCAACTGGCGCAGCGCCTATGTGCATTTCGTGCTGCGCGACTTCGAGAAGCTGCTGCATCAGAAGGCCGGCGACCTGACGGTCGATCTCTCCGACATTACCGATATCGATACCGCCGGGATCTGGCTGCTGTGCCGGCTGAAGAAGGAAGAGGAGGCCGCCGGCCGAACCGTCCGCTTCGAAGGCACCAATCCGCATATCGATGAAATGCTGGAGATGTTTTCCGAGGAGCCGGCTAAACCGGAGCCGGAGCAGAAAGAGAAGGTCTCGCTTGCGGCGCGCATCCTCGCGCCGATCGGCAGGATGACCTACGACATCTGGGATAATTTCGCCGCCGCCATGTATATCCTCGGCTCGGCGGTGCGCGGCGCGCAGATGAAGTTCGGCCGCGGCAGCGGCGTTTCGCCGGCCTCGATCGTCAACCAGATCGACCACATGGGCGTCCGCGCCGTTCCGATCATCCTTCTGATGTCGTTTCTGATCGGGGCGATCATTGCCCAGCAGGGCGCCTTCCAGCTGCGCTACTTCGGCGCCGAGGTCTTCGTCGTCGATCTCGTCGGCATCCTGCAATTGCGCGAAATCGGCGTGCTGTTGACCTCGATCATGATCGCCGGCCGTTCCGGCAGCGCGATCACCGCCGAAATCGGCTCGATGAAGATGCGCGAGGAAATCGACGCGCTGAAGGTGATGGGACTGAACCCGATCGGCGTGCTGATCTTTCCGCGGCTGGTGGCGCTGACCATCGCGCTGCCGCTGTTGACGGTGCTGGCGAATTTCGCCTCACTGGCGGGGGCCGCTGCTGTCGCCTGGGGCTATTCCGGCATTACCTTCGCCAACTTCCTGTCGCGCCTGCACGAGGCGGTCACGCTGTCGACGGTGCTCTCCGGCATGATCAAGGCGCCGTTCATGGCGCTGGTCATCGGCATCGTCGCCGCCGTCGAAGGGCTAAAGGTCGGCGGCAGCGCGGAATCGCTCGGCCAGCATGTGACGGCTGCGGTGGTGAAGGCGATTTTCGTCGTCATCCTGATGGACGGGCTTTTTGCGATGTTCTATGCAGCGATCGACTTCTAGCATGGCGAATCGCGTGGAAAAACCGATCGATACGGAAGACAGGAACGACAAGAACGAGAGGGACATCGTGCTCTCGGCGCGCGACGTTACCGTCGCCTTCGGCTCCAAGGTGGTGCTCGATAATCTCAACCTGAATATCTATCGCGGCGAGATCCTCGGTTTCGTCGGCGCGTCCGGCACCGGCAAATCGGTGCTGATGCGCACCGTGCTCCGGCTGCTGCCGCGCCGTTCCGGCACGATCAAGATCCTCGGCCAGGATTTCGACGAACTCGACGAACCGCAGCGCAATGCGCTCGATATGCGGCTCGGTGTGCTGTTTCAGCAGGGCGCCCTGTTCTCGTCGCTGACGGTCAAGGAAAACATCCAGGTGCCGATGCGCGAATATCTCGACCTGCCGCGCTCGCTGATGGACGAACTGGCGCATCTGAAGATCCGCATGGTCGGGCTCGCCGCCGATGCCGCCGACAAATACCCGTCCGAACTGTCAGGCGGCATGATCAAGCGCGCTGCCCTTGCCCGGGCGCTGGCACTCGATCCGGAACTCGTCTTCCTGGATGAGCCGACCTCGGGTCTCGACCCGATCGGTGCTGCCGAATTCGACGAACTGATCGCCAACCTGCGCGATAGTCTGGGACTGACCGTGTATATGGTGACGCATGACCTCGACAGCCTGTTTTCGGTCTGCGACCGTATTGCCGTGCTCGGAAAGAAACGGGTAATGGTGGAAGGCACGATCGACGACATGCTGGCCTATGACGACCCGTGGGTGCAGGCCTATTTCAAGGGTAAACGGGCGCGGGCGATCGTGCCGCAGGATGATGGCGCGCGGCACGGCAGCAGCGGGAAGTGATCGGATAAATGGAAACCAAAGCCAATTACACGATTGTCGGTTTTTTCACGGTGCTGGTGATCGCGGCGGCCTTCGGCTTTGTCTACTGGATGGCCGAATATGGCCGCGGCGGCCCAATGACCGAGCTGATCGTGCGTATTCCGGGTTCGGCCAACGGCCTCAGTGTCGGCTCGCCGGTGCGCTTCAACGGCATTCAGATCGGCTCGGTGCAGACCCTGTCGATCGATGCCGACGATCCGCAATATTCGCTGGCGTTCACCCAGGTGCGCACCGATGCGCCGATCTATCCCTCGACCAAGGCCGCTCTTGAAATCCAGGGCCTCACGGGGGCCGCCTATATCGAACTGTCGGGCGGCCGCAAGGGCGAGGAAAGCATCCTCCAGCATGCGATCGACAACGGCAAACGCGCCGTCATCGTCGCCGATCAATCGAGCGTCACCAATCTTCTGGCGACCGCCGACAAGATCCTCGATCGCGCCAACGACGCGGTCGGTGAACTTCAGGGTTTCATCGAGGATTCACGCGCGCCCCTGACCCAGACGTTCAAGAATGCCGAGACGTTCTCGGATGCGCTTGCCAAGAATTCCGGCAATATCGACGCCTTCCTGCAGAGCGTGGGTGAGCTTTCCAATACGGTGAAGGCGGTCTCCGGCCGTGTCGATTCGACGCTTCAAGCGGTGGAATCGCTGGTCAAGGCGGTTGATGCGAAGAAGATCGACAACATCGTTTCCAACGCCGACAAGATCACCGCCAATGTCGCCGATGCCTCCGGCGATCTGAAGGGGGCGATCCAGAAGTTCGACCAGACGGCCACCACTTTCAACGATTTCGGGAAGCAGGCACAGGCGACGCTCGACCGCGTCGACACGCTTGTCGCCCAGATCGACCCGGCCAAGCTGAAGGGCTCTGTCGACGATATCTCGCAGGCGACCAAGGATGCGCGCGTTGCGGTCGCGTCCATCCGCGACGTCGCCAATACGGTTTCGGGGCGTCAGAAAGATATCGACCAGACCATCCAGGACGTCTCGCAGCTTGCCAACAAGCTGAATTCGGCCTCGACCCGGATCGACGGCATTCTCATCAAAGTTGATGCCTTGCTCGGAACCGACAACACGCAATCGCTGTTTACCGAGGCGCGCGATACGCTGGAATCCTTCAAGAAGGTCGCCGACAACCTGAATGCGCGCATCGGGCCGATCGCCGACAATCTGCAGAAATTCTCAAGCGGCGGTTTGCGCGACGTGCAGACGCTCGTCAACGACATGCGTGGAACCGTCAACAATCTCAACGACACGATCACCAACTTCGACCGCAATCCGCAACGGCTGATCTTCGGCGGGGACACGGTGAAGCAATATGACGGCCGGACGCGGCGTTAACTGGGAAGTCAGGGGTAGCCTAATATGGTCGCATCGCATCTGTTGTCGCGCCGTTCATGGATCAGGGGAACGGTGATCGCGCTGCCGCTAACGGCGCTGATCCTTTCGGGGTGCGGCACTGCGGCCAAGAACGATACCTATGACCTGTCCGCTGCCGTCGACGGCGACGGACCCGCGGCCAAATCTCGCCAGATCCTGATCGCTTCGCCAACGGCGCTGAATGCGGTCGGCAGCGAGCAGATCGTCATTCGCGTTTCGCCATCGGAAATTCAATATCTCTCGCGGGCGCAATGGGGCGACAAGCTGCCGCGCATGGTGCAGTCGAAGCTGGTGGAAGCCTTTGAGAACTCCGGCAAACTTGGTGGCGTCGGCATACCGGGGCAGGGACTGGCGATAGACTATCAGGTCGTCACCGATATTCGCTCCTTCGAGATCGACGCTTCAAACGGCAACCAGGCGGTGGTCGAAATCTCCGCCAAGATCCTCAACGACCGCAACGGCTCGGTGCGCGCCCAGAAGGTGTTCCGTGCCGTGGCGCGGGCCGGCGGCGATAACGCTGGCTTCGTGAAGGGTCTGGACCGCGCCTTCTCCACGGTTGTCTCCGAGATCGTCAACTGGACGCTGCGTTCAATCTGAGATGGCGTTTGGCGATTGCCGCGTCGACATCGAGGGTTGCCGATTTCGAAAAATATGCGGCCCCATGGCGGCAGGGCTGCCATCGTATTCAATTTCTTCATGAATTTGTGGAACGCATCATGTTATCGCTGTCAGGAGGCATGCTTGCATGGGGGTCGCACGAGTATTCGGAAAGTCGTCGTCTGAGGCGATCCAGCGCGATAACGACCGACTGGCTGCGCTGCAGCAGCTTGATCTTCTCGACACGCCGCGGGACGAAGGATTTGAGCGGATCGTCCGCCTGATAAAGCAGATCTTTTCCATCGACATAGGCATCGTCTCCCTGATCGATGCGCACCGGCAATGGTACAAGGCCTGCTCCGGCCTCGCCGCCGACGAAGTGTCGCTCGACGACACGTTCTGCCGCTGCGTGGTGGACTGCGACGAGCCCGTTATCGTGCAGGATGCGACCAAGGACGCGCGCTTTTCAAAACATTCTGCGGTGACCGGCGAGGACCATATCCGCTTTTATGCCGGCGTTCCGTTGCGAACGAAGGCCGGGCATATGATCGGAACGGTCTGCGCGATCGACCGCCAGCCGAGATCGTTCGGCAGCAGAGATCTCGATATTCTTCAGGAGCTGGCGGGGGCGGCGATGGACCGCATCGAACTCGTGCAGTCGGCCGCCACCGACAGCCTGACCGAGGCGATGACGCGGCGCGCTTTCAAGCAGGAAGCCGATCAGCTGATTTCGCTCGCTTTGCGGCATCGGCATGATCTGTCCTGCATCGCCTTCGATATCGACCATTTCAAGAAGGTGAACGATACCTATGGGCATGCCGCGGGAGATGCGGTTCTCAAGGCGGTTGCCTCGATTTGCAAGGCGACTCTTCGCGCCGGCGATCTGTTCGGGCGTATCGGAGGCGAGGAATTTGCCGTCGTCCTGCCGCATGTCGACCGGGAAGGGGCTTTCGCCGTCGCCGAAAAGCTCAGAGCCGCCATCGCCGCGCAGCCCATTCGCGGCGACCACGGCTCCTTGAATGTCACGGCGAGCTTCGGAACGTCGGCGCTCTCGATCGTCAGTAAGGAGATCGAGACGCTGTTGGCTCAGGCGGATGCCGCGATGTACCAGGCCAAACATGCGGGACGAAATCGTTGTGTGTCATGGAGTTCCATCCACGCCGATCACGCTATCGGCGCGCGGCGGCGAGTGCTGAAGGCGGGATCGATCCTGTTCAACGATCGACGCTCGACCATCGACTGCACCGTCAAATCCATCGGCTCGGAAAGCGCCGGCATTTCGGTGTCCAGCTCGGCCGGCATTCCTTCCGAATTCATTCTTGCCATCAAGGGAGAAGGATTCGAAACGAATTGCCGGGTGATCGCTCAGGACCGGCAGCACCTGGAAGTGGCTTTCAGATAGAATAGCAGGCTATTTCGTCGGCTGTGCATCCGTCATCGTCGCTCCGGGCTGTTTGCCTGGCATCGTGGAGGCCGTGGCGGTCGAGGACGACGGCAGCGTGCTGTCCAGCAGGCCGGCCATCTTGTCGTCGCGCAGGCTCGCTGTCTTTTCGCCCATGACGACGCCGACAACGCGGCGACCGTCCTTCAGCGCCGATGTCACGACATTATAGCCCGATGCATCGGTATAGCCGGTCTTGATGCCGTCGACGCCGTCATAACGATACATGAGGTTGTTGTGACCGCGCAGCTTCATGCCGCGGAACTGGAAGCCGCGCATGGAGAAGAGCTTGAACTCCTCGGGAAAGTCCCGCATCAGCGAAATGCCGAGGGTCGCCATATCTCGTGCCGAGGTGACCTGCTCGGGATCGGGAAGGCCTGAGGGGTTCCTGAAGACCGTATTCGTCATGCCGAGCTGGCGCGCCTTGTCGGTCATCGCTTTGGCAAAAGCCTGTTCGGAGCCGCCGAGCTGTTCGGCGATCGCCACGGCCGAGTCGTTGGCGGACAAGACGACGATGCTTTCGACCGCTTCGCGCAGCGTCACCTGGCGGCCGGCGCCGACGGCGAGCTTGAACGGCTCCTTGCTCTCGGCATTTTCCGACATGGTCAGCTTCTGGTCCCAGTTGAGGCGTCCCTCATGCAGGGCCTCGAAGGCGAGGTAGAGCGTCATCATCTTGGTCAGCGACGCCGGATAGTTCAGATCGTCCTGATTGGAGGCTTCGAGAACCTGACCGGACTGCACATCGACGACGAAGCTTGCCTGGCCGGCCTCGGCCAGGGTGAACGCGCCCAGCAGAACGGCGGAAGAGAGCGCGGTGGCAAGGAGCCGGGAGGTCGTCTTGGTCATCGATGTTACTGTCTCTGTCGTTGAAAGGTCGGGCGTTGGAAGGTCGGGCGTTGGAAGGTCGGGTCAGCCGTTGGCTAAACGCAAGCGGATCGAGAAAGTTTGTGACGAAATGAAGGACAGGCGGCAATAAAAAAGCCCAATCCACAGCTGATTCATTTTGTCTCACCGTCTTGGGGTTTTGACAAAGGCGCGGGCGGCACGTAGAAAATTCATCATGAGCATGAAGCGCGCGCCTTTCTCCCGCCATTTCAGCACCTGCCTGCAGGTCGCGAGTGTGCGCGCATTTGACGGACGAGGTCTCCGCGTCCTGCTGTGACGTTGGGCGCTCCGGGCGTCCGGCGCGCTGCTGGACGTAAAGCCCCTCACCACGTCAATCAACGCTGCCAAGGAGACAGGCACCGTGCTCAATCTTTATCATGTCAATTCGCTCGTCCATTGGGAAGAGCGTGAGATCCATCTGCGCGATCATATGATCGGTTTCTTCTCGCAAGAGGTCGGCCGCTTTCTCAGATCGGTCAATCCGGCCTGGGATGTCAGGAGGGTCGAGGCGCCGGCACTGATGCCGCGGGCGCTCGTTTCAAGCGCTTATTCGAACGCCGATATCTGGGTCCAGGAACAGCTCTCCGCCGGCGACACCGCGCTGGTGCTGAGGCCTGAGACCACGCCGTCGAGCTATGCCTATATGCAGCATATTCTCGGCAATCACTCGAAGACGCGGCTGCCGCTCTGCGTCTGGCAGGCCGGCCGGTCCTATCGCCGCGAGCAGGAGCAGGCCACCAAACACATTCGGCTGAAGGAGTTCTGGCAGCTGGAATTTCAATGCGCCTTCACGGCCGACAGCGGCAACGACTATCACGCCGCCTGCCTCGAACCGGTGCGCCGCATGATCGCCTCGCTTATCCATCTGCCGACGCGGATCGTGCCCTCCGACCGGCTGCCCGCCTATTCCGAGGTGACGATGGATATCGAGGTCGACAATGGCGACAAATGGATGGAGGTCTGCTCGATCTCGCGACGCACGGACTTCCCGCAGCGCTACCGGTCGCAGCCGAAGAAGGGGCCTGCCATCGATCACGACGTCACCGTGCTCGAAATCGCCATTGGCCTCGATCGGTGCATTTACAATTGGGGCATAGCGGCCGATCGGTGAGAAAGGGAACCGGGGTCGCTGCGGCGGTCCCGGCTTTCCGTGGAACATGATGCAGTCGGTAGCGAGCTGTCGTCGTTTGCCGGTGTTGAACGTTCGGGCGTCTCGTTGCTATGAATATGATCAGCGACAAGGACACGATCGTCATATCTCCTCGGGCCTGACATGCATTCATCGAACAATGGGATGAGAAGCCATGCTGATTATCTTTGGCGGCTTGCCGGGTAGCGGGAAAACGACTTTTGCCCGTGCGCTCGCGAAACGGCTGGGAGCCGTATACGTGCGGGTGGACACGATCGAGCAGGCGATCAGAGCGTCGGGTGGTGACCCTGCAAGAGACCTCGGTCCGGCAGGGTATGTCGTCGCCTATGGGGTTGCCGAGGACAATCTCACCCTCGGCCGCGTGGTGATCGCCGACTCGGTCAATCCGCTTGACATAACCCGCGGCGCCTGGCTGGCGGTCGCGGCGCGGTCCGGTGTGATCGCGGTCGAAGTGGAAGTGATCTGTTCCGACAAGATCGAGCACCGCCGCCGGGCCGAGACGCGGAAAACGGATGTGGAAGGTCTGGTGAAACCGACGTGGCAGGAAACCGTCGAGCGAGAATATGACGATTGGGGGCAAAGGCCGATCATTGTCGATACGGCTGTAAGGGATGTGCCGGAGGTCGTCGAGGCGCTGATCGTCAAGTTGAGGAGCGATCGCCTGCTTCCGATTTGATGTCGGCTGTTGCTGCCGGAGCCTTATGAAAAGTGAATGTCGGCGGCGGGACGGATATCGACGATCGCCTTGCCGGCGTCGAAACCGTCGAGCGTTTCATTGTGGTGGGCGACAATCTCGGAGAAGGTGAGGGTCGCCGTATCGCCCGTCGTGTGACCGTCGGCTATCAGCGTCACGTCATATCCGAGTGACACGGCGCGCCTGACCGTCGTGTCGACGCAGAATTGCGACATGCAGCCGCCGATGACGAGATGGGTGACTGAGCGTTCGTCCAGGCGTTCGGCAAGGTCTGTCTCGAAGAAGGAGTCGGCGCTTTTCTTGCGCACGACGACCTCGCCTGGTTCCGGGGCAATCTCCTGGCGCAGCGCCCACCCCGGCGTGCCGACGGCCAGTCGATGGCCGCTATCGCCGTCATGTTGGATCAGCACGACCGGCGCGCCCGCCTGCCTGGCTTTTTCTTGCAGCGTGGCCAGCCGCGCGACGGTCTCGTCGAGTGCGGCATCAATCCGAGGCTGCCGCTCCGGTGATGCTTTTCCGGAGACGATCGCATTCTGCACGTCGATGATCAGAAGGGCCTGGGTCATTCGGGGGAAGTTTTCCTTGCTTCTCGGCAGAGAGATCCTAGTCGCACCGGCATCTTACGAGAAAAGCCGCCTGACACATGTTCAAGCGGCTTTCCCTCAACGTCAATTCAGATCGGCGAACTCAGCTGAGCCTGCCTGCGGCATGGGCAAGCATGGTGTAGACCTTGCCGGTATCCGAGGTGAGGTAGGACTGCGAGACGATCTGGTTCGGGTCGGTGCGGGCGACGTCGGCGAGCAGCTTTTCGAAATCACCGATATAGCGATCGACGGCGGTGCGGAATTCCGGTTCGCGGTCATATTTGCGCTTGATCTCGTCAAAGGTCTGCTGGCCCTTCAGCGTGTAGAGGCGGCGGGTGAAGACGTCGCGCTCGCCGCGCTGATAGCGGCGCCAGAGATCGACCGAAGCGTCGTGATCGATGGCGCGGGCGATATCGACAGAGAGCGAGTTCAGCGATTCGACGACGTGGCGCGGATTGCGGATATCACTGCTGCGCGCAGCCGGTGCGGCGGTTTCCGCCGAGCGGGCCGGGGCACGGGCAGGCGCCTCGTCGGCGGCCTCCTCACGCGATGCGCCGCGCAGGAGATCGCTGATCCAGCCGCCGCTTTCGGCGCGAGCCGGTTCCTGGCGGCCTGGTTCCTGACGGGCAGGGGCAGGCTGCGGAGCGGCGCGCTGGGGAGCGGCAGCCGGTGCCGTCGGGGCGATCGTTCCGCGCAGGCCCGTCGCTTCGATCGGCGCGGGCGCTGCCGGCTGCGGCGGCGGGGGTGCCACCGGCTGACTTGCGATCGGCTGACTTGCAATCGGCTGGGCGGCACGCGGGGCCGGCTGCGCCTGGGCGAGCGTGCGGGCGACGGGTTCGGAGATTTCGAGCTGCTGGCTGGAACGGCCGACCAGCTGGGAGATATCCTGCAGCGCCTTGATCTGCTCGGCGACGGCCCGGCGCATGGCCGAGGCGCTTTCCTTGGCTTCCTCGGGAAGGTCGAAGGCGCCGCGCTTCAGTTCGGCGCGGGTGGCGTCGAGCTCGTTGCGGATGTCGGCGGCAGAACGGCGGATATCGTCGGTGGCGCCGGAGAAGCGGCCGACGGCATCATCGATCGCCTCGCGCAATGCTTCGCGCATATGCTGGGCGGCACCGTCGGAGGCGCGGCCGGCTTCGCCGAGCATGCGCTCGACTTCCGACAGCGATGCCGTCAGGCCACCGCGAATGCGGTTGGAGAGATCGCCGGAGCGACGCTCGACATTGGCGAAGGTGCCGTCGATCGTCGTATTGGCCTCGTCGCCGGCGCGGGTGATCGCCTCGCGCATCGTCTCGGCAGCTTCCTGGGCGCGTTTCTCGGTTTCGGTGAGAATGCGGCCGATATCGGCGAAGGAGGACTGCACGCCCTGGCGCAGATTGCCGGTGACTTGGCTGGAGCGCTGTTCGGCTCGCTCGAAGACGGTCTCGATCATGCCGCCGAGGCCGCGCATGGTCTTTTCGATCTCGTCGGAGCGCTGAACCAGGCTGACGGAGAGCGCTTGCAGCGCGCCTTCGCGTTCCTCGAGCGTCGAGGCAAGGTTGGACTGGGCGGCGCCGAGAAGCTGCGAGGCCTGTGTCAGGACCTTGGAGTGTTCGTCGAAACGGCCGATGATGCCGCCGACCTGCGACAGCGTCTGGCCCGAAATGTCGGAGAGGCGGTCGACCTTGCCTTCGAGAAGCCGGGTCGAGGCGTTGACCATCTCGGCGGCTTTGGTGGTGGAGTCGGCAAAGCGCGTCGTGGTTTCGCCGAGACGGCTGTCGACGCTGGTCAGCTGCTCGACGGCGCGGTTCATCATCATCGCCATCGCCGCGCTGCTTTCCGACATGCGCTCGACGAGGCCGTTGACGTTGCCGACCAGGCTGTTTTCGATGGCGCTGACGGCGTTGGCGACATTCTCGGTGCGGGCGGCAACGGCGCTGGCGAGCGCTTCGTTTTCGGCGCGCAGACGGTCGGCGCTGAGGTTGGCTGCTGCGGTGATGCGGGCGGCCGCCTGTTCGCCGGCATCGGTATATCGGTCGATGATCGGACGGGCGGTTTCGTCGAGGATGCGGGTCAATTCGACCGAACGGCCAGCGAGCATCGAGTTGAGGTCGCGGGTGCGCTCGTCGAGTGTTGCGCGGATCGAATTGCCGCGCGCTTCGAGCGCCCGGTCGATGCCGGAGAAGGTCGTATCGATCTCGCGAGCGCGCTCCTCGAGATTGGAGCGGATAGCGTTGCTGCGGGCTTCGAGCGCCCGATCGACATCCGCCATGGTGGCGGAAATCTCGCTGCCGGCCCCCGACAGCGTCGAGCGGATGGCATCGCCGCGCGTCTCCAGAGACTGGCCGGCATCCGACAGCGCCTTGGAGATGGCATTGACCTGCGTACCGACGATGGTCTCGGCCTCGGCAACCTTGTTGACGATGGCGTTGCCGGCTTCCGAGAAGGTCTGGGCGACGGCTGCGGCCTGGCTTGCCAGCCGGCTCTGGGCCTCGGCGACGCGGGTGACGATCTGCGACGAGCGCTCATCCATGGTGCGGGTGAATTCGTCGCTTTTCGCATTGAGATCGACGGCGAATTGCTGGCCGGTCTTGCCGAGCAGCTCGGTGGTTCTCGTCGCTTCGCCTTCCATTCCCTGGGCCGCCTCGGCTACCGCGCTGCGCAGCGTCGAGGCGAGGCCGGCGGCCTTGCCTTCGATGGTGCGGTTGACGGCATCGAGGCCGACGGTCAGCGCACGATCCATCGTGGAGAGGCGTTCCTCGATGCGTTCATTGCCGCGGTCGAGGGTTTCGCCAAGGCTTACGGTGCGGCCGTCGATGGCGCCGGTCAGGGTTGTGGCACGGCTGTCGAGCGTCTCGGCCAGATTGGCGGCGCGGCTGTCGATCGCCTGGGTGAGGCTTGCAGCGCTGCCTTCCAGCGTTGCCGTGATGCGCCGGTTGGCGTCGTCGCTAAGCGCGCCGATACGGGAGATGCCGTCGGCAAGCACGCCGGAGAGCTGGCCGCTGGCGGCTTCGACCTTTTCGGCGACACCGCCGACGCCGTTGCTGATGCGGGTCTCGATCGCCGCAAGGCCGGATTCTACCCGCGATCCGGTTTCTTCAAAACGGCCCGTCAGGCTTTCCACCGACTGATCGAGCTGGGCGGAGAAATTCTGCGTGGAGGTCGAAATCGCATTTGCCGCCTCCTGGAAGCGGCCGGCGATCTGGCCGGCGCCGGCATGCATGCGCTCTTCCAACGTCTGGGCGCTGGCATCGATGGCCTGGCGGATCGAGGCTTCCCGGTCCTCCAGCGACATTTCGAGCATGCTGACGCTCGTCGCCACCGAGGTGCCGATGCTGGTCGCGTGTTCAGTCAGCGTATCGTTGATCAGCGCATGGGCCTGGTTCAGCGACAGGTCGATGGCATTGGCGCGATCTTCAAGCGTCGTACGGATGCGCTCATGGGCAGAGGTGAGCCCGCCTTCGATACGCGCCGCGGCCTCGTCGGCGAGGCCTCCGAGCCGTGCATGGGCATCGCTCAGACGACCTTCGATGCGGCCGGTCAGACCGCCGACGAGATCCTCGAAGCGGGAGCCGCCGGCATCGAGAACGCCAGAAAGGGCGGCACTATGCTCGGAAAGCGCATTTTCGAGCCGCTGCTGATTGTCGGTGTAGGCGGCGCGGATAGCATCGGTCTTGTCGGTGAAGGCGCCGGCAACGCGTGACTCGGCGCCGGAGACGGCCTCCATGATGGCGTTGCTGCGCGCTTCGAGCACACTGTCGAAGCGGCTCTGGTTGTCGTCGAGCGAAATGGCGAGCGCCATGGTCTTTTCGTCGAGCGTGTCGGTCAGCCTGTCGTGCGTTGCCGTTACGGCGCCGATGATCGCGGCGGTGCGGTGCACCAAAGCTTCCTCGAGGCGGGCCTGGCCTTCGTTCAGCGAGGAGGCGATGGCCGCGGCCTTCCTGTCGAGCACGCCGTTCAGGCCGTCATGCGTGCCGGAAACCGCCTGAGTGATCGCATCGGCGCCCGATGTCAGGGCTTCCTCGAGGCGGCTCTGGCTCTCGTTCAGCGAAATGGCAAGCGCCATTGCCCGGTCGTCGAGTGTCTCGGACAGGCGGTCGTGGGTACTGGAAACCGCACTGAGGAAGGATTCCGAGCGGCTGTCCAGAGTGTCCTGCAGGCGGCTCTGACCCTCGTTGAGGGAGGCGGCGAGGGCTGCCGACTTTTCATCGAGCGTTTCCGAAAGCCGCTCATGCGTACCGGACACGGCCTTGAGGAAGGCTTCGGAGCGCGCTTCCAGCGTGTCTTCGATCCGCGACTGGCTCTCATTCAGCGAGATGGCGAGGGTCATCGCCTTTTCGTCCAGCGTTTCGGACAGACGCTCATGGGTGCCGGAGACCGCATTCAACAGGGCCGCGGAGCGGCTTTCGAGCGTCTCGTCGATGCGGGCCTGGCCTTCGCTGAGCGAGGTGGCAAAAGCTTCCACCTTGCCTTCCAGCGTTTCGGACAGGCGGTCATGCGTGCTGGAGACAGCATTCAGCAGTGCCGCCGAGCGGGTCTGGAGCGTCTCTTCGATGCGGGCCTGGCTCTCGTTCAAGGAGATGGCGAAGGCGGCCGCCTTTTCGTCGAGGGTCTCGGCAAGACGATCGCGTGTGCCAGACACGGTGTTCAGCAATGCTTCGGCACGCGTTCCCAACGCATTGTCGATGCGGGCATGGCGCTCGTCGAGCGAGGTGGTCAGGGCGGCTGCCTTGCTGTCCAGCGTTTCGGACAGGCGGTCATGGGTGCCGGAGACGGCGTTCAGCAGGGCCGCGGAGCGGGTCTCGAGCGTATCTTCAATGCGGGCCTGGTTTTCGTTGAGCGAAATGGCAAGCGCCATCGCCTTTTCATCGAGCGTCTCGGAGAGGCGGTCATGCGTGCCCGATACCGCGCTCAGCAGCGCTTCGGAGCGGGTCTCGAGCGTATCCTCGATGCGGGCCTGGCTCTCGTTCAGGGAGATGGCGAGCGCCATGGCCTTTTCGTCGAGCGTCTCGGCCAGACGGTCGTGGGTGCCGGAGACGGCATCGATGATGGCATCGGCGCGTGATGTCAGCGCTTCTTCGAAGCGGCCGTGATGGGTGGTGAGCGCATCGACCAACGCACCGCCGCGCTCGGCCATGACGCTGTCGATGCGGCCGTGGGCCGTGCCGAGCGCCTCGCTGATTTCGGCAGCGCGGGCAGTCAGCATGCCGCTCAGTTCCTCGCCGCGGCCGCCGAAGGCTGCGGTGACCTGCTCGGTGCCGGCGGCAACGGCGGTGGTCAGATCGCTGGTGGTGGTGCGCAGCGTGTCGCGGAATTCGGCCGAGCGGGCCTGAAGATTGTTCTGGAGATCGGAGGTGCCGGATGCAAGCGTCAGCGCGATTTCCGAGGTGGCGCTCTGCAGCGCCGAAGTCAGTTCGCCGGTGCGGCTGGTGAGCGCCGCGGTGATTTCGTCCGCCCGGGTGCCGATCGCGCCTTCCAGCACTTCGTGGCCGGTGGAAAGCGCAGTGGCGAGTGCCAGCGACTGGTCGGTCATCGACGAGCTCAGCCGCTCGATGCCGGAACTCAGGATGCCGTCGAGCGAATCCGAGCCGCCGGTCAGCGTCTCGTTGATGCGGGCGAGGCTCTCCATCAGCTTGGTGTCGAGCGAGCCGGTGCGTTTGTCGAAGGCGCTGGTGAATTCGGCGACGCGTTCGTCGAAGGCGGTGGACAGCTGGGCAACGGTCGTCTGCAGCCGCTCTTCGAAGAAGCCGGAGCGGACGTCGAGATCCATAACGGCGTCGTCGGCGGTGCTCTGCAGGCTCTGGCGGAAGCTCGCGCCCTTTTCGTCGAGGGCGCTGTTCAGCTTCGACAGCACGTCGTCGAGCGTGCCGCCGATGGTGCGTTCGCCTGATGTCAGGCTCTCATTGATCTCACGGGTGCGGGCGATCAGGATCTCGCTGAGCTGCTGCGTGCGCTCGTGCAGCGCGGCATTCAGCTTCTCGGTGCTGCTGTCCATGGTCGAGGCGCGCGTCTCGAACTGGCTGAGCAGTTTTTCGCCATGGTCATTGAGGTTGACGGAGAGCGCTTCGAGGCGGTTGTCGAATTCGGTGGCGAGCGCGAAACCCGATGCGTTCAGTGTCTGTAGCAGGCTATCGGTCTTGGCGGCGAGCAGACTGCCGATCGACTGCAGGGCGTTGTCCGATTTTTCCAGAATCGTCGCGGCACGCGTATCGATCAGCGAGGCAAAGGCTTCGCCCGAAGTGGAAAGCCGCACGGCGATCTCTTCGGTCGCAAGCGACAACTCTTCCTTCAGCTGGTCGTGGACGCTGCCAATCGAGGTGCGGATGCGGTCGGCATGGTTGACGATCGCCTCGCGCTCGGAGCCGAGTTCGTGGACGAGGCCGCGGACGCGCAACTCGTTGTCGGCATAGGAACGTTCAAGCGCATTGACTTCGGAATGGACGAGCGTTTCCAGCTCGGAGGCACGTGCGATGGTGCGCTCGATGCCTTCATTCATGGCCGAGACCTCACGGCGCACGGCCTGGCCAACGGTCATGATGCGCTCGGAGGCGATGGTTTCCGGCTCCGCCAGGCGCAATGCGACCTCCGCCATGGAACGGGCGGCGTTGCGCATGTCCTGGGCGCGGGCGATCATGATGGCGAAAGCATAGAACATCATGACGGGGATGATGATGCCGACGAGACCGGCGATGACGCCGGGCAGGGCGACGAGATCGGCGAGTGAACGGATCTGCCAGATCTGCGGCGCATAAAGGAGCGACATCAGGCCGAGGCCGCCCATTACCCAAAGCACTGAGAACAGCGTGGCGGTGCGCACCGCCGAGCGGCTGGAGGCGCCGTCGAAGGATTTCAGGATCGAGGCGGGCGTGTTGCGGCTGGCATCGTTGGCGGGCGTGAAAGCCGGCCCCCTGGAAGCCTGCTCGCCGGTGGCACCGCGGCGGTTGCGGCGCTGCGCTTCTTCCTGGGCCTGCTGGTTACGCGCATTCGATGGATCAGACACATTAGCCTCCGGGGCCTCAGGCGCATCGCCGCGGCGAGACGGCACGTTATCTTTGCCGAAATCGATCTGGAGCGCCTCGTCCAATGCCTTGAACGCCTTGTCCTCAATCGACTCGTTATATTTGTTGTTCGCCATTGGTTATGCCTCGTTACTGTCGGCCGGTCCGGCAGCGCAATCCCGGGCTTCCGCCTCACCCGGGGAACAACTTTGCCGTTCCAGCCTTCCATCCCAACGACGGACGGATAAGCATGTCATTTCAGAGTAGATAGCCGCTTTTTCAAACGGAAGGTATCAAAACACTACCATTATCCACTCGCTCGGCAAAGGCGCGTACCATAAACCCGCTCCACCAGTATCGTAGTGACACATCTGGGCTCTTCACACAATTAATGAAGGCTTGAGATTCCAGGTCCGTTAACCCGTTGTTAACATCTTTAAATCCGCGGCACCGCTTAAAAACCAATAATTTAGCGATATTTAACGGACGTTAACCATATGGCGAGATTTCCGCACCGCATGTGCCGGAATTTAACGTGATGGCCACCCTCCTGTCGCAGAACTGTTGCAACTGCGGACGACACGAGACGGGAGAATTGGCAATGGCAGCTCAGATGGCAGCTTTGAACATCGTATTCGAGGCGCCGGATAATGCAAAGGGACCCTGTCCCTCGAAGGTCCGGCCGATCGATCTCGTCCATCTCGCCAAGCAGACAATGGGCGACAAGTCGCTGGAAATCGAAGTCCTTCAGATGTTTGCGCGCCAGGCTCGCGCATGTCTGCAGGATATTGCGAGCGGCGAAACCATCCGCGTCGGCGCTGCCGCACACCGCCTGAAGGGCGCGGCAAGCTCGGTCGGCGCGTTCCGCGTGTCGCAGACGGCCGAAGCCGTCGAGGAAACCGGCGGTGACGCCGGGGCGACGGCAGCGCTGGGTGCCGCCGTCATCGACGCCGAGAATTTCATCCTCAAGCTCTGCCGCGGCTGATCCTGTTTGAGAATGCGTTCGAATGAGGCCCGTTGTTCCATTGCGGAACCGCGGGTCTTTTTGCGACGTCTTCCATGACGCTTTGAAGACGGCGGGCGAAGGCCTGATCTGCGAGGTTATGGCGACTTTCCCGATGTTGACTGAAGCGTCGAATTGTCGGAAGAAAATCCGCCCATCATTTGAAGACCGGAAATAGTCCTGATGCCAAAACTTACCATCGTCGCCTTCGACGGCACGCGCTTCGACCTCGATGTCGACCAAGGCTCCACCGTCATGGAAAATGCCGTGCGCAATTCGGTGCCCGGCATCGAGGCCGAATGCGGCGGCGCCTGCGCCTGCGCGACCTGTCATGTCTATGTCGACGAGGCATGGACCGAGCAGGTCGGCCAGCCGGAAGCGATGGAAGAGGATATGCTCGACTTCGCCTTCGATGTGCGCCCGACCTCGCGGCTGTCCTGTCAGATTCGCATGAAGGCTGTCTATGACGGCCTCGTGGTGCACGTGCCGGAACGCCAGGCTTAAAGCGCGTCGCGATCTTTCAGATTCGCTCCTTGCGCTTTAGCTCTTTGTTTTATGCATGTCGTTGCGGCAAAAGCGCTTCGCGCTTTGCCCTGCAAAACCGCTTTGCGCTTTGCCTGGCAAAACCGCTTCGCGCTTTGCCTGGCAAAACCGCTTCGCGCTTTGCCTGGGAAAATCGCTGCACACTTTTGCGCGACATGCTTTAAGCGCGCTGCGCTTCAAACTTGACCGGAATAGGATCCACAAAAAAGACGCCTCGCGCGCTGGTGCGAGCGAGGCGAGGCGGGCGCATTACCTACGGATGAGGGAGGAACATCCGCGGCTTCGGAACGCGCCAGGAGAACCCAGCGATGAAAGGGCAGATGCCGTAGCTGCACTTTCGAATGTGTTCATATTAACGCGTTCCGGTTGAGTCTGCCAGGATGAAAAATGACCATTCAATCACTGGGGAGGGTGCAAGTTTCGCACAAGTTTCGTTGTGCAGCTAAGGTTTTCCGCTCGCAACCAGACCAAAAAAGCCTTATTTTGCGCCGGCTCGGCCGTTGATTCGATTGTTCAGCAATCTCAGCATGCGCTTCTGGAAATTGACCGCCTCGACCCGGTCGAATCGCGCCTGCTGCCGATCGTGCTCCTCTATACCGCGAGCTGATTCGCCTGAGACGAGTTCCTGCATGGCCTCGCAGCTGCGCTGCTGCGGCAAGGTGCGGATGGCGCGTTCCATGGCGCGGGCCTGATCGCGGGCGATTTCGGCATGGCGCTCCTCGTGGCGCTTGATATCGCTCGACAGGGCGTCCCAGATCACCGACAGCTCCTTGCTGGCGCCCTTGCGGCTGGTCCAGCGCGGCAGGATGATCTGGGTATGGACCGTGACCTTGACGTTGCCGACGCGGCAACGGCCGTTATCCTGGATATAAGTGGCCTCACCACCGAAGCGGATCTTCGTTGCGCCGGGGTGGCGCGACGAGGAGCCGCTCGAGGTCGGGCCGCGCCGGCTGAGTTCGCGGTCGAGCTCATCCGCGGTTTTGCCGCGGATGTCGAAATAGGAATAGCTTTTCGCTGCGATCACTTCTGCTGCCACCGGGCTGCAGACGGAAAGAGCAATGGAAAAGGCGATAGGAAGGACCATATAACGCACTGCAAGCGGCATTCTGAACGCAACCCGTGTTGAAATCGACCGGAGCTTGGGGCATAGCCACCGCAAGCGCAATATCGGATGGCGCTTTTTTCGCGATCGATGGGATAAGTCTGGTGACAGGGTTCGAAGGCAGTTTATGGCGTGTGGGCCATGGCCGGGAGATCGAACTCGGCGGTCGTTCTGTCATCATGGCGATCATCAACGTGACACCGGACTCCTTTTCCGACGGCGGACGCTTCGAAACCGTCGATGCTGCTGTCGAACACGCGCTTCGGGCGGTTAACGAGGGAGCCGGGATTGTCGACATCGGCGGCGAATCCACCCGGCCGAACGCCGCTGCGGTCAGCCCCTCCGAGGAGCAGGCGCGCGTGCTGCCGGTGATCGAGGCGCTGCGCGGGCGCACCCAGGCGCTGATCTCGATCGATACCTATCGCGCCGAAACGGCGCGGCTGGCGGTCAGTGCCGGCGCCCATATCGTCAATGATGTGTTCGGGCTGCAGAAGGAGCCCGATATCGCCGACATCGCCGCGGCGACCGGCGCCGGGCTCTGCATCATGCATACCGGCCGCGACAGGGCGAAGCTTCCCGACGTGATTGCCGACCAGGTGCATTTTCTCAAGCGGTCGCTTGAGATCGCTCGGGCCGCCGGCGTCAACAGCGACCGCATCGTGCTCGATCCGGGCTTCGGCTTCGCCAAGGAGACGGCGGAGGAGAACCTCGAACTGATGGCGCGGTTTTCCGAACTTTCCCGCTTCGGCCTGCCGCTGCTTGCCGGGACGTCGCGCAAGCGCTTCCTCGGCGCGGTGACGGGGCGTGAGGCTGCCGACCGGGATGTAGCTACGGCCGTCACCAGTGCCCTGCTCAGGCTTCAAGGGGCAGCGGTTTTCCGGGTGCACAATGTCGCAATCAACAGGGATGCGCTTGATATCGCCGATGCTATGCTGAATGCGCGCCAGGAATTCGAGAGGAAGCGGCCGACATGACCACCTACACGATCACGCTGCAGAACTGCGCCTTCTTTGCGCGCCACGGCGTGCATGACGAGGAGGAATTCCTCGGCCAGCGCTTCTTCGTCGATGCCGAGCTGGATGTCGTTGCCGGCGAGGCGCTGAAAAGCGACTCGATCGACGATACCGTCAATTACGGCATCGCCTTCACGGTGATCGAGGGGATCGTCACCGGCAAGCGCCGTTACCTGATCGAGGCGCTGGCGCTCGATATCGCCAAGGGGCTCTGCGAGACATTCCCGCAGGTCCGGCGGGCAAAGATCACGGTGCGCAAGCCGAATGCGCCGGTGCCCGGCGTGCTCGATTTCGTGCAGGTGAGCGTTGAACACTTTGCCTGAGACCGCAATGCGATCGGCCACACTCGGCCTCGGCGGCAATATCGGCGATCCCGTCAAAGCGATGGCCGCCGCGCTGCAGCGGCTGGACGGACGAGATGACTGCCGGATTACGGCGGTCTCGCGGCTCTATCGCACGCCGCCCTGGGGCAAGACCGACCAATCCTTCTTCTTCAATGCCTGCGCCGCCGTCGAAACCCGGCTGGAGCCCGAGGCTTTGCTCGATGTCTGCCTGTCGATCGAGCGGGAGATGAAACGCGAGCGTATCGAGCGCTGGGGTCCGCGCACACTCGATATCGACGTGCTGACCTATGGCGACGTTATCCAGGAGGCGCCGCGGCTGGAACTGCCGCATCCGCGCATGACCGATCGCGGTTTCGTGCTGATGCCGCTTGCCGATATCGCGCCGGGCCTGCTCGTCAGGGGCAGGGCGGTCAGCGACTGGCTTGAAGATGCCGAGGTGGCGGGCATCGAGGTTGCCGATAACAGCCGCGACTGGTGGCTGCAAAGCTGAGGCGGAGATCCTGAAACGGAAAACGGCGGGAAACCCGCCGCTTCAGGAAAATCCGCTACACGCTTGATCTACTGGATGGAGCCGACGGCCATCTCGTCGACCTGACGGGTCAGCGTCAGGCCGATGACCGGGATCATCTGGCTTTCCACCTTGACCGAAACGGTGACATTCATCGTCTTGTCATCACGCACACGGGCGATCATCGCGCCGTTCAGCTTGGCGCGGTTGATGCCGACGACGACGGTATCCTCGCTGACGGCGCCGGAGACGACGTCAAGACCCTTGCCGGCGGCGCCGTCCAGGAACTTGCCCTTGTAGGTCGAGCCCGACTGCGAGATGACGGCGGTCATCGGCTGCTTGAAGACGCCGACGCGGCAGGTGCCGTCGAGCTTGATGCCGGCGCCGCTGTCGCCCGTGGGCTCGCCGATCAGATTGCAGGTGAATTTCGTACCCTTATACTTGCCGGCGACGATTTCGCCCGGGCCCTTCCAGGAGCCGGCGACGGAATCGAAGAAGGCCTTGTCACGGGTTGCGGCGGTGGCTGCCGGAGCGACATCTGCGACGGGAGACAATGCCGCGGCGGCCAGACCGCATATAATGAGAAACTTGCGCGAATACATGGATTTTCCTTGGCAAACACCACTCACGAACTGGCTGCAAGTTTTGCCTTGGAATGGTTAATCCTTCCTTTCGATTGTGCCGAAATGCAAGGCAATACAGGGGCTTCGCGCAATTCCGATTTCAGTATATCGTCGTTATAGTCTTGAATTTGCTGTAATTTCGCCAACATTACGTTAGGGATGGCAAGGGCTGCGGAATTGCCCTGTCTCTCAGGGAGTGTTGCCGCGCGGCGACATGGAGGGCGTGAGATCGCCGATAAAATCGCCGATTCCCGGCCGCTTCAGGGCATGGAAGGCGAGCGGGCGGCAGAGATCCATCGCCGCGATTCCAATGCGGGCGGTCATCAGGCCGTTGATGACGCCTTCGCCGAGCCGGGCCGAGAGCTTGGAGGCCAGCCCATGGCCGAGCACCTGCTGGACGAGGCTGTCGCCGACGGCGATCGAGCCGGTGACGGCCAGATGCGCCAGCACGTCGCGCAGCAGGCGGAACATGCCGAGCGTGCCGGGACGACCGCCGTAAAGCTCTGCCATGGCGCGGATGAGGCGCACGGCCTCATAGAGCACATAGAGCAGGTCGACCACTGCGCGCGGGCTGACGGCGGTGACGAGCGAGACGCGCTTTGAGGCATTGACGATCAGGGCACGGGCCTTGCGGTCGAGCGGCGTCAGCAATTCCCGTTCGGCGAGCGCAATCAGATGCGGGGGATCGATGACCTCGCCTTCCGTTGCCTTCAGCGTGGCGCGGCCCTTCGATGTCTCGGGATTGGCCGAAAGCAGCGTGACGAGGCGGGCGACGACGGCGCGCGCCTTCGCCGGCCGGGTTTCGACCATCGCGGCTTCCGCCTCGGCCTTGATCGCCTGGACGGCGGCAAGGCGCATCATGCCTGACGTCTCGCGGATGACGAGGGCAAGCACGGCGAGGATGCCGACCGCGAGCACGGCAAGGGCCAGATAACCCAACCAGTCGGCGCGGGTGAAGAGATCGCGGATCAGGCTGTCGGTCCAGAGGCCGATGCCAAGCGACAGCAGAATGCCGAAGGCGCCGGCGGCGATCTTGCCGAAGGAGGTTCGGCGTCTCAGCGGCGTTGCCACGGGCACCGCGCTCAGATCCTTGTCGGGATTGAGGAAGGGATCGTCCTCATCCGCCGTCACGACGATGTTTTCGGAGAAGCTTTCCGGCTTGCGCCGCTGCTCCCCCTGGCGGCCGTTGTCATGGTGCTCGGCGGCCTCGTCCTCATAGGTAAAAGCCGCGGGCGGGCGGCGTGGCGGATCGGAGGGGGGCTTGCTCATGCGAGACGATCTCCGAACAGGAACTGCATGGCGCGGTCGAGGCGGATATGCGGCACCGACAGCTTGATGCCGCCGCCGGTTTCCTCGAGCTGCGGCGGACGGAACCTGACGACATTGACATCGGGCAGCCGCAGGCCGCTCTCGCCCGCGGCGATGCGGTCGAACAGGCTTTCTGGATCCGCCGGCAGGTCGCCGGGAAAGATCGCGGTCTTTCTCTGGCCGTCGAAACGCTCGCCGGCGATGGTTTCGCCTTCCATGGGCGTGCCGACGATGACAGGCAGGTCATGGCCGTCGCGCTTGACCGATGCCTCGCGGGTGGCGCGCACCGAGGCCAGCGCCATGACGTCGATGCCGGCGCCCGCCATGCCGATGCGGTCGATGGCGCGATCGACCAGGCGGCGGGTCAGCGCATCGAGCCGGTCGTGGCTTTCATGGTGGAGATGATCGGCCTTGGTGGCGGCGACCAGCACGCGGTCGATGCGCCGCCCGAGCAGCGAGGAGAGCAGCGAATTGGTGCCGGGGCGAAAACAAGCGAGCACATCGGTCAGCGCGCGTTCCAGATCCTGGACGGCTTCGGGGCCACGGTTCATCGCCTGCAAAGCATCGACCAGCACGATCTGTCGGTCGAGGCGGGCGAAATGCTCGCGGAAGAAGGGTTTGACGACGACGGATTTATAGGCCTCGTAGCGCCGCTCCATCATCGTCCAGAGCGAGCCGCGATCGGGACGGCCGTCCGCCGGCAAGGCCAGCGGCGCGAAGGTCAGCGCCGGCGAGCCGTCGAGATCGCCGGGCAGCAGCAGGCGGCCGGGCGGCAGGGTGGAGAGCGAGCGTTCGTCGGCCTTGCAGGCCTTGAGATAGTCGGCGAAGGCGGTGGCGAGGTCACGGGCGATCATCTCGTCGGCGCCGGCCTGAATATCGGCGGCATGCGTCAGCGCCAGCCATCCGCGCGACAGTTCGGAGCGGACGCCGGTTTTCGCCAGCGCAATCGTCTCCTCACTGAAGGTGCGGTAATCCTTGCCGAGCAGCGGCAGGTCGAGCAGCCATTCGCCGGGATAATCGACGATATCGATCGACAGCCGGCCGGGCGAAAACAGCCGGTTCCAGCCGCTGGCGCTCTGATAATCCAGCGTGATGCGCAGCTCTGAGATGGCGCGGGTCGAATCCGGCCAGATACGATCCTTCACCAGCGCGCGGATATGATCCTCGTACTGGAAGCGCGGCACGGCATCGTCGGGCTGCGGTTCCAGCCGCACCGCCGAGACACGGCCGGACTGCACCGGCTCGAACAGCGGCAGGCGGCCGCCATGCAGGAGATTGTGCACCAGCGATGAGATGAAGACCGTCTTGCCGGAGCGGGAGAGACCGGTAACACCGAGCCGGACGGTCGGATTGACGAGGCCGCTTGCCCGATCGGCGAGATTGTCGAAGGCGATACGGGCGTCGTCGGCAAAGGATGTGAGGCGTGGCGGCAAGGCGCTAATCCGGTTGGTGACTGCCGGCAATATAGGAAGGGCGCGCCGCCTGAAAAAGACGCGGCGCGAAAGCTTTCAGACGACCACGAAATCGGTGAGACGCCAGCCGCCGGCGGCAGCGTCGTAATCGACGACGGCAAGGCCAGCCGTCGGGAAGCCGCCGGGAAGGGCGCTGACCATCGCTTCATGGCCGATCAGCACTTCCAGCGTCTGCTCCATGGTTGGATTATGGCCGACCAGCATGACGGCCGCCTCTTCCTGCGAATCGACGATTTCGAGATAGTTGTCGACCGTGGCGTTATAGAGCGCGTCGACGTAACGCAGGTCGAGCGTGAGGCCCATCGCCCGATGGACCGCATCGGCGGTGCCGCGGCAGCGCAGCGCCGTCGAACTGATCAGTAGATCGGGACGGTAGCCCTTGTCGGCGGCTTTGTCGGCAATGATCTCGGCATCGCCGAAGCCTTTTTCATTGAGCGGCCGGTCGAAATCGCGTTGGCCGGGTTCGGCCCAGGCCGCCTCGGCATGACGCAGGAGATAGATGCGGTTCGGCGGAGGCAGCGGTACGGTCATGGGCAAATCCAGGATCGGGCGGGTCTTTTCAGTAGCGGTTGCGCTTGGCCGCCGTCAATCGCCAGCCATGCCGCAACGGCGCAAAACGTGGCTGACAACACGGCGTTTTGAAGGCGAAGAAGAAAACGGTAGCCGGAATAACCATGACAAAATAGATCGTTAGCCTAAAATTGTAACAGATTTAAAAATCTGTTTACCTGTCGTATTTGGCTTGAATCGCGGCTAGCGCTTGGGATATACACCCGCCCAGATGAGATGTTCTTCAGGAGAATCGCGTTGAGTGAGAAGATCGATCTTAGCAATTACGTTCCCTCGGAAGAGGAAGAGTTCATGAACGTAAACCAGCGTGCCTACTTCAGGACCAAGCTGGTTGCATGGAGAAATGATATCCTTCGAGAAGCGCGCGAAACCCTCGACCACCTGGCCGAGGAAAGCGCAAACCATCCCGACCTCGCCGACCGGGCGTCGTCGGAAACCGACCGGGCGATCGAACTTCGCGCCCGTGATCGGCAGAGAAAGCTGATTTCCAAGATCGACGCGGCACTGCAGCGCATCGAAGACGGTACTTACGGCTATTGCGAGGAAACCGGCGAACCGATCGGCCTCAAGCGTCTCGACGCCCGCCCGATCGCGACGCTGTCGATCGAGGCGCAGGAGCGCCACGAACGCCGCGAAAAAGTCTATCGCGACGAATAACGGTTTTCATGCAGAGATGAGAGCAGAACAAGCGCCGCGATCGGATAGCGGCGCTTGTTCGTTTATCACTGCTCCGCTGCACAAATGCCTGTCGCCAGAGCTTTCCACGATTGCTCTCGCTCGGCCTCCATGGAGATGTCGATTGTGACAAGGGTGCCGTTCCTCAGTCGGCGTCTCAGGATGCCCGCTTTCTCAGGATCCGTCCGAACCATGCCTTCAGCATGAAGAGCCTGCAGCCTCGAGCGTGAAAGCTTCAGCTCCGAGGCCAGCAGGCGGTCGAGGCGTGTGCTCGTTGGGACCGGGACCGTCAGTTCGATTGCCAATGTCGTCCAATTTTCGGTTTCGTGCCGCATCTCCTTGGTGATTTCAAACTCGGCAAACTCGTCCACACGCAGCGATTTGTGTCGTAGAGCATCGAGGTTGAAGGCCTCGGCCCGGATCCAGTCCGGATCGTTGGATTGCAGCGCGTCAAGGACCGCAGGATCGATGTCGCGGACATTGCGGCGCTCGAATATAGGCCGGTTCCATGTCCTTTCGCAGGTCAGGCATTTGTAGATAAGCCAGGCATCCAGCTTGCGGCCGTTGGCGTTGAGCCGAATCTTGCCGCTGCATGCGAAGGCTCTCAGGCCTCCGCATCCGCCACATGCGATCCAGGGCTGGGGAGCTGTCTTGGGAATAATGGTCCATCGGACCCGAAGCGTCTTGCACATATCGTCTTGGTCTTCCGTTCGGAAGTCCGTCGAGATGGTGCATGAGAAAACCCTTGCGGGCGCGGTGTGGCGATGTTGTGGACGGCTGAAGAGCTGAGACAGCGGAGCTGCACATGGCACATTGGAACAATGCCAAACCGGTCTCTCGCCACCACCCGATGAACATGGTCGCATGCCGCCAGCATGTCGCTAGGCGGCAGTACGGGTGAAACTGGAGTGAGACCGGTGTTTACTTAGGCAAAATGCAACCTCGGATGCGCCAACGCTCTTCACCCCGATAGCAAATGATCGGTATGATGGGGAGGCCCGAGACATCAGCACACTGAAAAAGCCGCGGTATGCGGCTTTTGTGCAACTTCATGGTGAAAGAGAAGGTGTGGCAACCCAGCGTGAACGCGGGCGTCTTTGCCCTCATTTGTCGCGATTGACGCTCATTTCGCCGAAGATGCGGGCAACTTCCTTCTGCAGTTCCGTATCGGCGCCGGTGATCGGGGCGAGGTCGGGATCGCGGCGCGGCAGGTTGCTCGGTTGCGGCTGCGGTATGGCTTGGCGCGGGGCCTGGTTTGCCGGCGCCGGCACGATGCGTTCAGCCGTCAGATTGTTCGACATTTCCTCTTCCAGCACCCGCTGGAAATCATGGCGGGTCGCCGCTGCCGATCGCGCAGCCGCATCGTCCTCGGCTGGGCCGGGGGCTGCGCGGGCGGCGGCCGGCATGTCGTGGGCAGGCGGGGCGGAGATCTCGGGTTCGATGCGCTGCTGCGGCAGCACGCGCTGGCGGGCGGCATCGAGGATCTCGGCCGCACTTGCGGTATCGTGGAATGCTGCGGGCGCGACCGGGGGAGCAACGGGACGCTCCGGCGGGCGCGGCTGGGGCGGGGCAGGCGGAGGAATGTCGCGTTCGGCCGACAGGGGCACTGTTACCGGGTTTGCCGGAAGAGGGCTTGTTGCCACCGGCGGTGCCACGGCCGGCTGGGCCTGCGGTTCGGGGCGCGGGCGCGGCTCCGGCGAAACCGGTGCGGAGAAGGAAGGCTCGGCGGCTGGCTCGACGCGGGCGGGGGCAGGCGGTGCGACCGGAGCCGCAACTGCGGCGCGGGGCGGAGAAACCGGTGGCGTTTCCGGGCGCGCCAGGGGTGATACTGGACGCTGTTCGACCGGTTGCGGACGGTCGGCGGTTTCCGGCTGTCCGGCGGCAGCGGGCAGGATACGGCTTTCGATGACGATATCGCTCGGGCCGCCGATCATGATCAGATGCTCGACGTCGTCGCGGCGCACCAGCACCAGCCGGCGGCGGGCATCGACAGCGGCGGCATCCAGAACCTGCAGACGGGGCTGGCGGTTGCGGCCGCCGCGCACGAAGGGCGAGGGCGCCCGGCTGCGGATCACCCAGAGCACGAGGATGAGCAGGAGAAGCGCCAGACCGACGCCACCGGCGGCAAGCAGAAAACGGCTGCCATAAGCTCCGACAACATCATCCAACATAATCACTTACTCCATTTCATATTCGGCACATATTGACGACTTTTCCGTTCCTTAGGCAAGGGCCGCCGGTGCTGTCCAGTCACGGGAGAACGCGATTTCGTGTTTCGATGCTTGGGTGCTCGGCGATCTTTCGCAGGGTGGCCGCGACAGGGTTCAGGGGCAGATGGCGCTGTTGCCTGTGAATTCAAGCAGTCTTGCCGGCCGCCGGTGTTTTTGCCGACGCGGCAAATTGCTAAGAAGGAAAGAGTGCCTGATTCCCGCTTCGTGTTCGTGCTACGAAGCTGGAGGGCTTATGTGAGGAATACATGACGAAACCGCGTCAGGCCGACGATTATAACGCACCGCTTGTGGATCGTGGGGGGCGTTCTGGCACGGTTTTGCGCATTCTTCTGCTGGCCCTTGTGCTGATTGCAGCCGCCGGCGGCTTCGTCGTCTTCAAGAGATCGCTCGACAATGAGATCGTGCTCGGCGGTCTCGGCGTGCTTGCCATGGTCGGCATCTTCTTCCTGGTATCCTCGGTCATCGGCTTCATCGAGGTGATGCCGCAGCGCCAGTCCGACAGCCTGGCGCGCGCCTTCCTCAACAGCCATCCCGACGGCACGCTGATCACCGACGAAAAGGGCAGGATCATCTATGCCAATGCCGCCTATGGCGCGCTGACCGGCGCACGCAAGGCGACCGAGGTGCAGACGCTGGAAACCCTGCTGTCGCGCCACCGCGAATCGAACGAGGCGCTCTATCGACTGGTCAACGGCCTGCGCGAGGGCAAGGAAGGCCGGGAGGAATTCCGCCTGTTGCGCGCCGTCGGGCCTGGCAGCAACAGCTCCGGCGCCCATTGGTATCGGCTGAAGGCGCGGCTGCTGCAGCCGGAGGAAAACGGCGGCAAGCCGCTGCAGATCTGGCAGATCACCGATATCACCACCGAGCGCGACGACCAGGAGCGCTTCTTCAAGGAATTGCAGAACGCGATCGACTATCTCGACCATGCGCCGGCCGGTTTCTTCTCCGCCGGCAGGAAGGGCGAGATCTTCTATCTGAACGCCACGCTTGCCGAGTGGCTGGGCCTCGATCTCACCAAATTCGTGCCCGGCTCGATGACGATCGGCGACGTGGTGGCGGGTGAGGGGCTGGCGCTGATCCAGTCGGTGCAGGCCGAACCCGGCCTGAAGAAGACGGTGACGCTCGATCTCGACCTGCGCAAGACCAACGGCCAGAGCCTGCCGGTGCAGATCATCCACAGCGTCACGTCGATGCGCGACGGCGCGCCTGGCGAGAGCCGGACGATCGTGCTGGGGCGTGAAAAGAGCGAGGCCGGCGGCCAGTCCGCTTCGGCCGCCGCCATGCGTTTCACCCGCTTCTTCAACAACACGCCGATGGCGATCGCCTCGGTGGATGGCGAAGGGCGGATCCTGCGGACCAACGCGCCGTTCCTGAAGCTGTTCTCCGGCGTCGTCTCGCGCGACGACCTCGAAAAGGCGCCGCATCTCGAAACCATCGTCCAGGAAAGCGACCGGCCGCAGCTCGCCGAGGCGCTGGCGGCGGCCAAGGACCGGCAAGGCGATATCGCGCCCCTCGATACCCGCACGCCGACCGACGAGGCGCGCTATTTCCGCTTCTACGTCAATGCCGTCATCGACCAGAGCGACGAGGCGCCAGAAGAAGCGGCGATCGTCTATGCCGTCGAGGTGACCGAGCAGAAGGCGCTGGAAGCGCAGATGGCGCAGACGCAGAAGATGAATGCCGTCGGCACGCTTGCCGGCGGCATCGCGCATGATTTCAACAACGTGCTGACGGCGATCCTGCTTTCCTCCGACCATCTGCTGTTGCAGGCGCGGCCGGCCGATGCGAGCTTTGCCGACCTGATGGAAATCAAGCGCAACGCCAACCGCGCCGCGGTGCTAGTGCGCCAGCTGCTCGCCTTCTCGCGCAAGCAGACGATGCGGCCTTCGGTGCTCAACCTCACCGATGTCGTCGGCGACCTGCGCATGCTGGTCGACCGGCTGCTCTCCGGCACCAACGTCAAGCTCGACGTGCAATATGGCCGCGACCTCTGGCCCGTCAAAACCGATCTTTCGCAATTCGAACAGGTGCTGATCAATCTCTGCGTCAATGCGCGCGATGCGATGCCCGAGGGCGGCACGCTGACGCTGCGCACCCGAAACCTGACGGCTGCCGAAGTCTCGGCCTTCAACTATTCCTACATGCCGGCCGAGGACATGGTGCTGATCGAAGTCGCCGATAACGGCACTGGTATCGCGCCTGAGATCATGGACAAGATCTTCGAGCCCTTCTTCACCACCAAGGATGTCGGCAAGGGCACGGGACTTGGCCTTGCCATGGTCTACGGCATCGTCAAGCAGTCGGGCGGTTATATCCAGCCGGAATCCGAAGTCGGCAAGGGCACGACCTTCCGGGTCTTCCTGCCGCGCCACATCCCGGAGCCGGCGGTTGCCGCCGAAGCCGGTGCGATCGACAGCGCCGTCGCCGAGATCGGCATGCGGCCGGAGGCGCCGACGGCGCAGCAGCCGGAAGACCTGACGGGATCGGCGATCATCCTTCTCGTCGAAGACGAGGAGGCGGTGCGCCGTGGCGGCAAGCGCATGCTGGAAACGCGCGGTTATACCGTGCACGAGGCGGGTTCTGGCGTCGAGGCGCTCAGCATCATGGAAGAGCTCGACGGCAAGGTCGACATCGTCGTTTCCGACGTGGTCATGCCTGAGATGGACGGCCCGACACTGCTGCGCGAGCTGCGCAAGACCTATCCCGACATGAAATTCATCTTCGTCTCCGGCTATGCCGAAGATGCCTTTGCCCGCAACCTGCCGCCCGAGTCAAAGTTCGGGTTTTTGCCGAAGCCGTTTTCGCTGAAGCAGCTGGCTGTTGTGGTCAAGGAGACGCTGGATAGTTAGCGGTTACGGTTTGGTCGATTTTGGATAGGGCGTCCGGTGGGGCACCCCCCTCTGTCCTGCCGGACATCTCCCCCACAAGGAGGGAGATTGACTCTCGGCTTGACCTTCGCCCATCGCTAACGTTGTGCAGTTTGCAATGCTAATTGTTTGGGGAGACCGGTGCTCCCAGCCAATCTCCCCACCTGTGGGGGAGATGCCCGGCAGGGCAGAGGGGGGCTTGCACGGCACGCCCGATCTGCCAAGGCGATTACAGCCCGCCCATCCCTTACTCGCCAAGCGCCACGGCAATCTCCGCCGCCAGCCGCGCATTGTTCTCCACCAGCGCGATATTGGTCTTGAGGCTCTGGCCGTCCGTCAGATCGAAGATGGTCGAGAGCAGATAGGGCGTTACCGCCTTGCCGGTGATCTCGTCGCGCTCGGCGCTGTCGAGTGCGCGCTCGATGTAGATTTCCATCTCCTCGCGGGCGATCTCGTCGGCTTCGGGCACCGGGTTGGCAATGAGCATGCCGCCGTCGATGCCGAGCTGTTCGCGCACCGTCTGGAAGTTGGCGATGGCGGCCGGGCTGTTCAGCGACAGCGGGCTGCGGATGCCCGAGGCGCGTGACCAGAAGGCCGGGAATTCTTCGCTCTCATAGGTGACGACGGGAACGCCGCGGGTTTCCAGCACTTCCAGCGTCTTCGGAATGTCGAGGATCGCCTTGGCGCCGGCGCAGACGACGATGACGCCGGTGCGGGCCAATTCCTCGAGATCGGCTGATATGTCGAAGCTTTCCTCGGCGCCGCGGTGCACGCCGCCGATGCCGCCTGTGGCAAAAACGCGGATGCCGGCACGGGCGGCGGCAATCATCGTCGCGGCGACCGTGGTGGCGCCGGTGCGACGCTCGGCGATCGCGAAGGCGAGATCGGCGCGCGACACCTTCATCACCTCGGTCGCCTTGGCAAGCTGCTCCAGTTCGCCGGCTTCAAGGCCGATATGCAGCGTGCCGTGAACGACGGCGATGGTCGCCGGCACCGCACCCTGTTCGCGAATGATCGTCTCGACGCTGCGGGCCATCTCGATATTGCCGGGATAGGGCATGCCATGGGTGATGATGGTCGATTCCAGCGCCACCAGCGGCGCGCCACGCTGCTTGGCGCTGGCGACCTCCTTCGAATAGGCGATCGGCAGAAGAGGGGAAATGGGCTTGGTCATGATCTTATCCTGTCGTCGATAGAGCATGATGCCGAAAGTCTCAGCGGTTTTCGGACGACATCATGTTGAACTTCAATTTAGCCGCTTCAATGCAGAATTCTGACCTTGGGAACAAGGGCAAGCGCAGCATTCAAGAGATCCGGCGTCAGATTTTCGTTGACGGCGTGCCGCGACTGCACGGTGAGCGTGGCGGCGGCCGTGCCGTGGCGAACCGCCTCTTCGAGCGGCAGGCCGGCCATCAGGGCGGCGAGGGTGCCGGCCGCAAGAGAATCGCCGGCTCCGGTGACATCGGCGACCGTGTCGGCGACCGGCGGCTGCAGCGTCACGGCGCGGCCCTCGCAAAGCGCCACGAGCTCACGGCGGCCGCGGGTGACGACGGCGTTCCTGATGCCGAGCTCGTTCAGAAGCGGCGGCCAGCCGGCAGCGTCTTCCGGCTGCTCACCGGCAAGGGCGGCGGCCTCGGCCTCATTCAGGAACAGGTAGTCGATATCCCCGATGCACGGTTTCAGCCTGACGACCTTGGCCGGCGAAATGGCAATCGCCGCGACCGGCTTTGCCAGGGAATGCGCCTTGGCGACGATCGCCGCAATCGTTTCTTCCGGCAGGTTGGCGTCGAAAAGGATGAGATCATGGGCGGCGAAGGCCTCCCGTACCCAGCGGATGGAGAGGCGCCGCGGCACGAAGAAGCGGTAGAGATCCATGTCGGCAAGGGCGATGACCAGATTGCCGTCCTTCTCGATGATCGCGGTATAGCTCGGGGTCTTGCGGTCGAGGAAGACAAAAGGCCGGTCGTCGATGCCGGCGAAATCGGCGGCTTCGCCGACCATCTCGCCCATCGGATCGCCGCCGCGCGGCGAGATCATCGTCACCTGAAAACCAAGCCTTGCGAGATTGCGGGCTGCATTGAAGCCGCCGCCGCCCGGCTCCTCGAACCAGGTGCCGGGATTGCTGGCGCCAGGCGCCGTCTCGCCGGAGATGCGGCCGCGTCTATCGATATGGGCACCGCCGAGCACGAGAATCTTTCCGCTCATTGCAGCCACTCTCTTGATGCCCGAAACGCGAATCGATGCGATGGGCTCTCTTGCGCGGGTATCGGCATTTCAGGTCTAAGCCGTTGCTTTGCATTGATAAAACAAAAATAGAACACGGGTCGTTTTACCTTTTTCTTTCAATTGTTTGATCGCCTATTGCGAGAGTAGAACAAATAGGGTACAAACTCGACATTGCTTGGGCGGCTTCAATAACCTAAAGGTGGATCGAATGTCTCAGAATTCATTGCGGCTGGTAGAGGACAAATCGGTGGACAAAAGCAAAGCGCTTGAAGCGGCACTCTCACAGATAGAGCGGTCGTTCGGCAAGGGCTCGATCATGAAACTCGGCTCCAACGAGAATGTTGTCGAGATCGAGACGATTTCGACCGGCTCGCTTGGCCTCGATATCGCACTTGGCGTCGGTGGTCTGCCGAGGGGCCGAATCATCGAAATTTACGGGCCGGAAAGCTCGGGTAAGACGACGCTTGCGCTGCAGACCATTGCCGAAGCGCAGAAGAAGGGCGGCATCTGCGCCTTCGTCGATGCCGAGCATGCGCTCGATCCGGTCTATGCCCGCAAGCTTGGCGTCGATCTGCAGAACCTTCTGATCTCGCAGCCCGACACCGGCGAGCAGGCGCTGGAAATCACCGACACGCTGGTGCGCTCCGGTGCCGTCGATGTTCTGGTTGTCGACTCGGTCGCCGCACTGACGCCGCGCGCCGAAATCGAAGGCGAGATGGGCGACAGCCTGCCCGGCCTGCAGGCGCGCCTGATGAGCCAGGCGCTGCGCAAGCTCACCGCTTCGATTTCCAAGTCGAACACCATGGTGATCTTCATCAACCAGATCCGCATGAAGATCGGCGTCATGTTCGGTTCGCCTGAGACAACAACCGGCGGCAATGCGCTGAAGTTTTACGCTTCCGTTCGCCTCGACATCCGCCGGATCGGCGCGGTCAAGGAGCGCGAAGAGGTGATCGGCAACCAGACCCGCGTCAAAGTCGTCAAGAACAAGATGGCGCCACCCTTCAAGCAGGTGGAATTCGACATCATGTATGGCGAGGGCGTTTCCAAGACCGGCGAACTGGTTGATCTCGGCGTCAAGGCCGGCATCGTCGAGAAATCCGGTGCCTGGTTCTCCTATAACAGCCAGCGTCTCGGCCAGGGCCGCGAAAACGCCAAGACCTTCCTGCGCGACAATCCGGATCTTGCCCGCGAGATCGAACTGTCGCTGCGCCAGAATGCCGGCCTGATCGCCGACCGCTTCCTGCAGAACGGCGGACCGGACCCAGACGATGGCGATGCTGCCGCGGAAATGTGATTTCGCGATCGGTTTTCTGCCAGTCTCTTAGAAAATCCAAGCCGGCTGCATTCCCTGATCAGAATGCGGCCGGTTTTGTTTGTCTGCTGGACAGTGGCGGAGGTGAACGTTAAAAGCCGATGGATTTAGATTTACCTGCCTCCGGCAGCATTGAAGGGCATAGCATGAGCGGTGTGAACGATATCCGGTCGACATTCCTCGACTATTTCAAGAAGAACGGTCATGAGATCGTCTCGTCGAGCCCGCTCGTGCCGCGCAACGACCCGACGTTGATGTTCACCAATGCCGGCATGGTGCAGTTCAAGAACGTCTTCACCGGCCTGGAGAAACGTCCTTATTCGACGGCGACGACTTCGCAGAAATGCGTGCGCGCCGGCGGCAAGCATAATGACCTCGACAATGTCGGCTATACTGCCCGGCACCTGACCTTCTTCGAAATGCTCGGCAACTTCTCGTTCGGCGACTATTTCAAGGAGAATGCGATCGAGCTTGCCTGGAAGCTCGTCACCGAAGGTTTCGACCTGCCGAAACATCGCCTGCTGGTCACCGTCTATTCCGAAGACGAGGAAGCGGCAACGCTGTGGAAGAAGATCGCCGGCTTCTCCGACGACAAGATCATCCGCATCCCGACCTCCGACAATTTCTGGCAGATGGGCGATACTGGCCCCTGCGGCCCCTGCTCTGAAATCTTCATTGACCAGGGCGAGAACGTCTGGGGCGGCCCTCCCGGCTCGCCTGAGGAAGATGGCGACCGGTTCCTGGAATTCTGGAACCTCGTTTTCATGCAGTTCGAGCAAACGGAGCCTGGCGTTCGCAACCCGTTGCCGCGTCCGTCGATCGATACCGGCATGGGTCTGGAGCGCATGGCCTGCATTCTGCAAGGCGTTCAGAGCGTCTTCGACACGGACCTGTTCCGCACACTGATCGGCGCCATCGAAGAGACGATGGGCGCCAAGGCCAAGGGCAGCGCCAGCCACCGCGTCATCGCCGACCATCTGCGCTCCTCGGCCTTCCTGATCGCCGACGGCGTGCTGCCGTCGAATGAAGGCCGCGGCTATGTGCTGCGTCGTATCATGCGCCGCGCCATGCGGCACGCCCAGCTTCTCGGCGCCAAGGAGCCGCTGATGTACAAGCTGCTGCCGACGCTGGTGCAGGAGATGGGCCGCGCCTATCCGGAACTCGTGCGCGCCGAAGCACTGATCTCGGAGACGCTGAAACTCGAAGAAGGCCGCTTCCGCAAGACGCTGGAGCGTGGCCTGTCGCTGCTGTCGGATGCGACCACAGATCTCGGCAAGGGCGACATGCTGGATGGCGAGACCGCCTTCAAGCTCTACGACACCTATGGCTTCCCGCTCGACCTGACGCAGGATGCGCTGCGTGCCCGTGAGATCGGCGTTGATATCTCCGGCTTCACCGATGCCATGCAGCGCCAGAAGGCCGAAGCCCGTTCGCACTGGGCCGGTTCCGGCGAGAAGGCAACCGAAACCATCTGGTTCGAGCTTAGAGAGAAGTACGGCGCAACCGAATTCCTGGGTTACGACACCGAAACCGCTGAGGGCGTCGTGCAGTCGATCGTCAGGGAGGGCGCCGTTGCCGAAGAGGTCAAGGCCGGCGACAAGGTGCAGATCGTCGTGAACCAGACGCCGTTCTACGGCGAGTCCGGCGGTCAGATGGGCGATACCGGCGTCATCTCGTCCGACCACGGCAGAATAGAGATCTCGGACACGCAGAAGAAGGGTGAAGGCCTCTTCGTGCATTCCGGCGTCGTTGTCGAAGGTGCATTCAAGGCTGGCGATGCGGTTGTCCTGACCGTCGATCACGCTCGCCGTTCGCGGCTGCGCGCCAACCACTCGGCAACACACCTGCTACATGAGGCGCTGCGCGAAGTGCTCGGCACCCATGTCGCCCAGAAGGGTTCGCTTGTTGCGCCCGAGCGGCTGCGTTTCGACGTTTCACATCCGAAGCCGATGTCGGCCGGGGAGTTGAAGATCGTCGAAGATATGGCCAACGAGATCGTGCTGCAGAATTCTCATGTCACGACCCGGCTAATGAGCGTTGATGACGCCATCGAGGAAGGCGCCATGGCACTCTTCGGCGAGAAGTACGGCGATGAAGTGCGCGTCGTCTCGATGGGCACCAGCGTTCATGGGGCAAAGAGCAACAAGCCTTACTCGGTCGAGCTTTGTGGCGGCACGCATGTGTCGGCCACCGGTCAGATCGGCCTGATCCGCGTTCTCGGCGAAAGTGCTGTCGGCGCCGGGGTTCGCCGCATCGAAGCGGTGACCGGTGAATCGGCGCGCGAATATCTCGCCGAGCAGGATGATCGGGTGAAGACGCTGGCTGCCTCGCTGAAGGTCCAGCCTTCGGAGGTTCTATCGCGTGTCGAAGCCTTGATGGACGAGCGCCGCAAGCTGGAAAAGGAACTGGCCGATGCCAAGCGCAAACTCGCCATGGGCGGCGGGCAGGGCGGCTCGGCCGATGCCGTGCGCGAAGTCGCCGGCGTCAAGTTCCTCGGCAAGTCGATATCGGGCGTCGATCCCAAGGACCTCAAAGGGCTTGCCGATGACGGCAAGACCAGCATCGGCTCCGGCGTCGTCACGCTGATCGGCGTGTCCGACGATGGCAAGGCGAGCGCCGTCGTCGCGGTGACGCCGGATCTCGTCGATCGTTTCAGTGCTGTCGATCTGGTGCGCGTCGCCTCGGCCGCCCTCGGCGGCAAGGGCGGCGGCGGCCGCCCCGACATGGCCCAGGCCGGCGGCCCGGATGGCGCCAAGGCTGATGAGGCGCTTGAGGCTGTTGCAGCAGCACTCGCCGGCTGAACTATCGGTTCATTCCTAAGGCGGAAGCTTGGCTCCCGCCTTAGCTTTTGGTGAGCGTTCTTTACTCGGCGTTCGCCCAGACCTTCCTCATTCCTGTGCTCGTCACAGGAATCCAGTGCGCCCAAGTCCTTGGGCGCGAAAGAATCTTTCTCTTTTGGTACTGCTTCGTTCACGGCGCGGACGCGCCGTGGCTGGATTCCTGTGACGAGCACAGGAATGAGGGAGGTCGGGGTGATGCCGGAGCACCAGCCTCGTCCTTCGAGGCCCCTGTTGGGTGCACGAATCCGGCAGGTCAGCAGGATTTGTCAAATCGGGATATGGTTCTCTGCAGTCGATCGATTTGCATGAGGTTTGACATGAATGGCGAAACGGCATGGGCACTTTATGAAAGCCGTCTGAGACGGGTTTCGGCCTATATTCACGACCACCTCGACGAGGAGCTGGATATGGCGCGCCTTGCCGAGATCGCCTGCCTGTCGAGTTATCACTGGCACAGGATCTACCGGGCGATTTACGGCGAGACGCTGGCGGCCACCGTCAAGCGGCTGCGGCTGCATCGCGCAGCGGGCGAGATCGTCGGCACGGAGCTTGCCGTCGGCGAGATTGCAAAGCGATCAGGCTATCCCAATCTCCAATCCTTCACGCGCATTTTCAAGTCGGTCTACGGCATGCCGCCAGGTCGCTACCGGAAAGAGGGAAGCCACACAGCCTTCCAACCCTTACCTAACGGAAAGACCAACGCCATGTTCGACGTGACCATACGTGAGATCGCACCGACGGAGCTGATCGGTGTCGCCCATACCGGCTCCTATATGGAGATCGGCAAAGCCTTCGAAACATTGTTCGGCACGCTTTACGCCCGCGGCCTCGCCAGGCCCGAGATGCGGATGATCGGCGTCTATCTCGACGATCCCGACATCGTGCCGGCCGAAAAGCTGCGCTCGATCGCCTGCGTCACCGGCTCTGCTGACGTCCCGGCCGAAGCGCCGTTCGAGCGGCGCACCATCGACGGCGGCGACTATGCGGTGCTGCGCCACAAGGGCCCCTATGCCGACATGCACAAGGCCTATCAGTGGCTTTATGCGGAATGGCTGCCCAAATCGGGACGGCATCTGAAGGACAGCGCCATGTTCGAGGAATATCTCAACAATCCGCGCGACGTGCCGCCGACCGAGTTGATGACGGATATCCATATGCCGCTTGCCTGAGGGCTGACATTCCGGCGCGGTCACGTGAGAGCCGCGCCGGTGACGATCAGGCCGCCTGCATCGTCTTGCCGGCCTCGTCATCCAGCGCATTGGCGCGCTTATAGGCCTCGCGCTCGCTGATGCGGCCGAAATAATCGACGAAGGCCTGGCGTTTTTCGATGCTGCCGAAGCCGAGGCCCCAGCCGACATGTGAGCCGACATAGACGTCGGCGGCGGTGAAGCGCTCGCCGGCAACATAGGTCGAGCCGGAAACGGCCATTTCAAGCGTGTTCATGACGTCGCCGAAGCCGCCGCAGCCGGCCATGCGCAACTTCTCCGTCGGAATGTCGAAGCCCAGAGCCTTCATTGTCACTGCCGATTCCAGCGGACCGGCGGCAAAGAACATCCAGCGGTAGTAGGCGGCGCGCTCCTGCGGTTTGGGGGCCAGCCCCTTTTCCGGGAAGGTTTCGGCAAGATAGGCGCAGATCGCCGCGCACTCGGTGACGACGGTGTTGCCATGGCGGATCGCCGGCACCTTGCCCATCGGGTTGACCCGCAGATATTCCGGCGCCTTCATGCCTTCACCGAAGGTCAGAAGCTCTGTGCGGTAGGGCTGACCGATTTCCTCCAGCATCCAGCGCGCGATGCGGCCGCGTGACATCGGGTTCGTGTAGAATACCAATTCTTCGGTCATGACATCCTCCTCCTGTTGCGTCGCTCGGAATCAATAGGGCGGCAAGGTCTTTGTGCAACCCCCGATCTTTAGAGAGCCTTGCGGTACTGGATGAAGCCCGAACGTTCGGCGATCTTGTTGTAAAGCCGCCGGGCCGTTGCATTCGTTTCGTGCGTCATCCAGTAGAGCCTGCCGGCGCCGTTTGTGCGCGCCAGATCGGCGACGGCATCGATCAGAGCGGCACCGGTGCCGAGGCCGCGTTGGCTGTTTTCGACATAGAGATCCTGCAGGTAGCAGGTCCATTGCGGCAGCCAGCAGGAGCGGTGAAAGATGGCATGGACGATGCCGACCAGGCGGCCGTCTTCGCCGAAGGCGCCGAGCGCATGCATCGGTTCGTCGGGATCGTGAAAGCGAGCCCAGGTGAGATCCGTGGTTTCGGGCGGGATGACCACCTCGTAGAAGCGCTGATACGCTTCCCATAGGGGGTCCCAGGCGGTGCGGTCGGAGGGTTCAAGCGGTCGCAGGATGGCGGTCATCGGTTCGTTCCCAAATAAAAACGGCGGGGAAATCCCCGCCGTTTCAATGCTATCGCGAAAGGGCAGGCTTACGCCATTGCCTTCTGCAGGTTCTGGTCGATCTTGTCGAGGAAGGCGGTGGTGGAGAGCCACGGCTGATCCGGGCCGATCAAGAGTGCCAGGTCCTTGGTCATGAAGCCGGATTCGACGGTATCGACGCAGACCTTTTCGAGCGTCGAGGCGAAGCGGGCCAGTTCGGCATTGTCGTCGAGCTTGGCGCGGTGAGCGAGGCCGCGGGTCCAGGCGAAGATCGAGGCGATCGAGTTCGTCGAGGTTTCCTGGCCCTTCTGGTGCTGGCGGTAGTGGCGGGTAACCGTGCCGTGAGCGGCTTCGGCTTCGACCGTCTTGCCGTCCGGCGTCAGCAGAACCGAGGTCATCAGGCCGAGCGAACCGAAGCCCTGGGCAACGGTGTCGGACTGGACGTCGCCGTCATAGTTCTTGCAGGCCCAGACATAACCGCCCGACCACTTGAGCGCCGAGGCCACCATGTCGTCGATCAGGCGATGTTCGTAAGTGATGCCGGCTTCCTTGAACTGATCCTTGAATTCGGTCTCGTAGACTTCCTCGAAGATGTCTTTGAAGCGGCCGTCATAGGCCTTGAGGATGGTGTTCTTGGTCGACAGATACACCGGCCACTTGCGCATCAGGCCGTACATCATCGAGGCGCGGGCAAATTCGCGGATCGATTCGTCGAGGTTGTACATGGCCATGGCAACGCCGGCGCCCGGTGCGTTGAAGACTTCCCTTTCGATCACGGTGCCGTCTTCACCGACGAACTTGATCGTCAGCTTGCCCTTGCCGGGGAATTTGAAATCGGTCGCGCGGTACTGGTCGCCGAAGGCGTGACGGCCGACAACGATCGGCTGCGTCCAGCCGGGAACCAGGCGCGGCACGTTTTTGCAAATGATCGGCTCGCGGAAGATGACGCCGCCGAGGATGTTGCGGATCGTGCCGTTCGGGCTCTTCCACATTTCCTTGAGGTTGAATTCCTTGACGCGGGCTTCGTCCGGCGTGATCGTCGCGCACTTGATGCCGACGCCGTATTTCTTGATGGCGTTAGCTGCATCGACCGTTACCTGGTCGTTGGTGGCGTCGCGGTTTTCCACGGAGAGGTCGAAATAATCGATATCGAGGTCGAGATACGGATGGATCAGCTTATCCTTGATAAGCTGCCAGATGATGCGCGTCATTTCATCGCCGTCGAGATCGGCGACGGGATTGGCGACCTTGATCTTGTTCATGTATCTGCCTCGTTCGAGCTTGAAGGGGACAAGCGTCCCGGGTGGGTGACGTGATGAGGAGCGCTATAGCATTGTGAACTGGGAACGCAAAGCTGCAACGGGTTTCACAATGCGTTTTTGCCGGCATTGCCAAGCGCCGAAATCTGGCTAGTGTCCGCCATGATTTGCCCGCCCCGGAACATTCGATCATGAAGACAATCGCCGTTGTTATCGCAAGCCTTATCGCCTTTTCGGGCGCCGCCCACGCGGCTGATGCCACCGCTCCGGTGAAGGAGATCATGGAGGCAACCAAGAGCAACTGGGCCGACAACAACAGCGACTGGATCGACATCTTCGATGCGAGCCGGCTCGACCATCTCTACAGCAAGGACTTCGTCGCGAAATACCAGGCGGCCGCGCAATTTCCCGCCGGCGACGACGACGACGGCATATCGCCCTTCGATTACGACGTCATCGTCAACGGCCAGGATGCATGCCCGCTGGAGGATCTGACGATGGCGGCGGCGCCCCCGGTCAACGGGACGACCGAGGTCACGGTGCGCTTCAAGAAGTCCGCCTGCGCGGACGCTCCTGACGCCAAGGACTATACGACCGTTCGCTTCGAGGTGGTCGAGGAGGCTGGCCAGGCCGTCATCGATGATATCGTCACCGAGAATATCGAAACGCAGGGCCGCGATTCCTTGAAGGCGACGATGACGCTGATTGCCAAGGGCCAATAGGCGCGCGACAGTCGCGAGCGTCGAGATTCGATCTCGGGCATTGCTTCGCCCGGCATGGCATTATCTGTCGATCCGTGGCATGAGGGGTTCCTGCATTGTTTTCCGGCTTTCAGGCTCGCGACTGGCTGCTTGCCAATGATCCGGCGCTTTCGCGTCTGCGCATGGCCCTGCGGGTGACGCTGACGATCGTTTTCTCCTTTTTGGTCCTTCTTGCCGTCCACACCTTCATCCTGCCATTGCCGACCGCGGCCTTCGGCCTCGGCATCGTGCTGTCGATCGAAGGTGGAGTGGCGGTGCGCGACAAGGGCAATTCCCGCCAGTTGGTGACGCGGCTCTTCGGCTGTGTGGCAAGCCTTGCCGTCGTCGGCATCGCGGCGGGGCTCGAGGATCGCCGTCTTCTCTCCGATCTCGTCTTCCTGGTGGTGATCGCGCTCGCATCGGCGGGACGGGTGTTCGGGCCGCGCGGTTTTGCGATCGGCATGTTCGCCTTCACTTCCTATTTCATGGGCGCTTATTTCCGGCCGCCGCTCGCCGAACTGCCGGAAGTCGCGATCGGCCCTGTCGTCGCTGTGCTTATCGGGCATCTGGTGAGGGCGGTGCTGTTGCCCGACGATTGGCGGCGCGACCTGTTGCGTTCGCTCGAAAGCGTCAGGGGCCGGATCAACCAGATCCTCTTCAAGCTCGCCGCCATCGCCGGCGACGCCGAGATCGGCGAAGCCGACAGGCAGGAACTGCGGCAGCTGGAAGACCGGCTGAAGGAAGTGGTGCTGATGGCGGAGACCTTCATCCCGCGCCCGCCGGCCGGCGTCTTCGACGCTGCCGCCGACCCTGCCGCCGAACTGGCGATCCGGCTTTTCGACGCCCATCTTGCCGCCGAGAGTGCGATCGTGCTGAGCTTTCAGAGCCCGCCGCCTTTTGCGCTCGTCCATGCGGTCATCGAGGCGGATGCGGCGGACCTTGCAAGATTTGAAGAGATGGCCGATGCCATCAGGGATCAGCCGCAAGGCGAAACCGTGCGGGCGCTTCTCTGGCTCGGCGAGGCGCGGCAGCAGTTGACGCAGGCGATCGGCGAGGGGCAGGCCTCCGGTTTTTCCGAGATCGATGCGATCAAGGATACGGCGCAATCCCAGGCAATCGACTTTTCGCTCGCCAATCCTCTGCTGCGGTCGGCGCTGCAGATCACCGTCGCGTCGGCGATCGCCATGAGCTTCGGCCTGCTCTTGTCGCGCGAACGCTGGTTCTGGGCAGTGCTTGCTTCCTTCCTCGTCTTCACCAACACCAATTCGCGCGGCGACACCGCGATGAGGGCGCTGTCGCGCTCGCTCGGGACCGTGTTCGGGATTGCTATCGGCCTTGTGCTGGCAACGCTGTTTTCAGGCGAGCCCGCGATCGCCATTCCGGTTGCCGCCGTCTGTATCTTCCTCGCCTTCTATTTTCTGCAGGTTTCCTATGCGACCATGACCTTCTTCATCTCGATCGTGCTCTGCCTGGTCTACGGCATGACCGGCGTGCTGACGCTCGATCTGTTGAAGCTGCGGATCGGGGAGACCATGATCGGGGCGGCGGCCGGAACGGCGGTCGCCTTCATCGTCTTCCCCACACGCACGCGCGGCGCGCTTGATTCCGCGCTTTCCCGCTGGTTCCAGGCGCTGCGCGACCTGCTGGGCGCGCTGGGTGATGGCAAGAATGGTTTCGAACTGATGGCGCTGTCGCAGAAGATCGATGCCTGTTACCGCGACGTGACGGTCGCGGCGCGGCCACTCGGCTCTTCCTGGTCGGTGGTGACGCGGCCGGGCCAGATTCGCCAGACGCTGGCGATCTTCCTGTCCTGCACCTACTGGGCGCGTATCCTGGCGAAGAATTACGAGGTGCCGGCCGCCGACGACATTCTGAATAGGCTGATCGCGGCGGATCTGGCGCTGATCGACAATGCCGCCCCGCGCGGCTCGAGCTGTTTCCTGATCAAGCGCAAGGCCTCGCGGACGACAGGGCGACACCTGCCGCTGTCGCGCGAAGGCGCCAGGCTGGGGCTCGAAATGATCGGTTCGGCGCTGGAAAGGCTCTATCCGCAGGCCGACGTCTTGCCGTTTGCGACGGGCGAGGCTATTGCGCGCTCGAAACAAGGATAAGACCATGGCAGGCACGAACAGCGAGCGTCAACTTCTGGCCGAAGGGCCGGCGATTATTCTGGTCGAGCCGCAGATGGGCGAAAATATCGGCATGGTGGCGCGCGCCATGGCGAATTTCGGCCTTGCCGAACTGCGCCTCGTTAATCCACGCGACGGCTGGCCGAACGAAAAGGCGCTGGCGACCGCCTCCAAGGCCGATCATGTGATCGCGGCAACGAAAGTCTACGACACGCTGGAGCAGGCGGTTGCCGATCTCAACTTCGTCTATGCGACGACGGCGCGCGAGCGTGACGGTTTCAAGCCGGTGCGATCCCCCGTGATCGCCGCCGAGACCCTGAGGGCAAAATTCCGTGCAGGCGAGGGCACCGGCATCCTCTTCGGGCGCGAGCGCTGGGGGCTGACCAATGAGGAAGTGGCGCTTGCCGACGAGATCGTCACCTTTCCCGTCAACCCAGCCTTTGCTTCGCTGAATATCGCCCAGGCCGTGCTGCTGATGTCCTATGAATGGATGAAGTCCGGCATGGAGGATGTCGGCGCTGTGCCGTTCCAGGCGATGGGGCAGACGCCTTCGACCAAGGAGCAGCTGTTCGGCCTGTTCGACCAATTGGAAGAGGCGCTGGATGCGCGCGGATATTTCCATCCTGCCGGGAAAAAGCCGAAAATGGTGGACAATCTGCGTGCTGTTCTATCCCGCCGGGCTTTCACGGAGCAGGAAATTAGCGTGCTGCGCGGCGTCATCTCCTCCCTCGACCGCTTTTCGCGCAAGAGCCCGCGCGGTGGCAGGTTCCCGACATCGGCCAAGGAAACACCGCCAGATGACAGCGACGACGCGTGAGCTGAAACCTATCCTTCTCTTCGATTCCGGCATCGGCGGGCTGACTGTCCTGCGCGAGGCGCGCGTCTTGATGCCTGAACGCGGCTTCATCTATGTCGCCGACGATGCCGGTTTTCCCTATGGCGGCTGGGAGGAGCAGGCGCTGAAGGAGCGGGTTATCGGGCTCTTCGCCAAGCTGCTGGCGGATTATGACCCTGAAGTCTGCATCATCGCCTGCAACACCGCCTTCACGCTTGTTGGGGCTGACCTGCGCGCCGCCTTTCCCCAGATGACCTTTGTCGGCACAGTGCCGGCGATCAAGCCGGCGGCGGAGCGCACGCGCTCGGGCCTGGTCTCAGTGCTTGCCACCCCCGGCACGGTGAGGCGGGCCTATACGCGCGATCTCATCCAATCCTTTGCGCAGCAATGCCATGTCCGCCTCGTCGGCTCTGAGAACCTGGCGCGCATGGCCGAAGCCTATATTCGCGGCGACACCGTCTCCGACGACGCCGTGCTTGCGGAAATCGACCAATGTTTCGTCGAGAAGGACGGACACAAGACCGATATCGTCGTGCTGGCCTGCACCCATTATCCGTTCATGGCCAATCTTTTCCGCCGGCTTGCACCCTGGCCGGTCGACTGGCTTGATCCGGCCGAAGCAATCGCGCGGCGCGCCCGCACGCTGGTGCCGGCGGCGGCCGATGCGGTGCATCCCGACAATTTCGACTTTGCGGTGTTCACGTCCGGCCACCAGGATTTCGCGACACGACGGCTGATGCAGGGTTTCGGCCTGAGAGCATGAAGGGAATTGTCCTGTGGGTTGGCGAAATCCGGCCCTGAAAATCAGCAGATTCTTTGATAGACGGGGCGTTGCCGTTTCGGAAGAATGGCGCTTCACTCATGTGAGTCTCTTCGTCGCGAGGATCAGCATTGCAAGTTGGCATCGATATGGGATTGGCGTCCGGCAGCCCGGCGACGCTCGATATCGAGGAGCTGCTGGCGACCCGTCTGCTCGTCCAGGGCAATTCCGGATCGGGCAAGTCGCATCTTTTGCGCCGCCTGCTCGAGCAATCCGCGCAATGGGTGCAACAGGTCATCATCGATCCTGAGGGTGATTTCGTCACCCTCAGCGACAGGTTCGGCCATGTCGTCGTCGATGGCGAGCGCACCGAGGCGGAGCTGGCTGGTATCGCCAACCGCATCCGCCAGCATCGGGTTTCCTGCGTGCTGACGCTCGAAGGCCTCGATATCGAACAGCAGATGCGCGCAGCCGCTGCATTTCTCAACGGCATGTTCGATGCCGATCGGGAATACTGGTATCCCGTTCTCGTCGTCGTCGACGAAGCGCAGATGTTCGCACCCTCCGTCGGCGGTGATGTCTCGGAAGATGCGCGCAAAATGTCGCTCGGAGCGATGACCAACCTGATGTGCCGCGGGCGCAAGCGCGGGCTTGCCGGGGTGATTGCGACGCAGCGGCTCGCCAAACTCGCCAAGAACGTCGCGGCCGAGGCCTCGAACTTCCTGATGGGCCGCACCTTTCTTGATATCGACATGGCGCGCGCTGCCGACCTGCTCGGCATGGACCGCCGCCAGGCCGAAATGTTCCGCGATCTGAAGCGCGGCAATTTCGTCGCCCTCGGACCGGCGCTGTCGCGCCGGCCGCTGCCGATTCAGATCGGCGCGGTGGAAACCTCGGCGCGCTCCTCCAGCCCGAAGCTGATGCCGCTGCCGGATGCGCCGCAGGATGTCGAGGATCTGATCTTCACCCCCGATCCGGAGGAATTCCAGCGTCCGCTGGTGCGCCGTGCGCCGCCGGCGCCGCGGCCGACCACCGATATCCTGGCGGAGCTCTCACGCTCGACGCCGGCGGCGTCACCCGCGCCTGTCGAGGCGAGGGCGAGCCAGGTGGAAATCTCAGCCGAAGAGCGGGAGGAACGCCTCGCCGGCGTGCTTGCCGAAATACTCGACGATCCCACCTCCGCCTTCCGCACCGATTCCGTGCTCTACCAGGATTTTCTCGTGCGGCTGCGCATGCGCCGCGTGCCGGGACCGCCGGTCGCGCTACCGGATTTCCGCCGGCGCGTGGCGATCTCCCGCTCCGGCGTCGATGCCGCGACAGCCGCGAGCGACGAATGGGCGACGGCGCTGTCACTGTCGTCAGGTGTCACCGACGACCTGCAGGGTGTCTTCCTGATGCTCGCCAAGGCCGCCGTCTGCGGCGAACCGTGCCCGTCGGACGCCCGCATTGCCCGCGCCTACGGCACCCATTCGGCGCGGCGCGCCCGCCGCCTGCTCGGTTATTTCGAGGAGCAGGGGATTGTCGTCGTGCACACGGATTTCTCCGGTAAACGCATCGTGGCTTTCCCAGACATGAATTGCCAGACCGCGCCGGGCGACGCGAATGCGCCCGATACGGGCGATCAGCCGCTGGCTGCGGAATAGTGGCGCTTTCGGGCTCTAGAACAGGATGATTTTAGGCCTGCTCTGCCTAAAATCTGAATCCTGTTCTCAATTAAAGAGTTAGAGCACGATGCCGAAAACCGCCTACACTTTTCGGCATCATGCTCTAGCGCAGTTGACATTTTCATGACGGGCCTCTAAAGACCGCGCCAAGCACCGGGCAGCAATGTCCGGTGTTTCATTTGACATGTCCCGTGGATCGTTTCTGTTCGCGTAACCGAAACATCCTGTCAGATCTCGGCAGAGATCAGAGGAGGGCGTGTTTCCTTTGCGCGGTTTGGCAACAAACCGGCATAAACCTTTGAAAGGAAATGCGATGAGCAAGCGCGAATCGTCCAAGTACAAAATTGACCGCCGTATGGGTGAAAACATCTGGGGCCGTCCGAAGTCCCCGGTGAACCGCCGCGAATACGGCCCGGGCCAGCACGGCCAGCGCCGCAAGGGCAAGCTTTCCGACTTCGGTGTGCAGCTGCGCGCCAAGCAGAAGCTCAAGGGCTACTACGGCGACCTGCGCGAAAAGCAGTTCCGTGCGATCTTCGCTGAAGCCGACCGCCGCAAGGGCGACACTTCCGAAAACCTGATCGGCCTGCTGGAATCGCGCCTAGACGCGATCGTCTATCGCGCCAAGTTCGTTCCGACGGTCTTTGCTGCCCGTCAGTTCGTCAACCATGGCCACGTCACCGTCAACGGCGTGCGCGTCAACATCGGTTCGTACCGCTGCAAGGCCGGCGACGTCATCGAAGTTCGCGAGAAGTCGAAGCAGCTGGTGATCGTTCTGGAAGCCGTCAGCCTCGCCGAGCGCGACGTTCCTGATTATATCGAAGTCGATCACAACAAGATGGTCGCCACCTTCGGCCGCGTTCCGACGCTCAGCGACGTTCCGTTCCCGGTCGTCATGGAACCGCATCTGGTCGTCGAATTCTATTCGCGTTAATAGACACCAGGCGTTTTCGCTTATGGAAAAGCCGCTCTTTCGGGCGGCTTTTTTGTTATCCGGAGAGAAGCGATGGCGGATCTGCAGGCAATCCTCGATAGTATCCATACCGATATCCTGCCGCGCATCGGCGAGGGCAAGGTCGCCGATTATATTCCCGAGCTTGCCAAGGTCGATCCACGGCAGTTCGGCATGGCGATCGTCACCGTCGACGGCAAGGTCTACCGTGTCGGCGATGCCGACATTGCCTTCTCGATCCAGAGCATCTCCAAGGTCTTCATGCTGACCTTGGCGCTCGGCAAGGTCGGCGAGGGCCTCTGGAAGCGCGTCGGGCGAGAACCGTCGGGATCGGCGTTCAATTCCATCGTCCAGCTCGAGCATGAGAGCGGCATCCCGCGCAATCCCTTCATCAATGCCGGCGCGATCGCCGTCAGCGATGTCGTCATGGCCGGCCATGCGCCGCGCGAGGCGATCGGCGAATTGCTGCGCTTCGTGCGTTATCTCGCCGACGACGAATCGATCACCATCGATGACAAGGTGGCGCGCTCGGAAACGCAGACGGGATATCGCAATGTCGCGCTTGCCAACTTCATGCGCGCCTACCGCAATCTCGATCATCCGGTCGACCACGTGCTCGGCGTCTATTTCCATCAATGCGCGCTGTCGATGAGCTGCGAGCAGCTGGCCCGCGCCGGGCTGTTCCTGGCGGCCCGCGGCAGCAATCCGATGACGGGCCATTCGGTGGTCTCGCCGAAGCGGGCACGGCGCATCAATGCGCTGATGCTGACCTGCGGCCATTACGACGGCTCGGGCGATTTTGCCTATCATGTCGGCCTGCCCGGCAAGAGCGGTGTGGGCGGCGGCATCTTCGCGGTTGCGCCCGGTATCGCCTCGATCGCCGTCTGGTCGCCGGGCTTGAACAAGGTCGGCAATTCGCAGCTCGGGGCCGTGGCGCTGGAAATGCTGGCGGCACGCACGGGCTGGTCGGTTTTCGGCGATTGACGCTGTGTTGGCGAACTCGTTTCTGCTAAGGCAGACAGACCTCGATAGGACGACGCAATGAATATCGCAGCCAATATTGCGGATGATCTGGAAAGCGGCGATGCCAACGGCAGCGTCGGCCATGCGCTTTTTGCGGATGCTCCGCGTTCGGTCTCCTTCAACAAGCTGCGCAAACGGCTGCTCAGGCAGGTGCGCCAGGCCTTCGACGATTTCGATATGCTGAAGGGGCAAAAGCGCTGGCTGGTCGGCCTTTCCGGCGGCAAGGATTCCTACGGACTGCTGGCGCTGCTGCTCGATCTGCAGTGGCGCGGGCTGCTGCCGGTCGAGCTTGTTGCCTGCAATCTCGACCAGGGGCAGCCGAACTTTCCAAAACATGTATTGCCGGATTATCTGACCAGAATCGGCGTTCGGCATCGGATCGAATATCGGGATACCTATTCGATCGTGAAGGAGAAGGTGCCGGAGGGGGCGACCTATTGCTCGCTCTGTTCGCGGCTGCGCCGTGGCAATCTTTACCGCGTCGCCCGGGAAGAGGGCTGCGATGCGCTGGTGCTCGGCCACCACCGCGAGGACATTCTCGAGACCTTCTTCATGAATTTCTTCCACGGCGGGCGGCTTGCCTCCATGCCGGCGAAGCTTCTGAACGACGAGGGTGACCTGATGGTGCTGCGGCCGCTTGCCTATGCCGCCGAGGACGACCTCGCAAAGTTTGCCGCCGCCATGCAGTTCCCGATCATCCCCTGCGATCTCTGCGGCTCGCAGGACGGGCTGCAGCGCAATGCGATGAAGGATATGCTCGCCGATATCGAGCGGCGCATGCCGGGCCGCAAGGACACGATGCTGCGGGCGCTTTCGCATGTGAACCCGTCGCATCTGCTCGATCCGAAACTCTTCGACTTTTCCACCCTTGCTGTCACCGATCCTTCATGAAAATCCGGCTAAGCAGCGGGCTATTGTATGAAGCGCAGGAATTCGCATGACCATTTCAGATCAGGATATTCTCTTTCTCGGCGATTGCGTGAAGGAGGCGGCGCGCGCGGAAATCATGCCGCGGTTCCGCAATCTCGGCGCCGCCGACGTTTCGGAAAAGACCTCGGCAATCGACGTGGTGACGCAGGCCGATCTGCTCGCCGAACACCGGATCACCGCGGCGCTGAAAGAGCGCTTTCCCGCAGCCCTCGTCGTGGGCGAGGAAGCCTATGACGCCGACCGGTCCGTCGTGCCGGCCCTTGCCGATGCCGAGCTTGCCTTCGTCATCGACCCTGTCGACGGCACCTTCAATTTTGCCGCCGGGCTTCCCGTCTTCGGGACGATGCTCGCGGCCACCGTCAGGGGCGAGACGGTCGCCGGCATCATTTACGATCCCGTTCTCGGCGACACCGTGACGGCGATCAAAGGGGCGGGTGCCTTCCTGACGCGGCAGGACGGGCAATCGAGCAGACTGAGGGTCGCTGAGCCTGCCGCCTTGAACCAGATGGTCGGCGGCATCTCTTGGGGCCATATGGACGACCCGGACCGCTCGCGCATTGCAGCCAACATGGCGAAGATCCGGATGACCTTCGCCTTCAACTGCTCGGCCTATGAATATTGGATGGTCGCCTCCGGCAAACTGCATTTCATCGGCCATGCGAAGCTGATGCCCTGGGATCACCTGGCCGGCGTGCTCGCGCATCAGGAGGCCGGCGGCTATACGGCGAAATTCGACGGCACGCCCTATCGCCCCGGCGAGACGACGGGCGGCATCATCTCCGCACCCGACAAAGAAAGCTGGCAACTGATCCGGCGGGAGATCATCGGCATCTGATTTGGGCCCTTAGCGAGAGGCCGGACCGAAAGGATTTGACATGACTGCGACTGTCGACGTGACCGTTCTTGCCGATCTCTTGCGCCGTGCGGCGAAGGCGGAGATCCTGCCGCGCTTCCGCCGGCTTGGCGAGAATGACGTGCGCGCCAAGAGCGAGGCGACCGATCTCGTCACCGAGGCCGACGAGCAGGCCGAGCGGATGATCAAGGCGGAAGCAGAGCGGCTTTGGCCGCAGGCGCTTTTTGTCGGCGAAGAAACGGTCGCAGCCGAGCCGGCATTGCTCGGCAGGCTCGCAGATGCCGATCTCGCCATCGTCGTCGACCCGGTCGACGGCACGTTCAATTTCGCCGCCGGCATCCCGGCCTTTGGTGTCATGGCCTCGGTCATTTCAGGCGGCGAGACTGTTGCCGGCATCATCTACGATCCGATGGGCGATGACTGGGTGATGGCGGAAAAGGGAGCCGGCGCCTGGCTGCGGCGGCCGGATGGCGAAGCACGGCGGCTGCGCGCGGCCGAGCCTGTCGCGCTCGACCAGATGGTCGGCATGGCCTCGACAGGCTACCTGCCGCAGGAGAAGCGGGCCGAGATCCTCGGCAATCTCGCCAAGGTCCGCTTCCTCACCAACTACCGTTGCGCCGCCCATGAATACCGCACCCTTGCCGGCGGCCATGTGCATTACCTGATGTACAACAAGCTGATGCCCTGGGATCATCTGGCCGGTACGCTGATCTCGCAGGAAGCCGGCGCTTATGCCGCCCGTTTCGACGGCTCGCCCTACCTGCCGCATCATCTCGATGGCGGGCTGCTGGTTGCGCCCGACAAGGCCTCGTGGGACGTGCTGCGCCGTGAGGTCGTCACGGTCTAAGTCAGATTCCGCTTACGGGGCTCTCGTGCCCGCCCTCGTGGTTCGAGACGGCCCTTCGGGCCTCCTCACCATGAGGGCTCTCTTTGCCGTAGCACCTCTTCTCACGCAGGCGCGACGTTCAGTATCAGAAATGGGCGGCGCCCGGATCGAGCTGCGGGCTGTCGCCGGGATGGGTGAAGAGCTTGCCGTTCTCAGCCCAAAGAGTGGCTGCGATCGTCACCAGACCGAAGAGTGCAAAGCCGCCGAAGAGCGGCTGCACCGTGCCGTTGAACATCTGGCCGACCAGGCCGCCGAGAATGGCGCCTGCTGTCGTCGAGACGAAGCCGGTGACGGCGGTTGCTGTGCCGGCGAGATTGCCCATCGGCTCGAGGCTGATTGCGGTAAAATTGGTGGCGATGACGGCAAACATCATCAGCACGATGGTGAAGATGCTGTAAGCGACGGTGAAATCCGGCTTGCCGGCCATTGCGATGACGAAACCCAGAGCCGACAGCGCGGTGAAGATCAGCAAAGCGGCGTGCGAAATAAGGCGCATGCCGAATTTTCGGACGAAGAAACCGTTGGCGAAATTGGCGACGGCGATGCCGCCGGCAGTGGCGGCAAAGGCGATCGGCAGCCAATCGCCAAGGCCATAGACCTCGCCGAAGACCTGCTGCACCGAGATCACATAGGCGCTGATGACGCCGGTGAACATGGTGAGGCCGATCATGTAGCCGCAGGTGATGCGGTTGGTAAGCACGGTCTTGAAGCCATCCACGACGGAGCCGACCGACAGCGGCAGGCGCTCTTCCGGCGGCAGCGATTCCTTCAGCCGCAGAAGCGCCCAGACGAACAGGATGGTGGCGGTGACGCCGAGCAGGATGAAGATCCAGTGCCAATTGGCATAAAGGATGATCAGCTGGCCGACGGACGGGGCGACGATCGGCACGATCATGAAGACGATCATGACATAGGACATGACACGGGCCATCTCGCGGCCGCCGAAGCAGTCGCGGACGATGGCCATGGTGGTGATGCGCACGGCGGCACCGCCTACGCCCTGAACGAAACGCATGATGAGCAGCATTTCGAAGCTGCCGGTTGCTGCGGCGGCAAACATGCCGATCACGTAGCAAACCAGGCCACCGAGCAGGATGTTGCGGCGGCCAAACGTATCCGACAGGCTGCCGAAGAATATCTGCGAGACGCCGAAGCCCAGAAAAAACACGCCGATGATCAGCTGCGCATCATTGGTATTGGTGACGCCAAGGGAATGGCCGATATTGGGCAATGCCGGCAGCATGCTGTCGATGGCCATGGCGATGCTGGCGGTCATGATGGCGATGGTGACGACGAACTCGCCGAAACCCATGCCGATGCGACGGGAGCCCTGGTTTTCCTGGTGCGGTTTATGCGGCGGCGTCATGTGGTGAAATCCTGGATGCGGAGGAGGTAGGCCGTTCAGAGGAGGTGGGCCGTTCAGACGGCCGGGTTCTGCTGTTGGAAGAGGCGGCCCTTTTCGGCGATCAGCACGAAGATCAGCCCGATGATCGACACGATGAAATAACCGGCGACCATCGGCAGCGCCGTACCATCGAAAGCCTGGCCGATGCCGGCGCCGATGAGGGCGCCGCCGACCGTGCTCATGAAGCCGAGGACGGAGGAGGCGGTGCCGGCGACGTGGCCGAGCGGCTCCATGGCGAGCGAGTTGAAGTTCGAGCCGATCCAGCCGAACTGGAACATGGCAAGGCCGAAGAAGGAGATGAACAGAGCGAAAGGCATCGGCTCGGAACTCGCCATCTGGACGATCAGCCAGATGGTGTTGATGGTGATGAAACCGATGAGCGAGCCGTGCGACAGGCGGCGCATGCCGAGCTTGCCGACGAAGCGTGAGTTGAAGAAGGACGACAGCGACATGAAGATCGCCACGCCGGCAAAGGCGAAGGGGAAATAGACGCCGAGATCGTAAATGCCGACATAGACCTGCTGGGCCGAATTGATGAAGCCGAACAGCGCGCCGAAGATGAAGGTGCTGGCGATGGTATAGCAAAGCGCGATGCGATTGGTCAGCACCAGCTTGAAGGCGCCGAAGATCGAGCGGGCGGTGAAGGGGCGGACATTCTGTGGATGCAGGGTTTCCGGCAGGCGGATGTAAGCCCAGACGGCGATTGCAATCGCCATGGCGGCGATGAAGAGGAAGATCAGGTGCCAGTTGCCGAAGAACATGACGATCTGGCCGGTGCCTGGAGCAATCACCGGCACGATCATGAAGACCATCATGATCAGCGACATGACTTCGGCCATCTGTCGGCCGCCATAGATGTCGCGGACAATGGAGACGGTGATGACGCGGGTTGCCGCCGAACCGATGCCCTGGACAAAGCGCAGCGCAAGCAAGCCTGCGAAGGTGGGGACGAAGACGATACTGATGGCGGAGAGAATGTAGATGACGAGACCGATCAAGAGCGGCGTGCGGCGGCCGAAGCGGTCAGACAGCGGCCCGTAGAACAACTGCGCACAACCGAAGCCGAGCAGATAGGTGGAAACGACGAACTGGCGATGATTTTCGCTCTCGACGCCGAGGCTCGCGCCGATCTGCTGCAAAGCCGGCAGCATGATATCGATCGCCAGAGAGTTGACGGCCATCAGGAAGGCGGCGAGCGCGATAAATTCTCGCTTGCCCATGGGCAGGCGGCCCGCGGACACGGCTTGTGATGAATCTGTCACAATGAAATTCCCATAAACAGGCTAAGGCGCTGCTAGCCGCAGCGCCTCGGTCTCAAGATTACAGATTTGGAAACCGGGCGGACGCCCGGTGACCGGTCAGGCGGCGCCGCGCACGGTGATGCCGTTTTCCTGGAGATGCTGCTGCAGCTCACCGGCCTGGAACATTTCCCGGACGATATCGCAGCCGCCGACAAACTCACCCTTGATGTAGAGCTGCGGGATCGTCGGCCAGTTGGAATATTCCTTGATCCCTTGGCGGATCTCCGAATCGGCGAGCACGTTGACGCCTTTGTAGTCGACACCGATATAATCGAGAATCTGCACGACCTGTCCGGAGAAACCGCACTGCGGAAACTGCGGCGTGCCCTTCATGAAGAGGACGACGTCGTTGCTCTTGATTTCGTTGTCGATGAATTCGTGAATGCCGCTCATAGGACCTGATCCTTTCAACAGGCGGGTTAAAGGCCCGCCGTTTCAATCGTTGCCTTTAGATAGCATGCGACGGCAGGAATTCCAGCCGCCCCAACCAAAAAAAGACAATTTGGTCAGACCACTCCGGCATTGTTGCCGTCGCGTTACGGTTGGCGAGTGAGATAGGCCTGAATCTGTTCGATTTCGATATCCGTGAAATGGCGGAAATCCCATTGCGAAACCTGCGTCATCACGCCGAGATCACGGCCTCCAACACCCTTGCCGGTCCGCAGCAGCGTCTTGAAATCCGCAGCCGAATAGGATTGCGCCAGGGGCTTCAGCGCCGGGGCGAGAAAAGCTTCGGACTGCTTTGCCGTGTCGAGATTGTGACAATGGCGGCAGTCGGTTCTGAAGGCATATTCACCGATATCGGCCGGGCGCGTGGCGGCGGGGGTGATGGCGGCCGGCACCAGATCGGCCTCGAAGGGAATCTTGTCGAGCGCCAGCCCCACTCGGCCGAGCGGTCCCCATTGCGTCCCTCCGGCCACGGCGTCGGGAAGCTGCTTCAGGCTGCGCAGCCAGGCGATGAGTGCCGCCATGTCGTCGTCGGTGATATTGGCGAAATTGCCGGCCGGCATGATGACGGCGCCGGTGCCGTCCTTCTTGACGCCATGGCGGATGAGACGCACGAGTTCGGCGTCGTTATACATGGGCACCAGGCGGGTCAGGTTCGGCGCGACGATGCGACCGACGCCCGGCTCGTCGAGCAGGATGTTGCCGGCATCGTGATGACAGCCGCCGCACATCAGCGTGCGGGCCCGGCGTTCGGCTTCCTCAGCGGGCAGCGTCGTCTTGACGGCAAAATCGGCGGCCGCGACCTCATAGATCCTGGAAAGGCGCATCTCCGACAAGGCGTAGATGCCGGCAATGGCGATAAGACAGATCGCGACCAGCGCCGCGAAGACGATTTTTAGAATGCGTTTCATCGGTCCAGGCCCCCCAAAAACCTTGTGGAGGCAGATGTGCCGCGCTCCATCCTGACAGTCTGTTGACATCGGCATAGGCGGGCGCCGGCTTTTGTTGCCGCGGCATCGAGCCGGCGCGGGATATGGAAATCTGCAAGATCGGCGCCGGCAAAGGCACCAACTGCCAGCTAGCTGCGGCGCTGGCGGCTGCGGCCGGCGGCGGTGCGGCGCTTGCTGACCTGTTTGCGGGCGGGCTTGCCCGCAGCCGTCTTGCGGGCGGTCGAGGCTGGCTTGTTCGCTGCAGCCGTTGTCGACGAACTGCGCGTTTTACGCTTCTTGCGCTTCGTCGTGGCGCGGCCGGTGGTCTTCTTGAGGATTTCCTTCAGCACGCTGTCGACGACGCCTGATATCAATTCTTTGACTAGATCGGCCACAAAACCCCTCCGTTCGTGGTGGAAACGACATGCCTGCTATTGAATTCCGGAAGAGTTCGGTTAGCAAGACGGCTTCGAGACCAGGACTGCTTTTTTGCCGATATTTGCGGCGGAGCAGTCGGATCGCAGCAACATGCCGGCCATTTGCCCGGCTGGAAGGTGGAATGAAACTGATCGAGACGCGGGTCGTCGTGCATTTCCCCGGCTTCGAACCGCTCGATGGCGCCGCCCACAGGGCGCGCTACGAGCGTTCTGCCAAACAGAGCGCTGCCGTCTGGGGCTATTCGGTTGAGGTGGGGGCGCCTACGGTGGGAAACGATCCGCTCAGTTTCGAGGTCGCGACGGGCGGTGGCGACGCGGCGCCCGCGGCAGCCGGTTCCCCCGGCTGGCAGACGAAGAGCCGGATCCACATGGTCGATCACGACGTGTTGGTAAGCCGGCTGCGCAGCGGCAATACGTTAAGCCAGATCATTGCGGGTTTCCGCAGTTGCGCCCAGATCATGACGGACGGCGGCATGCGCGGATATTTCCGCCACGCCTGGCGCTTCGGCCTGTTCTTCCTCTTCCCGTTCCTGCTGACGGCGCTGGCGATTGCGCTGACGGCGCAGATCGCCATCTTGCCCTATAGTCTCGGCTTGGCGCCCTGGCACATGCTCTGGAGTGGGCCGCTGGCGTTCTGCTTCTTCATCTTCGCCTTCCTGCCGTTTTCCGAACGCTTTCACACGCTGCATCTTTTTGCCGATTGGAAAATGGCGGTCGCGCTCGGCCGCATGGACCGGGCCGATTTCAACAACTGGCTGGAAGATCGGGCCGCTGCCGTGCGCAAGGCGCTGACCGAGGAGGCGGACGAATATGTGATCTCCTCGCACAGCATGGGATCGAGCGTTGCCGCCCATGTCATCGGCATATTGCTGGAAAGGGAGCCGGAGATCTTCAAGGGCAAACGCGTGGTGTTCGCCACCCTCGGCAGCGCTATCCTGCAATGTGCGCTGCTGTCGTCGGCGACGCTGCTTCGCGCCCGCGTCGGGCTGATCGCCCGCTGTCCGCAGATTTCCTGGCTCGACGTGCAGTGCCTGACGGATTCGATCAATTTCTACAAGGTGCCGGTCGTCGCCGTTGCCGGCCATGCCGATGCACCTGCGGCAAAGATGATCCTGATCCGCGTCAAGCAGATGCTGACGCGCGAGCGCTACCACCGGATCCGCAGGGACCAACTGCGCGTCCACCGGCAATATGTGCTGGGGCCCGATCTCAAGGCGCCCTTCGATTTTACGCTGATGACGTCGGGTCCGATGCCGGCCTTGGTGTTTGCGAGTGCGGATGAGAAGAGGATGCCGGGGTGAGGGGCGGGGTTATCTGCGGGGCTTGCTCTGCTAACTGCGTGGCATCCGCGGATAGCGGGATGGATCCTCGGCTCAAGGCCGAGGATGACGGAGAGCGGGGTTGGCGCGCCGCCAAACTCGCTGTCGGCACACTGGGAGAATGCGTCGGATATTGGTCAGGGCGGATAGTTTACCTGTGCGCCAAGCTCCGTATGCGGGAGGCTTCTTTGCGTTTGGCGGAGCACTAACCCCGCACTCCGTCATCCTCGGCCTTGAGCCGAGGATCCACGCCCGGTTGATGGGCGTGCGATGGCCCGCCGTCTCGCGGCCGGTGGAGCATTCCAATACCGACAAAACCCTATTCCGGCGCCGAGGTCTGCAGCGCCAGCGCGTGCAGGACGCCGCCCATATTGCCCTTCAGCGCTTCGTAGACCATCTGGTGCTGCTGCACGCGGCTCTTGCCGCGGAAAACTTCGGCGACGACTTCGGCGGCGTAGTGATCGCCATCGCCCGCCAGATCGCGGATCGTCACCTTGGCACCGGGAATCCCAGCCTTGATCATGTCTTCGATATCGCCGGGTTTCATGGCCATGATCGTTACTCCTTGCGCATCATTCCGCAGCCAGTTCGCCGCGGCCTTCCATGAAATCAGGGAACCACGATTCATGGGCATCGCGCAATTGCTGAATCGGCAGCGAGATGAGATCGCCAACGGTAAGCGCTGTCCCCCCGACCGTGCCGAGACGGCGGAAGGGAACGCCCGCACCTTCGGCATTGGCGCAGAGGAAATCGGCGACATCGGCCGGGACGGTCAGCACGTAGCGCGCCTGATCCTCACCGAAGAGCAGTGCATGCGGCGCACCCTTGCCTTCGCCGAGATCGATCGCCAGACCCTTGTCCGATGCCATGACCATTTCGGCAAGCGCGACGGCAAGGCCGCCCGAGGAAATATCGTGGCAGGCGGTCGCCTGGCCGTTGCGGATGACGGAACGGACGAAATCGCCGTTGCGGCGCTCGGCAAACAGATCCACCTCGGGGGCGGGGCCTTCGCGGCTGTCGAGCACATCGCGCAGATAGACCGACTGGCCGAGATGGCTGCCGTCGACGCCGATCATGATCACCTTGTCGCCGTCGTTGGCAGCACCGATGCGGGCCATCTTGCGCCAATCCGGCAGCAGGCCGACGCCTGCAATCGTCGGGGTCGGCAGGATGGCGACGCCGTTGGTCTCGTTGTAGAGCGAGACGTTGCCTGAGACGATCGGGAAGTCGAGCGCCCGGCAGGCCTCGCCGATGCCCTTCACCGCCTGGACGAACTGGCCCATGATCTCGGGCTTTTCGGGATTGCCGAAGTTCAGATTGTCGGTGGCGGCGAGCGGCTCGGCGCCGGTTGCGGTGATGTTACGCCAGCATTCGGCGACCGCCTGCTTGCCGCCTTCGAACGGATCGGCCTCGACATAACGCGGCGTCACGTCGGAGGAGAAGGCGAGCGCCTTGCTCGGATGGCCGTCGACGCGCACGACGCCGGCATCGCCGCCCGGAAGTTGCAGCGAATTGCCCTGGATCAGCGTGTCATATTGCTCATAGACCCAGCGGCGGCTCGACTGGTTGGCGGAGCCGACGAGTTGCAGCAGCGCCTGACCATAATCCTTGGGGGCGGCGACGAGATTGGCAGGCAGCGGAGCCTGTTTGCCCGGCTCGCGCCAGGGGCGATCATATTCCGGCGCCTGGTCGCCGAGATCCTTGATCGGCAGGTTGGCGACTTCCTCGCCCTGGTGCATGACGCGGAAGCGCAGATCGTCCGTGGTCTTGCCGACGATGGCGAAGTCGAGGCCCCATTTGACGAAGATCGCCTTGGCTTCCTGTTCCTTTTCCGGCTGCAGCACCATGAGCATGCGCTCCTGGCTTTCCGACAGCATCATTTCATAGGCGGTCATGCGCTCTTCACGCACCGGCACCTTGTCGAGTTCGAGCAGGATGCCGAGATCGCCCTTGGCGCCCATTTCGACTGCCGAGCAGGTGAGGCCGGCCGCACCCATATCCTGGATGGCGATGACGGCGCCGGTCTGCATCAACTCGAGGCAGGCTTCGAGCAGGCATTTTTCGGTGAAGGGGTCGCCGACCTGAACGGTCGGGCGCTTTTCCTCGATTGATTCGTCGAATTCGGCCGAAGCCATGGTCGCGCCGCCGACGCCGTCGCGGCCGGTCTTGGCGCCGAGATAAACGACCGGAAGGCCGACGCCCTTGGCCTCGGAGAGGAAGATGGCATTGGATTTGGCGATGCCGGCGGCAAAGGCGTTGACGAGGATGTTGCCGTTGTAGCGTGCATCGAACTCGACTTCGCCACCGACTGTCGGCACGCCGAAGGAATTGCCGTAACCGCCGACGCCGGAGACGACGCCCGAGACGAGGTGGCGGGTCTTCGGATGATCAGGGTCGCCGAAGCGCAGCGCGTTCATCGCGGCAATCGGACGCGCACCCATGGTGAAGACGTCGCGCAGGATGCCACCGACGCCGGTCGCAGCCCCCTGGTAAGGCTCGATATAGGAGGGATGGTTGTGGCTCTCCATCTTGAAGACGACGCAATCGCCGTCATCGATATCGACCACGCCGGCATTTTCGCCGGGGCCCTGGATGACGCGCGGCCCCTTGGTCGGCAGCGTTCGCAGCCATCTCTTCGAGGATTTATAGGAGCAGTGCTCGTTCCACATGGCCGAGAAGATGCCGAGCTCGGTGAAAGTCGGTTCGCGGCCGATCAGATCCAGAATGCGCTGATACTCGTCCGGCTTCAGGCCATGGCCCGCAATGAGTTCCGGCGTGATCGGGATGGTGTTTGGAATGGTCATGAGCGGAAAGTCCCTGGCGCGTTTTGCGCTGTCTTTAGCTTATGTAGCGGCCGCGCGCGACAGAAAAAAGCCAGCCATCAACACAGTGAACTGACCCCCGAAAGTTGGACACCCAACTTCGGGGTCAGTTCACAGGGGCAGGCAGGTTCTTTTCTCAAAGCGGCAATCGGTCAGAACTTGTAGCCGACCTGCAGCCCGGCGCGTGTCATGCCGTCGTTCGGGCCGTCGCAGAGATTGGCATGCGAGGAGTGGGCGATCTGGGCCATCACGTTCCAATGCGGGGTGAAACGGTAGCCGGCCCCGGCATATTCGTGGAAGAGAACGCGGCAGCCGAGTTCCGGGCCGTCACCATCGCCTTCGAGATCGCCGGTATGGATGACGCCGCCGAAGCCGGCTTCGGCAAAGAGCTTCTCGTTGAAATCGACTGTCCAGGTGAAGCCCGTGAAGAATTGGCTGGCCTCGCCTGATGTGCCGATCGAAGTGCCGAGATGGACGCGGGGATGCAGTAGCTGCTGCTGCCAGCCCACGGCAGACTCGTAGCCGAAAGGATCGAAAAAAGCGGTGATCTCGGGGAAGACGCCGTCTTCTCTGGAATGGCCGGATTGCACCGAAGTCGAGAGGCCGAAACGCAGTTCGTCGAATATCTGCTCGCCGGCATTGGCCGAACCTGCCGCCAAGGTGCCGGCTACCACTGCCACTGAAGCCCTACTCAAAAAACGCAACGCGATTCTTCCGAAGTCGACCCTCATCTGCTGTCCTTTGATTCGCGTCAGGCGGGAATAACAAAGAGGTAGCATGGAGGTTCGGTCGGTAAAGCACCGCGAATAGGCCCCGGCGGTTTTTCGGATTTATGACGTGTATTTGCAACACCTCATATTTCGCCGTCATAGGCGGAGCCGCCGTTTTCCAGCAGCCGGCGCAGGATCATCAGGCCGGAGACCAGTTCCTGTTCCGACTTCGGCGAGGAGAAGCCGATGCGAACGCGGTGATAGATTTTCTCGCCACGCGCCGCCTTGAACTCGTCCTCGTCATCGACCAGCACGCCATCGCGGTAAGCGGCGTTCTTGAAAGTGCCGGACATCCATGGCTCCGGCAGTTTCAGCCAGAGGAACGGCGCGTGCGGGTGCGATTGGAAATCGAAGCCTTGCAGTTGTTCGCGGGCAAGCCGGACGCGCCGCGAGAGTTCTTCGACACTCTGCTTGCGGATCGCGTGCGCCGTGCCGCTTTCGACGAGACGCGCGCAGGTTTCCGCCAGGATGAAGGGCAGGCCACCGGTGATCATCCTGTGCGTCACCCTGATGCGCTGGGCAAAATGCGGCGGGCAGGCGACCCAGCCGCCGCGCACGCCGGCGGCGACGGATTTCGACAGGCCGCTGACGAGGAAGGTGCGATCGGGTGCAAGCGAGGCGATGAGCGGTGTGTCATCGTCGGCCATGCCGCCGTAGAGATCGTCCTCGATCAGCCAGACGCCGTGCTTCCTGGCGATTGCCGCGATTGCCGCACGCCGTTCATAGGGCATGATCGTCACGGTGGGATTGTGGATGGTCGGCATCAGGAAGGCAAGCTTCGGATGCTGCTGCTGACAGAGCCGCTCGAAATCCTCCGGGATCATGCCGTGTTCATCGGAATCGACCGTCAGCGTGCGGCGGCCGAGCAGGCGGGCGCTGCGGCTGACCTGCGTGTAGGTGAGGTCCTCGAAGACGATCTTGTCGCCCGGGGCCGAGACGGCGGCGATGACGGCGACCGCGGCCGCGTGGGCGCCGAGTGTCGGCACGATGTTTTCGGCTTCCGGCGTCCAGCCGCTGCGAGCAAGCCAACGGCGGCCCGCCTCGAACCAGTTGCCCGGAAAACTCCGGGAATAGGAGGAGATTTCGGCAAGATGCTCCTCACCGATCTCGGACAGGATGCCCGCTATGATCTTGCCCTGGCCGAGGTCGGGAGCGGCGGTGGTGTCGAAACGGATCTTATTTGCCGGCGCATCGCGGAGGCGGGTGCTTCCAAGCGAAACCGTCAACGGGTCGGCCTGTTCACCGGGCGGCGTCTCCGAGCGGTTCAGCACATAGGTGCCGCGCCCGACCTCGCCGGCGACCAGGCCGCGCTCGTGCACCAGCGCATAGGCGCGGCCGATCGTGCCGATTGTCACCCCGATATCGTAAGCGAGATTGCGCTGCGGCGGCAATTTGCTGCCGGCGGGCAGGGCGCCGCTCGATATGGCGGATTCGATGCTGTCGGCGAGCCGGAGATAGACCGGCCCGGAGCCGCGGGAAAGATCAGGAAGCCAATTTGTCATGGTGACAATTGTCTATATTGTCACATTGTCCCTGTCAAGATTAAGAGTCAATTCCAATGGATAACCGAGAGGATTCCTGGAATGTCTGCCCTGCCTGAGATCACAATGCCGATTGTACCGATTGTCTCGTACGAGGATCGGAGACAGATCGTACTTCCCGACGTGCCTGCCGAGGCGACGACACGTTTGGGGCGGATCTGGGCGGCGATTCTTCTTTGGAATCAAAAGCGGGAAGGCCGCCGGGCCTTGAGAAATCTGACGGCAAGCGAACTCAAGGATATCGGGGTGTCGCAGTCCGATGCCGCGCGCGAAGTCGGCAAGTCGTTCTTCTGGGACTGACGGTGCGGAAAGCGATTGGCGCGATCAGCTGCAGGCCTTGCTGCCGCCGGACCAGCGATTGACGTCGGCGGCGATGCGGCCGGCGACCGGATCCGACATCATCGGACCGAAGGCCTGGACATGCGACGGGCTTCCCTCGGCCTGCACGACGAGCAGCGGCCGGCTTTCCGGGCTACCCTTGTGGACGAGCAGGATGCGTGGGCGGCCAGAGAAAGAATTGAGCTCGGGCGCAAGCTTATAGGCGGCAAAAGCCGGATCACCGGATTTGAACCAGCAGGCATTGGCGCCGAGCGCAACGCGCTCCATCGTCGGCAGCGCGGCGCGGTTCGGACCTGTCGGCGCCGGCGTGGACTGGCAGGCCGCGACCATGGCTGCGAGAGCGGCAAGCAGGGCGGCATTTGCTAGGGAAAGGCGAGAGCGCATCGATCTTGCTCCAGATCCGGATGAGAGGATTTCAGGCGGCAATGACATCGAGCGCCGAGGCGAAGAGGCCGCGGCCGTCCGAGCCGCCATGGGCGGCTTCGATCAGGTTTTCGGGATGCGGCATCATGCCGAGCACGTTGCCCTTTTCGTTCATAACAGCGGCGATGTCGTTGACCGAGCCGTTCGGGTTGGTGCCCTCGGCATAGCGGAACACCACCTGGCCATTGCCTTCGATTGCCGCCAGCGTTGCTTCATCGGCGAAATAATTGCCGTCGTGATGGGCAACCGGGCTGCGGATGATCTGGCCCTGCGCGTAGGCGCGGGTGAAATCCGTCTCGGCATTGACGACTTCGAGCTTGATCTCGCGGCAGACGAATTTCAGCGAGGCGTTGCGCATCAGCGCGCCGGGCAGCAGGCCGGCCTCGACGAGGATCTGGAAGCCGTTGCAGACGCCGAGCACCTTCACGCCCTTTTCAGCCTTGTCGATGATCGCCTGCATGACCGGCATACGGGCGGCGATCGCGCCGCAGCGCAGGTAATCGCCATAGGAGAAGCCGCCGGGGATGACGATCAGGTCGACATCGGGGATCTCGGTTTCCGTCTGCCAGATCGTCACCGGCGGCTTGCCGGAAATCTTCGTCAGGGCGGCGATCATATCGCGGTCGCGGTTGAGGCCCGGAAGTTGAACGACGGCTGATTTCATGGGGTCCCCGCGTCTGGCGAAAGATATTGAACTGGAACGCTTTCGGCGAGCCATACTCCATTGTCGGAGACAAAGAAAGAATGGCCCTCTGAAAACATGCGGGCAGCATCGACACGCAGGATGAGATATTCACCCTTGCGGCGCGTTGCGACGATTTTCGCGGTTTCGACATCCGCCGAGAGATGAACGTGATGACGCTGCATCTTCTTCAATCCTTGGCGCTCGATCGAATGCCAGTTGGCCGAAGACGTGCCGTGATAAAGAGCCGCTGGCGGTTCCACCGGGGTCAATGCGAGATCGACGTCGACGCTATGACCCTGATTGGCGCGAATTCTGTTGTCGGCAAGGGTAAAGCGCTTCTTCGGATTGTTTTCGATGATCTCGATAATGTCGGCTCGGGAAACGTCGTATTTCGACGTAAGCGCCTTTTCGAGTTCATCGAACGACACCCAGCCCTCGGCATCGAGCGTCAAACCGGCGGCTCCAGGCGCGTGACGCAGAACATAGCTCATATATTTCGAGACTTCCGTCTCCAGCTTTGCCTGCGTCATGACGCCAAATCCTAAAAGTCCGCCGGACGACGGGTCGGTGATCGTCAGTCGATCGCGATCGCGTAGTTCTCGATGACCGTGTTGGCGAGGAGCTTCTCGCACATGGCCTTGAGGTCGGCCTCGGCCTGGGCCTTGTCGGTGCTTTCCAGTTCCAGGTCGAAGACCTTGCCCTGTCTGATGTGGCCGACGCCCGAGAAGCCGAGGGCGCCGAGCGCGCCTTCGATAGCCTTGCCCTGCGGATCGAGAACGCCGTTTTTCAGCGTGACGGTGACACGAGCCTTGATCACTTTGTCTTTCCTGCCTTACTTGACCAGAACCGGGCCGGTGCCGCGCACAGGCTCGTTTTCATTGATGATGCCGAGACGGCGCGCAACTTCGGAATAGGCTTCGAGCAGCCCGCCGAGATCGCGGCGGAAACGATCCTTGTCCATCTTCTCGTGGGTCTCGATATCCCAGAGCCGGCAGCTGTCCGGTGAGATTTCGTCGGCGAGGATGATGCGCATCAGATCGCCTTCGAAGAGGCGGCCGCATTCGATCTTGAAGTCGACGAGCTGGATGCCGACGCCGAGGAAGAGGCCGGTCATGAAGTCGTTGACGCGGATGGCGAGCGCCATGATGTCATCGAGCTCGGCGGGATTGGCCCAGCCGAAGGCGGTGATGTGCTCTTCGGAGACCATCGGATCGTCAAGCGCGTCTGACTTGTAGTAGAATTCGATGATCGAGCGCGGCAGCACCACCCCTTCGTCGATCCCCAGACGCTTGGCGAGCGAACCGGCGGCAACGTTGCGCACGACGATCTCCAGCGGGATCATCTCCACTTCCTTGATCAGCTGCTCGCGCATGTTGAGCCGGCGGATGAAATGCGTGGGGATGCCGATCTTGTTCAGATGGCTGAAGATATATTCGGAAATGCGGTTGTTGAGGACGCCCTTGCCGTCGATGACTTCGTGTTTCTTCTTGTTGAAGGCAGTGGCATCGTCCTTGAAGAACTGGATCAAAGTGCCCGGTTCCGGGCCCTCATACAGAATCTTTGCCTTGCCCTCGTAGATACGGCGGCGACGGTTCATCGTGGTCATTCTCTGTTGTTGGCGCTCTTGGGATAGCGCGAGTGGATCGATCTCGTGGCGTCCCCTTAAAGGAAAAGAGTGAGTTTCACAATCCGCCTATCCTTCCTTCCCCGGTTTCCAGATTTTACGGAATACCGCCAAGAGAATCGAATGAATTCGCAAGACGAGACTAGCGCCTTTTCCGATACGGCGAAATGACGGCGAAATGGCGGGCTGCTTGTGCAGATCTTTATTTGGCGGCTCTGCTTCGAAGCTCGCGGCGAAGCTGCGTCTGCAGGGCGCGCGCGGCGACCTGCCCGTGGCGCCAGCTGCCGGCGCGGATGAAGGAGGGGATCTGCATCGCCGGCATCGGCCGGGCGAGCGCGTAACCCTGCAGCGTGTCGCAGTCGAGTTCTTCGAGGATGCGGATATGATCTGAAGTCTCGACACCCTCGGCGATGACGAGGATGTTCAGCGAGCGGCCGATATCGATGATCGAGCCGACAAGTTTGCGCTGCTCAGCCGATTGCGGCAGCAGCCGGATCAGCTCGCGGTCGATCTTCAGCGTCTTCGGGCTCAAGCGCAACAGGCTGACGATCGATGCATGGCCGGTGCCGAAATCATCGATCTGGATGTCGATGCCGAGCTTGCGCAGCTTTTTCAGGTTGGCGGCGACCGCTTCGTCGCAATCATCGAGCGAGATCGATTCCAGCAATTCGAAGGCGAAAGTGCCGGGCGCAATCTTCAGGGCGCGGAGCTTCTTGCCGAGATCGGGATCGGCAAGCCGCCGGGCGGAAACGTTGACCGATATTTTCGGGACGGTCAGCCCGTCTTTGATCCAGGCGCGGCGATCGGCGATGGCGCGCTCCAGGATCAGGGCGTCGATGGTCGAGACGACGTCGAGATCCTCGGCGATATCCAGAAAGCGGTCTGGTGCCAGCAGCCCGTGCACCGGGTGCTGCCAGCGGGCAAGTGTTTCGACGCCGACGACATCCAGCGTGCGGGCATCGAATTGCAGCTGATAGAAGGGTACGAATTCATTGCGCTCGAGGCCGATCAGGATCTCGTCGGCAAGGTGCTTGGCCGAGATGACGTCGCGGCGGTCGGATGCGGAGAAAAATTCGAAACGATTGCGGCCCAGGCCCTTGGCGCGATAGAGCGCGATATCGGCATCGAGCAGCATCTGTTTGGCGTCGAGCGTCGGGCCGCTGTCGACGGCAATGCCGATGCTGGCCCCGAAACGGCAGTCGTGCCCCTCATATCTCACAGGTTTGCGCAATTCGCGAATGATACGTTCGGCAAGGCTTGAGATCTTCTTCGAGGCGGGATCGACGGTGCAGAGGATGACGAATTCGTCACCGCCGATGCGGGCCACGAAATCGGCGGCGCGGACGGAATTTCTGAGCACGCTTGCGGCATGCTGCAGCATGGCGTCGCCGGCCCGGTGGCCGAGCGTGTCGTTGATCTGCTTGAAACGGTCGAGATCGATATGCAGGATCGCCAGCCCCAGGCCCTTGGCGCGGCATTCGGCCGAGCGCTCTTCCAGCATCTTGTCGAGATAGCGGCGGTTCGGCAGGCTGGTGAGATAATCGTGCAGCGCCAGGCGCTCGATGCTCTCCTTGGCGGCTTCCAGCTCGCGGTTGTGCGCCTCGGCCAGATCCTTGGCTCGCTGCAGTTCGTTGCGGAGCGCGACCTCCTCGGTGACGTCCCAATTGGCGCCGATCAGCTTGCGATGGCCGTTGCCGTCGACAAAGAAGGCCGAGCGGGCGCGAATGACGCGCTCGGCGCCGTCGCCGCGGATGATGCGGTATTCCTGCTGAAAATCACTGCCGCTTTCGACGCTGCGGTCGGACAAGCCCAGCACACGCTCGCGATCGTCGGGATGCAGGCTTTTTGCCCAGACGTCGCTGGCGATTGGCCGCGAGGCGCCCTTCAGCCCGTAAATGGCGATGAGACGCTCGTCCCATTCGACGGTATCATTCTCGATATCCGCTTCGAAGACGCCGATGCGGGAAATCTCCAGCGCCAGGTCGAGCCGGCGCGACAGGCGCGACAGCGTATCTTCGGCCTCCTTGCGGGCGGTAATATCCGTATCCGTGCCGACGATGCGCGTCGGCACGCCGCTCTCGTCCCATTCCACGCAGGCGCCGCGGCAGTCGATCCACATCCAGTGGCCGTCCCTGTGGCGCTCGCGATATTCGAAGATCTGGAAATCCGGATCGCCGGCATTTTGCCGGTCGATGGCATGGACGACAAAATCGCGGTCATCGGGATGGACGAGAGCCAGCCAGGCATCGTAATCGCCGGCGGCCTCCTCGTCGGGCGCCATGCCGCGCATGGTCTTCCAGGTCTGCGAATAATATTTCCGGTCGAGACGGTAGTTGTGATCCCAGACGCCGAGGCCGGAGCCGACGAGCGCGTGGTTCCACCGGCTCTCCCGTTCCGCCAGGTCGGAATCGTCATCGGCCACGCTGCCGACGCCTGCCTCAGCCGCCGTGGAATCATCGGCCTCTGGATGGGCTTTCTTCACGGGCATTCTCGCTTATTTCATCTCGGCGCAGTTTGCTGTCATTCCATTAAGAAAGACTTAGAAAGCACTTGCTGAATTATCGAGAAGGGCCGGTTTCCTCTATCAGGCGGAGAGCCGGCTGAGGAACTGAGCGAAGACCATGGTGCCCTCGGGCCAGGGGCCGTGACCGGAATCGGCATTGATATGTCCTGCCTCGCCGGCATCGACGAGGAATGAGCCCCAGCTGCTGGCGATATCGTCGGCATGTTTGTAGCTGCCGAACGGATCGTTGCGGCTCGCCACGGTGATCGACGGAAAGGGCAGTGGATCGCGCGGGTAGGGGCCGAAGGTCATCAGGTGCTTCGGGCGAATATCGGGATTGGCGACATCGGGCGGGGCGACGAAGAAGGCGCCGGCCACCGGCTTGCGGAAATGCGGGATGGCGTGGATTGCCGAGGTCACGCCGAGCGAATGGGCGACGAGGATGACCGGGCGGGTCGAGGCGTTCACTTCCTCGGCGATCCGGGCGATCCAGTCCTCGCGGACCGGCTTGGTCCATTCGGTCTGTTCGACGCGCCGCGCCGTGCTGAGCTTTGCCTCCCAGCGGCTTTGCCAGTGGCTCGGGCCCGAATTGGTGTAGCCGGGGATGATGAGGATATCTGCGTCTGAGGCTTTCATAGTGCCGCCGATGTGAGAAGGCCCGCCCAAGATGTCAAGAGGCGATGTGAATGGAGAGAGCGACACGGGCGTTTTGGTTTGCTATATTGCTCCAGTGCCGGTTGCGGATTTCGTGTCGGCTTGCCCGCCGATTGCGTGTCCGCAGCCGACCAGGTCTCGGCTGAGGAGGAGAAAGCCATGGCGGCATTTCATGTCATGACGGGTTCTAGCGAAAGCTTCGCACGGCCCGTTGTCAATCGCATCGGTATCGCCGACGTCTTCGACGCGCTGAAGCGCGGTTACGACGATTTCATGGAGAAACCGTCCCACTACGTGTTCCTGTGCCTGATGTACCCGATTGCCGGCGTCTTCCTGACGTTATGGACGTCGGGCGCTAACCTTTTGCCGATGGTCTTTCCGCTAATGGCAGGTTTCGTGCTGATCGGCCCGATCGCCGCGATCGGCCTCTACGAGATCAGCCGCCGGCGCGAAGCCGGCCTCGATAGCTCCTGGACGCATGCGCTCGAGGTACGCCATTCGCCGGCGCTGCCGTCGATCGTCGCAGTCGGGCTGATGCTTTGCGGCATTTTCGTCGTCTGGCTGGTGACGGCGCAGACGCTCTACAGCAATCTGCTTGGCGAAGTGTTTCCGCGCAGCATGGCGGATTTCTTCCGCCAGGTCTTCGGCACGCCCGAAGGCATGCAGCTGATCATCTGGGGCAATCTGATCGGCTTCGTCTTCGCGCTCGTCGTGCTGGCGATCTCCGTGATCACCTTTCCGCTGTTGCTCGACCGCGATGTCGGAGCGGTGGCCGCCGTCGTCGCCTCGATCCGCGCGACGATCGCCAATCCGGTGCCGGTGCTGCTCTGGGGCCTGATCGTCGCTGCACTGCTCGTCATCGGCACGATCCCGGTCTTTGCCGGGCTTGCGCTTGTCATTCCCATCCTCGGCCATGCGACCTGGCATCTTTATCGCAAGCTGATTGCGCGGGAGCCCGCGTAATCGAAGGTTTCCGGGGATCGCGAACTCTCGCGATCCCCGGAGGTTAAAGCTTCGCCGATCCCGGAACCTCGGGACCTCTCGCCGCGTTATTCAGCACCGGCTTGTGGGAGGATTTCGATGAAGCATCTGTTCGCCCGCTTCGCAACCAAGATATCGGAATGGGCGGGCAAACCCGTCATCTTCATCCTGGCGCTGACCGCCGTCATTATCTGGGCGGCGCTCGGCCCCTTCTTCGATTATTCGGAAACCTGGCAGCTGGTCATCAACACCGGCACGACCATCATCACCTTCCTGATGGTCTTCGTATTGCAGAACGCCCAGACGCGCGATACCAGGGCGATCCAGGCCAAACTCAACGAAATGATCCTGACGAGCCATGCCGAGAACCGCTTCATCGGCATCGAGAATCTCGACGAGGAGGAACTGAAGCATCTCGACCAACTGGTCGCCAAGGCTGCCAAGGGCAGGGGCGAGACGGAGGCTTGCAGGACGACGGAGGCCGCGGAAGCTGTTGCGCCGAAAAAGACGGAGACGCGGAAGCGCGCTATGGCTGGCAAAGCGCCGAAGCAAAAACAACGGCCGCTTGTGAAGAGATAGAGAAATATTGGCGAGCGCAGGCGCGACAACTGCGATAACAGTATGGAAGCAGACATGAAAACGGCGCCGTAAAGGCGCCGCAATAGTGTCGATTTGGAGAACTCACAGCTTCCCAAACACTCGGTGGAAAATCGTATCGACATGCTTGGTGTGATAGCCAAGGTCGAACTTCTCGCGAATATCCTCTTCGGAAAGCGCGGCCCGAACCTCGGCATCCGCAAGCAGCTCTTCCAAAAAGTCCTTGCCCTGTTCCCAAACCTTCATGGCGTTGCGCTGCACCAGGCGGTAGGCGTCTTCGCGGGAAGTGCCGGCTTGGGTGAGCGCCAGGAGAACGCGCTGGGAGTGGACGAGGCCGCGGAACTTGTTGAGGTTCTTCTCCATGTTCTCAGGGTAGACCAGCAGCTTTTCGATGACGCCGGCGAGACGCGAGAGGGCGAAATCGAGGGTGACGGTGGCGTCGGGGCCGATCATGCGTTCGACGGAGGAGTGGGAAATATCGCGCTCGTGCCAGAGGGCGACGTTTTCCATGGCCGGCAAGGCGTAGGAGCGGACCATGCGGGCGAGGCCGGTGAGGTTTTCGGTCAGCACCGGGTTGCGCTTGTGGGGCATGGCCGAGGAGCCCTTCTGGCCGGGCGAGAAATATTCCTCGGCTTCCAGAACCTCGGTGCGCTGCAGGTGGCGGATTTCGGTTGCGAGGCGCTCGATCGACGAGGCGACGACGCCGAGGGTGGCGAAGTACATGGCGTGGCGGTCGCGCGGGATGACCTGGGTCGAGACCGGCTCGGCCTTCAGGCCAAGGGCCTCGGCAACATGTTCCTCGACGCGTGGGTCGATATTGGCGAAGGTGCCGACGGCGCCCGAGATGGCGCAGGTCGCGACTTCCTCGCGGGCGGCGACGAGGCGCTGGCGGCAGCGCTCGAATTCGGCATAGGCGAGCGCCAGCTTGACGCCGAAGGTGGTGGGCTCGGCGTGGATGCCGTGCGAACGGCCGATGGTGACGGTGTCCTTATGTTCGAAGGCGCGGGTTTTGAGCGCTGCGAGCAGGCGGTCGATATCGGCTATGAGAATATCGGTGGCGCGCACCAGCTGGACGTTGAAGCAGGTGTCGAGCACGTCGGATGAGGTCATGCCCTGGTGGACGAAGCGTGCATCCGGGCCGACGATCTCGGCGAGGTGGGTGAGGAAGGCGATGACGTCATGTTTGGTGACCGCTTCGATCTCGTCGATGCGAGCGACGTCGAAGGTGGCCGCACCGCCCTTGTCCCAGATCGTCTTTGCCGCCGATTGGGGGATGACGCCGAGTTCCGCCAGCGCGTCGCAGGCATGCGCCTCGATCTCGAACCAGATGCGGAACTTGGTTTCGGGAGACCAGATGGCGACCATTTCGGGCCGGGAATAACGCGGGATCATGGGCGGCTGCCTTCACTTCAAGAGGTTCATGCGTGAATGTCTGCGCCCCTGTAGCAAAGACGGAGGGCAATCTCAACGCATGCGTTTGGCAAGATAATAACTGCTGCCGACAAGGCAGACGAGACCGAGCGGCAGGAAAAGGCGCAGGCCGATCACCAGGAACTGGTAGACGGCGCTGATGCTGGTGAAGACGAACTGAAAAGCCCAGACGACGCTGCCGAAAGGCGCGTGCCAGCGCGAATAGAAGAGCCGGTATTCCATGGCGAAGAGGAAGGCGGTCATTGCGATCGTCGCCGCCGTCAGCGTCACGAAAAAGGCGGCAAACCGCGCTTCCGGCGGCCTGTCATAGGCAAAGAAGCGGGCGACCGGCAGGGCGAAGGGCCAGGCGAACAGGCCGCCGGCGAAATAGAGCACGGCGACTTCGGAAAGCCGGCTCGTCTGCAGGCCGTTGCGGAGGTACAGACCGAGCATGGCGGAGGCGAGCATCTGCGTGCCCCAGAACAATGCGCCGGCAATCAGATCGGGGTAGGGCGGCCGCGCGGCTCTCAGACGATCCCTACTGGAGCGATTTGTCCTGGGTCGATCCGGGCTCGGGCCATCCATCCTTCGGCGATCCGGCTTCAGGGATGAACCGGAACGGCGATCCAGCGTCCGTTCCTGTCGGCGTCGAAGGCCAGGACAAGGGCGATGTGAACCTGGTTTCCGGCCTCCGGCTGATAGACGACCGCGCCGCCGATCCGGTATTCCACAGAACAGGCGCGCTCGGCCGGAATCGCCGTTGCTTGGCGCGCCGCCTGGCGGTTCGGAGCGCCTTGTTTCTCGATCATCTGCAGGCTGAAGCCGAGGACCCGCTTGTCGACTGCAGCGCAATCTTTCGGCGTCGGCACCGGCATCTCACCGAGCGACAGCGTATAGGGCGATTTCGGCGGGCCGTCGGTCGCAAGCGTGGTGTAGCGGATGGTCTTTGCGGGGGAACCGAGTTCGGTCGGCGGATTGAAGGCGGCGATCAGGCCCGGATTGGTCAGCAGATCGTATTTGTCCATCTGGCTGCGCGCCGCCGTCAGGTTCTGCCGCCGCGCCTTGGAAAGATTGGCGTCCTTGTCGGCCATCTCAGTGCGGAAGGGCGTGCCTTCGAGATACTGGCCGTTTTCGGTATCGATGAAATAGGTGTTGGAGTAAGGAGCGCCGCCTTCCTCCTTGATGCCGAATTCCTGAAATCCGAACACCTTGCCGTCGGCGGAAAAGCCGATCGGCTGAATATTGGCGATGTCTCCGGCCAGTGACAGACCGGGCAATGCGGCGGCAAGCATGCCGCCGATGAGTAGACGCTTCATCATGATCGTGCCCCTTCGGCTGCCTGACGCAGATCGGCGATGGTCCGGCGATAATCCTCGACCGTCGCGCCCTTGAAAATTGCCGAACCGGCGACGAGGACGTTGCCGCCGGCGCGAGCGATTGCCGATACTGTTTCCACGGTGACGCCGCCATCGACTTCGAGTTCGATCGGCCGGTCACCGATCAGCGACTTGGCGGCCGCGATCTTGGCAGCCATGGCCGGAATGAACTTCTGCCCGCCAAAGCCCGGGTTGACCGACATGATCAGGATGAGATCGACATCGTCGAGCACGTTTTCGATGGCGCTCAGCGGTGTTGCCGGATTGAGCGTCACCCCGACCTTCTTGCCGAGATTGCGGATGGTCTGCAGCGAGCGGTGCAGATGCGGGCCGGCTTCGGCATGGACGGTGATGCGGTCGCAGCCGGCCTTGGCGAAGGCTTCGAGATAGTCGTCGACCGGTGAGATCATCAGGTGGCAGTCGAAGGTGGCTGAAGTATAGGAGCGCAGCGACTTGATGACATCGGGGCCGAAAGAGATGTTCGGCACGAAATGCCCGTCCATCACGTCGAGATGGATCCAGTCGGCACCGGCGGCCGTGACGTTGCGCACCTCCTCGCCGAGCCTGGCGAAATCCGCCGCGAGGATCGAGGGGGCAATGCGAATGGGCAGCGTCATCAAGTTTTACTCCCTGTGGGCCGCCGTTTGAGCGCGGCGCCCGATTTCAAGACTGGCGGCCGCCGCTCATTGCGTCGGCGCGCGAGGTGGAAAAAAGCCATTGCCCCGCCATTCGAGCAGGCGGTAGGGGTTTTCGGCAAGTTCATGCGCGGCAGTAAAGGCGATGGCACCGACCGGCGTCTGGAATGTCGTGCCGAGAAGCGTCTCCTGCAGCGGCTTGCCGGCGGCGGCCGCGGCTTCCGCCGCCTGGCCGGCGATCAGTGCTGCGGCGAGCGACGGCAAGACATAACCTTCCGGCTCGATGCCCTTGGCGTTGAGCGCCTCGGCCGCCGCCGTGCCTTCCGGCATAACGGCATATTCCGGCAGGGCGACGGCGCGCACGCCTGTATCAAGCGGCAGCGGCTGGTCGGCGGCGCGCATGGCATCGCCGCCGAGGATGGAAAGCGGAATATTTTCCGCCTTGGCGTCGCGGGCGATGACGGCGACATCGTTGCGGTCGCCGCCGATGAAGACCCGGGTGGCGCCGGCGCGCTTCAGACGGCGGACCAGGGCAATCTGCTGCTCCTGTCCCGGCCGGTAAGTATCGGTAAAGACCGGCTTCAGGCCGTTCTGTTCCAGCGCGTTGCGCACCGCTTCGGTCAGTTCGCGGCCATGGATGGTGCCGTCTTCGATCAGGGCGATCGGATCGGCGGCCCAGTCCTTCAGGATCACTTCGTTGATCTTTGCCGCCTCAGTGCCATCGGCGGGCGCCAGACGAAAGAGCGGCCAGCCGTTTTTCAGCGCATCCTCCATCAGGATGCGGGAGCGCGCCGAGATGGTCATGGCGGGAATGGCTGCGTCCTTCAGCTTCGGCAGCGCGCCTTCCAGCGTCTCGCTGCAGAGAAAGCCGACCGCGACCTGCACCTTGGCGGCGACCAGCGCATCGGCAACCGCAGCACCGCTATTGTCCTCGCAGGTCTCGTTGATGGCGACGAGGGTGTTTCCGGATTGCTGGATCTCGAAACCGGCCCCAGTGGCAATCTGAGCGCCAAGCAAGGCGAGCGCGCCGTTCTGAGGGGCGACGACGCCGATCGTCACGCCGGCCGCATGGCCTTGCGCCGCCGCTCCCAGCAGCACCAGACAGGCTGCTATGCCACGCAGGTTGATCATGAAAGGCGGAGATCCCCTAGCCATCGTCCATGCCCTTTTATCCGCAAGGCTGCGATCGTCAAAGAAAAACAAGCGTGAAGCAGTGCTTTTCACTGGTCCTATTGTAGAAAAGGTAACCGATGCTCGCCATATTGGCGCGATAACAAGTCGAACCATGGATCAAAGCGCGTACGGGAGAAGCAGGTGTTGAACAGGCAGCATATCGACCCCGGCCTTTATCGAGACGCCATGAGCCGTTATGCTGGCCATGTGCAGCTCGTAACGACGGCGATGGGCGAGTTGCGCCGCGGCGTCACCATCACTGCCGCCTGCTCGGTCTCGGACAATCCGGCTTCGGTGCTGATCTGCCTCAACAACAACAATCCGAAGAACGAAATCTTTTTCCGCAGCGGCGTCTTCGTGCTGAACACGCTCGGCGCTCATCATCAGGGCGTTGCCGACGCCTTTTCCGGACGGACGGCGCTTGCCGATAGCGAGCGTTTCGCCAGCGCCCGTTTCGAGACGCTGGTCACCGGCGCGCCTGTGCTCGCCGATGCGCTGGCTGCCTTCGATTGCCGGGTGACCGACATCAAGGAAATGCCGACGCACAATGTCATCTTCGGCGAGGTCGCGGCCGTGCGGTTCAGCGAAAAGCATCCGGCGCTCATCTATATGAACCGGGATTATCACGCGCTGTGATGGCCGCTACGGCCGGGATTTCGAGGGAATAGCGAATGGACAATGCCGGCATCGAGGAAATGTTTCAGGGTCTCGGCCCGGTCACGGTCAAGCGCATGTTCGGCGGCAAGGGCATCTATCATCTCGGGCGCATCATCGCGCTTGAAGTACGCGACGAGATGCTGCTGAAGGCCGATGAGACGAGCGCCCCGGAATTTGCCGCCGCCGGCGCGACGCAATGGACCTACGAGGGCAAGAAGGGCAAACCGGTGAAGATGCCCTACTGGTCGATCCCCGACGAGGCTTACGACGATCCAGATCTGATGGCAAAATGGGTGCGGCTTGCCTATGAGGCGTCGCTGAGGGCCGATCGCTGACTGCATTCGGCTGAGGGCAAGGCTGCGATCGCCGCCTTGGTGAAGGCCGAGAGCGGTTCCGGCAAATCCGTCAGCGGAAACCAGCCGAAATCGGAAAGCTTCTCCGGTTCGGTCAGTTGCGGCTCGCCGTCGACGTCGCGGGCGAGATAGAGAAGCGAAATCCAGTGCTGGCGGTCGGTATCGATGATCTGTTCGGTCACGGCGATCCGCTCGATCCGGCCGATCTTGAGGCCGGTTTCTTCCTCGGCCTCGCGGCGCGCGGCTTGCTCGGCCGGCTCCATATGATCGACCTTGCCCCCGACGATATTCCAGTAGCCGGCTTCCGGTGGGCGCACGCGTTTATAAAGAAGAATTTTGGCGTCGCGCAGAATGACCAGGCCGACGCCGAAGCCCGGAAAATCGAGACCGGGCTTAGCCATTGGCTGTTCAGACCTTGGCGCTGCCGGCGATCAGCATGAAGGCGGGGATATCGTCGCCGAAGCCGACCGGGGTCGGGCCGTCATCATGGTCGCGATGGCGGCGGCGGTCGCGGCTGTCATCGTTTGCCGGATAAGGCCGGCTGTTGCGCGCATTGTTTTGCGGCTTCTGCTCTGCTTTGCGCTCGTTCTTCACGATGTCGGCCTTTACTGGTGCTGCCTGGATCACTTGGACGTCATTATCCTGTATGTCGTTATCAGATTTATGACCTGGGGCGCTGCGATTGCCGCGTCCGCGACCACGGTCCCGCTCGCCGCGTTCACCCTTGGCGCCACGCTCGCGGCTGTTGCGCCGCGGGCGCTCGCTGTCGGCGCTTTCTTCTGCCGGCGGCAGCGAATTCACATCGCCGCTCAGCCATTCCACTTTCTCGCCGATCAGCTTCTCGATCGCATCGACGAATTTGCTGTCGCGCTTGGTGACGAGCGTGAAGGAGGCGCCTGAGCGGCCGGCACGGCCGGTGCGGCCGATACGGTGGACGTAATCCTCGGAATGGATCGGCACGTCGAAATTGAAGACGTGGCTGACATCGGGAATGTCGAGGCCGCGGGCGGCGACGTCCGAGGCAACCAGCAGTTGGAGATTGCCGTCACGGAAGCTCTGCAGCGTCATCGTGCGGGAGCGCTGGTCCATGTCGCCATGCAGCGCGCCGACGGAGAAGCCGTGGCGTTCCAGCGACCGGAAGAGATCGGCAACATCCTTCTTGCGGTTGCAGAAGATGATGGCGTTCTTGAGCTCGGTCTGGGCGCGGACGAGTTCACGCAGAACCGCGCGCTTCTCGTAGTCCTTGCTGTGCGAGGCGACGAAGCGCTGAGTCACCGTCTTTGCGGCCGATGCCGGCTTTGCCACTTCGATGCGTTCCGGATTCTGCAGGAAGCGGTCGGCGAGCTTCTGGATCTCCGGTGGCATGGTCGCCGAGAAGAACAGCGTCTGGCGGGTGAACGGGATCATCTTGGCGATGCGCTCGATGTCCGGGATGAAGCCCATGTCGAGCATGCGGTCGGCCTCGTCGATGACGAGAATCTCGACGCCGCTCATCAAGAGTTTGCCGCGCTCGAAATGGTCGAGCAGACGGCCGGGCGTGCAGATCAGCACATCGGCGCCGCGCTCGAGTTTGCGATCCTGGTCTTCAAAGGAAACGCCGCCGATCAGAAGGGCGACGTTGAGACGGTGGTTCTTACCGTATTTTTCAAAATTCTCGGCGACCTGGGCGGCGAGTTCGCGCGTCGGCTCGAGAATCAGCGTGCGGGGCATGCGGGCGCGGGCCCGGCCCTTTTCCAGAAGCGACAGCATCGGCAGAACGAAGGATGCCGTCTTGCCGGTGCCCGTCTGCGCGATGCCGCAAATATCGCGACGCTCGAGCGCAAACGGAATGGCTCCCGCCTGAATAGGCGTGGGTATCGTGTAGCCCGCGTCGGTAACAGCGGATAGCACTTTTTGGCTCAAGCCAAGGTCAGCGAATGTCGTCAAAGGGAAAACTGTTTCCGTTCCGGTTCGGCCGAGCTCTGAACGAGTCGGCGGGATTGCATGCCGCAATGCAGCGCGACATAGCCCCGAATGGCCGGCAAGTCAAGAAATAGAGAGGCCGCACCCGGTACAGAGTGAAGCGATGGTTACCTCAGCGCTGTTACTTGATATAGGTGGCGAGTTTAAGGCCGGCATTCATGAAATATACTGGATCGACCGCGTGGCCGTCCTGGCGCACTTCATAGTGCAGATGTGTGCCGGTCGAGCGGCCGGTGCTGCCGGCAAGGCCGATGACGTCGCTGCGGCCGACCGTGTCGCCGACCCTGACCAGCACCTGGGACATATGGCCGTAGCGCGTCGAGATGCCGTTGCCGTGATCGACTTCGACCATATTGCCGTAACCACCGGTCCAGCCGGCTGATATGACTTTGCCCGGCGCCGACGGGCGGATCTTTTCGCCCGGCGAAAAGCGGAAATCGATGCCGGAATGCAGTGCGAGGCGGCCGAGGAAAGGGTCGCGACGATTGCCGAACGGGCTGGTCACGTCCTTGCCGATGGCGGGATTGCGGAAGGGCAGGGATTCGGCGGTGCTGCGCACGGCCTCCAGCCGGGTCAGCGCGCCGTCGAGCGCTGCCAGCGAATTGTTGAAATCGTCGTTGCTTTCAGGCTCGACATAGGGGCCGCCGACGGCATCGTCGTCCTGTCTCGCCGCAGTCTCCTCAGGCACCGGAATTTTGAAGCGGGTCAGCACGTTGCCGATGGCATTGGCGGCAGTGCCGGCGTCGCTCGTCAGCTGTTCGACGCGGTTGCGCTGATCCTGTTCGACACCCTTCAGCGACAGCGTCACGTTTGAGAAGATGCGGTCGGCGCGGTCGCCGACCGTCTCGGCGGACGGCACATAGGCGAGTGTCGAATTATCGGGCGTCGCATCGGCGGGCGCGCCGATCGCCAGCTGTTTTTCGATCGCCTCGATGCCGCCGCCGGTCAGCGAAGCGCGTTTGTCCTTGGTATCGGGGGCATAGGACTGGGCGGGCGAAGACGGCGCGGGCAGGGCGCCGTCCCTATCCGTCAGCCCGGAGCTTTCGGCCCGGTCGAGCAGATTGTCGAGTTTGCCATGGCGCGACGTGAGCGCCATCTGCTGTTCCATCAGCTTGTCGACCTTATCCTCGACCACCTGCTGGTCGAGAAGCTGGCGGGAGGTGATGCGGTCGACCTGGGCGCGAAGGGCGGCGATGCGGTCTTCGTAGTCGTGCTGCATGCGGGCTTGCCGCGCCATGGTGGCGCCGATCAAGTCGTCGCGCAGCACGAGATAGGAGGTGGCCAGCAGATAGCCGATCGAGAAGACGCCGATGAAGCAGAAGGCGAGAGCGGCCATCCACGGCCGGACCGTCATGTGGCGGACCTTGTCGCCGCTTGCGAGGATCAGGATATGTTCCTGCGCCCGCCTGCCGAATACCCGGTGCTGATGTCCGCTGTTCACGCAGGCTCTCCCGACTGATGCACTACGCCTCTTTCGGAAAATTAGACACGTTTATGGTTAACGAATGCTTTCTTTGTCGCTGTCCGTGTAGAAAATACCAGCGATTTCAGGCATGGCTGATCGATGCCAGCGAGCGATAGAAGGACGGCGTCAGCCCGGCCTCGGCGCGAGCGAGATCGTTGAAGGGCGGCTTCAGCGGCCCGCGGAAATTGGCGCGCACCAGCTCCTGGAAGGCCTTTGCCGGATCGCGCTTTTCCCGGGCGCAGAGGAAGCGGAACCATTTGGCGCCGACGGCGACATGGCCTTTCTCATCGTTGTAGATGACGTCGAGAACCGCAGCACTTTCGCGATCGCCGGTCTGGCGCATCTTCGCCTGCAGCGACGGCGTGACGTCGAGGCCGCGGGCTTCGAGAATCAGCGGCACGACGGCGAGCCTTGCCGTCAGGTCGTTGCGTGTCGAATGGGCCGCCTGCCAGAGCCCGTCATGGGCGGGGAGATCGCCGTAATCGGCGCCGAGATCGTTGAGACGGGCGCGCACCATGCGGAAATGCTTGGCCTCCTCGAAGGCAACCTGCATCCAGCCGTCGAAGAAGGAATTCGGCACCTGTTCTGTGGCGAATCGCGCAACGATATCAAGCGCCAGATCGACGGCATTGAGCTCGATATGGGCGATGGCATGGAGCAGGGCAATGCGGCCTTTCAGCGTATGCAGCGAGCGCTTTTCCACCTGGGTCGGCGGCGTCAGCAGCGGCCTGTCGGGACGGCCGGGCCTCTCCGGCAGGGCCGCATCGAGCGGCGAGCGCAGCGACACCCGGCGGGCGAACCAGCGGGTGGCGCTTTCCTGCGCAAGCGCCGTCTTGCGGTCGAGATCGGCGGAGCAGATGGCATCGATGGCGCCGCCGCGCAGCGAGGTGATCGCGAGGTCGCCGGTCACGCAGCCAGATTCCGCACGGCCTCGAGCACGGTTTCGGCGTGGCCCTGCACTTTCACCTTCTGCCAGATGGTGGCGATCGTGCCGTCCTGTCGGATGAGGAAGGTGGTGCGCTCGACGCCCATGAAGTTGCGGCCGTACATGCTCTTTTCCTTCCAGACGCCGTAGGCCTGCAGCGTCGTCTTCTCCTCGTCCGAGGCGAGCGCTACCGAAAGACGGTGTTTCCTGATGAACTTGTCATGGCAGGCGGCCGAATCGGGCGACATGCCGATGACGGCTGCACCCGCCGCTTCGAACTCGCTTGCCAGCGCGGTGAAAGCCAGCGATTCGGCGGTGCAGCCTGTCGTATCGTCCTTGGGATAGAAGAACAGGACGAGCGGCCGACCCTGGAATTCGGCCAGCGAAATGCGGCCGCCGCCGTCGCGGGGAAGGTTGAAATCAGGAGCCGTGGCGCCGATGCCGGGAACCGCCATTGGGAAAACCTTTCTTTTGCCGGGTTTGTGGATGACACTTTCTCTCCCCGAATTATATAGTGGACGGAAACCCGTCCAGCATGCCGGGTTCAATTCTTCACTTAAAGGGAGAGCCCGAAGGCGCATGTCAGCCATCCGCGGCGAAAAGGTCACGTTTCGCAAGAAGGATATCGTTGCGCTGGACCGCTTGCCGTCCGCCCAGGCCGAGGATCCGATCATCGTCTATTGCCCGCCGCCGCGTTCGCCAGTGCGGCGCACGGCGAAGCTGACGGTCGGATTTCTGGGGGTGATTCTGCTTATCCTCGCCGCAATTGTCTTCACCGTCGAGAGCGGCATGTTCGACAAGCCGCTGTCGCAGCAGGCGCAGGCGGCCTTGAACGGCGTGGCCGGACCGCGCTACCGCGCCGAGGTCGGCTCCACCGTCATCCGCTTCACCTCGGATTTCCGGCTGGCGCTGGAAGCGCGCAACGTCAACATGATCGACGAGCAGAGCGGCCAGCACCTGTCAACGACGGGTTCGGTGCGGCTGGGGCTCGATCCGCTGCAGCTTTTCCGCGGCCGCATCGCCGTCACAGACATCGAAGCCGACGATATCGCCCTCGATACCGCGCTGCTGCCCTCCGGCAATCCTTTGACGCTCGACGATCTGCGCATCGACGCCATGCCGGCGGCGATGGAGAAGATCTTCTCGCAGTTCGACATGTTCGACAGTGTCGTCACGCGCGGCTCGACCAGTTCCGTGCGCATCTCCGGCATCAACATCAAGCTTGCCGACACCGCCAACGGTCCGCTGTCGCTGGTCGTCGACGATCTCGTCTTTGCCCATGCCGGCCCATCCTCGCTGCAGTTGACCGGCGAAGTGGCGCTGAACGGCGAGGTGGCCGAGCTCGAGGTGCTGGCCGAGAAGGAAGCCGGCCACGTGTCGAAGGTGGTGGCGACGCTCAAGCATGCCGACCTCACGCCCTTTGCGCTGAAACGCAATGATCAGGGCGTGATCCGACAGGGGCTCAGCGCCTTTGCCGATTTGACGGTATCGGCCACGAGGGAACGCGATGGCGTGCAGCCGGCACTTGCGGCGACCGTCGACATCGATCCCGGCCAGATCTATGCCGACGGCGATCCGCAGGAACTGTCGGGCGGGCAGATCAACCTCGTTTATGATTTCGCCAAGCAGACGCTCGAAATCGCCCGGTCGAACGCCCGCTTCGGCGCGACCTCGGTTCCGATCAACGGCGCGCTGATCGATCTCGACAAGCTCGACCCGCAGGCCGGCAAGGGCTTCGGCATCGACCTGCTGGTCAGCGGCGGCTCGGCAGCCCCCGGCGGCTCCGGCGAACAGCCGCTCTCTTTCGACATCCAGGCGACGGGCCGCTACCTGGTGGCCGGGCGGGAATTCCTGTTTCCCAACATGACCGTCTCCAGTCCGCTCGGCGCGCTATACGGGGCACTGCACGTCAAACTCGGGAGCAAATCGCCGGAGATCAGCTTTGCCGGCCAGTCGGCACAGCTGCAGACGACGGCGATCAGGCAGCTCTGGCCGTTCTGGATGGCGCCCAAGGTGCGCACCTGGGTGCACGGCAACCTCTTCGGCGGCACCGTCGCCAACGCCTCCATCTCGGTCTTCATTCCCTTCGGCAGGCTGGACGAGGCGGCCGGCGGCAAGGGGTTGAAGCTCGACGCCAACCAGATCCGCATCGGCTTCGACATCGCGGATGCGCGAATGAACATCGCCGGCGACATTCCGCCGGTTCGCGACATGGCCGCCCATTTCGACCTGACCGGCCCGGTTGCGACGATCGCGATCAAGAGCGGCACGTCGTTTTTCCCCTCCGGGCGGTCCGTCGGCCTCGGGCAGGGGACGTTCACCCTACCCGCCACCTACGACAAGCCGCTGATGGCCGATATCGATCTGGCGATCTCCGGGACAGCCGATGCCGTCGGCGAGCTTCTGACCTACCGGCCGATCCGGGTGCTGCAGCGCGCCGGCTTTACGCCAGACGATCTCAAGGGGCGGATCGAGGCGAATGTGAAGGCGCATTTCGGCCTGCTCTCCTCGCAGAATCCGCCGCCGGCCGAATGGACGGCGGCGATGAAGCTCACCGATATCGATCTTGCCAAGCCATTTTCCGGCCGCACGATCAGCAATCTCGACGGAACGCTGAACGGCAATCCGAAACAGATCACGCTGGATGCCAAGGCCCAGATCGACGGCGTCCCGGCCGATATCGATCTTGCCGAACCGGTCGAGGCCTCCGACGGCGCGAAGCGGACGCGAGTGATCACCGCGACGCTTTCCGAGGAGCAGCGCAACAAGCTGATACCCGGCCTTTCCGGCATCATCGGCGGCAGCGTCAAGATGGTGCTGACGCGGATCGACGACGACCGGCAGGATGTGCAGCTCGATCTCACCAAATCGCAGCTCGACCTGCCGTGGATCGGCTGGTCGAAGGGCAGTGGCATCGCAGCTTCGGCCGAATTCGAAACATCGGGCCCGGCCGACAATACCCAGATCAAGAATTTCCGGCTGAAGGGCGACGGTTTCGGCGCCAACGGTTCGATGAACATCGGTAAAGGCGGGCTGATCTCCGCCGATTTCGACAGTGTCAAACTCTCCTCACTTGACGATTTCGCCCTGTCGGTGAAACGCAGCAAGGGGAATTTCGACGTTTCGGTCTCCGGCGACAGCGCCGATGCGCGGCCTGTCATCGCGCGGTTGAAATCGGGCTCGGGCGATGGCGATGATGACGGGGATGCCGGCGACACCGGCGTATCGGTGCGCGCCAGGCTGAAAAACGTCATCGGCTTCAACGATGAGAAGATCGGCAACTTCCAGGCGCAGGTGTCACTGCGCGGCGACAAGCTGCAGGCGCTGAACTTTTCCGCCGTGACCGACAGCGGCGAGGCCGTCGTCAGCCAGATGAAGGATGGCGGCGTCATCAACATTACCAGCGGCGATGCCGGCGCGGTGTCGCGTTTCGCCGATCTCTACCAGCACATGCAGGGCGGCCTGCTCAATCTGGCGATCCGGCTTTCGGCACAGGGTGGCTGGGACGGCTCGCTCGACGTGCGCCGTTTCTCGATCGTCAACGAACAACGGCTGCAATCGATCGTCTCAACGCCTGTCGGAAATGAACAGCGCAGCCTGAACGAAGCCGTCAAGCGCGACATCGACACCTCGTCGCAGCGCTTCCAGCGTGGCTTTGCCCGGGTCGTTTCGCGGGGTGGCATGATCGGCATCGAAAACGGCGTGTTGCGCGGCGACCAGATCGGCGCGACATTCCAGGGCATAGTGCGCGACGGCAAGGGCAACATGGACATGACCGGCACCTTCATGCCGGCCTACGGTCTCAACCGGCTGTTTGCCGAACTGCCGCTGATCGGCATCATCCTCGGCAATGGCAGCGACCGCGGCCTGATCGGCATCACCTTCAAGCTGACAGGCAAGTTCGACCATCCGAACCTGCAGATCAATCCGCTGTCGATCATCGCGCCGGGTGTCTTCCGGCAGATCTTCGAATTCCAGTAGGCGGTCGAGAAGCTAAAGCGCGTCGCATCAAACGTGATTCATGCGACGCGCTTTAGTTTTTTGTTTTGATGCATGTCGTTATCCCGGAACCGCTGCACACTTGCGGGCGACATGCATTAAATCTCCTTGCGCCTGAGGAGATAGTCGAGGCCGCCGACGCGATACCAGCGGTAGCCGTAGGCATCGAGCCTGACGGTGTGAAAGCCTTTCTCGTCCGCATCGCTGCTCGCGCCATCGGCGATGTCGATCAGCTGTCGTCCGTCTTCGCCGACATCGGGATCGAAGGTCACTTCTGCCGGCTGCGCATGCAGATTGTGCAGGATCAGCACGGAATTACCGCGCCAGTCGTAACGAAGCGCCAGCACGCCGTCGTCACCCGTGTCGACCACGGAGAAATCGCCCCAGCCGATCTCCGGGGCTTCCTTGCGCATCCGGATCATTCGTTCGGTCCAGTTCAGCAGCGAGTTTGGATCGCGCCGCTGTTCGGCGACGTTGACATGCTGGAAACCGTAGGGGCCGTCCTTAATGACAGGCGAGACAGGCTTTCCACTCTTGGTGAAACCGCCTTCCGGTTCCGTCGACCACTGCATCGGCGTGCGGGCGCAATTGCGTTCCGGCAAGGCCAGATCGTCGCCCATACCGATCTCGTCGCCGTAGCGGATGACAGGCGTTCCGGGCAGCGAAAACAGCAAGCTGTAGGCCATCTCGATCCTGCGGCGGTCGCCGCCGAGCATCGGCGCCAGCCGACGGCGAATGCCCCTGTCGTAAAGCTGCATGTCCTTTTCGGGTCCGAAAGCGGCAAAGACCGCGCCGCGCTGCTTTTCCGACAGCCGGCCGAGATCCAGTTCGTCGTGATTGCGCAGAAAAAGACCCCATTGGGCGGTGGCCGGGCGCGGTTTCGTCGTCTCCATCGCCTTCTTCAGCGGCCGCGTATCGGCGCTGGCGAGAGCATAAAACAGTGCCTGATTGACCTGAAAATTGAACATCATCTGCATGCGGTCGCCGTCGTCGCCGAAATATTCGAAATTGTCCTTCGGCAGGATATTGGCCTCGGCGAGAATGATGGAATCGCCCAGGCGCCATTGCAGGAATTCGCGAAACTTCCTCAGCATGTCGAACTGCTCGACGGGCTTGGAAACGTCTGCGCCTTTCGTCGCGATTATGAAGGGGGCGGCATCCATCCGGAAGCCGGAGACGCCGAGCTGGATCCAGAAGCCCATGATCTTGAGGATCTCGGCCTGCACCTCGGGATTGGAGGTGTTGAGATCGGGCTGGTGGTCGTAGAAGCGGTGAAAATAATAGGCCCTGGCCTTTTCGTCATGGGTCCAGGTGGTTTTCTGGACGCCGGGGAAGACCATGCCCTGATCGGCATTCGCAGGTTTTTTCTCAGACCAGACGTACCAGTCGCGATAGCGTGAGTGCGGGTCGCTCCTGGCGTCTTGAAACCAGGGATGGTCCTTGGAGGTGTGGTTGATCACCAGGTCGATCAGCACGCGGATACCGCGCTGCTTGGCGCCATGGGTGAATTCGACGAAATCGCCGAGCGAACCGTAGCGCGGGTCGACATTGTAATAGTCGGAAACATCATAGCCGTCGTCGCGGCCGGGCGACGTCTGGAAGGGCATCAGCCAGATCGCCGTCACGCCAAGGCCGGAGAGATAATCGAGGCGCCGCATCAGCCCCTGAAAATCACCGACGCCGTCACCGTTCGCATCCATGAAGGTCTCGACCGAGAGACAGTAGATGACGGCGTTCTTATACCAGAGGTCGTTGATCATGCCGGCGCTCCAATTCAATCTGGTCGCAAATCCCGGCGGGCGGAAAAGGTTCCGATAAAGCGGTCATTGTCGTGCGGCTTATCCGCTGATTCAGACCTATACCGTCCAGTCGGGCAATGATGCTTTGCCTCTTTTAGGTAATTCTGATGTAATGCGGCTTCCGGCCAGCAAATAATGGTCGGGGCGATGTCGGAGGATGCCATGCAGTGCGCTCGGACAGTCTCTTTCCTATCGGTCGCGGTGATCGCCGCCGCAACTGGCGAGGCTTCGCATTCTGCAGAAAAGAGCGACCGGCTGAGGCCAACCGAGCTCATTCGTTCCGCCCATGTGCTGACGGTTCCTCTCGACGCGACGGTGACGCCGCCGACCTTCTCGATCAGCTGGTGGTCACGCGTGACGCGCGCGCCAGACGCCAATCCGCCTCCCTATGTCTTCCAGGAGGCTGAACGAATGGACGCGATTTCTCGGCCCGGAGTTGAGTGAGGATTGCCCTTCAGGAGTTGGACAAAGAAAAAGCCGGCGCGGACGCCGGCTTTAATATCCGTTCGACACTCAATCCGCTTACGCGGCGCGGCGGATCAGGATGTGCTTCTTTTTACCCAGCGAGAGCTTGATGACGCCGTCGGCGGTGATTTCACTGCTGCCGATCAGACGGCGTTCGTCGCTGACCGCCTCGTCGTTGACGCGGACCGCGCCGCCCTGGACGTGGCGGCGGGCTTCGCCGTTCGAGCCGGCAAGGCCGGCGCGGACCATCAGCGAGAGCAGGCCGATGCCGCTGTCGAGTTCGGTGGCAGGGATATCGACCGACGGCAGGTTTTCCGAGAGCCCGCCTTCTTCGAAGGTCTTGCGCGCCGTTTCCGCGGCCTGCTCGGCGGCCGGGCGGCCGTGCAGGATTGTGGTAACTTCGGTTGCCAGGATCTTCTTGACCTCGTTCAGCTCCGAACCGCCGAGTGCCGAAAGACGGGCGATTTCATCCATCGGCAGCGTGGTGAAGAGCTTGAGGAAGCGCGGCACGTCGGCATCCTCGGTGTTGCGCCAATATTGCCAGAAGTCATAGACGGGGAGCAGGTCGGCATTCAGCCAGACCGCGCCGGACGCCGACTTGCCCATCTTGGCGCCGGATGACGTCGTCAGCAGCGGCGAAGTCAGCGCGTAGAGCTGCTGTGTCCCCATGCGGTGACCGAGATCGATGCCGTTGACGATATTGCCCCACTGATCCGATCCGCCCATCTGCAGACGGCAGTCGTAGCGCTTGGCAAGCTCGACGAAGTCGTAGGCCTGGAGGATCATGTAGTTGAATTCCAGGAAGGACAGCGACTGTTCGCGGTCAAGGCGCGTCTTCACGCTGTCGAAGGACAGCATGCGGTTGACCGAGAAATGACGGCCGACATCGCGCAGGAACTCGAGGTAATTCAACGAACGCAGCCATTCGGCATTGTTGATCATCAGCGCGGCGTTGCCTTGCTTGTCGTAATCGAGATAGTTCGAGAAGCAGTTCTTGATCGAGGCGATATTCTGCTCGATCGTGTCGATCGTCATCAGCTGGCGGGCTTCCTCCTTGAAGGAGGGGTCGCCGACCATGCCGGTGCCGCCGCCCATCAGCGAAATCGGGCGGTGGCCCGTCGCCTGCAGCCAGTGCAGCATCATGATCTGGGTGAGATGACCGACATGGAGGCTGGATGCCGTCGGGTCGTAGCCGATATAGGCCGTCACGGTTTCCTTGGCGAACATATCGTCGAGGCCACGTTCATCGGAGACCTGATGAATGAAGCCGCGCTCTTTCAGCGTGCGGAGGAAATCGGACTTGAACTCGGACATGGCTTTCGTCTCTTGGTGTCTGCGCTTGACCCATATGGCTTTACGCAAGTTCGTTGTTGTTGATCTGTCGCGGCGCGTTTAGCACTGTTTTTATAAAAGTGCATCCGGGAATCGCATGGGAGACAAGCCTGATGGATGTCATCAGAACCGCGATCGGCCTGATGAGCGGCACGTCGATGGATGGAATCGACGTGGCGCTGATCAAGACCGACGGCCGCGGCTTCATCGAGCGCGGGCCGTTCCTGGGCGTGCCCTATGAGGCCGATTTCCGCGGGCGGCTGAAACGGGCGCTGGAACTGGCGCGGCCGCTGACCGACAGGAACGGCCGCCCCGCTGAACTTCGCGACATCGAGCTTGAGTTGACCCAACGGCATGCAATTGCCGTTACGGCATTCCTGGAGCGTTTCGGGCTTGCTGCCGATGCCGTCGATGTTCTCGGCTTCCATGGCCAGACGGTGCTTCACCGGCCCGACGATGGGCTGACGATCCAGATCGGCGACGGCGAAGAATTGGCGCGCCGAACCGGCATACCGGTGGTCTATGACATGCGCGCCAACGATATGGTTCATGGCGGCCAGGGCGCGCCGCTGGTGCCGGCCTATCATGCTGCACTTGCCGGTAAATTCCAGCAGGCCGGGCAGGCGGTCTGTTTCGTCAATATCGGCGGCATCTCCAATCTGACCTTCATCGGCACGGACGGGCGAATATCGGCCTTCGACAGCGGCCCGGGCAATACGCTGATCGACCAGTGGGTGGAGATGCAGACCGGCAGAACCTACGATCCCGGCGGCGAGATCGCCGGACGCGGCAAGGTCGTGGCCGCCCTGGCGGAGCGTTATCTTGATAACCCATTCTTCCGCGGCAATGTCCGCCGTTCGCTCGATCGCGGCGATTTCGCGCCGCTGCGGGACGGCGAGGCGAGCCTCGAAGACGGCGCCCGGACGCTCGCGCATGTCGCTGCCGCCTCGATCATCAAATCCGCCAGCTTCCTGTCCGAGACGCCGGCGACCTTTATCGTCTGCGGCGGCGGGCGGCTGAATGCCACTGTGATGGCGGAGTTTTCAGCCATGGCCGAAGCACTGGGATCGCATGTGTCGACCGCCGAGCAGGCCGGCTTCGATGGCGACGCTATGGAGGCCGAGGCCTGGGCCTATCTCGCCGTCCGCTCGCTGGACGGGCTGCCATTGACATTTCCCGGCACGACGGGGGTCACCGCCCCCGTCAGCGGTGGGATGCTCGCAAGGCCATGAGCGAGAGGGTGATCCTGAAGACGCTGCGGCTTAGCTTCGTCATGTGGGATGAAGGCGATGCACCCCTGGTGCAGCAGCTGCATTCGACGATGGCGACGACCCGATACCTTCCCGGCAAGGCGCCGTGGAGCCTTGAGAAGGCCGAGGAGCGGCTGCGGGGCTGGTTCGAGGAGCAGGCACGCGACGGCACGACAAAATACAAGCTCCTTGCCGAAGACGGCAGCTTCGTCGGCCGCGCCGGCATTTCGCGGTTCAGGAGCGAACAATTCGAACTCGGTTATTCTCTGCGCAAGGCGGCCTGGGGCAAGGGCCTTGCGACCGAGGCTGCAGGCGCGCTGGCCGGCTGGTTCTTCGAACGGCAGTTTGCAGCAGGTTTTATCGCCTTCACGCATCCTCAAAACCTCGCCTCGCAGCGGGTCCTCACGAAGATCGGCATGCGTGAACGCGCGCCGATCCTGATCGATGGAGTGCTTGATACGGCTTTCGAACTCACCGCCGATATGCGGCCGGCAAAGCCCTAACTCTTTACCGCGACTGGCCGGATATTGGATCCGCGCCCAGCCTGATTGCCATCCTCGACGCCTCTGACCTGGGCGATGAACGAGAACTTCTTGCGAAGGCCGAGGATCGGCTTCTCGATGAAATGCCAGGACAGGACCGCGACGGCGAGGGCCGAGGGCAAGCCGACGAGATAGAGCGCCAGGGCGCCATATTTCGGATAGAGAAAGACCGTGGGGAACGAGCTGATCCAGATCTGCAAGAACGGATCGTGGTAGAGATAGACGCCGTAGGAATAGTCGCCTTTCCTGAAAAAGGCGGGGATGGGCACTTCCGTCAGACCGATGAAGACGGTGATATAGACAAGGGAAGTGATGACGATCGGCCGGTTGATCACCGACTCCACTGCGCGGCTGTCGAGCGTGACAATGGCGACGGCGCAAACCAGGCAGGCGGCGGCAAATAGCCAGCGGGAATGCGGAATGACCGCTTTGAACTGAAAAGCGACGATGCCCATCATGAACGCCGTTATCAGCTGCGAACCCCGGCTCATGAACAGGAAGCGCGCGATCGGCTTGATCGAGCCTGGGAACAGATAGGGCATCTTCTGCACGATCAGGCCGATGACGATATAGGCGGCCGTCACGGCGAGCAGCTTATAGCGCGTCTTCACGATGGCGGTGACCATCAGGAACGACATGATGATGTAGCAGAAGATTTCCCAGGGAACCGTCCAGAGCGCGCCGTTGACACGCTGGCTGGGATTGTCCTGGAAGACACCCGGCAGCTCGTAATGGATCCAGCCGACGATATTCAGGAAGTATTTGAAAAATCGCGGATCGGTAAAATAGTCGGCGTGATAGACGACCGTGATGATCGGCCCGATGATCAGCGAACAAACGACGATATCGACGGCCAATGCCGGGACGATGCGCAAGCCGCGATTGATCAGGAAATTCCGCAGGCTCAGGCGTTGGGCGCTGCCGGCGATCAGAAATCCGCTCAATGCGAAAAACATCGGAACAAGAGCGTATTCGGTAAACCAGAATACCGAGCCTCTGATGAAGGCATCATTCCTTGTCAGCAAAAAGGAATGGGTCAATACGATAGAAAAGGCGAGCCCAATTCGAAGAAAGTCGAACCCCGGACCGATACCCCTATACTTATCCAGGACTTCCCCGAACGACTTGGTCATTACGGACCTCGCTTTAGTTAGGATCGCGAGGAACCTACCGCACTGCAATATAGATTGCAACACGGTAGGTGATCTGTTCCGGCACAATCGACCCAAGCGACCTGGATCGTGCCGAGCTGGATGGTTTCGGCGCTGTGAGGTCAGCGGATCCGCTTGGCGGCCGGCTCCGGCACCAGCTCGCCGTTCAGGCGGCGATCGAGGTAGTCCTCGCATTCGCCCATCAGCGTTTCCACCTGGCCGTTGAAGAAGTGGTTGGCGTTGGAAACGGTGCGGTGGGTAATCAGAATGCCCTTCTGGGTCTTCAGCTTCTCCACAAGGCCGTTGACGTCCTTTTCCGGCGCGACCTTGTCGGCCTCGCCGTTGATGATCAGGCCGGAGGAGGGGCAGGGCGCCAGGAAGGAGAAGTCGTAAGTGTTCGGCTGCGGAGCGATCGACATGAAGCCTTCGATCTCCGGCCGGCGCATCAAGAGCTGCATGCCGATCCAGGAACCGAAGGAATAACCGGCGACCCAACAGGTCTTCGAATCAGGGTGCAGGCTCTGCACCCAGTCGAGCGCCGAGGCGGCATCCGAGAGTTCGCCGGCGCCGTGGTCGAATTCGCCCTGGCTGCGGCCGATGCCCCGGAAATTGAAGCGCAGCGTCGTGAACCCGCGCTTCTGGAACATATAGAAGAGCTGGTAGACGATCTGATTGTTCATCGTGCCGCCGAACTGCGGATGCGGATGCAGAATCAGGGCGATGGGCGCGCTTTTTTCCTTGGAGGGCTGGTAGCGGCCTTCAAGACGGCCGGCTGGGCCGTTGAAAATAACTTCGGGCATTGGTACTCCGGGTTTTATTTCGCGTTCGCGCTGCGTCGGACGACAACATGACTTGACTAGTGTTGTCAGCTTTTCTAAAACGCAGTTTAGAACAATTCGAAACTTGCATGGCGATCCACGCATCGTGAATGTGTCATAAGGCAAGCCCGGCGGAAATTTCAAGAAAAATGAACCGCGGGTGCTGAAGCAAGCTCGTTAAGCGCAGGACTGAAGATCATGGCGCCGCCACGCCTTTATCTCGACTGGAATGCCACAGCGCCGCTGCACCCTGCAGCACGCGAGGCGATCATGCGCGCCATCGACATATTCGGCAATCCGAATTCCGTTCACGGCGAAGGCCGTGCCGCCCGCGCCGCAATCGAATGTGCACGGCGCAAAGTGGCGGCGCTGGTCGGCACCGACGCCGGCAATGTGATCTTTACCAGCGGCGCCACCGAGGCCGCCAATCTGGTGCTGACACCGGATTTCCGCATGGGCCGCACGCCGCTTCAGCTCGGCCGCCTCTACTTCTCGGCAATCGAGCATCCGGCGGTGCGCGAAGGCGGCCGCTTCGCCAGAGAGAAGATGACCGAGATCCCGGTCACGTCAGACGGCATCGTCGATCTCGATGCGCTTGGTCTGCTGCTTGATGCACATGACAAGGCCGCCGGCCTGCCGATGGTCGCCATCATGCTCGTCAACAACGAGACCGGCATCGTCCAGCCTGTGGAGGCGGCGGCAAAGATCGTCCACGCTCATGGCGGGCTCTTCGTCGTCGATGCCGTTCAGGCGGCCGGCCGCATAGGGCTCGACATCGGCAGGATCGGCGCCGATTTCATGATCGTCTCCTCGCACAAGATCGGCGGGCCGAAGGGTGCCGGCGCGTTGATTGCCCGCGGCGAGGCGCTGATGCCGCGGCCACTGATCCAGGGTGGCGGCCAGGAGCGGGGTCACCGGTCGGGGACACAGAATTCACTGGCGCTGATCGGCTTCGGCGCGGCGGCGGAAGCTGCGGCCGACGAGCTCGAGGCACGCAATGCGGCAATCGGCGCGTTGCGCGAGCGGCTGGAAGCCGGCATGCGTCAGGCGGCAACCGATGTGGTGATCCATGGCGAAGGCGGCGAGCGTGTCGCCAACACGATCTTCTTCACTTTGCCGGGGTTGAAGGCCGAGACTGGGCAGATCGCATTCGATCTCGAAGGTGTAGCGCTTTCGGCGGGCTCGGCCTGCTCATCCGGCCGGCTCGGCGAAAGCCATGTGCTGACGGCGATGGGGCGCGACGCCAAGCTCGGGGGCTTACGTATCTCGCTCGGCTTTTCGACGACGGAAGAGGATATCGACCGGGCGATTGCCGCTTTTGCGAAGATCGCCTGCCGGCGCAGGTCGGCGGGCGAGGCGGCCTGACCGCGTCATAAACTTGCGGAAACGCAAATTTCTGCTTGCCAACCGGGCTGAAAAGTCCCTTTTGGCCTCTTACATCAAGGGCAGGAATTTGCCCGACATCAGGGGCAAGAGAATTGCCCATGCGCTACAAGCTGCCGGACCTTGGATCCGGCGAGATTGGAGAATGAAATGGCTGCCGTGCAGGAAACGATCGACCAGGTCCGCCTGATCGATGTCGACCAGTACAAATACGGTTTCGAGACCGTTATCGAAATGGACAAGGCGCCGAAAGGCCTGTCCGAGGACATCATCCGCTTCATTTCGGCCAAGAAGCAGGAGCCGGAATGGATGCTGGAATGGCGCCTCGAGGCCTATCGCCGCTGGCTAACGCTGGAAGAGCCGACCTGGGCGCGCGTCGACTATCCGAAGATCGATTTCAACGACATCTATTATTACGCCGCGCCGAAGAGCACGCCGGGTCCGAAGTCGCTCGACGAGGTCGATCCGGAGCTGCTCAAGGTCTATGAGAAGCTCGGCATCCCGCTGCGTGAGCAGGAGATCCTGGCCGGCGTCGAGAAGCCGAGGATTGCCGTCGACGCCGTCTTCGACAGCGTCTCGGTCGTCACCACCTTCAAGGCCGAGCTGAAGAAGGCCGGCGTGATCTTCATGTCGATCTCCGAAGCGATCCGCGAATATCCCGATCTCGTCCGGAAATATCTCGGCTCGGTCGTGCCGACCTCGGATAATTATTACGCGACGCTGAATTCGGCTGTTTTCACCGACGGCTCTTTCGTCTTCGTGCCAAAGGGCGTTCGCTGCCCGATGGAGCTTTCCACCTATTTCCGCATCAACGAGAAGGGCACCGGCCAGTTCGAGCGCACGCTGATCATCGCGGAAGAGGGCGCCTACGTCTCCTATCTCGAAGGTTGCACGGCGCCGCAGCGCGACGAAAACCAGCTGCATGCCGCCGTGGTCGAGCTCGTTGCGCTCGACGATGCCGAGATCAAATATTCCACCGTCCAGAACTGGTATCCTGGTGACAAGGAAGGCAAGGGCGGCATCTACAACTTCGTCACCAAGCGCGGCGATTGCCGCGGCGACCGGTCGAAGATCTCGTGGACGCAGGTTGAAACCGGCTCGGCGATCACCTGGAAATATCCGTCCTGCATTCTGCGCGGGGATGACAGCCGCGGCGAGTTCTATTCCATCGCCGTCTCCAACGGCCATCAGCAGATCGACAGCGGCACCAAGATGATCCATCTCGGCAAGAACACGTCGAGCCGCATCGTCTCCAAGGGCATCGCCGCCGGCGTTTCCAACAACACCTATCGCGGCCAGGTATCGGCCCACCGCAAGGCTTCGAATGCGCGCAACTTCACCCAGTGCGACTCGCTGTTGATCGGCGACAAGTGCGGCGCCCATACCGTGCCCTACATCGAGGCGAAGAACTCGACGGCGCAGTTCGAGCATGAAGCGACGACCTCGAAGATCTCCGAGGACCAGCTGTTCTATTGCCTGCAACGCGGCATCCCCACCGAAGCGGCGATCGCGCTGATCGTCAACGGCTTCGTCAAGGAAGTGCTGCAGGAATTGCCAATGGAATTTGCCGTCGAGGCGCAGAAGCTGATCAGCATTTCGCTTGAGGGCTCGGTGGGCTGACATGAGCGAGGCGGACAAGAAGCGTATTCTTGAACGTCTGGAGAATATGCGCGGGGAGATATTGGCGAAAATTCGCCCCCGCGAGCAAAAAAACGAGACAGAAAAGCCGCCGGAGCAGCCTTACGTGTTTCTCCAGCAGCGCATGGAAAAACCAGGAAAGATTATTCAGATTTTCGAATGGTTTTGGCTCGTAACGCTCACGGTTTTCCGTGTCATTCGGTTTTTGGCGCGATAGCGCCGAGCACAACATGTCGATGTCCTTAGAAATTACGCGAGGCTCCGATGAGCTACGCAGAGAAAACGCAGGAACCAAAGATGCTTGAAATCAGAAACCTCCATGCCCGCATTGCCGAAGACGGCACTGAGATCATCCGTGGCCTGAATCTGACGGTGAAGGCCGGCGAAGTGGCCGCGATCATGGGGCCGAACGGCTCCGGCAAGTCGACGCTCTCCTACGTGCTGTCCGGCCGCAGCGACTACGAAGTCACCGAGGGCGACATTCTCTATAATGGCGAGAGCATTCTTGAGCTCGATCCGGCCGAACGCGCCGCCAAGGGTGTCTTCCTCGCCTTCCAGTATCCTGTGGAAATTCCGGGCGTCGCCACCATGCAGTTCCTGAAGGTGGCGATGAACGAGCAGCGCAAGGCGCGGGGCGAGGACGAGCTGACGACGCCGGATTTCATGCGCCGCGTCAAGGATGCCGCCGGCAAACTGCAGATCAACACCGAGATGCTGAAGCGGCCGCTCAATGTCGGCTTTTCCGGCGGCGAGAAGAAGCGGGCCGAGATCCTGCAGATGGCGCTGCTGGAGCCGAAGCTCTGCGTGCTCGACGAAACCGATTCCGGCCTCGACATCGACGCGCTGAAGATCGTTGCCGATGGTGTCAACGCACTGCGTTCGCCTGATCGCGCCGTCGTCGTCATCACCCACTACCAGCGCCTGCTCGACTATATCGTGCCGGATACCGTCCACGTGCTCTACAAGGGCCAGGTGATCAAGTCTGGCGACAAGACGCTGGCGCATGAGCTGGAAGCCAATGGTTATGCCGACATCATCGGCGCGGCGGCCTGATCTCGGGTGGAAAGGACGACGTCCATGAACATGCAGACGACGAGCCGCCTGACTGCGGCCGAAACGGCGCTGATCGAGGCTTTCAACCATCAGATCGGCGATCTGCCGGGCAATGGCGCGGTGACGGCGCTGCGCGACCGGCTTCTCGATGATCTGAAGAAGGCCGGCTTGCCGACGCGCCGCATCGAAGCCTGGCATTACACCGATCTGAAAAACCTGCTGCGCACCTTGCCGCCGCAGGTCGGTGACGCCGGCTCCGACGCGCTTGAGCCGCTCGTTGACGGCTCCACAGTGCTGGCGGTGATCCAGGGCCATGCCAACCAGAAGGCTGCCGCCGACGGTCTTGGCGTTTCGGCCTATAGCGAACATCTGCTCGACGGCTCTGCCGCGGACGGGCTCGATGCGCTCGGCAGCGACGATGCGGTCGGCCGCATCAATGGCAGCTTCGTGCGCGACGGTTATGTCGTCGACGTGCCTGCCGATACCGAGCTTGACGCTCCGCTCGAAATCCAGTTCGTCCATGCCGGCGGGCAGACACATACGCGTCTTCCTGTTGCCTTCGCCTCCGGCGTCAAAGCGACGGTCATCGAGCGTCATCTTGCGGTGACCGGCGATCCGGCGCTCGTTTCGCACGTCAGTGACATTACTGTCGGCGAAGGCGCGGAGCTGACCTGGATCATCCTGCAGCAGCACGGGGCCGAGGATACACATCTCGGCCAGATCCGCATCGATCTCGGCGCTGACGCCAAGCTTCGCCTGTTCGTCATCAATGCCGGCGGCAAGCTGGTGCGACAGGAGCTGCATATTAAGGTGACGGGCGAGGGCGCTGATCTGACGCTGCGCGGCATCAACCTGCTCGGCGCCGACAGCCATACCGACGTGACGATGGTGCTCGGCCACGACGTGCCGCACACCGGCTCGACCGAAGTGATCCGCAATGTCGTCTTCGACCGCGCCAAGGGTGTTTTCCAGGGCATGATCCGGGTGGCGCCCGATGCGCAGAAGACCGATGCCAAAATGGCCTGCAACACGCTTCTGATGTCCGACGATGCCGAATTCTCGGTCAAGCCCGAACTCGAAATCTTCGCCGACGACGTGCAATGCGGCCATGGGGCGACGGTGACCGATATCGACGCCAATCATCTCTATTACATGATGGCGCGCGGCATTCCGGAGAACAAGGCGCGGGCGATGCTCGTCAACGCTTTCGTCGCCGAGATCGTCGAGGAACTGGAAGACGAGGCTCTGGTCGAAGCGCTGGAAGGCGTGATTTCGGCCTGGCTCGAAAAGCACGCCTGATCGGATATAGCAATGGACAAGATCGTGCCGGCCACGCCATACAATGTCGAAGCCATCCGCCGGGATTTTCCGATCCTGGCGGAGAAGGTGCACGGCAAGCCGCTGGTCTATCTCGACAACGGCGCCTCGGCACAGAAGCCGCAGGTGGTGATCGACGCCATCTCGCACGCCTACGCGCATGAATATGCCAATGTGCATCGCGGCCTGCACTATCTCTCCAATGCCGCGACGGATGCCTATGAGGCGGCGCGCGAGAAGGTGCGCCGTTTCCTCAACGCTCCTTCGGTCAACGACATCGTCTTCACCAAGAATTCAACGGAAGCGATCAACACCGTCGCCTATGGCTGGGGCATGCCCGAGATCGGCGAGGGCGACGAGATCGTCCTGACGATCATGGAGCACCATTCCAACATCGTGCCCTGGCACTTCATCCGCGAGCGGCAGGGTGCCAAACTCGTCTGGGTGCCGGTCGACGACGAGGGCGCCTTCCATATCGAGGATTTCGAGAAGAGCCTGACGGAGCGCACCAAGCTCGTCGCCATCACCCATATGTCGAATGCGCTCGGCACGATCGTTCCCGTCAAGGAAGTCTGCCGGATTGCGCATGAGCGCGGCATCCCGGTGCTGATCGATGGCAGCCAGGGTGCCGTGCATCTGCCCGTCGACGTCCAGGATATCGATTGCGACTGGTATGTGATGACCGGCCACAAGCTCTACGGCCCGTCGGGCATCGGCGTGCTCTACGGCAAGAAGGAGCGGCTTTCCCAAATGCGCCCCTTCCAGGGCGGCGGCGAGATGATTTTCGAAGTTGCCGAGGACGCGGTCACCTACAATGATCCGCCGCACCGCTTCGAGGCCGGCACGCCGCCGATCGTCCAGGCGATCGGGCTCGGCTACGCGCTCGATTATATGGAGAAGGTCGGCCGCGAGGCGATCGCCCGCCATGAGGCCGATCTTGCTTCTTACGCTGTGGAACGGCTGAAGTCGGTCAATTCGCTGCGCGTCTTCGGAACGGCGCCCGACAAGGGCAGCATCTTTTCCTTCGAGCTTGCCGGCATCCATGCCCATGACGTCTCGATGGTGATCGACCGTCAGGGCGTTGCGGTACGAGCCGGCACGCATTGCGCCATGCCGCTCTTGAAACGCTTCGGCGTCACCTCCACATGCCGTGCATCCTTCGGCATGTACAATACCCGCGCCGAGGTCGATGCCCTGGCCGATGCGCTTGAATATGCGCGCAAGTTCTTTGCTTGAGGAGTGTCCGTGATGAGCCTGGACGAAAGCGAACAGAAGATCGACGTGCGCGAAGGCATCGTGCATTCCAGCATTCCGGCCGATGAGCTGGCGCGGCTCAGCGACGACGTCATCAGCGCGCTGAAGACCGTCTACGATCCGGAAATTCCGGCCGACATCTTCGAACTCGGTCTGATCTATAAGATCGACATCGAGGACGACCGGATGGTGAAGATCATGATGACCTTGACCGCGCCCGGTTGCCCGGTTGCCGGCGAGATGCCGGGCTGGGTTGAAAATGCCGTCGGCGCCGTCGAGGGCGTGTCGGGCGTCGAGGTCGAAATGACCTTCGATCCACCGTGGACGCCGGACCGTATGTCCGAGGAGGCGCAGGTCGCGATCGGCTGGTATTAATGCGCCGGTATTGATCCGTTTACCTCGGGCGACTACATTTTGAATCATGAAGCACCGGATCTTGACCCCGGTTGTGGAAGGAGAATGGGCCGATGGGCTTTGCAGTGATGAGCATGACGGACGGGGCCGCGGCCCGCGTCAAGGCGATCGTCGAGAATTCCGGCCCGGAGGCCAAGGGTGTTCGCGTCGGAATCAAGAAGGGCGGCTGCGCCGGGATGGAATATACCATCGACCTGGTGACAGAGCCCAATGCCAAGGACGATCTGATCGAGCGCGACGGCGCCAGGGTCTGGGTCGAACCGTCAGCCGTGCTCTATCTGCTCGGCACCGAGATGGGCTTCGAGCAAACAACACTGCGCTCCGGCTTCACCTTCACCAATCCGAACCAGACATCGGCCTGCGGCTGCGGCGAATCCGTCGAGCTGAAGCCCGCCGATCTCGCGGCCCTTGCTGCACAGCGGCAGAGCGAGCCGGCGCATTCTTAAGCCGTTGGGCCGGTCGGATTCGGCATTATGGAGCAAGTGCCATCATTGGCTTTCTTTCGCTCTCCACTTTCGCAATGCGCTGTCCGACTAGGCCCGTAACCGTCTCTCATTTCGTATTACCGGCTTAAGCTTTCTTGAGGCGAACTAGTATTGTTTTCGGGTTGTCCGGTGCTCGCTCAACATCGACGATACCGGATGACTTCACGAGATCGCTTAACCTGGGGAAGCCGTAATTGCGTGCATCAAAGTCGGGCGCTTGCTTCGCCAGATGCCCTCCCACTTGAGCCAGATTGGCTCTACCGTCTTCATCAGCGGTTGCGATAATCGCTTTGGTCAACATGTCTCTTGCTGCTTGGTTCAAGGTCGCCTTTTTAGGCGTCGCCTTCGCTGCAGCAGGCTTGGCCTGGACTCGGTTTTGGGCAGGAGCTGCTGCCTCTTCGACCTCCGCAGCCTGAGTGTTGAGCACGTCGAAATAGACGAACTTGTCGCAGGCGGTGATGAACGGGCGAGGAGTCTTCCGCTCACCGAACCCATAGACGGTAACACCTTGTTCGCGGATTCTCGCTGCCAGCCTCGCAAAATCACTGTCACTTGAGACTACACAGAACCCCGAGAAACGACCCGTATACAACAAGTCCATGGCGTCGATGATCATTGCGCCATCTGTCGCGTTCTTTCCGGTCGTGTAGGCGAATTGTTGAATTGGCTGGATGGAATGTTCGAGCAGGCATTCCTTCCAGCCCTTTAGGTTGGGACCGGTCCAGTCACCATAGATGCGTTTGACGCTAGCGGTTCCGTAGTTGGCAATCTCGGCCATGAGACCGACGACGATTTTTGGCGAAGCGTTGTCGCCATCGATGAGCAGCGCCAAGGTTCCGGAATATTCTGTTGCCATCTATCTCTCCCACGATGCCCGCAAGGCTATATGTTGTGCAGTCTATTGCAACTGTGTGCGAATAGGGCGTTGATAAAGGATGGCGAGGACGGAAGGGACACAAGGCCCCGCCGCGAAGCATGTCAACCAATGGTGTTCTTGATAGCTCTGGCCTACGATCATCGGCCTCGTTGCGCGCCTGAACCTAGCTTGCAGTGACTTCAATGCTCGTCTGGCTCTTGTGGCACTTGCTCCATAGTGCCGGAAATTTCCGCCCGAGCAGCTAGCGACGGCGTGGCTTAGGGAAGCGCGCTCAATCGCGCTTGATGCTCATCAGCATTTCCCACATGTCGGCGCCGGTCTCGAAGACTACGGCGTTCGCCTTGTAGCTCTGTTCGGCTTCGAGCAGGTCGGTAAGTTCTGTGGCCGGGTCGACGTCCGACGCCGTCGGGCTGACGGTCGCCTGGACTCCGCCTGATGTAATCGAGGTGAGGCTGGTATTCAGCCTGGCGTAACCTGATGTGCTGCTGTTTGCGACGTTGTTGGCGATCGCGCCGATCCGCGTCGTCTGCGCCCGCATCCCCGAAAGGGCGGTGTTCGTGATGCCGGATATGCTCATCAGCCGTTTCCCCAGAACTGGATAATCGTCTTTTACCTGCAAGGATTTAGAGAATGCTGAAGGCATTGCCTTAGCAAAGACCTACAGGAGTGCGTCCTGCCTGTTCCGGATTGGCACGGAACCAGCTTCGCTATCGCGACGCCACCCAGTCGTGCCAATCGCTTTCATTGCCGTTGAAGACGTTGAGATCGATCTTGCCTTCGACACCTTCGGAAAGGCCGGAGCCGGAATATTGCCAGAAGAGCCATTTGCGGCCCGGATAGACCTTGGAGGGGTGGGCGGCGACCGAGCGCAGCCAGAAGGGATAGTCGAGCATCTGGCCCTTCAAATTGTCGCGGTAGAAATCCGGCGCGGTGTAGATGATCGGGCGCTGACCGTAGTAGCGCTCCAGCTTGTCCATGAAGACCTGCATCTTTTCTCGGACGCGGGCGGGGGAAATGCGCCGCTTGCAGCTCGATTCGCCATTCCATTCGACGTCGATGACGGGCGGAAGCGCGTTTGCTTCCCTCGGTACGTTGCGGATGAACCAGTCTGCCTGTTCGCCGGCCGTCCGGCACCAGTAGAAGAAGTGATAGGCGCCGTGTTTCAGGCCGGCTTCCTTGGCCCGGCGCCAGTTCTTCTTGAACATCGGATCGAGGTGATCGCCGCCGTCCGTCGCTTTGATGTAGACGAAGTTCGCGCCTTGCTTCCTCAAAGTCTCCCAGTCGATTTCGCCCTGCCAGCGCGATACGTCGACGCCGTGCACGGCGAGCTTTCTCGGCGAAGTGGAACCAAAATTGATCGGCTTGGCGTCGCGGAAGCGGTGGCCGTAAATCTGTCCGCGAGACGGCGATTTCCTGCTGGCATCGGGATCGGCGTCCGGGTTGGCGGGCATCAGCATCGCCACCGGTCTTTCCGTCGGCATCGGCATGCCGACCGGCCTGTCGGCGGGCACGAGCGCCTCAGGTTCGGGAACCGGCCCGGTCCAACTCAACGCTTCCTGCGGCGCGCTTGTCTGTGCCGTGTCGCCAACGGCGGCGACCGGAATCGGGCCGTTCGGTTTGGTGATCGCATTGGTCGTCTCCGGCGACGGCACGTTGCCCAGCACATCTTCGGCGCCGGAACTGGCGGCGCATCCCGACAGGATCAGGGCGGCAAGGAGGATTGCTGACAAAGCCGATGGACGCATGAGAACCTGCACGCAAAACAAAAAGGTCGACGGCAACATCCCCGCTAAGGAAAAACCGCCCATTTTCAATTGCTAACAGAGACTTGCTAAGAAAGGTTAAATTTGAACTCACTGCCTCGATACGGGCAGAGCCGAGTTCGGCGCCGGCCATGCATTGAGATCGTGTGCGGCAACGCTTCCAATCGGCGAGGTCGCCCATTATCCGGCTGCCGCCACCTTCTCCCCGTTCCGACGGGGAGAAGGGGATATGCCGCGATCTCTCCGTCCCTCACTACGTCTCGCAAGGCACGTCCCCTCTCCCCGCAAAACGGGGAGAGGGTTAGGGTGAGGGGCAGATACTGGTTACGAACCGGACGGCGGGTTACTCCGCAGCCTCGGCATAGCTTTCCACCGGCGGGCAGGTGCAGATCAGGTTGCGGTCGCCGTAGACATTGTCGACGCGATTGACCGGCGACCAGTATTTGTCGACGCGGAAGGCGCCGGGCGGGAAGCAGGCCTGTTCGCGGCTATAGGGACGGTCCCATTCGCCGACGAGGTCTTCCACCGTGTGCGGGGCGTTCTTCAGCGGATTGTTCACCTTGTCCATGCGGCCGTCTTCGATGGCGCGGGCTTCCTCGCGGATCGCCAGCATCGCCTCGCAGAAGCGGTCGAGTTCGGCCTTGGTCTCGCTTTCCGTCGGCTCGATCATCAGCGTGCCTGCCACCGGCCAGCTCATGGTGGGAGCATGGAAGCCGCAGTCGATCAGGCGCTTGGCGACGTCGTCGACGGTCACGCCGGCGCTGTCGACCAGCGGACGGGTGTCGATGATGCATTCATGCGCGACGCGGCCGCTCTTCGACTTATAGAGCACGTCATAGGCGCCCTTCAGGCGGGTGGCGATGTAGTTGGCGTTGAGGATCGCCACCTTGGTTGCCTGCGTCAGGCCTTCGCCGCCCATCATCAGGCAGTAGCTCCAGGAGATCGGCAGGATCGAGGCCGAGCCGAAAGCTGCGGCCGAAACCGCGCCGGGACGGCCGTCGGTTTCGGGATGGCCGGGCAGGTGAGGCGCCAGATGCGCCTTGACGCCGATCGGGCCCATGCCGGGGCCGCCGCCGCCATGCGGGATGCAGAAGGTCTTGTGCAGGTTGAGGTGGGACACGTCAGAGCCGATGTCACCGGGCCGAGACAGGCCGACCATGGCGTTCATGTTGGCGCCGTCGAGATAGACCTGGCCGCCATTGGCGTGCACCAGATCGCAGATTTCCTTGACGGTCTCTTCGAAGACGCCGTGTGTCGAGGGGTAGGTGATCATGCAGCAGGAGAGGTTTGCCGCATGCTCCTCGGCCTTGGCGCGGAAATCGTCGAGGTCGATGTCGCCGTTTTCGCGCACCTTGACGACCACCACCTTCATGCCGACCATCTGGGCCGAGGCCGGGTTGGTGCCATGCGCCGAGGTCGGGATCAGGCAGACGTCGCGATGACCCTCGCCGTTGGCGATATGAAAGTTGCGGATCGTCAGCAGGCCGGCATATTCGCCTTGAGCACCGGAATTCGGCTGCATGGAGAAGGAGTCGTAGCCGGTGACGGAGCAGAGCTTTTCGATCAGGTCGTCGATCATCTCGCGGTAGCCGAGCGCCTGGTCTGATGGCACGAAGGGATGGATGTCGGAAAATTCCGGCCAGGTGATCGGCAGCATTTCCGCCGTCGCATTGAGCTTCATCGTGCAGGAGCCGAGCGGGATCATCGAGCGGTCGAGCGCCAGATCCCGGTCGGAGAGCCGGCGGATGTAACGCGTCATCTCGCTTTCGGCACGGTTCATGTGGAAGATCGGATGCGTGAGGTAATCACTGGTCCTGAGCAGGCCCTTCGGCAGCCGGTAGGAAGGCTCGAAATCGGCAATCTTGAAATTGCCGCCGAAGGCGCGCCAGACGGCTTCAAGCGTTGCCGGCCGTGTGCGCTCGTCAAGGCTCATGCCGATCTGGGTGTCGCCGACCTTGCGCAGATTGACGCCTTCGGCGACGGCGGCGCGCAGGATGAGCCCCTGCATGTGGCCGACATCGACGGTGATCGTGTCGAAGAAACTTTCCGGCTCTATCCTGTAGCCGAGCTTCTCCAGGCCCTTGGCCATCAGCACGGCCTTCTGGTGGACCTGCTGGGCGATCGCCTTGATGCCCTTGGGGCCATGGAAGACCGCATACATCGAGGCCATGACGGCGAGCAGCACTTGGGCGGTGCAGATGTTCGACGTCGCCTTCTCGCGGCGAATATGCTGTTCGCGGGTCTGCAGCGACAGGCGATAGGCGCGGTTGCCGCGGGCATCGACGGAAACGCCGACGAGACGGCCGGGCATGGAGCGCTTGATGGCATCCTTGACCGCCATATAGGCCGCGTGCGGGCCACCGTAGCCAACCGGCACGCCGAAACGCTGCGAGGAGCCGACGGCGATATCGGCACCCATTTCGCCGGGCGATTTCAACAGCGTCAGCGCCAGAATGTCGGCGGCGACGATCGATATGGCGCCGGCTTGGTGCAGGCGGGCGATCAGGCCGGTGAAATCATGCACATGGCCATGCGTACCGGGATACTGGAAGATCGCGCCGAAGACATCGACGGGATCGAGATCGGTGAAGGGATTGCCGACGATGACGCTCCAGCCGAGCGGCTCGGCGCGGGTGCGGATCAAGGCGATGGTCTGCGGATGGCAGTCGGCATCGACAAAGAAGGCTTTTGCCTTCGACTTGGCGACGCGCTCGGCGATCGCCATGCCTTCAGCGGCGGCGGTCGCCTCGTCGAGCAGCGAGGCATTGGCGACGTCGAGGCCGGTAAGATCGCAAACCATGGTCTGGTAATTCAAAAGTGCTTCCAGGCGGCCCTGGCTGATCTCCGGCTGGTAGGGCGTATAGGCCGTGTACCAGGCGGGATTCTCCAGGATGTTGCGCTGGATGACCGGCGGGGTGATCGTGCCGTAGTAACCCTGGCCGATCAGCGAGACCAGCACCTTGTTCTTGTTGGCGGTCTCGCGCAGCTTGTCGAGCGCCTCGCGCTCGGTCATCGGCGCGCCCCACACGAGCGGCGCCTTCTGCCGGATGGCGGGCGGCAGCGTCGCGTCGATCAGCCCGTCGAGGCTGTTATAGCCGATCACCTTCAGCATGTCGGTCATCTCGGCCGGCGAAGGGCCGATGTGACGGCGATTGGCAAAATCGTAGGGCTGATAGTCGGTGAACTGGAATTCGGTCGGCGTCGTCATTACGCGGTGAGCTCCTTATAGGCGGCCTCGTCAAGCAGGCCGTCGGCATCCGCGGGATTGGCAAGCTTCAGCTTGAAGAACCAGCCGGCGCCTTGAGGATCGGAATTGACCAGCGACGGATCGGCAACGATTGCCGGATTGACCTCGGTGATCTCGCCGTCGAGCGGACAATAGACGTCGGAAGCGGCCTTGACGGATTCGACGGTCGCGGCATTGCCGTTCTTGGAGAAAGTCGCACCGACTTCCGGCAGTTCGACGAAAACCAGGTCGCCGAGCTGCTCGACGGCATAGGTGGTGATGCCGACCGTTGCAACGCCGCCTTCGATCTGCAGCCATTCATGTTCTTCGGTGAATTTCAGCATTGTTCGTCCTCTCTGGAAAAGATTTAGCGTTTGTAGGTCGGTGTAACGAAGGGCAGGGCGCTGACTGTGATCGGCAGATATTTGCCGCGCACTTCGGCGTAGACGAGGGTGCCGGCCGCTGCATGGGAACCAGGCACGTAGCCCATGGCGACGGGGCCTTCGACGCTGGGGCCGAAGCCGCCGGAGGTGACTTCGCCGATTTCGGCCTTGCCCTCGGCATCGGCATAGAGCTTGGCATGGCCGCGCACCGGCGCCTTTCCCTCAGGCTTCAGGCCGACGCGGCGGCGGGCGGCGCCATTTTCGAGTTCGGAGAGGATGCGGCCGGAACCCGGGAAGCCGCCGGCGCGTGCGCCACCCGAGCGCCGCGCCTTCTGCATGGCCCATTCGAGCGCCGCTTCGACCGGCGAGGTGGTGGTGTCGATATCGTTGCCGTAGAGGCAGAGACCGGCTTCGAGGCGCAGCGAATCGCGGGCGCCGAGGCCGATCGCCTGGACGTCGGGATGTTCGAGCAGCCGCATGGTGACATCCTCGGCCTTATCAGCCGGGACCGAGATTTCGAAGCCGTCCTCGCCGCTATAGCCGGAGCGTGAAACCAGACAGGAAACGTCGTGCAGCCGGCAGTGGCGCACGTCCATGAATTTCATCGCCGCCACGTCGGCCCAGAGTTCGGCGAGAACTTCGACCGCACGCGGGCCCTGTAGCGCGATCAGGGCGCGGTTCAGCAGCGTGATGTCGCAGCGGTCGCCGATATGGGTCTGCAGATGAGCGAGATCGGCCTCCTTGCAGGAAGCGTTGACGACGACGAAAAGGTGATCATCGAGATGGCTGATCATCAGATCGTCGAGGATGCAGCCGCTGTCGTCGGTGAAGAAGCCATAGCGCTGACGGCCTTCGGCGAGGCCCAGGATATCGACCGGCACGAGGCTTTCGAGCGCCAGCGCCGCATCCTCGTAGCTGCCCGACTTCGCCTTCACGATGACCTGGCCCATATGGGAGACATCGAAGAGGCCGGCCTCGGTGCGGGTATGAAGGTGTTCCTTCATCACGCCTGCCGGATATTGCACCGGCATATCGTAACCCGCGAACGGCACCATGCGGGCGCCGAGCTGGAGATGCAGGGCATGCAACGGGGTTTTCTTCAGGGCAGCAGTATCGTCCAAAAGACGCCTCCGGGGTTTGCGCCTTCACAGGAAGGCGCGGGCTCAAATCTGAAGGCGCGGCTGCGCACTTCTCTCCTGAGCCCCCTCTGTCCCTTTGCCTGAGATTGTTATCCCTTCGGCGAGCGTTTCGAGAACGCTTCTCTCCAGAGTTCCGTCTGCCCCTTGCTGGTCCTTTGGCCTGAGAGTTTCCGGGGCGGTTGCTCCTTCGGCACCGGTGATGACAAGCACCGGATTCTCCCAACAAGGTTGGCGCAATTATCCGGCGGCTGTGGCTCTTGGCAAGCGCCAAATGTCGTCACCGGGCAAATTTTTGTCGTCTTATTCCAATCAGGCCTTAAACTGCGGCAAATCTGCTTTTGCATTTCGGATGTAAACCGGCTATCGCGACTTGCTGTTGAAGGGGATCTCATGCGGCGGACGGGATTGAAAGCGACGCTCTTCCTGCGCATGCTTTGCGCCTTGAGCCTAGTTTTGCTCGGCCTTGCGCATCAGGCGCCGCAGGCTGCCGCCTCTGAAGGTTACGATGCGAGCGCCTATGTGCTGCCCGACGGCACCGTCGCTTCGCTCTGTGTCACGGTGAAGGACGCCGACGGCAAAACCGTCGCCTTCAAGCCGAATTGCGAAGCCTGCCGGCTGTCGGCCTCCGTCATTCTGCCGACGCCCGATGCGGGCTCCTGGCTCGATCGCAAGCTCGACTCGCTCGTCAATTCGCCGATCGAAACCTCAGCTGTTCCCGGCGCCAGGGCCGTCAGCCGGCCGAACTCCCGCGCGCCACCCGTCCTCGCCTGATCTGCCTTCGCACCTATGATGCAGCATGCCGGTCCGCCCGAGAGAAGTTCGCGGCCGGCGAGGAGATATCCGATGAAGATCAGCAAGACATTTGGCAAGACATTCGCGCTCGCCGCCCTTCTTTCCGCGACCGCCTTCGCCGGCGCAGAGGCGCATGTGACCTTCCTTAACAAGGAGGCGACGCAGAACAGCACCATTCTTGCCACGCTGCAGCTGCCGCATGGCTGCGACGGCAAGGCGACCACGGAAGTGCGGGTCAAGCTGCCGGAAGGATTCGTCTTCGCCAAGCCGCAGCCGAAGGCCGGCTGGGAGCTCGAGGTGATCAAGGGCGACTACCAGAAGAGCTATGACAATCACGGCGACAAGGTGAAGTCAGGCGCGGTCGAGATCCGCTGGAAGAACGGCAATCTCTCCGACGATTTCTACGACACGTTCGTCATCCAGGGGGAGGTCTCGGGCGTCGAGGCCGGCACTTCGCTCGCCTTTCCGGTGACGCAGATGTGCGGCGACGCGGTCGAGGCCTGGGATCAGGTGGCGAAGGAGGGCGGCGATGCGCATGGGATGAAAAGCCCGGCGCCGCTGTTGAAGGTCGTTGCCGGCGAAGACCAGGGTCACGATCATGACGACATGGCCGGCATGGATATGACCAGTAAAACTGGCATGGATATGACCGGCAAAGCCGGCATGGATATGACCGGTAAAACCGGCATGGATATGAGCGGTATGGGCGCTGCGGCGCCGGCCGGCGAAACGGTCAAGGCCGGCGATCTCGAAGTCTCCGGCGGCTTCGCCAAGGCGATGCTGCCCGGCCAGCCGGTCGGCGGCGGATTCTTCACGGTGAAGAACAACGGCCAGACGGACGATCGGCTGCTGTCGGTGACCTCGCCTGCAGCGGGCGAAGTTCAGCTCCATGAGATGGTGACGAAAGACAACGTCATGCGGATGCGTCAGCTGAAGGACGGCATCGCCATTGCCGCCGGCCAGACGCTCAAGCTCGAGCCCGGCAATCTGCATCTGATGTTCCAGAAGGTGAAGACGCCGTTCAAGCAGGGCGATACCGTGCCGGTGACGCTGACCTTCGAGAAAGCCGGCAAGGTCGAGCTGGTGCTGCAGGTGCTGTCGGCGCAGGGCAAATAAGCGCGACCGATCCAAACGGTAAAGCCCGCGGCTGTGCGCAATCGCGGGCTTTCATGAGGGAGGCGAGGCCTCAGACCTCTTCGTAGGATTGCAGGGCCTGCTTGAGGCCGGCCTGCGGCTGACGGTTGCCTTTGGCCATCAGGTCGAGCGCCACTTCGGTCGACTGGATGATGCTGGAGGGCTCCTCGGCCTGGTCCGGGCTATCGGCCTTCAATTGCCGGTCGGCAAGACGCTTTGCGTCGCGCGCCGCGGTGCTCGTCGCCACACGCTGGGGAATCCTCAGCGATTCGAAGGCAACGGCAGCGGTGTTGGCCGATATGGACAGGAGCTGTGTCATGCCGTTACGGTATCGGCATGATCTTGGCGCCATCATAAGAAAATCATTGGCATTTTACCGGATGGTAAGAATTCATTCCATCCCGATTGGAATCCCCGCGCAGTTGCGATAAATCCGGCGGATGATCCAGGCTCTTCTCGTCGCCGTCGGCGGCGCTATCGGTTCCCTTCTCAGATATTATGTCGGCCAGTGGACGCTGAGGCTCATGGGCCCGGCCTTTCCCTGGGGCACGCTTGCCGTCAATGTCGTCGGCTGCTTCGTCATCGGCGTCTTTGCCGAGCTGATCGCGCGCAGGTTCAATGCTTCGGTGGAGCTGCGCCTGTTGCTGATCACCGGCTTCCTCGGGGGGTTCACCACCTTCTCGGCCTTCTCGCTGGACGCGATCTCGCTGTTCGAGCGCGGTGAGGCGGTGGCGGGCGGTATCTATATCGTTGCGAGCGTCGGGCTTTCGATGGCAGCAGTCATGTCAGGTCTTGCCGTGATGCGCGCTTTGGCCTGATTTCTTTTCCGGTTTCCGTTTTGCGTGAAAATGCTCTAAAGGCTGCGGCAAGAACGCCGGCATGGCCCGTGCTGCAATTTCCGAAAGATTTTTTATGGCTGGCATAGAACATATCAAGGTTGAAGCCGACGAAGCGGGCATGCGGCTCGATCGCTGGTTCAAGGTGCATTTTCCCGGGCTCGGCTTCGGGCCGCTGCAGAAGCTTTTGCGCTCCGGCCAGGTGCGCGTCGACGGCGGCCGTGTCAAATCGGATGCGCGCGTACAGCCCGGCCAGACGGTGCGGGTGCCGCCACTCGATGTCGATGCGAAGAAGTCCGGGCCGATCGCCGGCAAGGATCTCAAGCATTCGTCCGATTTCGAACTGCTGTCGCGCATGGTGCTGCATGAGGACGATAAGGTGATCGTGCTCAACAAACCGCCCGGCATTGCCGTGCAGGGCGGCTCCGGCGTGGCCCGGCATATCGACCAGATGCTCGAAGCCTGGACCAGCCCGAAGGGCGAAAAGCCTAGGCTCGTTCACCGCCTCGACCGCGATACGTCAGGTGTTCTCGTCATCGCCCGCACCCGGGGCGCCGCACAGAAGCTGACCGCCGCCTTCCGCGAGCGCGACACCAAGAAGACCTATTGGGCGCTGGTTAAAGGCGTGCCGCGCAAACACGAGGACAAGATCTCGACCTGGCTCGTCAAGGAACCGACAGCCGATGGCGATCGCATGCGCATCGCCAAACACGGCGAGGACGGCGCCGATCATGCGATTTCCTTCTACCGCGTCATCGAAACGGCGGCCCAGAACCTCGCCTGGCTGGAAATGGAACCTTATACCGGCCGGACCCACCAGCTGCGCGTCCATGCCCTGCATATCGGCCATCCGATCATCGGCGATCCGAAATATTTCGACGACGATCCGAACTGGGATTTTCCGGGCGGCGTCCAGAAGAAGCTGCATCTGCACGCGCGCCACATCGACATCCCGCACCCATCCGGCGGCCGCCTGCGCGTCAGCGCACCACTCCCGCCGCATATGGTGCAGACCTGGAACCTTCTCGGTCTCGACCTTGCCGGCGCCGAAAGGGACAGCGAATGAAACTCGCGCTTTTCGATTGTGACGGAACGCTGGTCGACAGCGCCGGCCTGATCCACGAAACCATGCGCCGCACCTTCGAAAAGTTCGGCAAGCCGGAACCGCGATTTGAGGATACCAAGGCGATTATCGGCCTGTCGCTCGATATCGCCATCGCCCGCATGCAGGGCAGGCCGCATGTCGAGCAGCAGGATATCGAGATGACGGCGCATTACAAATCGCTGTTCTCGGTGGTGCGCCAGGATCTCGACTACAGGGAGCCGCTGTTTCCCGGCATTCGCGAGATGATCGACGCGATCTGCGGGCGCAAGGATCTGCTGATCGGTGCGGTGACCGGCAAATCCAGGCGCGGGCTGAATCTCGTAATGGAAACGCACGGTTTCGACCGACATTTCACGGTTGCGCGCACCGCCGACGACTGCCCTTCCAAGCCGCATCCGGCCATGGTGACGGAATGCTGCGACGAAACCGGCATGAATGCGCGCGATGCCATTGTCATCGGCGATGCGATTTACGATATGCAGATGGCAAAGGCTGCCGGCGCCGATGCGATCGGCGTTGCCTGGGGTTATGCCAGCGTGGATGAGCTGATCGCCAACGGCGCCGATGCGATCGCCTATCATCCGAACGAGATATTGCGCCATTTTTCCTGAGGTGAGCCCATGCGCGACCTGCTGAACGACCTTTCCGAAGGTCTGAGCCATCCCGACCCGATCCGCCGGGCGCAGATCCAGATGAAGAAGCCGCTGCCGAAGCGTTTCTACGCCGAGGTCGCTGTTGCCGAGCATGAGGGTGGTTTTGCCATCACGCTCGACGGCAAGATGGTGCGCACGCCGGCACGGCAGGTTCTCGCGGTTCCCACAGAGACGCTGGCGCGTCTTGTCGCTACCGAATGGCAGGCGCAAGGTGAAGAGATCGATCCCGTGAAGATGCCGGTGACGCGGCTTGTCAACACCGCGCTCGACGGTGTCGACGCCAACCGGCAGGCGATCTTTGAAGATATCCTGCGCTTTTCCTCGAGCGACCTCATCTGCTACCGCGCCGATGGACCGGAACTGCTGGTCGAGCGTCAGACCGAGCGCTGGGATCCCGTCGTCGACTGGGCGGCAAACAATCTCGGCGCCCGCTTCATCCTCGTCGAAGGGGTGATGCCGCGTGAGCAGCCGCGCGAGGCGACCGCCGCCTTCGCCGTCACGCTCGCCAGATACGACAATCCGATGGCGCTTGCAGCCCTCCACACAATCACGACGCTGACCGGTTCGGCGATCCTGGCGCTCGCCTTGGCCGAGGGTCACTTGAAGATGGAGGAGGCCTGGTCGCTTGCCCATCTCGATGAGGACTGGACGATCGAGCACTGGGGCAGCGACGAGGAAGCCGAGGAGCGCCGCGCCAAGCGCTTTGCCGAGTTCAAGGCGGCGACGGACGTTTTTTTCGCCGTAAGCGACTGAAACATATTGCCTCCCCAGGCATTATGACGAAATCTGCGACTCCAACGGAGGGGTGCAGGATTTGTCATGAATTGGCTGAGGTCATGTTTTTGCCGGGCCGCACTCGTCTGTGTCGCGCTCACGGCCTGCGTCAGCCTCTCGGGCCCCAAGCCGGCGGCGCCGGTCTATGATGTTCGCAGCGCCGTCGTCCTCTCCGGCCCGAACATGCCGGCCGATCTGCTTTCCGGCATCAACGACCGTGTCAATGCCGCCATCAACGCCACGGTACGCGATACCGTGCTGCCGCGGGTGGTGCTGACAATCCGCGTCGTCTCCGTCGAGAAGGGCCTCGGCTTCCAGAAGGACCGCAACATCGCCAAGGTCAGCATCGACGCTGCCTCCGTCGAGGACGGCTCGGTGATCGCCGTCAGCGCCTTCGACGTCACCAGCATCGCCGCCGATCCCAAGCTTGCTGACGAAATCCTGGCCGAGGACGTCGCGGCAAGGATACGCTCGGTTTTCTCACTCAGCGGGCGAAGCCACTAAAGCATGTCGCCAAAATTGTGCAGCGGTTTTGCGGCAACGGCATGCGAGAAAATAAAGACCTGAAGCGCCGGGAGCGAATCTGAAAGATCGCGACGCGCTTCAGCACAAGCGGCGAGGGAGATCGCATGAAGGAAATTCTCGAAGAACTGGAACGGCGCCGCGGCGTCGCCCGCCTCGGCGGTGGCAAGGCGCGCATCGACGCCCAGCACAAGCGCGGCAAGCTGACAGCGCGCGAGCGCATCGACCTCTTCCTCGACGAAGGCTCCTTCGAGGAGTTCGACATGTTCGTCGAACACCGCTCCACCGATTTCGGCATGGACAAGAGCCGTGTTGCCGGCGACGGCGTCGTCACCGGCTGGGGCACGGTCAACGGCCGCACCGTGTTCGTCTTCGCCAAGGATTTCACCGTCTTCGGCGGCTCGCTTTCGGAAGCGCATGCCGAGAAGATCATGAAGGTGCAGGACATGGCGCTGAAGAACCGCGCGCCGATCGTCGGCATCTACGATGCAGGCGGCGCCCGCATCCAGGAAGGCGTGGCGGCGCTTGGCGGTTATGCCGAAGTGTTCCAGCGCAATGTGCTCGCCTCCGGCGTCATCCCGCAGATCTCGGTGATCATGGGTCCCTGCGCCGGCGGCGACGTCTATTCGCCTGCGATGACCGATTTCATCTTCATGGTGCGCGATACGTCGTACATGTTCGTGACCGGGCCGGATGTGGTGAAAACCGTTACCAACGAGACGGTGACGGCGGAAGAACTCGGCGGCGCCGTGGTCCATACGACGCGCTCTTCGATTGCCGACGGCGCCTATGAGAATGATGTGGAAACGCTGCTGCAGGTGCGCCGGCTGATCGATTTCCTGCCGCTGTCGAATACCGCGCCGCTGCCCGAGATCGAATGTTACCAGTCGGTGACAGAGGTCGACATGTCGCTCGATACGCTGGTGCCGGCCAGCGCCAACAAGCCTTACGATATCAAGGAACTGATCCGGAAGGTGGCGGACGAGGGGGATTTCTTCGAGATCCAGGCGAGCTTTGCCGGCAATATCGTCTGCGGCTTCGGACGTGTCGAAGGCTCCACCGTCGGCTTCGTCGCCAACCAGCCGATGGTACTGGCCGGCGTGCTGGACAGCGACGCCTCGCGCAAGGCGGCGCGCTTCGTGCGCTTCTGCGACTGCTTCAACATTCCGATCGTCACCTTCGTCGACGTGCCGGGCTTCCTGCCGGGCACGGCGCAGGAATATGGCGGTCTCATCAAACACGGCGCCAAGCTGCTTTTTGCCTATGCCGAAGCGACGGTGCCGAAGCTCACCGTCATCACCCGCAAGGCCTTCGGCGGCGCCTATGACGTGATGGCGTCGAAGCATCTGCGCGGTGATCTCAACTATGCCTGGCCGACGGCGCAGATCGCCGTGATGGGCGCCAAGGGCGCAGTCGAGATCATCTTCCGCAAGGATATCGCCGATCCCGAGAAGATCGCCGCACATACGAAAATGTACGAGGACCGCTTCCTCTCGCCCTTTGTCGCCGCCGAGCGCGGTTATGTCGATGAGGTGATCATGCCGCATTCGACCCGCCGGCGGCTGGCGCGCGGGCTGAAGATGCTGCGCAACAAGGACCTCGCCAATCCCTGGAAGAAGCACGACAACATTCCGCTGTGACATCCGAAAATTAATAAAGCTGCCGGCTCAGGTGTTTGCCTGCTGTCGAAAAAGTGAACGGCCGTCAGCGATCCGTGTGTTCAATCCCCGTCGGCGACGGGCTAACGCTCGGCTGCATTGTTTTAAATGGAGAGGTTTTATGTCAACTTTCGAGCGTCTTTCCGCCTATCGCCCCTATGGGCTGGCCGCTCTCAGAATCATCACCGCGCTGCTGTTCATCGAACACGGCACGATGAAGCTTTTCGGCTTCCCGGCTTCGCAGATGTCCGGCTCGCTGCCGCCGCTGATGCTATTCGCGGCTCTTCTTGAGCTTGTCGGCGGTATCCTCATTCTCATCGGCCTGCTGACGCGCCCCGTCGCCTTCCTGCTTGCCGGCGAAATGGCGGTCGCCTATTTCATGGCGCATGCCCCGAACAGCTTCTTCCCGGCCGTCAACCAGGGCGACGCCGCGATCCTGTTCTGCTTCGTCTTCCTCTACCTGTTCTTCTCCGGTCCCGGCGCATTTTCCGTCGATAACCGCAAGGCAGCCTGAGCCGACACAGACTGCGGGGCATTTGCGATGCCCCGCAGCATTTTCTTCGTCAGGCCGTGAGTTTGAGGCCGGCGATGCCGCCGACGATCAGCATGATGCAGGCAAGGCGGGAGACACTTGCCTGATCGCCAAGCAGCCAGATGCCGAGGAGCACGGTGCCGACTGTGCCGATACCGGTCCACACCGCATAGGCGGTGCCGATCGGCAGGTGCTTCACCGCCAGGCCGAGCAGGACGACGCTGATCACCATGGATATGACAGTCAACGCGGTCGGCAGCGGCCGCGTGAAACCATCGGTGTATTTAAGGCCGATCGCCCAGCCACATTCGAAAAGACCGGCGAGAAAAAGCAGAAACCAGGCCATACGACTCTCCTTGTTCAAGAGCGAGGCCGTCCCCGCGACGGTTGCATCGGTAAGATGCCGCAGTCGTCTGCGATGACGTCTATATGCGTGAGGAGACGGCCGACTTCAAGGTAGGAATCGATACGGCTGCCATGCCACCCGTTTCTTGCCTGGGCGGGATTACGTCCCACCTGAGTCCGCGGAAAGGCTTTTGGCGCGGCGGCAGAGACGGTCGAAGGTCTCGAGGAAGCGCGAGCGGTCTTTCGGGCTGAAGGCGGCGTTGTAACCCTTACTCTCGCCGGTTTCGCGCAAATGCGCGCCGAGATCGCGCATGGCGCTCGCCATGCCGATATTGGTCTCGTCGAAGACGCGGCCCGTGGGGCCGCTGACGAAGGCGCCGGTGGCGACACAGCGCACGGCGAGCGGCACGTCGGCGGTGACGACGACATCGCCCGGACCGGCGTGCTCGGCGATCCAGTTGTCAGCGGCATCGAAGGCGTTGGAGACAATGACATTGTGGATCATCGGATCGCGGGAAGGGCGCAGGCCCGAATTGGCGACGAAGGTGACTTCGAGGCCGAGGCGTTCGGCGACCTTTAGAATTTCCGGCTTCACCGGGCAGGCATCGGCATCGACATAGATCATGACGGTATCCCTGCCGTCCGGATGGCCAGCTGGCGGACCATGTCGATATGGGGAATGCCGTCTTCCAGATATTCCTCGGACGCCACGCTGAAACCGAAGGCCTCATAAAAGCGGCGCAAATGCGCCTGCGCCGACAAGGCGATGGGGTTTGCCGGATAAAGCCGTTCGCAAGCGGAGATCGCTTCGCTCATCAATGCATCGCCCAAGCGTTTGCCGCGGTGGGCAGGCGAGACGACGACGCGGCCGATCTTCGACGGATCATGCGGCGCGTGCGGTTTCAGGATCCGCGCCGAAGCCAGGAGTTCGCCGCTCTCCAGCAGCCGTAGATGCAGAGCATCGATATCCCTGCCGTCGAGTTCCGGATAGGGACAATTCTGCTCGACGACGAAAACATCGACGCGCATTTTCAAGAGATCGTAGAGCTCCCGCGCGAGGAGCTCATCGACGCTCTTGAGGTCGGCCGTGAAGGTCTTGGAAGGCATCAATAGACCACCACGCCGCGGATGCTTTCGCCCTTGTGCATCATGTCGAAGCCCTTGTTGATGTCTTGGAGTGGCATGGTGTGGGTGATCATCGGGTCGATCTGGATCTTGCCCTGCATGTACCAGTCGACGATCTTCGGCACGTCGGTACGCCCCCGCGCGCCGCCGAAGGCGGTGCCCATCCAGTTGCGGCCGGTGACCAGCTGGAACGGACGCGTCGAGATCTCCTGGCCGGCGCCGGCAACGCCGATGATGATCGACTTGCCCCAGCCGCGGTGGGAGGCTTCAAGCGCTTGGCGCATCACCTTGGTGTTGCCGGTGCAGTCGAAGGTGTAGTCGGCGCCGCCGATCAGGTCGCCATTGCGCTTGGTCATATTGACGAGATGGGGCACGATGTCGTCGCCGACCTCCTTCGGATTGACGAAATGCGTCATACCGAATTTCTCGCCCCAGGCCTTGCGGTCATTGTTGATGTCGACGCCGATGATCATGTCGGCGCCGGCAAGCCTCAGCCCCTGTAGCACGTTGAGGCCGATGCCGCCGAGGCCGAAGACGATCGCCGTCGAACCGATCTCGACCTTGGCGGTGTTGATCACCGCGCCGATGCCGGTGGTCACCCCGCAGCCGATGTAGCAGATCTTGTCGAAGGGGGCGTCGGGATTGACCTTGGCAAGGGCGATCTCCGGCAGCACGGTGAAATTGGCGAAGGTCGAGCAGCCCATGTAATGATGGATCTTGTCCTTGCCGATCGAAAAGCGCGAGGTGCCATCCGGCATCACACCCTGGCCCTGGGTCGAGCGGATGGCGGTGCAGAGATTGGTCTTGCGGGAAAGGCAGGAATAACATTCGCGGCATTCGGGCGTATAAAGCGGAATCACATGATCGCCCTTCTTGACCGAGGTGACGCCCGGACCGACATCGACGACGATGCCCGCACCCTCATGGCCGAGGATGGCCGGAAACAGGCCTTCCGGATCGGCGCCCGAGAGGGTGAAATCGTCGGTATGGCAGATGCCCGTCGCCTTGACCTCGACCAGCACTTCGCCGGCCCGCGGGCCTTCCAGCTGCACGGTCATCACTTCGAGCGGTTTTCCGGCCTGAACGGCTACGGCGGCGCGAACGTCCATCTTCCCAATCTCCCTTTTAGCTTTATTTGACGCAGACCTTGGCATGGCCGGGAAGGCCGGCTCAAGAGAAACAGCTGGCCGGCGCCGCTTTTGGTTCAGGCGAATTCCATGATCACGGCATCGACGGCCAGGCTTTCGCCGGCCGCGGCATTGATCTTCGAGACGATGAGATCGCGGTCGGCGCGCAGCACGTTTTCCATCTTCATCGCCTCGACGATCGCAAGCGTTTCCCCCGCCTTGACCTCCTGGCCCTCGGCGACCGCGATGGAAACGACGAGACCGGGCATCGGGCAGAGCAGCAGCTTTGAGGTATCGGGCGGCAGCTTTACCGGCATCAATCTGTCGAGCTCGGCATGACGCGGCGACAAGACCTTGGCCGTCACCGAAAGCCCCTGCCAGTCGATGCGCAACCCGTTGAGGACGGGGCGGATCTGCGCGGTGATATTCCGTCCGCCGACCGTGCCGCTCCAGACGGGATCGCCAGGTCTCCAATCGGTGACAACACTGCTGTTCTTGCCCTCTATCGCCATCTCCATATCGAAGGGAATGGTGACGAGGCCGTCGAGCAATCTGACAGCAACATGACTGTCGCCTGTCTTGACCACCCAGTGCTCGCGCAGCGCGCCCGATGCGGCGCGCAGGCGATCGGCGAAACGCTCGCGCCGGTTCGTTTCGATCAGCGAGGCGGACAGCGCAATGGCGGCAAGCGTGGCCTCTTCCGTGCGGTCCGGCTTCATCGGCGCGAAGCCATCGGGATATTCCTCGGCGATGAAGCCGGTGGATAGCCGGCCATCGCGCCAGCGCGGATGTTTCATCAGCGCCGACAGGAACGGGACATTGTGCTCGATGCCGTCGACGACGAAGCCGTCGAGCGCCCGGCCCATGGCCTCGATAGCCTCCAGCCGTGTCGGCGCCCAGGTGCAGAGCTTGGCGATCATCGGGTCATAATACATCGAGATCTCCGCGCCTTCGAAAACGCCGGTATCGTTGCGGACCACGATATTGCCGGTCCGGCCTTCGGCCGGCGGGCGATAACGCGTCAGGCGGCCGATCGAGGGCAGGAAGTTGCGATAAGGGTCTTCAGCATAGAGCCGGCTTTCGATCGCCCAGCCGTCGAGCCTGACGTCGTCCTGAGCGAGGGCAAGCGGCTCGCCCGCGGCGACGCGGATCATCTGCTCGACGAGATCAATGCCGGTGACGAGCTCAGTGACGGGATGTTCGACCTGCAGGCGGGTGTTCATTTCGAGGAAATAGAAATTGCGGTCGCGGTCGACGATGAATTCGACGGTGCCGGCGCTCTGGTAGTCGACGGCTTTGGCCAGCGCCACCGATTGTTCGCCCATCGCCTCGCGGGTTTTTTTGTCGAGGAAGGGCGAGGGCGCCTCTTCCGCCACCTTCTGGTTCCGCCGCTGGATCGAGCATTCGCGCTCGCCGAGATAGACGACGTTGCCATGTGCATCGGCCAGCACCTGGATTTCGATGTGGCGCGGCTCGACGATAAACTTCTCGATGAAGACGCGGTCATCGCCGAAGGAACTCTTCGCCTCCGAGCGGGCGCGCTCGAAGCCGTCGCGCACCTCGGCCTCATTCCAGGCGATGCGCATGCCCTTGCCGCCGCCGCCGGCCGATGCCTTGATCATGACGGGATAACCGATGCCGCCTGATATCACTTCCGCACGGGCGGCATCCTCGATGACGCCGAGATGGCCGGGCACGGTGGATACGCCGGCGGCATTGGCGAATTTCTTCGATTCGATCTTGTCGCCCATCGCCATGATGGCCTTCGGCTTCGGGCCGATGAAGACGATGCCCTGCTTTTCCAGTTCCGCGCAGAAGGAGGCGCGCTCGGACAGGAAGCCGTAGCCCGGATGCACCGCCTCGGCGCCGGTCGCCTTGCAGGCGGCAATGATCTTTTCGGCAACCAGGTAACTGTCGGAGGCCGCGGCCGGGCCGATATGCACGGCCTCATCGGCCATCTCGACATGCAGCGCGTCCCGGTCCGCGTCCGAATAGACCGCGACGGTCAAAATGCCCATGCGGCGCGCAGTCTTGATCACGCGGCAGGCGATTTCGCCGCGATTCGCGATCAGGATTTTCTTGAACATCGAGACTCCACCCAGAAATGCGTTCCGGAGTTTTACGCACAAAACACCGGAACGCACAATCAGGCTTGAAGAGCATCAGGCAGGCTTGAGGAGCTTCAGGCGACAGCCGCTTCCGAGACCGGTTCTTCGTCGACGATGCGCAGCCAGCGGCTGCGCCGCGGCTCGGCATAGTCGCGCAGCTCGGCGGCGGCCATAATCCCGGCCCAACGCGGATGATTGGCGCCGGGCAGCGTCGCCTGATCGATCTGCTGGAGCACGCCGTATTCGACCGACGAGACGGGAATGACGCCGCCTTCGGCGACGCTTCTGAAAATGCGCATGGTGAAATCGACGTCCTGGCGGGTAATGCCCCGGCGGTCGACGGCGCGCGACAGCTTGTAGCCACCGATATTGTCGGTGATCGCCAGGCGGAGCTGATCGAGCGCAAGCGCTCTCAATTCACCGGGGACATCGGCCGAAATCTCCATGACATGGAGAATGAGCTCGAGTTCCAGCGCCGAGTTGACGACACCATCGGTCGTGAACATGCGCATGATCCAGGCAACGTTGATCTCATCAAGCGAGCCCTGCGGATAAGTGTAATGGACGATGAAGCCGGCGAGCTGCTCGACGAAGAACGCGTTCCACGCGGCACATTTCTCGGGGCAGGAATTGTTGAGCGCCAACATCGCCACGACATCGTCGGATGTCCGGATGCCTTCCGGGAAAGCATGTTTGCGCAACAGCACTATATCTTCGGCCGTCAGCCGATGCTTGCCGGCTACCACACAGGCCGGGAAAGCGAGACGAAATTCGCTCATGTTTTAGCTCCAGGCTTCATCATGAAGCCGGAAACTGTTTTACCGTCTGCGAATTGACGATCCCTCAAGAAGCGGAGTTAATTCGATATTCCCGGGATCAGGAGGATTTTAGCGATCGCGCCTGCAGCCGCTCGCGCCAGATGATGAAGAGGCCGGATGCGACGATGATGAAGATGCCGATCCATTTGGAAAAATTCGGGAAATCATTGAACAGCGCATAACCGAGAACGGTCGCCGAGATGATCTCGAAATATTGGAACGGCGCAAGCAACGACAGCGGTGCGAGCCGGAAAGCCCGGACGATCAGCAGATGCGCATAGCCGGAGATCGAGCCGAGGGCGAGAAGCAGGACAAGACCGAGGCCGGAGGCGGGCAGAGAGACGGAAAAATCGGCGTTGCCGGAGCCGCTGCCGACGAAAAGGGCGGCGGCCATGAAGAGCGTTCCACCGATGCCGGACATCGTCTGCATGGTCAGCGGCGAATCGGCCTCGCCGATGGCGCGGTTGAGGAACAGATAGAGCGAGAACAGAAAGGCGCAGGCGACCGGCAGCAGCGCCTTCAGGCCGAATATTTCGTAGCTCGGCTGAATGACGATCATCGCGCCGCCGAAACCGACGACGATCGCCATCCAGCGTCGCCAGCCGACCTTCTCACCGAGGAACAGCGCCGACATGGCCGTCAGCATGAACGGCTCGACGAAATAGATGGCGAAGACGTCGGCAAGCGGCATGTATTTGACGGCGACGAAGAACAGCAGGCTCGCAGCGCCATGCAGCACGCCGCGCAGCAGGTTCATCCATGGCCGCTTGGCCGAAAGGGCCTTCTGCCCGAAAACGGCGACGAGAATCGGCAGTGTGCAGGCGATCTGGAAGAAGAATCGGTAGAAAGTCACCTGGCCCGGCGACATCGCCTCGAAGGTCGCCATATATTTGGCGATGGCGTCCATGGTCGGCAGGATCAGCATGGCGCCGGACATGATGGCCATGCCCTGCAGGGAGTTTTGATGGGCTGGATGCTCTGACATGGCGGCCGATTCATGAGGGGATGACGCCATCAACCATGCGAACGCCGGCCGATCAAGCCGAGCAAGCGCAAATAGCGTCGAGGTGAAATCGAAATCGTCGCTTGGAAAGCGTTTCCCTGAAGGGAGATGGTGCGGTCGAGAGGCGATCAGACCGCCAACGAGTTCAATGAGACCCGGTTTTCGTTGGCCTACGTTGAGCCGTTTTGAGCCCCTGTTCCTCTCAGTGTACCAAAAACTGTACCAAGATCGGGTATAAAACTGATCGTCCTCCCCTGACCGATCCACTCATAGAGCGTAGGAAGAAGCCGATGCCCATTGACACGAAAACACTGGCCGAAGCTCGGACTTTGGTGGTCAGGGCAGGCATGGCTGGCTTTAGCCCCGCTACTAATGCACCGGCGGCTACTGAGGGCAGCCCGGTAGCAATTGCGCTAATTGATCCGCCGGTACGATCTACCGGCGTTCCCAACTTCGATAAGATCGATCCTGACAGGCCGGGCGTAGTCCGCAGCAGCAGCATCCTGCTCGCCCTGCGTGACGGCACGCCGTTGCCACCTGTGGTGCTGTTTCAGCGAGCGGGCGAGCGGCGCTATGAACTGCGCGAGGGCTTCCACCGCCTGCACCTGTGCGCGGCATTGGGGTACACCCACATTCTAGCCATGATAACGAATTGGAAACCTGAGGAGTAGAGGCAGTTTATTCTAACAACCAAGCTAGATTGGCGCTCGCCGCGTGAATGGTACACGGAGATTCAGAGGTAGGCTGTTGAACGGATTAACTTTAAGCTGAAAAGCAAAAAATCCCCGGGCACCAAAAGCGGTTAAGCCGTTGATATATCGGGGATTTTTGGTGCGGTCGAGAAGACTCGAACTTCCACGGGTTGCCCCACAGCGACCTCAACGCTGCGCGTCTACCAATTCCGCCACGACCGCATCGTGGTAGGTGCCGATTTGCGTCGGCGGGGCAGCATGTAGCAAAAGCATTTGGGGTGCACAAGGGCGATATGACAGTTTTTTTCAAAACCGGTCACAGCATTTGAATTGGCCCCGAAACGGGTCCATATAGGTTTCCTGCCGCCCCTTTTTTCAGGCATTTCGGGGAGAGCGGCAAGGAATGGCCATGCTTCGCACCGATCTCGAATTCTCCATGCTCCCGAATCTCGGCAACCGCCCGGTGCGCTGGCGCATCGCCGATGGCCTCGTTGCCTATGAGGAGGCGGTGGAGACGATGGAGCGCGAAGTGGCGGTGATATCAGAGGGCGGCGACGAACTCGTCTGGCTCGTCGAGCATCCACCGCTCTATACCGCGGGCACCAGTGCCAATGCCGAGGATCTCGTCCAGCCGGACCGGTTTCCGGTCTTTGCGACTGGGCGCGGCGGTGAATATACCTATCACGGCCCCGGCCAGCGGGTCGCCTATGTGATGCTCGACCTGAAGCGCAGGCGGCAGGACGTGCGCGCCTTCGTCGCCGCCCTCGAGGACGTCGTCATCCGCACGCTTGATATGATGAATGTGCGCGGCGAGCGGCGCGAGGATCGCGTCGGCGTCTGGGTGCGGCGGCCGGAAAAGCCGTTGCTTGCCGATGGAACGATGGCCGAGGACAAGATCGCCGCCCTCGGGATCAGGCTGCGGAAATGGGTGACCTTCCACGGACTGTCACTCAACGTCGATCCCGATCTCGATCATTTCGGCGGCATCGTGCCCTGCGGAATCTCGGCCTATGGCGTGACCAGCCTGGTCGATCTTGGCTTGCCGGTGATGATGGCCGATGTCGATATGCGGCTGCGCACCGCCTTCGAGGCGGTTTTTGGCGAAACGATGAGCGAAAGCTGAGCGTTCGAAACGGCGCCCTGTCCCCGTCAATTTGCATCGCCGTTCTGTCAGATATGGTCGAATGCCTTAACCCATAATTAGCGCTTTCGCATATATAGCTTACCTCAACTTTGTGATGCGGAAGTCTTGCGAATTATGAAAAAACAGGCAGCGGCAAGCTGGTCATTCCTCGATGTCTATTTCGTTCTCGATATCGTCGAAAAGGTCCTAGTCGGCTATTTATTCGTTGCGATCGTCATGCGCATCGTGCCCCAGATGCAGGACAACAGGGCGATCATCGACGGCCTGCTGCTCTTTTCGGAGGGAGCCGCCGCCTTTCTCATTCTGACGCGCCGGCCGACGCGAAATGCGTCGCTGCGGCTTTATGACTGGACGGTCACCGCCATCGGCACGCTCTTCCCGCTGCTCGTCTCACCCAATACGTCGGAACCGCTGGCGCCGCTCGCACTCTGCGGCACGGTGATGGTCCTGGGTTTCATGCTGCAGATAGCGGCAAAGCTGTCATTGCGGCGAAGCTTCGGCCTGGTGCCGGCCAATCGCGGTATCAAGATCGGCGGCCCTTACAAATTTGTCCGTCATCCGATGTATGCGGGTTATCTGATGATGCATATCGGCTTCTTCCTCACTCATCCGAGCCTTTGGAATTTTGCCATCTATGCGACGGCGCTGATCGCGCAATGTTTCCGCCTCCTGGCGGAGGAGAGGCTGCTCAAACAGGATCCTGCCTACACGGCCTTCATGGCCACGACCCGCTACCGGCTTGTTCCATTCGTGTTCTAATGCGACAGAAAAGCAGATTGAAAAGAGAAGGGCCGGTTAACCGGCCCTTTCTTATTGGATCAATGCGTGGCGCGGCACGCTTCGGTGCGGGAAGCGCCGCTATCGGCACCCTTGGTGTGGGAGCCCTTCGGGCCAATCATGCTGTGGCATGGGGGCAGGGCGTTGATGCTCGCCGTGGCGGTCTTGTCCACGGCAGGGGCGGCCATGGCGCTCGGGGCAAAGCCGTCGCTGTCATTTGTGTAGTCGCTGGAATAGGCCGGGGCCTTGTGGTTGGTGTAGTGAACGGGGGCCGGCTTGGACATCTGGCTCGGGGCGAAGCCGTCGCTATCGTTGGTGTAGTCGTCGGAATAGCTCGGCTGGGCGAAAGCGGCGCCTGCAAGGCTGACGGCGAACAGGGACGCGGCAAGGGCAAATTTGATGCGCATGGGTCTATCTCCTCAATCTACTGTTGAATTTCACAACATAAAACCAACCCTCGGCGCATCAGAGTTCGCGCCCCAATTCAGGCAATTTTGTGATAAGACGGCGGCACAGCCGCGACCTTTTGTCCGAATAAAATCACAGTGTTGTCACCAAAATTGACGTTCGCGTTACAGAAGCCGCCTAAGCAAAATGACAGGATATGGCTTCTTCAAAATCATGTCGCGATGCAATCTGTAATTGTTAACTTTTTGTAATGTTGAGGTCGACACGCCGAGGCTGCGGGAGGCATTGCCGCCCGCGCCGACTATCCATGTCTTGCGCGCGTGAATCAGTCTTCGTTGGGGATATGGGCGTCGACACCGGTCAGCTGCAATTTGTTGCGGACATGGTGGACGCCGTCGACCGACAGCGCGCCGAGTTCGACCTTGCGGGCGATGCCGATCGTCTCTACCGAACCTTCCAGCGTGACGACGTGCCCGTCGGCATGAACTTCGATGCTGTTGATGTCGACCTCGGGAATGTTTTCGAGATTGTCGTTCACCCGCGCTTCGAGTTCGTCGCTTTCATCGCGGTCGATGGTATCGGCCCGCAGCGAATCCTTCAGACGGTTCTCGTTGCCGTCTGCATCCGTGCCGTCGATCCGGAAGCCTTTGTTGGGATCGCTGTCGAAATTTGCCGCCGTCTCGCCATAGGGGCGGTTGGCCGGATCGGCACCGGTACCGTCAGCATAGGGCCAACCGTCGTCGAGATTGCGTTCCTCGAGGTCGCGATAGTCTTCCTCGCGGGAAAGCCCTGCCTTTTGATCAAAAAGCTTGGCACCTTCGCGGGAAATGGGGGGCTTGTCACCTGTCCTTGCCATTGCAGTCGCTCCTAGTTTCTTTGGGGAAACGCTGGGTTTCTCTGCTGGAAACGCCGGCAGTGGCGAATGGTTCGGCGCGGGAGCCGATTTGTCAGGCCTGATCGTCAGGCTTGATTGTCAACTTGGGCCTTCTCCCATTTCTTCACGAGGCGGTCGCGCTTCAGCCGCGAGAGGCGCTGCAGCCAGAAAATGCCGTCGAGCTGGTCGACTTCGTGCTGGATGCAGATGGCGAGGAAATCGTCGGCGACATCTTCGTGCATGCCGCCCTCGGCGTCCTGATAGCGGAAGCGGATCGACCGCGGGCGCGTGACCTCGTCGGTCGCTCCCGGCATCGAGACGCTGCCTTCGACATGGCTCATCGTCTCCTTCGAGAACCAGGTGATCTCCGGGTTGACGTAGAGGCGCATGCCGTCGGTCCTGTCGAGCTCCAGCACCGTCAGGCGGGTGAAAACGCCGATATGGGCAGCGGTGATGCCGACACCGGGCGCGGCGCGCATCGTCGCCAGCAGGTCGTCGGCAAGTGCGGCAAGCGATGAATCGAAGACGGTCACCGGCGCGCAGACGGTTTTCAAACCAGGATGCGGGTAACGCAGGATCGGGCGAATGGTCATGGGGCGGCGTTCCTCGGCTCGGATGCGTGGCGAAACTATCGCCGGCCGCGGGCATTGTCATCAAGCGGCAGGTTTGCTGCTTTACGGCAGGGATGCTTTCAGCTAGCAGGAGCTATGGATTCCGGCCGCGTGAACCTCGCGCGGGGATTCGCTTATCTGCTTGTTGACAATATGTTTTCCGCCGACATTCGCGAATGCGGCGCTGTAGTCGTTGAAATTCGAACCAGATGCGAGGGCGGCAGATGACGACGACCGATGGCGAAGACCGCATCCGCAGGCGTTCCGAGGACGAGGAAGCCGATATCTACGACGAGGACGGCAATGTTCGCAGCGATTTCCTGGCGCTGGTCGGCGCCGCGATCGCCGATCGCGACACGCTGTTCCTGCGCCAGAATGTTGCCCGCCTGCATGAATCCGAAATAGGCGACCTGCTGGAAGCGATCCAGCCGGATCAGCGCCTGGCGCTGGTGCGCCTGCTCGGCGACGATTTCGACATGACGGCGCTGACCGAGGTCGACGAGGCGATCCGCCGCGAGATCGTCGACCAGATGCCGAACGAGCAGATTGCCGCCGCGATCGGCGATCTCGATTCGGACGACGCCGTCTACATTCTGGAAGATCTCGACAAGGAAGACCGGGAAGAGATCCTGGCGCAACTGCCGTTTACCGAGCGGGTCCGGCTGCGCCGGGCGCTCGATTATCCCGAAAGCTCGGCCGGCCGCCGCATGCAGACGGAATTCGTCGCCGTGCCGCCGTTCTGGACTGTGGGACAGACGATCGACTACATGCGTGACGAGGAGGATCTTCCCTATTCCTTCTCGCAGATCTTCGTCATCGATCCGACCTTCAAGCTGCTTGGCGCCGTCGATCTCGACCAGATCCTGCGCACCAAGCGGCAGACGAAGATCGAGCAGATCATGCGCGAGACCAACCATCCGGTCCCGGCCGAGATGGACCAGGAGGAGGCCGCCCAGCTCTTCGAGCAGTACGACCTTCTGTCGGCCGCCGTCGTCGACGAGAACGGGCGGCTGGTCGGCGTGCTGACCATCGACGATGTCGTGGACGTCATCCACGAGGAGGCGGACGAGGATATCAAGCGCCTCGGCGGCGTCGGCGACGAAGAACTGTCGGACAATGTGCTGTCGACGGCGCGTTCGCGTTTCCTCTGGCTGTTGATCAATCTCGGCACGGCAATGCTGTCGGCGAGCGTCATCGGCCTGTTCGATGCCTCAATCGAGAAGATGATCGCGCTGGCGGTGCTGATGCCGATCGTCGCCTCGATGGGCGGCAATGCCGGCACGCAGACGATGACGGTGACGGTGCGCGCACTCGCCACCCGCGATCTCGACATCTACAATGCCGGCCGCATCATTCGCAGGGAAGCGGGCGTCGGCATCCTCAACGGCATCGTCTTCGCGACGATCATGGGCGCGATCGCCGGCATATGGTTCCACGACTATCAGCTCGGCGGGGTGATCGCCGCGGCAATGATCATCAATCTGATGGCGGCAGCTCTTGCCGGCATCCTGCTGCCGCTGCTGCTCGACAAGGTCGGGGCCGACCCGGCGATCGCCTCGTCGGTCTTCGTGACGACGGTGACCGATTGTACCGGCTTTTTCGCCTTTCTCGGCATCGCCACATGGTGGTTCGGTATCTGAGTGGCGGTCAAAATTGACTATTACGTAAAAGTCAATATTATTGCCGGTTCATGACGGGGAACACATGCTGGTGAACAAATATTATAGCATAACGGAGCTGACGCGCGAATTCGGTGTCTCGACGCGCACGCTCCGCTTCTACGAGGACGAGGGACTGATCCATCCGGAGCGGCGCGGGCGCACCCGGCTCTTCCGGCAGGCCGATCGACGACTCATCGGGGAAATTCTGCGCGGTCGGCGTATCGGTTTCACCATTGCGGAGATCCGCGAGATCATCCAGGTCTACAAGGAGCCGCCGGGCGAACTCGGCCAGTTGAAGCTGCTGATGAAGCGCGTCGACGAGAAGCGCGACGACCTGCGCCAGAAGCGCAAGGATATCGACGACACGCTGGTGGAACTCGACAATATCGAAGAGGCCTGCCTCGGCCGCCTCGCCGAAATCGGCGTCACCACCTGAGCCGAGCTGAGGTTATTCCACCTCGGCGCTGCATTCGCCGGCGATCGTCTGGACCCGCTCATCGTTTTGTACGTCGATCTGGTTTGCCTGCAACTGAGTCAACAGGCTTTGGGCCTGCAATTTGTCGAGCGTGCACTGGCAGAAGCTTTGGCAGAGCGCTTCGCCCTGTTGCATGACGCAACTGGAGTTGCATTGCTTCAGGTAAGTTTCGGCCGGATCCGGCTGCGGCGGCGGGACGAGTAGCGAAAGCCCGTAGGCGATGGCGATCAGCACCGGCTGATGGATCAGGTAGAAGGCAAGGCTGTGGCGGCCAAGCCACGCCGGCCACCAGGAGCCGGTGCCAAGGGCGGCAAGCCGATGCGGCAGCCTGGTTCTGATGGCGATCGAGGCGATGCTCAATCCAGCGAAGAACGGCGTTGCCCAGGGAAACAATGGCACGTAGTCGTTCGACCGATCCGGCATGACGGCAAGGCCGATCCAGGCGAGATATTTCGGATCGAAAAAGGACGAGCGCAGCAGGCCGGGTGTGGCGAAATTGTCGATGAGCCAGGCGGCCAGGAGCGCTGTTGTCACGATCAGCGTGACGGCGAGCGGCAGCCTGATGAAAACGATACCGATCAGCGTCAGCACCGCGATACAATGCAGGATGCCGAAATAGATCCACGTCTCCGGCATGGCGATGCGCGTGGCGATCGAGATGACGGCGGCGGCCGCGGCGATCATGCCGAAACGCTTCCAGAAGGAAGGCCAGCGGACCTCCGGCTTGCTCGAGAGCACCAGGCTGATGCCGACGATGAAGAGAAAGGTCGTGGCGATCGCCCGGGCATAGATCTTCAGCCAGCCTGTCTCGGCCGTGCCCGGCGCGAGATAACCCATGAACTCCATGTCCCAGCTGAAATGGTAGCTCGCCATGGCGATCAGCGCGGCGCCGCGCGCCGTGTCCAACAGGCCGATGCGCGGCGGTCTTGCCGCCGCATCGGCTTCGATTGCCGGCAATGTCATTACAGTTCCTCGGGCAAATCACGTCCGTCGCTCGACGGCATGTCGCGGCGAATGGCGGAAAGGTTGAGATTCGATGGCGGGCCGGCATCCATGATCGCCAGCCGCGCCTGCGAGAAGAATTGCCGCCGCGCCAGCACGAAGATGACGATCGCGGTCGTCGTCATGAAGACATAGGGGTTGATGAACCAGCCGAGATAGCCGATCGACAGGAAGATCGCTCGGAGGCCCTCGTTGAAATTGCTGCCGGCAATGACATTCATGCGGATGACGCGTTCGGCGGCCCGCTCGGCGGCGATTATGTCGCTCTCGGCGTCGCGCAGCATCGGGATCGAGCCGAACAGAATGGTGCAGTAGTTGAACAACCGATAGGACCAGCCGAACTTGAAGAAGGCGTAGCCGAACAGCACTGCCAGCCCGCCGACCTTCATCTCGAAGACGCCATGGCCGCCATGCAAGACGAAGGGCAGGTCGGCGAAGACGGCGTCGACCTTCTCCGTCGCCCCGAGCAGTGCGAAGCAACTGCCCAGGGCGAAGATCGAGGTCGACGCGAAGAAGGCGGTGCCGTTCTGCAGGCCCGCCATGATCTGCGTGTCGATCATCTTCAGGTCGCGACGCAGCGAATTATAGATCCACTCGCGGCGCCGTTCGATCATCGCATGGGTGAGGCTGGTGCGTCCGAAGAAGGTGCGGCCATGCAGCAGCCAGGAATAGCCCATCCAGACACAGGCAAAGAAGGCCAGAGCGATATAGTCCGCCGTCGTCATCAGTGATTCAGTCTCCGCATGAAGTGCGGCCACCTTACATATGCATCGAAATGCTGCAATGACTGGTAAGGCGGGCGTCATCGTTTTAATGTCCGGCCACAATGTCGCACCGGCTGCATGCGATGTCGGTGGTCCGCACGGATGGAAAACCGGCGTCGCTTAAGCTTGCATCCTCGTAATCAGAAGGCACATCCATGTTTCTCTCGGTATTCGATGTCTTCAAGATCGGTGTCGGGCCGTCGAGCTCGCACACGATGGGTCCGATGTCGGCCGCCAACCGGTTTCTCGCGCTGATCTTGTCGAACGAATGGCCGCGCCCGTCCTCGGGCGCGCAGGTCGTGGCGATCACGGTCAGCCTACACGGTTCGCTCGCGCATACCGGCATCGGCCACGGCACGGGCAGGGCCGTCATTCTCGGGCTGATGGGCGAGGCGCCCGACAGCGTCGATCCCGACAAGATGGACGGTATCGTCGATACGGTGGAGCGCACCGGCCGCATCACGCCGGAGGGGCATCCCGGCTATCAGTTCCAGCCGAAGACCGACCTGATCTTCGACAAGAAACAGCCGCTGCCCGGCCATGCCAACGGCATGATCTTTTCCGCTTTTGACCGGGACGGCCGGCTGCTCGTCAAGCGCGTCTATTATTCGGTCGGCGGCGGTTTCGTCGTCACCGACACCGAGCTGGAACAGATGCGGGCGAAGAAGAATGCGGCCGGCGGCACACGCGTGCCCTATCCCTTCGCGACCGCCAGGCAGATGCTCGACATGGCCGAGCGCTCCGGGTTGTCGATCGCGCAGATGAAGCGGGCGAACGAGGAGAGCCAGCGCAGCCCGGAGGAGCTCGATCAGGGGCTCGACCGCATCTGGGAGGCGATGCGCTCCTGCATCGAGCGCGGCCTCAAGGTCGAGGGCATCATGCCTGGTGGTCTCAACGTCAAGCGCCGCGCCCGCCGGATTCACGACAAGCTGGAGGAGGAGTGGCGCAGCAACCGCGTCAACCCGCTGCTCGCCAACGACTGGCTGAGCGTCTATGCGATGGCCGTCAATGAGGAGAATGCCGCCGGCGGGCGCGTCGTTACGGCGCCGACCAACGGGGCTGCCGGCGTCATTCCGGCGACGATCCGCTATTACGAGCATTTCCACGAGGACTGGGATCAGAACGGCATCCGTGATTACCTGCTGACGGCCGCGGCTATCGGCGGCATCATCAAGCACAATGCCTCGATCTCCGGCGCCGAGGTCGGCTGTCAGGGCGAGGTCGGCTCGGCGGCCGCGATGGCGGCCGCCGGCCTTGCCGCCGTCATGGGCGGCACGCCGGAGCAGATCGAGAACGCCGCCGAAATCGCGCTCGAACATCATCTCGGCATGACCTGCGATCCGGTCGCGGGCCTGGTGCAGGTTCCCTGCATCGAGCGCAACGCGCTCGGCGCCGTCAAGGCGGTCACCGCGGCATCGCTGGCGGTCAAAGGCGACGGCCAGCATTTCGTGCCACTCGACGCCTGTATCGAGACGATGCGCCAGACCGGCAATGACATGAGCGAGAAATACAAGGAAACGTCGACGGGCGGCCTTGCCGTCAATGTCGTCGAATGCTGAGTTTGTGGACGCGTGCGTTAGCGCGGATCAGCGCTTCACGGAAGCGCTGATCCGCTCTAAGTTTTTGTTTTTACGCAATTCCGGACGGAAAACCGCTTAACACTTTTCCTGGAATTGCTTTAGATGCTTGACGCCTGCCGCCAAAAGGATTTCAACGGCGGCATGGCATTGCATCTCATCAAACTCTGTGTCGGCGCCGACTCGATAGACGATCTGCGCGAATGGGTGGCGGAGCGGTCGCTCAGCGCCATCGCCGCCGGCCTTGAGCCGCATTCGGTGCACACGACGCGCATGGTGCCGAAGCGCATGGAGGAGCTGCTTGACGGCGGCTCGCTTTACTGGGTGATCAAGGGGCAGGTACAGGCGCGGCAGAAGCTGCTCGGCATCGAGACCTTTACCGACGGCGAGGGCATCTCGCGCTGCCGGCTGATGCTCGGCCCGGAGGTCATCGAGACGGCTGTGCAGCCGAAACGTCCCTTCCAGGGCTGGCGTTATTACACTGAGGATGACGTGCCGCGCGACCTGATGAGCCTCGGCGCCGGCATCGTCGAAATGCCCGCGGACCTTCGCCGCGAGCTGACGGAACTTGGCCTGCTCTAACGCCTGTCACCCAAAAACACGTCTCCGATCTGGGCGGTAGCACCAAACTTTAGCGCAGGCGCAGTTGCACCGGCGCGCTGCCATCAGGCGAGGTCACATGCAGATGGATGCGGGCTTCGGGCTGGGAATAGCGCCAGGCGCGGGCGCCGTGGCAAAGCAGCAGATTGATGAGGTCGCGGGTCTTCGGAGACTTCGCCTTCGGCCGCTGCAGGCCGATCTCGGCCAGCCGCATCGCCGCCTCGTGCAACGGATGCAGCGATGAACGCCCCTTGGCCGCCATGCGGCGGTCTGAAGGCATTCCCGGAACATTCTCATTGATCGCCATTGTTTTCCCCGTACGCCATACTGATCGAGTTCAAGAACGATGGCCGGAAACGCAAACACCGATTCCGGCCGTTACCGATGCCGCCGGCCATGTTGCAGGCAGCACCGAATAGCTCATTGGGCAGCCGCCCAGCACTTGATACCGGCCTTCTTCAAGGCCTTGCAGGCATTGACCGCATCGCGCTGGTCGTCGAAACCGCCGAAGCGGGCGCGGTAAAGCTGGTCACCGCCGGCGGCATAGGCGACGGCGAAAGGCTTTGCCGAGGCCAGTGCCTTGCCGCCCTTGCTCTTGGCGCTCTCCAGAAGATCCATGGCCATCTGCCGGCTCGGCGAAACGCCGACCTGCACGACCCAGCCGGTCGGGCCATTGTTGCTTGAAGCGGCGCCGGCCGAGGTTGGGGTGGTCGAAGCGGTGGTGACGTTGTCGACCGCCGTATCAGCCTGTTCCGGCTGTACGGAAGCGGGTGCCGGCTTCGGCGCGGTGAGCGATGCCTGCTGCTTGAAGGTCGTGGTCTTGACCTTGGTCGGCGCCGGCATCGGCTGGGCGACCAGCGGATTGTCGGATTTCGGCTGAGCGGTTTCGGTATAGGCGACTTCGGTCTCGGCGACCTGATAACGGGCATCCGGCAGCGGGCCTTTATGCGGCAGGCTGAGATCGGCAGCGGCTGCCGAAACCGGCGGCTGCGCCGCGGTGATCGTCTTTGCCACCTGCGGCTGGGCCTTCTGCGGCATGACCGGAGCCGGTGTGACGATCATCGCCGGGGCAGGGGCTGCCTCAGCGATCAGTGCCGACGATCCGCCGCGGCTCGATGCCTTCGGCAGATAGGTGGCGATCAGATTACGCATCTGGGCGTCGCGGGCAGGCGTCGAGGCGCCGCCGAGCACGACGCCGACGATCGACTTGCCGTCCACCTGTACCGAACTCACCAGATTGAAGCCGGCAGCGCGGGTATATCCGGTCTTGATGCCGTCGACGCCGCGCACAGAACCGACGAGGCGATTGTGGCTGCGGATCGTGCGGGTGCCGAACTTGAAGGCGCGGGTGGAGAAATAGCCGTAATATTGCGGAAAATGCTGGCGAAGGGCGATGCCGAGACGGGCCTGATCGCGCGCCGTCGTCATCTGCGCCGTATTCGGCAGGCCGTTGGCGTTGCGATAGGTGGTGCGGGTCATGCCGAGCGCATGCGCCTTGGCGGTCATCAGCTGGGCGAAACGATCTTCGCTGCCGCCGCCGAGCATTTCGCCAAGCGCGGTTGCGGCATCATTGGCCGACAGGGTGACGAGGCCGAGAATGCCCTGCTCGACGGTGATCGTGCCGCCGGCGCGAACGCCAAGCTTGGTCGGCGCCTGAGCTGCCGCATGGGCGGAGAAGGGAACCGGCGTATCGAGACGGATGCGACCCTGCTCCAGCGCCTCGAAGGTCATGTAGATGGTCATCATCTTGGTCAGCGAGGCCGGATATTGCAGCCGGTCGGCATTCTCGCTGTAGAGAACGTTGCCGGTCTTGGCGTCGACGACGATGCCCGCATATTTCGAATTCGCCGCTTCCGCTTCGGCACTGACCGAATCGACCAGGACGACCGTGAGGGCCACCGAAAGGATCGCCATGAGCTTTGCAAAAAAGCTGCCGGATCGGGACGATGATACGGAGGAGACTGACCTTGACACTATTCCACTCTTCGCTTGCATTTCAGATATTTGGCATTCGGATTTCGGCGTCGGGACGGCACGCCTCCCGCAGTACAGCCCGTCTTTTGAATTTACCGATTGGGCGTTACCAATCCGTTTATGATGAATCGTTTATTTCGCTGTCCGGGGAGCATTTTAGGGACTTGTCGCAGAACGGTTCATAAGGCGCGCCTCCACAAAGATGCGGATAGCGGCATCAATATGTTCCCAGTCGTTAAGATGGCTGCTTGAAAAGCGGTAGAGGACGCTGAGATCCCTGCCGACTTTGATATCGCGCTGACAATCCCCGCTCGCCGCCTTGTCCGGGGCTGAAGGCAGGATGCAGCGCACGACGTAATCCGGCCCGCCCTTGACGGGCGCCGTCAGCAGCACCTCGTCGCCGTAACCCGCGTCGGCGCGAAGACGGTGCAGCGTCAGGCCGTCGCGGAAGGGCTCTGCCGGTCCTTCGAGCAGGTGCGAATAGATCGGCTCCAGCCGCCCGGACATATCGCGCGACATGGTGCTCTGGGTCAGCTGCAGGAAGATCAGGCCGGAGGATTGGCCGATATCGTCGAATCGAATGTGGTTTTTCTTGCCGTAGCCCTGCATCTCCGGCCAGGCGAGGTAGAGATCGACACGTTCGGCCGCACCATCATGCCTCTGACTCGGGAAGCGGATGGCATTCTCGGGGAATTTCACGGTGTCGCGGCCGATGGCCAGCGTGATATCGGCCGTGCTGTCGGTGTTGCCGGCAAGCGAGATATGCCGGCCGAACCAACGGCCGCCGATGCTGATGGCGACGGTCAGCACCGCCAGAACGGCGATCACCGCCATCGTGCGGAGGAGAAACCCCATGGAAATAAGCGGCTGCTCGTCGGGTGCGCTGTGCGCGGCATGGCTCATGGCGGTGCTTCGTGTTTCGGTCCGCCGCAGGATGAACATGAGCCGCCGGTGCCGATGATGAGTCTGATCGGCATGATCGGACCGGCACGGTTAATAATTCACTAAGATTGCAGGGGCGTGGGGCGCGCCCGGGGACAAAAGCCTGTCCCAAAAAAAGAGCGAGCCGTTCCCGGGACAGCGGGAACGGCTCTTGGGCGCCGGTCGGGGACGGGATGCGGGGACTGACCGGGCCGCAGGCTGCAACCGGCATGAGCCGGCAGGCTGTTCTTACTTGACGCTACCGACCGCGACAGCGCGCCCGTCCTGGAGCTTCGACCAGCGGGCCGGATTGTCGGCGGACTGACGCTTCAGGTAGGTGTATTCGGTATCCGACCACAGCAGCACCTTGTTGCGCATGTTGTCGAGAATGAAGTCGCCGTGATCGGTACGAACAGTCAGCACGGCATGGCCTTCGCCGTTCGGCTGCAGCACGACGGTGATCAGCGTGTCGGATGGCGAGAAGCCGTCTTCGATCAGCATCTTGCGCTTCAGCAGGGCATAATCCTCACAGTCGCCGACCGTCGTGGGATAGGCCCAGCGTTCTTCGACGCCGTAAATCTGTTCATCGGTCTCCGGCTGGATCGTCGAATTGACGGTGTAGTTGACCTTGAGAATTTCCTTCCAGCGATCCTCGGTGAGGATGGCCGGCCCGGCATCGCCGCCGGCAAAGGCACATTCCGTCGGATTCGCCTTGCAGAATTCATAGTGCCCGATCGGCGGGCTTGCATTGCCTGCCAGGGCCATGCTGGCGGGCATCGCTTGTCCCGAACCCGCCATTGCCATCATGAGGGCACCGGCCAGAAGGCCGCCTTTCCAGATGTTTGCAATTGTCATTGCCGTCTCCCCGTAAGTTGAGGCGACAATGACACGGACGTTTTTATCTCACGGAAAATTACGCAATAGAATTAAAGGCTTAGTTGATTCAAATGCCTGGAAAACTTGACTAAAAACAATCTCGAATGCGCATAAAATTCGACGCGTATTTGTCTCGAAATCGATTAAAATTGTAATTCCCGCAACAAGGCTTTGACCCGCGAAAAGCCTGCACTGCCGTCCTGGCGTTAAGGATTTTCGTTGAGCCGGGTAAGGGCCGTTTGCGGTCCGGCGGCGCGGAGCGGGCCGGCAATGCCGCTGGAATCGGCGGATTCGACGCGCTCGAAAGCTGGCTGTCGCTCGGATTCCGGATTTGGGCGGCAAAATTATTTTTGATGGAGATGGCGAAATCGATCGGTGGCGGCGACGATCGCGGCGCTCATATTGGGATTTGCGGTGGAATGGGCAGCATGCGGAAGAATCTGCAGCTCGCTTTGCGGCCAGGCGCGGGCCAGTTCCCAGGCAGTGACCAGCGGCGCCTCGATATCGAACCGCCCCTGCAGCAGGATCGCCGGAATGCCTGCCAGCCGGTCGGCATTGTTCAAAAGCTGGCCGTCCTCCAGCCAGGCGCCATTGGCAAAATAGTGGGTGATGATGCGGGCGCGCGTCAGCAAATAAGCCGGATCGGCCCAGCGGCGCGGCAGGCCTTTGGGATCGGCGAGCAGGATGGAAGCCGCTTCCCAGTCATGCCAGTCGCGCGCCGCCTTCAGGCGCGTCTCTGAGTCGGGATGATTGAGGAGATGATGATAGGTGGCAACCATGTCCAGGTCTTGCTCCTGGCAGCACGCCGCCCGGCGGAAACGGTGCCATTCTTCCGGGAAAAGCGGCGCCATGCCGCGATAGAGCCAGTCGATTTCCGAGCGCCTTGTGGTGGTCACGCCTGATATGACGATCGCGGCGACGCGCTGCGGATGGGTTTCGGCATACGTGAGCGCCAGCGTCGATCCCCAGGAGTTGCCGAAAACCAGCCAGGTGTCGATGCCGAAGAAGACCCGCAGCCGTTCGATATCGGCGACGAGATGCCAGGTGGTGTTGAGGGAGAGATCGGTTTCGGGATCGGCAGCGCTCGGCAGACTGCGGCCGCAATTGCGCTGATCGAACAGAATGATTCGATAGGCGTCCGGATCGAAATGGCGCCGCGCCGTCGTCGAACAGCCGGAGCCCGGCCCGCCATGCAGCACCAGCGCCGGCCAGCCGGCCGGAGTGCCGCAGGCCTCCCAATAGATCAGGTTGCCGTCACCCGTGTCGAGCAGGCCATGATCATAGGGTTCGATTTCCGGATAGAGAGCCGACATCGTTCTGCCTGTCGCAGGTTGTTCTACTCATATTATCTATAGCTGAATGGTAGGAACGACTTGCGACAGGATTTCGCTCCGGCTTTCCGAAGCCTAATTCATTGCCGCTGGCAGATGTCTTGCCGTGAAACTCAAGCTTGTCAACAGGACCTGACCGGGTGCGCGCCCGGCAAGCGCATTGGCAGCACCGTCACGCAATCAACTGTCTCAGAGGAATTCGCGTAGCGTCTCGCGGGACTGGATCGAGAGGAATTCGATCGCCACACCTTCGACGAAATGGCGTACGACGCGGCCGCGCATGTTGCCGAGCCGCACCGCGGTTCCAATCGAGGGGCGCATCTCGACGTCGACGGCGGCGCCCGATAGCGAAAGGTCCATGATCCGGCAGGTATAACGCGTGCCGTCCTCGAGCGTCAGTTCGGTATTCGTATCGCGTGGCGTCAGACGGTCATGGCGACGATCTTCCGGCAGGCCGAGTTCATGTTTGTTGGCAAGCCAGGTGAGCTGGGCGGCGAGCTTCTCCCGCTTCCGCTCGGTGGCGTTGATCGACATGGTGAAGCCGCGGCCATCAAGCGTCTGGACATAACCTTCGACGCGGCCGAGATGGTCGATATAGGCAACGACACGTTCGTTGGTGCGTGGCCGGCCAAGGCAGGTGACGTACATGTCGCCAGGCGACATGTCGATCACCATGCATTCAAATTCCTCGTAACTGGCAAGCATCAGCCGGCCCTGCATATTGATGGGCACACGCTGAAAAACGCCCTGTTCAGGGCGCGGCGCAGGTCTTTGCGTCTGAGCTGGCTGGAACGAGTGCATCAAAAGGCTTCTTTATGAAATCTGAGAGACCGATCATTACCCGCAATCCATTAACAGAAGGTTGTTTTGCCTCATTCTCATATAGCCGAAAACGAGTATGTCCGATGTCCCGAAACGGGACTGTCAGCGCGCCTCCGCACTCGTCAGCAACTGCGACACCATGCGGCGCATGACCTGCCCGAAACCGGCGCTTTTGGCGGCGACGATTTCGTTGATGGGGCGCAGCTCGGCGGCTTCGGCGTTGCCGAATTTTCCGGGCAGCAGACGGCTGCGGTCGAGAGCCAGGAATTCGAGCGGCACGATCTCCAGCCAGCTCGCGGCCGCCGTCGGTGCGATTGCGCCGAGCAGCCGGTCGCAGGCGCCGCCCGGCGAGCGGAGCGGCATCATGATGATCTCGAAGGAAGCCTGATGGCCGACGGTGCTGTAGCCGGTGGCGTTGAACAGGGCCGGCAGGACATGGTCCATGACGCCCATCGCGGTGCGTTCGATGTCGGCGTGCTGGCCGTTTGCCCAGAGTGAGGAGAAGCGTGCGCCGCGCAGGTCCCGGCCGAACAGATCGCAGATGCGGGTGCCGGCGAGCCGGAAGGCGATGTCACCTTCCTCGCGGGTCTCGAGAATGAACAGACTCTGGAGCAGATGGGGGACAGCGGAGGGTTCGACCTGCGCTTTCAGCGGCGCATCGGCTGCGCCGCGGATACGGTTCCAGTAGTCAAAAATTTCGATGGTCGTTTGCACACGCATTTTTCACCAACCTGTCCCATTCCGGATCATTTTCGGGCAGTCATTGCCCCTACAGGCTCTACCTTGCGGATTTCATGCCAAGTCGCGGCGGTTAAGGTTAAGAAAGGGTTTCGGTTGAGATGCGGTGCCTGCCGTGGCACTGTCCGGCCATCGCTTCGACTTTCGAAGTTCAGCACAACCTGCCCGGGCCGAGGTCTTTCCTTGAACACCGGTATGCCGTCCGGCACTTCGGACGGCTTTTTTTTTGACAGGTGCTCCTGTATGGCTGTGGCCTCAACGAGGCGATACTGAAATGAATGAGCAGACGGCCGAGCCGCACAAGGCGCCCGAACCTCCCGAGGTCCAGCCGTCGGCAAAGCCGCCGCGCGTGCCGGTCTTCAACCTTCCACCGGCGCTGTTCTTCAGCCTTTGTCTGCTTGTGGTCATCTATGCGGTGCAGGAGCTCGTGCTCTCCGACGATGCGCTGAGCTGGCTGTTCTTCACCTTCGGCTTCGTGCCCGCCCGCTATGTGATTCCGCTGTCGCAGCAGGGGCCGGAGCTGTTCTGGACGCCCGTCACCTATTCACTCCTGCATGGCAGCGTCCAGCATATCGTCTTCAACGGCTTCTGGCTGATGGCCTTCGGCGCGCCGGTGGTACGCCGCATCGGGACGCTGCGTTTTGTGCTCTTCTGGCTTTTCTCGGCCGTCGCTTCCGCGGCCCTGCACGCGGTGCTGAACTGGGGGGATGTGACGCTTTTGATCGGCGCGTCGGGCGTCATCTCCGGGCTGATGGGGGCTGCGTGCCGATTCGCCTTTCCGGCCGAACGGCGGCCGATGCTGCCTGCGCATCTCAATGCCCGGCTGTCCATCGCCGAGGCGCTGCAGAGCCGCACCGTCGTCATCTTCATGCTGCTCTGGCTGGTCGGCAACGCCCTGATCGCCGTCGGCATCCCGCTTGTCGGCGACAGCGACCAACCCATTGCCTGGGACGCCCATATCGGCGGTTTTGTCTTCGGTTTCCTGTTGTTTTCGCTGTTCGACCGGGCGCCGCGCCCGCCTGTGACGGAAGCCGCCGATACTGAGAAGGATATGTTGCAATCCTGAGCCTGTCAGTGCACCATCGACCTATCCGCGATGGGGGGAGAAACCGCCGCGGATGCCTGTGACAAGTGGATCACGGACATAGGAGGTTCGAATGACCAGTTCAGTCAAAGCAATTCTCGACCTGAAGGGCAGGGACGTTTTCACCGCCGGGCCGAACACCACCGTCGCCGAAGCGGCGGTCATCCTCAGCAAGAAGAGGATCGGCGCTATCGTTGTCGTCGGCATGGAAAACCGGATTTCGGGCATGTTCACCGAGCGCGATCTCGTGCATGCCATCGCCAAACATGGCAAGGACGGCCTCGACCAGACGCTGGCCCAGGTCATGACCGCGAAGGTCTACCGCTGCCATGAGGAGACGACCGTCAACGAACTGATGGAACTGATGACCAGCCGCCGTTTCCGCCACGTGCCGGTGGAACACAACGGCAAGCTTGTCGGCATCATCTCGATCGGCGACGTGGTGAAATCGCGCATCGCCGAAGTCGAGCGCGAGGCCGAGGAAATCAAGGCCTATATCGCCGGCTGAGGTTTTGGCCCTCTTTCGAGGGATGCCGTAGCCCGCGAAACGGCTACGGGCTTGCGGATGATGTCGATCAGGGGGAGCTGGCGTAGACTTCCTGCATGCGCTTGATTTCGGGGAGCCTGGCTCTGGCTTCCTCGTAGCCGCGTTCGATCGCTTCGCCGGCCCGATGGAACTCGGAAAGGCCGATATAACTCAGACGCGGCTGCAGCGAAATATCCGGCGGGTCGCCGGCAAGGCGGGCGCGGGCGATCCTGTCCTGGATGATATTGAAAGCCTGCACCATGACGCCGGTCATGCCGAGACGGGCATAGGGCGCCTCTTCCTGTTTTTGCACTTCCTGCGGCGAGAGGCTGGCATTGTGCCGGACAACGGCCGAGCGGCCATAGAGATCGTAATTGAGATTGACGGCGACGACGAGCGGCTGCTCGTAGGCGCGGCAGACGGAGACGGGGACGGGATTGACCAGTGCGCCGTCGACCAGCGTGCGGTGATTGCTGCGCACCGGCTCGAAAATGCCGGGCAGGGCATAGGAGGCGCGCAGCGCCGTGATCAGCGAACCATTGGCGATCCAGACCTCGTGGCCGGTATTGACCTCGGCGGCGACGGCGACGAAGGGCCGGTCGAGATCCTCGACGTTCAGGCCTTCGAGATGTTCCTGCATGCGCTTGGTCAGCCGCATGCCGCCGAACAGGCCGCTGCCGCCGATGGTGAGATCGAGGAGACTGGCGATCCGGCGCATGGTCAGCGAGCGGGCGAAACTTTCGAGCTCATCGAGTTTGCCGGCGAGATAGCAGCCGCCGACCAGCGCGCCGATCGAGGTGCCGGCAATCATGCCGATCTCGATTTTTGCCTCGTCCAGCGCACGCAGCACGCCGATATGGGCCCAGCCGCGGGCCGCTCCACCGCCGAGCGCCAGCGCGATCTTGATTCTCTTGATGGGTGAGGGAGGCGGGATCGTCTCGAGAGTGGTCGACATGCCGGAACCGGAACCTTCGCCTTCAGAGCTTTGACGATGCAAATTCCAGCTCAGCATGGCGCTCTCCCCTCCCAGCAGAACACATGGTTTCCGATAGTGTGCCCGATCAGTTTCCAAATGGTATATAGAGGCGACTTCTGGCGCAATAAGGAGCAGATGCCGGGAAATTCCGGCTCCATTTTCCCAGGCTATTTTCCGGGCCTATTTTCCGTAAACGTCCTGCGGATCGAAATGACGCTCGTCGTCGACGATATCAAGCATGGGCTTTCCATCCCGAAGCGTGATCGTTCGATAGAAGCAGGAGCGGCGGCCGGTGTGACAGGTGGCGTCATGGCCGGCGACCTCGACCTTCAGCCATATGGCGTCCTGATCGCAATCGGTGCGAATTTCCTTCACCGTCTGGAGATTGCCCGAGGTCTCGCCCTTCTTCCAGATCTTGCCGCGCGAACGGCTGAAATAATGGGCCGTGCCGGTCTGGATGGTCAGCGCCAGCGCATGGGCATTCATGTGCGCCACCATCAGCAGCTCGCCGTCGCCGGCGTCGGTGACGATCGCGGTGATCAAGCCACGGTCGTCGAAACGCGGCGTGAAATCGCCGGCGTCTTCCAACGCCGACTTGTCCTCGGATGGTTGACTGAAGATCAATTGGCTCATCGCGGCCCTCCTGAGGGAGCCGGTATCAGCGGCTCCGCACCATGGTCATGAAACGGGCCTGATCGGCCGGCTCGGTCTTGAACGTTCCGGTAAAGGTGGTCGTCAACGTGGTCGAGCCCTGCTTCTGAACGCCGCGCATCGCCATGCACATATGTTCGGCCTCGATCATCACCGCGACTCCGCGCGGGTTAAGCGTATCGTCGATCGCCCGGGCGATCTGCGCGGTCATTGTTTCCTGGGTCTGCAGACGGCGGCCATAGATCTCGACGACGCGGGCAATCTTCGACAGGCCGAGCACACGCCCGTCCGGCATGTAGGCGACGTGAGCCTTGCCGATGATCGGCACCATGTGATGTTCGCAATGCGAGAAGAACGGTATGTCCTTGACGAGAACCATGTCGTCGTAGCCGGCGACCTCTTCGAAGGTGCGGCCGAGCACGTCTTCCGGCGCCATGTCGTAACCGGCAAAAAGCTCGCGGTAGGATTTGACGACACGCGCCGGCGTTTCGATCAGGCCTTCGCGCGTCGGGTTCTCACCGGCCCAGCGCAGCAGGACACGAACGGCTTCCTCCGCCTCCTGCTGGGAGGGGCGATCGGAGTCGCGGTTCGTCTGCGGAAAGTTCTTTACGATGGCGTCCATGAACAATGGTCTCCTGGTCCGCACCGCGGACCGATCTGTCGGAATCGCCACTGGTCAATCCCATGCGGGAATTCATGCACCTTTGGCAGGCTCCGGGGCTTTCGAGGCGCATTCAACACCCCTCCGGCACGGTTTCCCAATCAAACTTACACGAGGCCATTGCATTTTAATGGCCTTCGAACGACATACATATAGGAAGACGGCCATCGTATGTAAGTATCCTCAGATGACACGGTGTGTTTTTTGTTTCAATAACAATAACAGCCCTTATTGAGGCCGGTCCGCAGCGATTTTGGAGCGGAAATCCAACATGGACGATATCTACAACAGCAAGATCCTCGAATTCGCCGGCAATATTCCATTGACCGGCACCTTGGCGGATGCCGATGCGAGCGCCCAGGCCTATTCGAAGCTTTGCGGCTCGAAGGTGCGGATCTGGCTGAAGATGGAGGGCGATACTGTTACCGGTTTTGCTCATGACGTGAAGGCCTGCGCGCTCGGCCAGGCCTCGTCCTCGATCATGGCACGCCATGTCGTCGGCGCCACATCGGGCGAATTGCGCCAGGCACGCCAGGACATGCTCGCCATGTTGAAGGCGGATGGAGCAGGGCCCGAGGGACGGTTCGAAGACATGCGCTATTTGCTGCCGGTGCGGGACTACAAGGCCCGCCATGCCTCGACGATGCTGACCTTCGATGCCGTCGTCGATGCGATCGGCCAGATCGAGGCGAAACGGGCTGAGGTTATCGAGGCGTAACTGAGATGTGCGAGTTCTGCGCCCTGCAGGCCAGCGATGAGGAGGACGGTGGTGCCGCCGGACCCGATAAGCCGCGTGAAAAGGTCGCACGCGCTTCGCGCAATTATGCCGGTCCGTTCCGAAAAACTCCCGACCGCCTGCTCGGCATGGGGTTCATCCGCCTCTACCAGTTGACGCTTTCCGGCTTTATCGGCAATTCCTGCCGCCATATCCCGACCTGCTCCGAATATGGCTACGAGTCGATCGCCCGCCACGGATTGTGGGCCGGCGGCTGGATGACGCTGTTTCGCGTCGGCCGCTGCGGCCCGGGCGGCACCAGCGGCCTCGACCAGGTTCCGGAGATACTCGGCGAAGACTTCCGCTGGTGGACGCCGTGGCGCTATCTCTCCCTCGGACGAAAGAGAGCGTGAGCGCCATGAGCACCTTCATTGCCCTCCTGCACAGCATTGTGCTGACGCCCGACCGCCGCGTCATTATGGAAGATCTGCGCGCGCTTGCCAAAGATCTTGGCTATCGCGAACCGCGCACGCTGGTTTCCACGGGGAATCTCGTCTTCGAGGCCGATGATATGCGGCCGCACGAACTCGAGGTCGCGCTGGAAGAGGGGTTCGAAGAGAAATTCGGCAAACATGTCGATATCATCGTGCGTAGCGACTGCACCTGGATGGCGCTTTGCGGCACCAATCCCTTCAGGGACGGCAACGGCGACCAAGTCATCGTCCGGGTGATGCGTCTGCCGGTCGATCCGGAGAAGGTGGAGGCGCTGAAAGCGCTGATGACGGAGGGACAGCGCATCGCTGTCGTCGGCGGCGATCTCTGGATCGATTTCGCCGGCAAGCCGAGCCAGTCCAAGCTGCTTTCGGCGCTGACGACCAAGCGGATAGGCATCGGCACGATGCGCAACTGGAACACGGTCTGCGGCCTTGCCCAAATGATCATGTAGGCCGGCTGCTTCTTTACTCCCGCGGCAAATCTGAGTATCAGGCGGCAGCGCTTCCAAAGAGCGGAGGCGCTTCCGTTTCAACCACCCGCATTCGTTGGCGGGACTGGACAAGGAGAATTTCGATGTCTGAAGCCATTTCCCTGACATTTCCCGATGGTTCCGTGCGCAGCTTTCCGGCTGGCGCAACCGGCAGGGATGTCGCCGAATCCATTTCCAAGTCGCTCGCCAAGAGCGCCGTCGCCATTGCGATCGATGGCACAGTGCAAGACCTTTCCGATACCGTCGCCGACGGCAAGATCGAGATCATCACCCGCAAGGACGGCCGTGCGCTGGAGCTTATCCGGCATGACGCCGCACACGTGATGGCTGAAGCCGTGCAGGAACTTTGGCCCGGCACGCAGGTGACGATCGGCCCGGTCATCGAAAACGGTTTCTATTACGACTTCGCCAAGAACGAGCCCTTTACGCCCGATGATCTGCCGAAGATCGAAAAGAAGATGAAGGAGATCATTGCTCGCAATGCGCCCTTCACCAAGCAGATCTGGTCGCGCGAAAAGGCCAAGGAAGTCTTTGCGGCCAAGGGCGAAAACTACAAGGTAGAACTTGTCGATGCGATCCCGGCAGGGCAGGATCTGAAGATCTACAATCAGGGCGATTGGTTCGACCTTTGCCGCGGTCCGCACATGGCCTCCACCGGCCAGGTCGGCACGGCCTTCAAGCTGATGAAGGTTGCCGGCGCCTATTGGCGCGGCGACAGCAACAACGCCATGCTGTCACGCATCTACGGCACGGCATGGGCTGACCAGGCTGATCTCGACAACTATCTGCACATGCTGGCGGAAGCCGAAAAGCGCGACCACCGCAAGCTCGGCCGCGAAATGGATCTGTTCCATTTCCAGGAAGAGGGCCCGGGTGTCGTTTTCTGGCATGGCAAGGGCTGGCGCATCTTCCAGGCGCTCGTCTCCTATATGCGTCGCCGGCTCGCGGTCGATTACGAAGAAGTCAACGCGCCGCAGGTGCTCGACACCGCGCTGTGGGAAACTTCGGGGCACTGGGGCTGGTATCAGGAAAACATGTTCGCCGTGAAATCGGCGCATGCGATGACGCATCCGGAAGACAAGGAAGCGGATAACCGCGTCTTTGCGCTGAAGCCGATGAACTGCCCCGGCCACGTGCAGATCTTCAAGCACGGGCTGAAGTCCTATCGCGAATTGCCGATCCGCCTCGCCGAATTCGGCCTGGTGCATCGCTACGAGCCATCGGGCGCGCTGCACGGGCTGATGCGCGTGCGCGGCTTCACGCAGGACGACGCGCACATTTTCTGCACGGACGAGCAGATGGCCGCCGAATGCCTGAAGATCAACGATCTCATTCTGTCGGTCTATGAAGATTTCGGCTTCAAGGAAATCGTCGTCAAGCTTTCGACCCGGCCGGAAAAGCGCGTCGGGTCCGATGCCCTCTGGGATCGCGCGGAAGCGGTCATGACCGACGTGCTGAATACGATCGAGGCTCAGTCCGAGGGCCGCATCAAGACCGGCATCCTGCCGGGCGAGGGCGCCTTCTACGGGCCGAAGTTCGAATATACGCTGAAGGATGCGATCGGCCGCGAATGGCAGTGCGGGACGACGCAGGTCGATTTCAACCTGCCGGAACGTTTCGGCGCCTTCTATATCGACAGCAACTCCGAAAAGACGCAGCCGGTGATGATCCATCGCGCCATCTGCGGCTCGATGGAACGCTTCCTCGGCATCCTGATCGAAAACTTCGCCGGCCATCTGCCGCTCTGGGTATCACCGCTGCAGGTGGTGGTCGCGACGATCACCTCGGAAGCCGACGCCTACGGGTTTGAAGTGGCCGAGGCGCTGCGCGAGGCCGGTCTCAACGTCGAGACCGATTTCCGCAACGAGAAGATCAACTACAAGGTCCGCGAACACTCGGTCACCAAGGTGCCCGTCATCATCGTCTGTGGCAGGAAGGAAGCCGAGGAGCGCACGGTCAACATCCGCCGCCTCGGCAGCCAGGACCAGGTTTCGATGGGGCTCGACGCCGCCGTCGAAAGCCTTGCCTTGGAAGCGACGCCACCAGACGTCCGCCGCAAGGCCGAAGCAAAGAAAGCCAGGGCGGCCTGAAAACGCCTCGATAAAACGTCTCTTTCCGGCAGCGCCATCGGCGCTGTCGGAAATCTGATATAAAACCGCAATATTGTCGCCACAAACGGGGAGCGGGTGATCCCGAGGCCGGCGTGCGTTTCAAAGAATTGTCCTATGCCAATGACCGAGATCCGCGGCTGAAACGCTGGCTGATCCGCTCGATCGAGGGGCTTTCGGGCCGCGATCACTATGTCAGGCTCTACGACATCTGGCGCAGCGACATCATCGGGAGGAGTGACCGGGTGTTCGCCAGGACGCTCGATCTCATCGACGTCGCGGTCGAGGTCAAAGGCAACTGGCCGCTCGACCCCGTTCCCGCCGAGCCGATCGTCATCGTCGCCAACCACCCCTTCGGCATCGGCGACGGCATTGCCGTGCTGGCGCTTGCCGAACAGTTCGGCCGTCCCTTCAAGGTGCTGATCCACAACGACCTTTTGAAAATACCCGAGATGGCGTCCTATTCGCTGCCGATTTCCTTCGAGGAAACCAGGCAGGCAATGGCGATGAACATGAAGAGCCGGAACGAAGCGGTGCGGCTGCTCAAGGAAGGTACCACCATCGTCGTTTTTCCTGCGGGCGGCGTTGCGACCGCGAGGCGAGGCTTCGGCCGCGCCGAGGACCTGCCGTGGAAGATGTTTCCGGCAAAACTCATCCAGGCGGCGCATGCCAGCGTGCTGCCGATCTATTTCGAGGGTCAGAACGGCCGGCTGTTCCATCTGGCGAGCCTGGCATCGATGACGCTGCGCCTGTCGCTGCTGATCGGCGAGTTCCGCAGGCTTTCCGGCAGCACGATCACGGCGCATGTCGGCAAGGTGCTGACCTGGGAGGCGCTGAGCAGCGGCGGCGACCGCAAGGGTCTGCTGGCCCGTCTCTATGAGGCCGTCTTCTCGATGGCGCCGCCGAAGCGCTCCCTCCAAACGTCTCGGCTAAGGCGAAACCGCTCGCGGTAAATCAATCGAGGCTGGTATCGTCGCCGCCTTGCGGCGCGAGCTGTTCGTAGGAGGGGAGCGGCGCCACCGGAGCCGGCTGGACGCCTGGCGGTGGCGGCGTTCCCACAGGCACTTGCTGCACAGTGCGGGCCGCGTCGTTCACCGGCGGCTGCGGCTGCTGGTCCTTCATCAGAACCTCGACATCGGTATTCCTGCCGGCGACGACCGTGAAATCGCGCTGGTAGATCTTGTCCTTGTTGCGGGCGACGGCGGAATATCCGCCTTCGGCGAGAACCATGGTCGGGAAGGCGCTGACGCTTTCGCCGACGCTGTCGCCGGCCGCCGTCAGGATCGACCATGCCGTATCGGCGATCGCCTCGCCGCCGGCATCGGAGACCAGCTTGAAGGTGACCTGCGCGGCGCGATGCTGGATCGTCGCTTCGGTCAGCTTGCCGGCTTCGACCTGGATGTCGGCGCGGATGACGGCGTTGACGCTGCCATATTCGGAAACGATATGATAGGTGCCGGCATTGAGGCGGACGACGGTGTTCGGCGAGACATCGGCAACCACAAGCCCGCGCTCGCCGTCCTCGCGCACTTCCGAGGAATAGATCGAAAAACTCAGCTGGTCGGGGCGGATGCGGGCATCGGTGCCGGAGACGGCATTGAGCAGCAGGCCGCCGGCATCGAGCACCATCACCTGCTTGTCGACCGCGCCGTCGGCGGGCACGGTCAGTTTCTTGGTGACGCCGGCGCGGCCGAAGGAGACGTTGACGAAATAATCGCCGGGAGCGAGCTGGAAGGCGGCGGGTCCGCCCTTGGCGCTGGCAATCAGCGGCAGCTTGCCGTCGGTTCCGGCAATCGGGCTGAAGACATACCAGGATAGGCCTTCTTCGACTGGCGTGCCGTCCGCCGTCAGCTTGGCTTCCATTGGCACATCGCGCAGCTTGACCCCCTCAGGCGCCGTGCCGGGCGCGATGAAGGCATCGAGCTTCGGCATCTTCGACGTCGATTCAAGCTGTTTGAATTCCTTGAAGGCATCCTGAGCGCTGGCGCCTGGAGGCGTCAGGATCGTCAGGGCAATGGCAAGGCCGATGCGTGCAAAAGGCGAAATGCCAAACATCTGTTTCGTGAACCGATTGACTTCTGAAATCGCAAAGGCCACTTCAAGACCAACGCGATGGCAAATTCAAGACCCACCCTTTGCAGCAGCATAAAAATGAGAGTTTCTCCCGCATGAAATCCGATATCAAGCTGATCGACTACCTCGCCGTACGCCGCTCCATTCCCGCTTTCCAGATGTGCGAACCAGGCCCGGAGAAGGCTGAAATCGAGGAAATCCTTCGTCTTGCCTCGCGTGTTCCCGATCACGGCAAGATCGCGCCATGGCGCTTCATCGTCTATCGCGGGGGCGAGCGCGCTCGCCTCGGTGAGGAACTTCTGACCTTGGCGCTCGAGACGAAGCCTGAGCTTTCCGAGGAGATGATCCAGGTGGAACGCGCGCGGTTCACCCGCGCGCCGGTGGTGGTCGCTGTCGTCAGCAAGGCGGGGCCGCATATCAAGATCCCTGAATGGGAGCAGCTGATGTCGGCCGGCGCGCTTTGCCTCAACGTCATCCTCGCCGCCAATGCCAGCGGTTATGTCGCCAACTGGCTGACGGAATGGTTCGCCTATGATGAGCGCGCCTATCCGCTGCTCGGCGTCGGGCCTGATGAAAAGGTGGCGGGCTTCATCCATATCGGCTCGACGACATTTCCGGCGATCGAGCGGCCGCGGCCAGAACTTGCCGATACCGTGACCTGGGTCGGCGGGGAGGGCTGATGTTTTACACCACCGACGACAACCGGCACGGGCTGGCGCATGATCCGTTCAAGGCGATCGTGTCGCCGCGCCCGATCGGCTGGATCGGCAGCAAGGGCAGGGATGGTTCGATCAACCTCGCCCCCTATTCCTTCTTCAATGCCGTTGCCGACCGGCCGAAGCTGGTGATGTTTTCTTCCGCCGGGCGCAAGGACAGTCAGCGCAACGCGGCCGAGACCGGCGTCTTCACCTGCAATTTCGTCGGCCGCGATCTCGCCGAGAGGATGAACCTCTCCTCGGCGGCGCTGCCTTATGGCGAGAGCGAATTCGACTTTGCCGGCCTGACGGCGAAGCAGGCCGAACTCATCGACGCGCCCTATGTCGGCGAGGCCTTCGCGGTGCTCGAATGCAGGGTCACCGAGATCATCGAGCCGAAGACGCTGTCGGGCGCACCGTCGGAAAACGTCCTTGTCTTCGGTGAGGTGGTCGGCATCCGCATCGACGAGGCGATCGTCCGGGATGGCCGCTTGGACATGTCGATCGCCCGTCCTGTGGCCCGCATGGGCTATATGGACTACAGCGAAGGCAGCGATGTTTTCGAGATGTTCCGGCCGCATCTGCCGAAGATTTAGATCGGCCGCAAGGCATACAAAGGCTTAAGAAATATGGTGAACCAATCTTAAACCTTTTGCCGCTACGGTCGCAGCATTGAATGAAACGCGAGGGAATCGCGTTCAAGTGCTGGGGCGTCGCGTGATCATAGAAGCTTTCCTTCGGTGGATCGAAACGGCCAAGACCGGTGACCGGGCCCGGGCCGCAAACGCGCTCGGGCGGGCCTATCTGCAGTCGGAGATGACAGGGGACGAGCGGGCGGCAGCCGAGATGGCGATGACCTTTCTGCTCGACGATCCGTCGCCGCGTGTGCGGCTGGCGCTTGCCGAGGCGATCGCCTGGTCGCCCGATGCGCCGCGCAGCCTGATCCTTTCGCTTGCCGAAGACCAGCCCGAAGTCGCCTGCCATGCGGTGACCTGTTCGCCGCTTTTGAGCGATGCCGATCTGGTCGATCTTGCCGCGCGCGGCAACGGCGCCACCCGCATGCTGATCGCGGCGAGGGCGCAGGTAACGCGCCCGGTTTCCGCAGCGCTTGCGGAAGTCGGCGACGAGGAAGAGCTGCTCTGCCTGCTCGAGAACGATGGCGCGGTGATCTCCGGCCAATCCCTGAAACGCATCGCCGAGCGGCTCGGCGACGGCTGCGACATCCGCAACCTGCTTCTCGACCGCAGCGATCTTCCCGCCGATGCCCGCCAATTGCTCACCCAGCATGTCAGCAATGCGCTGGTCGGGCTGCCGCTCGCACAGGCGGCGATTGGCCTGCAGCGGCTGCAGCGCATCAGCCGCGAGGCGACCGAGGCTGCTATCGTTTCAATCGCCGGCGACATCGCGCCGCGCGAGATACCCGACCTCGTCGAACATCTGCGCCTCAATGGCCGGCTGACGCCATCCTTCCTGATGCATGCGCTCTGCGCCGGCAAGGTTGATTTCTTCGCGGGCGCAATCGTCGATCTGACGGGTTGCGGCGAGCGCCGGGTGCGCTCGATCCTGGCGACCGGGCGCATGCATGCGGTTCGCGCGCTCTACGAGTCCGCTGGCCTGCCGAGGGATATCAGCGTGATCTTCGTCGAGGCGACGCTGCTGTGGCGCGAGGCCGCCAGGAAAGCGCCGGGCAGCGTGCTCGGCAATGTCTGCAACCGTCTGCTTCAAAAATTCCGCCATCATGACGGCGCACATGGCGCGGTCGGCGAGTTGCTCGACATGGTGGAAAAGCTCGGGGTCGCCGAACAGCGGCAATCCGCCCGGGTCTATGCGGCGCTTGCGGCCGCTTAGTCGGCCAGTCGCGTCACCACCCAGGAATAGCTGGCGGAGACGAAATGCACCGGTTTGGCGAGCGTGTCCTTGACGCTCCTGCCGGTGGGCAGATGGTCGCGGACCCGTCCGGCAATGTCGTCGGCAAAACCGAGCAGGCCCTGGGGGTGCTGTTCGGCCGCTTCAGGAAGGGCCGGCGGCACGGGAGCCGGCTTCGGCGGTTCGGCGGCAGCGACGGCTTTCGGCGCCTCGCAGACAGCAATCACCGAGGGATAGCTGACATTGGCATAGGTTTTCAGCCGACGTTCGGCTTCGGCATCGCAGGCGGCAACCGTCTCCCAGCGTTTGTCGACCGTCGCGACATAGCTGCACTGGCTGATGGAATCGTCGCAACCGAGAATGGTCATCGCGATCAGCACCGCTTGCATATTTTGCCTCCTTGGCTATTGAGCGTGTCATCGTCTTAGAGGGCGCAATTCCAACCGAATGAAGGCAAGGGCATTAACTCTTGGTCATGTCGGAAAAAATTGTGCCTTGCGCCAGCAGAAAGAGACAGCATGTCCGTCACCATCGCCCTGGAGCCGCCGCGTCAGGACGGCGTCATCCGTCTTCTCGACCTTTCCGATGCCTATGCGCAGTCGCTCTATCCCCCAGAGAGCAACCATCTGGTCGACCTCTCCTTGCTGGAGAAGCCTGCGGTGAGTTTTCTCGTCGCGCGCAACGGCGACGCGATCGTCGGGTGCTGCGCGCTGGTCGAGGCGGGCGATGGCACGGCGGAGATCAAGCGTATGTTTGTCGACCCCGAGACGAGGGGCCTGAGGATCGCCAGCGGCCTGATGAACGCGCTCGAAGCGATCGCCAGGGAAAAGCGACTGTCGGCAATCCGGCTCGAAACCGGCATCTACCAGCCCGAGGCGATCGCGCTCTACCACAAATACGGATATCGGGAGATCGAGCCTTTCGGCAGCTATCTGCCGGACCCGCTCAGCCTGTTCATGGAAAAGCGGCTGGGATGACGGTCTGCGAAGGCCGGCTCAGCCTTCGGCAATCAGGTCGGTTCAGCCTTCGGCGGAAAGGTTCTTTCAGCCTTCGGCGATACGGGGGATTGCCGGCGGGGCTTGCTCGTCGATGAGGACCTGCGGTCCCGTCTCGCCCTTTTCGGCGTTGCGGGCCTCGTGGATCCATTCGCGCCAGATGGCGACGATCAGCGCCATCAGCACCGGGCCAATGAAGAGGCCGAGGAAGCCCATCGTCTTGACGCCGCCGACGAGACCGAAGAAGGTCGGCAGGAAGGGCAGCTTGATCGGACCGCCGACGAGCTTCGGCCGCAACGTCTTGTCGACTATGAAGAGCTCGACCGTTCCCCAGACGAAAAGACCGATGCCGGCGACATGCGAGCCGCTTGCCAAGAGATAGATTGAGACCAGCGTGAAGGAAAGCGGTGCGCCGCCCGGTATCAGCGCCATCACGCCCGTCAACACGCCGAGCGTGACGGGCGAGGGCACGCCGGCGATCCAGTAAGCCAGGCCGAGCACGATGCCTTCGCCGATCGCAATCAGCGTCATGCCCATGACGGTGGAGCTGATCGTTGCCGGCACGACGCGGGAAATGCGCTCCCAGCGGTTTGGCAGGATGCGCTCGCCGAGCATGTCGATCTGCTTGGAGAAGGAAAAACCGTCGCGATAGACGAAGAACAGCGCGATCAGCATGAAGAGCAGCGTCAGCAGGAGGTGGAAGGCGCCACCGCCGGCCGCAAGCACGGCACGGTAGATATTGCCGATATTGGCGCCGCTGACCGCCTGTATCACTTCGCCCAGGGCGCCGGGGCTGCCGATATATTTGGTCCAGACTTCATCGAGATAGGCGCCGGCCCATGGCAGGGCGACGATCCAGGCCGGTGTCGGGGCGCCGGCGCGGTTGGCATGGATTGCCCAGGCAACCCAGGTGCGCACTTCACCCGTCGTATAGGTGATCGCAAGCCCGATCGGGATGACCAGGAAAGTGATGATCATGATGATGGCGATCGTCGCGGCGATCGTCGTATTGCCGCCGACGCGGGCAAGCAGCTTGCGGTAGAGCGGCCAGCTGGCGAAGCCGATGACCAGGGCTGCCAGCACCGGCACGAGGAAACCGTAGAAGAAGTAAACGCCCGCCGCAACGACCAGAACCAGCAGCCAGCGCGCCGCCGAGATGGAGGGTATCAGCGGCGTCCGTGTCGGCGCCGATGATCCGAGCCATCGTGGTTCATGATTGCTTTTCTGACGGTCGAACACACCCACGCGCGCCTCTTCTTATTCTTGTCTTCTGGTTATGGGCTATGAACCCGGCGGTTTCAAGGTCCGCACCATGAAAGCGTATACAAAGCGTCGCTATTCGACCGTCAGAGCCGATATCTTACTGTTGCGGATGGCGCAAAATCTTGAAGGCGTAGAACTGCGTCTTTTGCGCCGCCGAGAAATTATTGTCGGAGCCGAGAATGAGAACGTCGGTTCCATCCTTGGCCTTGCCGAGCGACATGGCCTCGATATTGTCGGGAATAAGGCCGATTGCTCTGAGATCAAGCACCTGGCTCTTGCGGGCGGGGACGACGCGCTGGTCGTTCTTGGCGAGCGAAGCGATGGCGGATATGTCGGTGGCGTCGTTAAGATCCATCATCATGATCTTGACGTTGTTGCCGAAGCCCTGGGCGTAGCTGCGCTCGACGGCGAGCAGGCGGTGATCGTCAAGAGCGAGCATTTCCGACATGCCGTTATCGTTGCCGCCATCGGCCTTGGTAGCCGCCTGCGGGATCGGTGAGACCGGGTAGACATACTGCGCCTTCGGCTCGCCGGTTGCGCCGTCATAACGGATGATGCGCGACAGGCTGCCCGTGGTCAGCGAGGGATTGGGGCCGTCCTGATAGAGCGCGGCTTCGACACCGACGAAAACATCGCCCGAAGGCGCCACGGCAATATCCTCGAAGGCGAGGTTGTCGCGGATGCCGGTCGACTTGTCGACTGTGGGAGTAAAGCCTTCCGGCAGCTTGAATTCACGCACGAAAGAGCCGTCCGGCGCAGTCACGCGGACGAAGGGCGGCAGCAGCGCCTTGGCGTCGCCTTCGCTGCCCCAATAGATGCCGTCCTTGCCGAGGCGGATCGATTCCGGGTCGACGGTCTTGGCGGCGAAGGGCTCGCCGTTCTTGTCCTTCAACGTCACATGTTTGACGATGGAAACGCCCTTGAGGCCCGACGCGTCGACATCGACGTCGAGTTCATAGAAGCGGGCCGGGGCCTTGTCCGATCGGTCGTCACTGATGGCGATATAGTGGCCGGTAGCGGCATCGAAATCGAGGCCGGAAATGCCGCCGAACTCGACGCTGTTTTCCATGTAGCCTGTGGGGATAATGAATTCACCGAGATAGGAGAGTGAAATGCCGGCGGCGCAATCGCCGAAGGGGCAAGCGGTCTCGAAGGTGGCGCCGATACCGGTGGCCCCAATATCGGTGGCGCTGACAGTAACTGTGCTGGACAGGAGAACGAAAGCGGCAGTCGCGAGAAAACGCTTGGTCATGGCAAAATCCGGCAAAGGGTTGAAAACGGTTCGAACCGGCGCAGCTGCTCTTCCCTGGGGGAGGCCGCACGCCGACCGCTTCATGCGCCGGTTGTTTGACGGAGTTGTTACGGTTCTTCGTCAGTTCCGTGAAATCGCAGATGCTAAAATGAGGGCCGCGCCGAACGGCATCTACTCTAGTTCGGCTCGGCCCGCAGATGCTTTAAATATCGAGGTTTTCGGCGAAGGCCGCGCGTTCCTGGATGAAGCGGAAGCGGGCTTCCGGCTTGGTGCCCATCAGATCGTCGACGGCGCTGCGAGTGCCCTCGAAATCCACCTCGTCGATCAGCACCTTGAGCAGGGTGCGTTTGGACGGATCCATCGTGGTTTCCTTGAGCTGGGCGGGCATCATTTCGCCGAGACCTTTGAAGCGGCTGATCTCGACCTTGGCCTTGCCCTTGAACTCCGTCTGCATCAGCTCGGCGCGATGATTGTCGTCGCGGGCATAGGCGGATTTCGACCCTTGGGTGATCTTGTAGAGCGGCGGCACGGCGAGGAAGAGGTGGCCGCCGCGCACCAGTTCCGGCATCTCCTGATAGAAGAAGGTGATGAGCAGCGAGGCGATGTGGGCGCCGTCGACGTCGGCGTCGGTCATGACGATGATGCGCTCGTAGCGCAGATCTTCGTCGCGGTATTTCGAGCGGGTGCCGCAGCCGAGCGCCTGGATGAGATCGGCGAGCTGCTGGTTGGCGCCGAGTTTTTCGCGGCCGGCGCTGGCAACGTTGAGGATCTTGCCGCGCAGCGGCAGAATTGCCTGGTTGGCTCGGTTGCGCGCCTGCTTGGCCGAACCGCCTGCCGAATCGCCCTCGACGATGAAGAGTTCGGCGCCCTCGGCGGTGTTTTGCGAGCAGTCGGCGAGCTTGCCGGGCAGGCGCAGCTTGCGCACTGCCGTCTTGCGGTTGACTTCCTTTTCCTTGCGGCGGCGCAGCCGCTCCTCGGCGCGCTCGATCACCCAGTCGAGCAGCTTGGCCGACTCGTTCGGGTTGTCGGCAAGATAATGGTCGAAGGGATCGCGCAGCGCGTTCTCGACGATGCGCTGGGCCTCGACGGTCGCGAGCTTATCCTTGGTCTGGCCGACGAATTCCGGTTCGCGGATGAAGACCGACAGCATGCCGACGGCCGAGATCATCACGTCATCGGTGGTGATCTGCGCGGCGCGCTTGTTCTGCGTCAGCTCGGCATAGGCCTTCAGGCCCTTGGTCAGCGCGATGCGCAGGCCGGCCTCATGCGTGCCGCCTTCGGGGGTCGGGATGGTGTTGCAATAGGAATGCACCTGCGGATCGCCGCCATACCAGGTGATCGCCCATTCCATCGAGCCATGGCCGCTGGTTTTCTCGGTCTTGCCGGCGAAGATCTCGCGGGTGACGGTGAATTCCTTGCCCATCGTCGCCTGGAGATAATCTTTCAGGCCGCCGGGGAAGTGGAAGACCGCCTTGTCAGGGACCTCGGAGCCTTCGGGCAAGACGCCCTGCTCGCAGCTCCAGCGGATCTCGACGCCGCCGAACAGATAGGCCTTCGAGCGCGCCATGCGGAACACCCGGGCGGCATCGAACTTCATGTGATCCCCAAAGATCTGGGGGTCAGGATGGAAGCGCACGCGGGTGCCGCGGCGATTGTGGACGTCGCCCAATTCTTCAAGCCCGCCCTGCGGCAGGCCGCGGGAGAAGCGCTGGCGGTAGAGCTTGCGGTTGCGCGCCACCTCCACTTCGAGGTCGTCGGAGAGCGCGTTGACGACCGAGACGCCGACGCCGTGCAGGCCGCCCGATGTCTCGTAGGCCTTACCGTCGAATTTGCCGCCGGCATGCAGCTTGGTCATGATGACTTCGAGCGTCGACTTGCCCGGCACCTGCGGATGGTTCTCGACCGGGATGCCGCGGCCGTTGTCGGAGACGGTGAGGTAGCCCTCGAGGTCGAGATAGACCTCGATGAAATTGGCGTGTCCGGCGACCGCCTCGTCCATAGCGTTGTCGATGACTTCGGCAAAGAGGTGATGCAGCGCCTTTTCATCGGTGCCGCCGATATACATGCCCGGGCGCATGCGCACCGGCTCGAGGCCTTCGAGGACGCGGATCGACGAGGCGCCGTATTCATCGGCGTTCGACGTGGCGGGTGCCGGGCGCGAAGAGGCTCCCGCAGCAGAGGGGGCTCCAGCAGCAGGTGGGGCAGCAGCGGGCGCAGCCGCCACCGGCGGCCGTTCGGCCGCAGCCGCAGGCTTCTGCGCCTCCTCACGTTTTTCAGAGAGGGGCATTCCGGAAAAGAGGTCGTTGCTATCGTCCATGGAGCCGTTCAGATCTTCATCCTGTCTTGGGTCTGGCTTGGGGCTTGCATCCTCCGCCGACCCAAAATCACCGCATTTCATGTCACGTTTGCGAATCAGGCAGATTTTGCCAGAAAGCACCTCTATACGCGACACCGCCAGTTTTGGCGGGCTTTTCACACATGATTTGCGTTGCCGGGCGCGGAATGGCAAGCGGCGGCAGGCTTCAGGAACCATCCGAATGCGAATGTCCACAAGTCATTGCACCATCATCACTGCAATTGCGGCGTTTTTTCTATCCGCGGCTGTCCTGACCGCTGTTGGCCCAGCGCGGGCGGGCGATGCGCTGCCGCCTTTCAAGGACGATCTGTTTTCGAAGCAGGCCATCTTGCAGACAGGTGATGACGGTGCCTTCGAGGTCATCGACTATGATGAGATGCGCGATATCAACGGCCGCGACCAGATCCCGCAAAAGCGTGTGCAGCAGAAATATGTGGCGCTCGGCATCCGCAAGGCCCAGGTCGACGAGACGCTGTCTCTGGACGGTGTCAGTCTCGATGTCACCAGGGTGGGACAGGCCCAGAATGCCGCCTTCACCGTGATTTTCATCCATGGCCGCGACGGCGATCGCCGGCTCGGGGCCAACGACTACAGCTTCGGCGGCAATTTCAACCGGCTGAAGAACCTCGTTGCCGGCAATGGCGGCGTTTATTATTCGCCGACCGTCCGGAGTTTCGACAGCAACGGCGTTGCAGCGATCGCCGGCTTGATCCGCTATGCCAGCGCCCAATCGCCCGGCCGGCCGATCATCCTGTCCTGCGCCTCGATGGGCAGCCAGGTCTGCTGGGGCATTGCCCGCGACGGCGACAGCGTCAAGCGGCTGAAGGGCATGCTTGTCATGAGCGGCGTCACCGATCCCGATTTCACCAGAAGCGCCTTCTATAAAGCGAAGCTGCCGCTCTGGTTCGCCCATGGCAGCCGCGACCCGGTCTATGCGGCGAGCACCCAGCAAGCGCTGTTCGAAAGCCTGCACAAGGCCAAATATCCGACGCGCTTCACGCTGTTTCAGACAGGCAATCACGGGACGCCGATCCGGATGGTCGACTGGCGCCGAGTCCTGAACTGGATTCTTGCCGGCTGAAGCGTGCCGCCGACCGATTTTCGGCAGAAATATAGGCGGGATCGCCGAGATTCCCCTTACGTCAAGGCATGATGCTTTTCTTTGCCGCGCGCTTTTGATATTGCCCAAGGCATATGGAAAATTTGGAAGGCTGGCATGACACCTGACGTGCGCCCGCTCGTGGCGGGAAACTGGAAAATGAATGGCATGCGTGCCTCCCTGGATCAGATCAAGGCGATCGCCGAGGGTGTTTCCTCGCCGCTCGCCGACAAGGTCGAAGCGCTGATCTGCCCGCCTGCGACGCTGCTCTACGTGGCGACCGCGCTCTGCACGGACAGCCCGCTGTCGATCGGCGCTCAGGACTGCCATCAGAATCCGTCAGGTGCGCATACCGGCGATATCTCGGCCGAGATGATTGCCGATTGTTTCGGCACTTATGTCATCGTTGGCCATTCCGAGCGCCGCACCGACCATGCCGAAACGGATCATCTAGTCCGCGCCAAGGCGGAGGCTGCCTTTGCCGCCGGGCTGACGGCGATCATCTGCATCGGCGAGACGGCCGATGAACGCCGCACGGGCCAGGCGCTCGACGTCATCAAGCGTCAGCTTTCCGCCTCGGTTCCGGACGGAGCCACCGCCGAGAACACCGTCATCGCTTATGAACCGATCTGGGCGATCGGCACCGGCGTGACGCCAACGGCGGGCGATGTCGAAAAGGCGCATGCCTTCATGCGCGCCGAGCTGGTGGGCCGTTTCGGCGGTGAAGGCCGCAAGATGCGTCTTCTCTATGGCGGCTCGGTCAAGCCGGCCAATGCCGGGGAGCTGATGGGCATCGCCAATGTCGACGGCGCGCTGATCGGCGGGGCGAGCTTGAAAGCCGCCGACTTCCTCGCCATCTACCGGGCCTATGAGGCGCTGCTCGCCTGAGGCATTGTTCATTCCCGGTTTATTCGTTTATTCCAGGGCGTATTCTGGGCCGAAGGGCTTGGAATAGATGAAAGCCTCATGTAAAGAGCCGCCAGAATTCTTAACTTTGTCCGTCTCCAGACGGGCAGGACTGGACCCATGCAGACCGTATTGATTGTCATTCATCTCATGATCGTGCTCGCCCTTGTCGGCGTCGTGCTCATCCAGCGTTCGGAAGGCGGCGGCCTCGGCATCGGCGGCGGTTCGGGCTTCATGTCGGCGCGCGGCACGGCCAATGCGCTGACGCGCACCACCGCGATCCTTGCGACCCTGTTCTTCATCACCTCGCTCGGCCTCGGCATTCTGACGCGTTACGAAGGCCGTCCGAGCGATATTCTCGACCGCATTCCGGCAACGGGCGGCCAGGGCAATGGCATTCTCGATTCGCTCGGCGGCGGCGCGCAGGCTCCGGCAAGCCAGCCGGCCGGCAACGGCGTTCCGAGCAGCGGCGCGGCAACGCCTGCACCGCAGGCTCCCGCCGCTCAAGCTCCGGCAACTGCGGCTCCGGCAACGACCGCTCCGGCGGCCCAGGCTCCGGCGGCTACGGAGCCTTCAGCGACGGCTCCGGCAACGACTGCCCCGGCAGCGCCCGCAACTCCGGCCGCGCCGGCACCGGCTCAGCCCGCCGGCGTCCCGACGGGACAGTAAACCGGTCTTCGACATAAACCGCCGGCGGCCCTTGGGTCTGCCGGTTTTCTTTTGTTCAGATTCCTTCGCCACGCTCCGAAAATTCCGGAAAAGAGTTTTTGGGGCTGGTGGAATCGTTTTTGAAAAGGTATCCGGTGAATCCCATGGCGCGATACGTATTCATCACTGGCGGCGTGGTTTCCTCTCTCGGAAAAGGAATTGCGGCCGCGGCTCTCGGAGCGTTGCTGCAGGCCCGTGGATATCGGGTGCGGCTTCGCAAGCTCGACCCCTATCTGAACGTGGACCCGGGCACGATGAGCCCGACCCAGCACGGCGAGGTCTTCGTCACCGACGACGGCGCGGAAACCGATCTCGATCTCGGCCACTACGAACGCTTCACGGGGCGTTCGGCAACCAAGACCGACAACATCACCACCGGCCGCATCTACAAGAACATCATCGACAAAGAACGGCGCGGCGACTATCTCGGCGCGACGGTGCAGGTCATTCCGCACGTCACCAACGAGATCAAGGATTTCGTTATCGAGGGCAATGACGATTACGACTTCGTCATCTGCGAGATCGGCGGCACGGTCGGCGACATCGAGGCGATGCCCTTTATGGAGGCGATCCGCCAGCTCGGCAACGATCTGCCGCGCGGCACCGCCGTCTACGTCCACCTGACGCTGATGCCCTATATTCCGGCCGCCGGCGAGCTCAAGACCAAGCCGACCCAGCATTCGGTCAAGGAACTGCAGGCGCTCGGCATTCATCCCGATATCCTGCTGGTGCGCGCCGACCGCGAAATTCCGGAAGCCGAGCGCCGCAAGCTTTCGCTGTTCTGCAACGTGCGCCCGTCCGCCGTCATCCAGGCGCTCGACGTCGCCAACATCTACGATGTGCCGATCGCCTACCACAAGGAAGGCCTTGATGACGAAGTGCTGGCAGCCTTCGGCATCGAGCCGGCGCCGAAGCCGCGTCTCGCCCCCTGGGAAGAGGTCTGCAACCGCATCCGCACGCCTGAGGGCGAAGTGACGATCGCGATCGTCGGCAAATATACCGGCCTCAAGGATGCCTATAAATCGCTGATCGAGGCGCTGCACCACGGCGGCATCGCCAATCGCGTCAAGGTCAATCTCGAATGGATCGAGTCCGAGGTCTTCGAAAAGGAAGATCCGGCGCCGTACCTCGAGAAGGTGCACGGCATCCTCGTGCCGGGCGGCTTCGGCGAACGCGGTTCGGAAGGCAAGATCCACGCAGCCCGTTTCGCCCGCGAGCGCAAGGTGCCGTATTTCGGCATCTGCTTCGGCATGCAGATGGCCGTCATCGAGGCGGCGCGCAATCTCGCCGACGTATCCGGCGCTTCCTCGACCGAATTCGGCCCGACCAAGGAGCCGGTGGTCGGCCTGATGACCGAATGGGTCAAGGGCAACGAGCTGCAGAAGCGCACGGCAGCCGGCGATCTCGGCGGCACGATGCGCCTCGGCGCCTATAAGGCGGCGCTGAAGAAGGGCACGAAGATCTCGGAGATCTACGGTTCCACCGATATTTCCGAGCGTCACCGCCACCGCTACGAGGTCAATGTCGACTACAAGGACCGGCTCGAGAGCTGCGGCCTCGTCTTCTCCGGCATGTCGCCGGACGGCGTGCTGCCGGAGACGATCGAATATCCGGATCACCCCTGGTTCATCGGCGTGCAGTATCACCCGGAATTGAAGAGCCGGCCGCTCGACCCGCATCCGCTGTTTGCCAGCTTCATCGAAGCGGCGACGGAACAGAGCCGCCTCGTCTAACCACAATGATGATCCAGATCGCGCGATTTCAGGCGCGATCTGGGTCGGATCGTTGCTCTATCGCCCAATTCAATCTTCAGGCGGCGGCCGGCAGCGGGCCGATATAGACCGAGCGCGGGCGAATCAGCCGGCCATCGAGCGCCTGTTCGCGGGCATGCGCCAGCCATCCGACGGTGCGGCCGATCGCGAAGACGCCGGTGAAGGCCTGACGCGGGAAGCCGAGCGTCTCCAGCAGCAGCGCGGTATAAAATTCGACATTGACGTCAAGCGGCCGATTGGGCTTGCGCAGCTTCAGGATCGCCAAGGCGGCAGCTTCCACGGCTTCCGCCAGCGCGCCACGGGCGCTGTCGACCTGCCTGGTTGATATCAGCGGCTTCAGGGCGCCTTTCAGCGCATTGGCGCGCGGATCGCGGACGCGGTAGATGCGGTGGCCGAAGCCCATCAGCCGTTCGCCGCGATCAAGCGCTTCGCCAAGCCATGACCCGGCATTCGCCGCCGTTCCGATCGCATCCAGCATGTCGAGCACCGGACCGGGCGCGCCGCCATGCAGCGGTCCCTTCAGCGCGCTTAGCGCCGCCAGGACCGAAGAGGTGAGGCCGGCTTGGGTCGAGGCGATGACGCGCGAGGCGAAGGTCGAGGCATTGAGGCCATGGTCCGATATCGTCACGAGGTAGGCGTCGAGCGCCGCCGTCTGCTCCCTGGTCGGCAATTTGCCGGTCAGCATGCGCAGAATATCGGTCGCCTGCGACAGCGAGGCATCGGGCGGGATCGGTTTTTCGCCGCGCTGCAGGCGCAGAACCGCCGGCAGGAAGACGGCGGGCGCCGCCAGCAGGCTGAGCGCGGTATCGAAATCCTCGCCGTCTGGCAGCCGGGCGATCAGCGCCCGCATCGCATCGACTGGAGGCAGGGCGAGCACGGCTGCATCGGCAGCCTTGATATGATCGAACACTCCAGTTCGGGCTTTCGCCAGCCAGCCGCGCAATTCTGTTTCACCGAAGCTTCGTTCCATCAGTCCGTCGAGCAATAGTGCGGCGACACCTTCATAGGTGCCGTCTGCGACCAGTTGATCCAGCGATATGCCGCGGATGATCAGCCGCCCCGCTTCGCCATCGACATCCGAGAGCTGCGTTTCGGCGGCAATGACATCTTCCAAGCCGTTTTTCATATTGTTTTCTCCTTTACGGCCGGGATGATCCGACCTACTCTCATTGACGTCAATCTTGACGTAATTGATCAATATGAGGCTCCGATGTCGTGGCTGACCGCCGAGGAGGCGCTGCGGGCGCTGAAGACCAAGCCGCAGACGCTCTACGCCAATGTCAGCCGCGGTCGCATCCGTGCCAAGGCAGATCCTGCCGACTCACGCCGCAGCCTCTACCAGGCGACCGACGTGCAGCGGCTTGCCGAGCGTCATTCCGGCCGTCGCAAGACCGAAACCGTTGCCGCCGAGGCGATAAAGTGGGGCGACCCGGTTCTCTCGTCGGCAATCTCCACCATTATCAATGGGCGGCTTTACTATCGCGGACGGGATGCGACCGATTTTGCCGAGGCAGCGACGCTGGAGCAGGCGGCGGCACTGCTTTGGAACGCCGCGGAAGCGGTGTTCTCCGGCGCCGGCGTCGGGTATGCCGCTCCGTCGCTTCAGGCTGCGTTCATGGCGCTGGCAGGGCGAGTAACATCGGATCTGCCGTCGCTCGGCCGATCGCCGGCCGCGCTTCGCCGCGAGGCGCAGGGTGTCCTCTCCACCGTCGCCGATGCGCTGGCGCCGGGGCCTTCGGATCGGCCGCTGCATCTGCGGCTGGCGGAAAGCTGGCAGCGGCCGGATGCTGCCGATTGCCTGCGCCGGGCGCTGGTGCTGCTTGCCGATCACGAACTCAACGCCTCGACCTTTGCAGCGCGGGTCACGGCATCGGCGGGTGCTGCGCTTTCGGCCGCCGTGCTTTCCGGTCTGGCGACGCTGACCGGGCCGCTGCATGGCGCTGCCTGGCAGGGTGTCGACACCTTGATCGAGACGGCTTTGGCGCTTGGGGCGGAGCAAGCGGTTCGCCGCACGCTTGCCCAGGGCCATCGCCTGACGGCCTTTGGCCATCCGCTCTATCCCGACGGCGATATCAGGGCTATTGCGCTGCTCTCGCATTTTCCTCTGCCGCCGGAATTTGCAGACCTTCGTGATGCGGGCGAGACGATGGTCGGTGAGAAGGTCAATCTCGATTTCGCCCTTGCCGCGATGGCCACCGCCTTCGATCTTCCAAAGGAGGCACCGATCATCATGTTCTCGCTTGCCCGTTCCGCCGGTTGGCTTGCGCATGCGATGGAGCAGATCGACAGCGGCGAATTGATCCGGCCGCGGGCGCGTTACGCCGGGCCAGCGCCGCAAACCGATGCCAGCCGTTAAGAATCGGCTGGCGATTGTGGCGGTTTGCTTTTTTACCTAGGGAAATATCCGAATTCGGCTATCATGCCCGACATGGAAGAAGACGGTTGGCGGGCGCTTTCGAAAAGCTGTCCGCACGGTCATGGGGGTTTTCCATGAATACGACACTTCGCAGCATGCTTGCCGCCGCACTCGCTGCCGGCCTCATTCCACATGAGGCGGCCTTTGCGCAGTCTGCCGGCTGCACGATCGCGCGCGACGCCGGCGCCCGCCAGGTGTTCACCTGCCCCGGCGGGGTAAAGATCACGGCGGAAGCCGGCGCGTCCTTCCGGCTTGCCGACCGCAACCGTGACGGCAGCCCCGATTCAGCATCGCTGCGGCGCAAGGCCATCCTGGTCGATGTCGACAGCAGCCAGCATAAGGGCGGTTTTCAGGTGGTGACGCCGCAGGCGATCGCTGCGGTGCGCGGCACGCAATGGGCCGTCGACGTCGCAGGCGGCAAAACCTCGGTACTGGTCGTCCGAGGCAGCGTCGCCGTCCATCGGCCGGCCGGCGAGCAGGTGGTGCTAGCGCCGGGCGAGGGCGTCGATGTCACCAGCGGCTCGGAACCCCTCGTCGTGCGTCGCTGGCCGGCGCCGCGCGCCGCCGCCCTCCTTGCCCGCCTCGGCCAATAATCGATGAACCATCGCCTGCAGACCGTGATCGCGCTGGTGCTCGCCGGTCTTTGGGGAGCCGCGCTCGGCTATGCCAACCTCACTGCCGGAAGCGGCCTTCTCGACCGGATGGAGGCCTCGCTCACCGATATCCGCAGCATTATCGTCGGGGCGAAGACACCGCCTCCCGGCGTCTCGATCGTCGCCATCGACGACCGCACCGCGGCGGCCCACGGTTACCCCCTTGATCGGGCCACACTTGCGCGCCTTGTCGGCGCGATCAACGCCTTGAAGCCAAAAGCTCTGGCGCTCGACATTCTGCTGGTCGATCCCGGGCCGGAGGAGGGCGATGCGGCGCTGGCTGCCGCCCTTGCAAAGGGCCCGAGCGTGATTGCGGCCGCGGCCACCTTCACTAGAAGCAGCCAGCAGGTCACCGATGCGGCCAACGATCCGCTGGCCGCCATCCCCGAGGCAGGTCAGCTTCTGTTGCCGCTTCCCCGCTTTGCCGAGGCTGCCGCCGTCGGCATCGTCAATGTCGCCACCGACCAGACCGGCACGCCGCGTTACATTCCGCTGATCTCACGCGCCGCTGATCGATTGGATCCGGCCTTTCCGCTGCGCGCCGCTTCGGTGGCGCTCGGCGTCGACCCCAGCATCGAACCCGATGCCATCGTGCTCGGAAAGCTGCGTATCCCCACCGATATCGGCCAGCGGCTGCCGGTGACCTTCTACGGCGGGCACGGCAGCATCTCCACCTTCAGCGCCGCCGATGGGCTGGATGGCACGCTTTCAGCCGATGCCGTTGCCGGCCGCATCGTCGTCATCGGCTCGACGGTCACCGGCGGTGGCGACGTCTTCCCGACGCCGTTCGATCCGGTCATGCCCGGCGTCGAGGTGATGTCGACGGCGATCACCCATCTCGTCAGCGGCGATGGCATGGTGCGCGACCACCGGATAAGGCTGATCGATGCCGGCATCGCCGTCGGCCTGCCGATCGTGCTCGTTTCGCTGATTGCCTGGCGGCGGAGTGCCGTTGGCTATCTCATCATCGTCTTGACGCTGATCGTCTGGGCGCTGCTCAATCTGTCGGCCTTTGCGCATGGTTACTGGCTGAGTGCGGCGCTGCCGATCGCCGCAGCACTGCCGCCGGCGCTGATTTTCGGCGCGGCCGAACTCTGGCTCGACCGCGGCCGCGCCCGCCATTTTGCCGAGCAAAGTGCGCTGCTGCAGCGCATCGAGGCGCCCGGCCTCGGCGAATGGCTGGCACGCGACCCGAATTTCCTCTTGGCCCCGGTGCGCCAGAACGCCGCCGTCATCTTCATCGATCTCTCGGGTTTCACCGGTCTCAGCGAAAACCTCGGGCCGGTCAAGGTCAGCGAGGTGCTGAGCGGCTTCTTCGAACTGATCGACGAGGAGGCGCGTGCTCACGGCGGCGCCATCACCAGCTTCATGGGCGACGGGGCGATGATCCTGTTCGGCCTGCCGGAGCCTGCCGATGACGATGCCACACGGGCCGTTGCCTGCGCCGTCGGCCTGTGCGAACGCACACGAGCCTGGCTTCAAGCGCATGCCGGCTTTGCCGAGAAGAAAATCGGCTTCAAGGTCGGCGCCCATTGCGGCCCGATCGTCGCCTCGCGGCTCGGGACCGGCGACCGGCAGCAGATCACGGCGGCGGGCGACACCATCAATGTCGGCAGCCGGCTGATGGAGGTCGCCGCCCTCCATGGCGTCGAACTGGCGCTGAGCGTCGAAATCGTCCGCGCCGCAGGCCCCGACAGCGCGCTGCTGCAGGCCGGCCGGATGGAGGGTCCGTTGGAAACGGCGCTGCGCGGCAGGGCAAGCCATATCGACACCTGGCTGTGGCGCAGCCGCACGCTTTGACAATCGCCGCCGGAGCGGCTAGGAACGGCGCAAATACCCCGCCGGCTGGCTCCGGCCATGGCGCAATTCGCGCCTGACAGCTCCGAAAGATCGAACTCATGACAGAATTCAACGGCGTCGTTCCGGCGATCGCCAAGGCGTTGCAGAAGCGCGGTTACGCCGAACTCACCCCGGTGCAGAAGGCAATGCTCGATCCGGCGCTCGCCGCTTCCGACGCGCTGGTCTCGGCCCAGACCGGTTCCGGCAAGACCGTCGCTTTCGGCCTGGCACTGGCGCCGACGCTGCTCGAGGGCGGAGAACGCTTCGGCAATGCCGGTGCGCCGCTTGCGCTTGTCATCGCCCCGACGCGCGAACTTGCCCTGCAGGTCAAGCGTGAGCTCGAATGGCTCTATGAGATGACTGGTGCGGTGATCGCCAGCTGCGTCGGCGGCATGGACATCCGCAGCGAGCGCCGCTCGCTCGAACGCGGCGCCCATATCGTCGTCGGCACGCCCGGCCGTCTCTGCGACCATATCCGCCGCAGGGCGCTCGACATGTCGGAGCTGAAGGCCGCCGTGCTCGACGAGGCCGACGAGATGCTCGATCTCGGCTTCCGCGAAGATCTGGAATTCATTCTCGATTCGGCGCCGGACGAGCGCCGGACGCTGATGTTTTCGGCAACCGTGCCGGCGGCGATCGCCAAGCTTGCCAAAAGCTATCAGCGCAACGCCGTGCGCATCAGCACCGCGGCTGAGACAAAGCAGCATGTCGACATCGAATATCGCGCGCTGATGGTGGCCCCCAGCGACCGCGAGAATGCGATCATCAACGTGCTGCGTTATTACGAGGCGACCAACGCCATCGTCTTCTGCTCGACGCGCGCCGCCGTCAATCATCTGACCGCCCGCTTCAACAACCGCAATTTCTCCGTCGTAGCGCTTTCCGGCGAGCTGACGCAGAACGAACGCACCCATGCGCTGCAGGCGATGCGCGACGGGCGCGCCCGCGTCTGCATCGCGACCGACGTCGCTGCTCGCGGTATCGACCTGCCGGGCCTCGATCTCGTCATCCATGCCGACCTGCCGACCAATCCGGACACGCTGCTGCACCGCAGCGGCCGCACCGGCCGGGCAGGACGCAAGGGCATCAGCGCCATGATCGTGCCGCTGAATGCACGGCGCAAGGCCGAGCGCCTGCTTGAAAATGCCGGTATTTCCGCCGCCTGGGCGCGGCCGCCGTCGGCCGAAGAGGTCAACGAGCGCGACGACGAACGGCTGCTTGCCGATCCGATCTTCAGCGAAGCGCCGCAGGAGGAAGAACAGGGGCTGGTGCAGCAGCTGCTTTCCAGCCACGGCGCCGAAAAGCTCGCCGCCGCTTTCCTGCGTCTTTACCGCACCAACCATTCGGCGCCGGAGGATCTGATCGAGGTCACCGTGCAGGACGGGGGCAGCCGCAAGCGCCGCGACAATGCCGAGCCTTACGAGCCGGCGCAGAAGGGACCGCGCGAAGATTTCGGCGCCAGCGTCTGGTTCTCGGTTTCGGTTGGCCGTAAGCAGAATGCCGAGCCGCGCTGGCTGATCCCGATGCTCTGCCGCAACGGAAATGTGACGAAGCGCGAGATCGGCGCGATCAAGATGCAGCCCGAGGAAACCTTTGTGGAGATCGCGGAGGCGAGTGCCGAAAGCTTCCTGGCGGCGATCGGGCCGAACAAGGCACTCGAGCGCGGCATCCGCGTGACCAAGCTTTCCGGCACGCCGGATTTCAGCCGGGCGCCGTCGCCGAAGCCCTATGCCGGCAAGTCGTCGCGTGATGAACGGCCGGGCGACACGTTCCGCGACGAACGCCCGAAGAACAAGTTCGGCAAGGGTCCGGGCGGCGGATATGCTGCGGCCGACAATAGCGGCCAGCAAAGACAGGATAGCAAGCCCTGGAGCAAGAAGCCCGGCAAGCCCGGCTTCGATGGCCCGAAATTCGACAAGCCGAAGTACGACAAGCCGAAATTCGAAGGCGGCAAATCCGAAGGCGCCAAATCCGAACGTCCGAAATTCGAGGGCAAGGGCGGCGCCGGGGCGAAGGGCAAGTTCTCGAAGAAGAAGCCCGGCTGATTGCGCCGGCAGCCCTTCGCCGGGTCAGGCGGAGGGCTTTATCAAGGCCGATAAGTGACGCTCCAGGAGCATTTCGGCTTCGTCGCTTATGACGTGGAATTGATCGACGGCGGCATGCCGAATCTCGCCCTAGCGGCCAGGGAGCATGATGATGAAACGCTCCGATATGCCGCATCCCGATCCGGCCCCCTTCATCCAGGCCAATCTGCCGATCTCACCCGTTCCGGCCATTCCTGAAATCCTCCTCCATACGGCTGGGCCTGCCAGCGGGCTCTGGCGGCTTGCCGGCCGCGAAGAAGCCGATCCGGCGCCCTACTGGGCCTATCCTTGGGCCGGCGGCGCCGTGCTTGCCCGCCATCTGCTCGATCGCCCGGAAGTGGTCGCCGGCCGCCGCGTCCTTGATCTCGGCGCCGGCTCCGGGCTCGTCGCCATCGCGGCGGCCAAGGCCGGGGCTGCCGCGGTGACGGCGGTCGATGTCGATGCCAATGCCATCGCTGCAATCGGTCTCAACGCCGCGATCAACGGCGTGGACATCATTGCCGTCGCCGCCGATATCATCGAGGCACGACCGCCGGAGAAGACTGATCTCCTCTTTGTCGGTGACCTATTCTACGACCCCGCGCTTGCCGTGCGGGTGATGGCTTTCCTGCGGCGTTGCCAGACCGCCGGTATCGAGGTGCTGATCGGCGATCCCGAGCGCGCTTACCTGCCACTTGCACAACTGAAGCGAATCGCGACGCATGCGGTTGCGGAATTTGGCGCGGGGTACAACGGTGGAGCGGTGCAGGCGGGCGTGTTTTCGCTTTCCTGAAGCAGTTGGAAAGTCGGGACTATGCCAAAAGATCCGGCCGCAACAGCATGACCGGGCAGGGCGCTCCGGCCGGCAGTTCCGGCGCATGTGGCGGGCGGATGATGAGGCAATCGGCCTGGGAAAACACTTTCATCATCGAGGAATCCTGCTTGCCGAAGGCCTCGGCGAGCCAGGTTCCGGCGGCGGACTTCGACAGTTTCGCCCTGATATAGTCCTGGCGGTGGTCGTTGGCGCGCAGTGGGGTGGCTGCCTCCACCATTGCCTCGCGCCGCACCGGCGGCAGGGAAGCGAGCTTGCGGATCAGCGGTTCCAGGAAGAGCAACGAGCAGACGAGGCTCGAGACCGGATTGCCGGGCAGGCCGAGCACATGGGTCTCGCCGAAGCTGCCGACCATCAGCGGTTTGCCGGGACGCATGGCGATGCGCCAGAAATCGAGCTGCATGCCGGCCTCGATCAACGTCGCCTGCACCAGATCATGGTCGCCGACCGAAGCGCCGCCGAGCGTGACGATGACATCGGCCTCGGCGCCCCGCGCCGTATCGATCGCCGCGGTAATCCTCGCCTTATCGTCCGGGACGATGCCGAGATCGAGAACGTCGGCGCCGGCTTTGCGGGCAAGGGCTGCGATACCGAACGTATTGGATGCGATGATCTGCGAAGGGCCGGGCGTGCTTCCGGGCGGCAGTAGTTCGTCGCCGGTTGCGAGGATGGCGATCAGCGGGCGTTTGAGGACCTCGACATCGGGCCGGTTCATGCCGGCAGCGACCGTCAGCCGCGAGAAATCGAGCACGGTGCCGGCCACGAGCACGGCTTCGCCTTCGGTAAAATCCTGGCCGCGAGGACGTATATGCTGGCCCTGCCGCACGGGGAAATTGGTGCGGACGCCGTCTTCGATCTTCTCCGCATCCTCCTGCAGCAGCACGCTGTCGGCGCCTGCCGGAACGGGCGCGCCGGTGAAGATGCGGACGGCTTCGCCCTTGCCGACGCTTCCTTCGAAGCCGTGGCCGGCTGCAGACGTGCCGATGACCTTCAGCACGGCGCCCGGCTCCGGCGCATCGTCGCGGCGCAGCGCATAGCCATCCATGGCCGAGGCATCGAAGGGAGGCTGGGTTATCCCGGATTTGAGATCGACTGCCAGGACGCGGCCTTCAGCCTCGGCGAGCGGCAATGTCTCGGATGCCGCGACGGGCGTTGCGCGGGAAAGCAGTCGGCTTAAGGCCTCTGCGACCGGGAGAAGGTTCATCTCGCCTCCGGATGACGGAAATCGCCCGACTTGCCGCCGGATTTTTCAAGCAGCCTGACGCCGCCGATCTCCATCGCCTTGTCGGCCGCCTTGGCCATGTCGTAGATGGTCAGACACGCGACCGAGACGGCTGTCAGCGCCTCCATCTCGACACCGGTTTTGCCGGTCAGCTTGGCGGTTGCCGTGACGCGCAGGCCGGGCAGGGCGGCATCTTCCTCGATCTCGACGGTGACCTTGGTCAACATCAGCGGATGGCAGAGCGGGATGAGATCGGCGGTGCGTTTTGCCGCCATGATGCCGGCAAGGCGGGCCGTGCCGATGACATCACCCTTCTTGGCATTGCCCTGGCGGATCAGCGTGAGCGTTTCCGCCGCCATTTTCACATGGCCCTCGGCCGTGGCGATGCGCACCGTCTCCGCCTTGTCGGAGACATCGACCATATGCGCCTCGCCGGAGGCATCGATATGCGTGAGGCCGGGCTTTCCGCCGCTCATATCATTCGGCCGCGATGGCGGCTTCGCCGAAGAGCAGCGCGCGGGTGGCGGCCGTTACGTCGTCTTTTCGCATCAGGCTTTCGCCGACAAGGAAGGTGCTGATATCGACCGCCTGCAGACGCTTGCAATCGGCATGGGTGAAGATGCCGCTTTCGCCGATGAGGAGCCGGTCGGCGGGAACCATGGAGGCAAGCGTCTCGCTGACCGTCAGGCTGACCTCGAAAGTCCGCAGATTGCGGTTGTTGATACCGATGAGCGGCGAGGAAAGCTTCAGCGCCCGCTCCATCTCCTCGGCATCGTGAACCTCGACCAGCACATCCATGCCGAGCGAGAAGGTCTCGTCCTGCAGCCGCTCGGCCTCGTCATCGGTCAGCGACGCCATGATCAGCAGAATGCAGTCGGCGCCCCAAGCGCGCGCCTCATGGACCTGATAGGTCTCGAACATAAAATCCTTGCGCAAAGCGGGCAGGGCACAGGCGTCCCGTGCCGTCGTCAGGAATTCCGGGGCACCCTGAAAGCTCGGCGTGTCGGTCAGCACGGAAAGACAGGCGGCGCCACCGGCTTCGTAGGCCTTTGCCAGCGCCGGCGGATCGAAATCCGGGCGAATGAGGCCCTTGGACGGGCTCGCCTTCTTGATCTCGGCGATCAGGCCGAAATTGCCGGCGTCACGCTGGGCAACGAGCGCCTTGTAGAAACCACGCGGAGCGGACTGGCCGGCCTGCATCGCCTTCAGGTCGGCAAGCGACACCGCAGCCTTGGCGGCGGCGATTTCCTCGCGCTTGTAAAGTTCGATCTTCTTCAGAATATCGCTCATCGGGCAATCCTAGTCGATATCGTTGGAAACGGCGATGAGTTTGTCGAGGGCAAGCGCGGTGGCACCGCTATCGAGGGACTGCGCGGCAACCATCATGCCATCGCGAATCGTTTCGACCTTGCCGGCGATGACCAGCGATGCCGCGGCATTGGCGAGCGAAATATCACGATAGGCATTCTTCGCGCCGCTGAGCACCTCGCGAAGCGCTGCGGCATTGGCGACACCATCGCCGCCCCTGATGTCGGCGAGCACGCAAGGGCTGACGCCGAAATCGGCGGGCGATAGCTCGAAGGTGCGGATCTTGCCGTCTTCGAGCGCGGCCACCTTGGTGATGCCTGTCGTGGTGATCTCGTCCAGGCCGTCGCCATGGACCACCCAGACGCATTCGGAGCCGAGATCGCGCATGACTTCGGCAAGCGGCACCAGCCATTGCGGTGAGAAGACGCCGAGCAGCTGGCGGCGGACGCCGGCCGGACTGGAAAGCGGACCCAGCAGGTTGAAGATGGTGCGGGTGCCGAGTTCGACGCGAGACGGGCCGACATGGCGCATGGCGGAATGATGAAGCTGCGCGAACATGAAGCCGACGCCGGCCTCGGCAATGCAGCGGGAGATGATCTCGGGGCCGACATCGAGCTTGACGCCGAGTGCGGCCAGATTGTCCGCCGCGCCCGATTTCGAGCTCAGCGCCCGGTTGCCGTGTTTTGCGACGGGGACACCGGCGCCGGCGACGATCAGCGCCGCCAGCGTCGAGATATTGTAGGTGCCGCTGGCGTCGCCGCCGGTGCCGACAATGTCGATCGCATCTTCAGGCGCTTCGACGGTCAGCATTTTCGAGCGCATCGCGGTGACGGCACCGACGATCTCGTCGACGGTTTCGCCGCGCACGCGCAGCGCCATCAGGAAGCCGCCGATCTGCGAGGGCGTCGCCTGGCCCGACATCAGGATGTCGAAGGCGGCGCGCGCCTCGTCACGCGTCAGCGGCTCGCGGCTTGCGGCCTTGGCCAGGAACGGCTTCAGATCGGTCATAAGGCCTCCTAACGAAGCGTCGCCTGCTCGGCGAGCGTCTGGTTGATCTGCGCGCCGTACTGCGTCTGCAGCAGGTTGACCATCTGATCGAGAATATCGTCGCCGGCGGCATTGGCCATGGCGGTGATCTGGGCATCGCGGTTGTTCAGCGCGTCGCTGGTCGGCTCGCTGTTGACCTCGGTGACCTTCATCAGGATCTGCGTCGACGGATCCGCGCCGACGGCACTCGCGACCGCGTCGACGGGGCCGGAGAAGGCGGCGGTGACGCCGGCGCGGCCAAGCACCGGATCATCGGTGGCGCGGGTAACGCCGCTCTTGCTTTCAACGGCGATGCCGAGCGGCGTTGCGATATCGGCAAGCGCCGTACCCTTGGCGGCCTCGGCCTTCAATGCCTCGGCCTTTTTGGCAAGTTCGGCCTTCTGCTGTTCAGCCGTCCAGTCTTCGACCGCCTTTTCGCGTACTTCGGCGACCGGGCGCTCGCGGGTCGGGGTAATTTCGCGGACGTTGAACCAGACATAGCCGTCATTGCCGATCGGCAGCGGCGGCGCATCGACGCCAACTTCGGTCTTGAAGGCTTCGCCGAGCAACTGCTGCTTGACGGGAATATCCTTGACCTCTTTGCCGTCCTTGTCGGCGCCGGTCATATCGACGGCGTCGACGGTCACGGCCTTGAGCTTCAGCTGGCCGGCAATATCCTCGAGCGTGGCGCCGCCGGCGCGCAGATCCTCGATGCGGTCATGAACGTTGATCACTTCCTGCGAGGCATTGGAAAGCGCCAGCTGCTTGCGGATATCCTCCTTCACCTCGTCGAAATTCTTGGTGGTTTCCGGCTTGATGTTGGTGATGCGCAAGATGACGGAGCCGAAGGAGCCCTCGACGACAGGTGTCGTGCCGCCGTCCTTCGAAACGGCGAAGGCCGCATCGGCAACGGCCTGGTCGGGAACCTTGTCCTTGGTGAATTCGCCGAGCAGCACGTCGCTTGCCGTCTTGCCCTGGTCGGAGACCAGCTGGTCGAAGCTGGTGCCGCCCTTCAGCGCCGTTTCGGCGGCAACGGCAAGATCCTTGCTGGTGAAGGTCAGCTGTTCGATGGTGCGGCTTTCCGGCGTGCGGTAGGTGTCCTTGCTCTTGTCGAAGGCTTCGTGGATCTGGTCGTCGGTGACGGTCGCGGCGTCGGCGATATCGGCGGGCTGCAGCGAGAGATAGACGAGCTTGCGGTATTCAGGCGCCTGGTAGCGCTGCTTGACGCCGTCGAACCACGTCGCCAGCACGTCGTCGGCAGGCGCTTTGATCGGCTCGATATTGGCGTTGGTGAGCAGCAGATAGTCGACACTGCGGCTTTCATTGCCATAGAGCTTCAGGGCGTCGACCAGTGTCTTCGGCGCGGTAAAGCCGTTCGAGATGGCATCGACGACCTGACTGCGGACGGCGACCTTGCTGCGCTCCTTGATGTAATCGTCCTGGCGGATACTGGCGTTGCGAAGGCGCGAGATGAAGAGTTCACGGTCGAACTTGCCGTTGACGGCCTTGAAAGCCGGATCGTCGGCGATCAGCTGGGCGAGGCGATCTTCGGACAGGCCGAGGTTCATGTCTTCGGCGAGCTGGTCGAGCGAGGCGCCGGCGACGAGCTGGGCAAGCACCTGCTGCTCCACGCCGAAAGCGCGGGCCTGTTCTGGAGTGAGACGCGTGCCGAACTGCTGGCCGAGGCTTGCCACCTGGCGCTGGTAGGCGAGGTGGAATTCGTTGACGTCCACATGCTGATCGCCGACGGTCACGACCGTGGTGCTGTTGCTGCCGGTAATCAGCGACCGGGAGACGCCCCAGATGCCGAAGGACGCGACCAGCAGAAGCATCAGCAGCTTGGCGACCCAGGTCTGAGCGGCTCTTCTCAGGATATGGAACATAGAAACGCAAACCTCGCAGTATCATTGAGCCGCGCGCGGGCGGACATTCGACGTTCCTTAGAACAAACCCGACAGGAAATGAAGAGTTTGTCGCGCGAAAAGCTGCGCCGGGTGGCGGTGGCCGCGTGGCGGCTCCGCGGCCAACAAAAGATCGGCTGCGGCGGAACCTTTCGGGCCGCCATTTCGTTGAAGCGGCATCCCATGCAACAGGAGCAGACCATGGCCGACTTGAAAACCGCTTCCGCCGAATCCACCGCTGCGCGCGTCAAGGCTGATATGGCAGCAGACGACCTGTCGGCGCAGGTCGCAGCCCTTCGCAACGATCTCTCCCGGCTGACGGAAAGCGTGGTCGCGCTCGGGCAGGGGGCAAAGTCGGCAGTTACCGACGAGGCGTCGCTGATGACGGAACAGCTGCGCGACAAGGTTCGTGAAGAACCGCTCATGGCGCTCGCGGTGACCGCAGGCATCGCCTATGTTTTCGGCCTGCTGAGCCGCCGCTGAAAGACAATTCGGGATAGAGAAAAGCCGGACGCGAAGCGCGCCCGGCTTTTAACTATGTCTGCGGCAATCAGCGACGGATGACGCGGCCGACGAAAATCAGAATGCAGGCACCGACGAAGCCGGTGATCAGATAACCCAGCCAACCGGCCAGCGGCTGGATGTGCAACAGACCCAGGATCCAGTTGGCGACGATGGCGCCGACGATGCCGAGCAATATGTTCATGAGCAAACCCATATTGCTGCTCATGACCTTTTCCGCCAGCCATCCGGCGATGCCGCCGATGATGATGGCTGCAATCCAACCCACGCCTGCGTTTTCCATGGTTATCTCCCTCCTGACAAAACGAGTCACAGAATGCACGAAACGAAAGGAAGTTCCACTCCCAGTTACGAGATTGCCTGCCGCTTCAGCAACTTATGTGACTTATGGCTGCAGCACGGTCACGGGGGAGTTCAACGCGTATGAAGCAATCTGGAACAACAGACCGGCAATGGCAATCACTGCGAATCCCAACGGCATGATCAGGCTTTTAGTAAACATTGTTCCTCTCCCCTTTGCATAAAGCATAAGCGGAAGCGGAAGACGCGCAAGTATATTGTTAATGAATAGTTAAGTATGGCATTTAACTAAAATGGATTACATTGTTGAATGCTAGAATACTTGCGGAAATTGAAATATTTCTTGCCTGTCATTTAAGGGTGCACGCGCAAGCATCCGGGTCTATTGCGCTCGGATCTATCTCGGCGGTTTGCGGAAGACGGCTGGCGAGGGAATCTCTATGTCCGGTGAACGACGAGCATGAAGACGAGGAAGGACGCTGTCGCAACGGTCGCAGCGAAGGCAATCTGATAATCCATGTCGTGAACCCCGGTTGGATGGCTTCCGTTAACGCCGGTGGCGCCATTGAGTTCCCTATCCGGTGGATTGATTTTGCCGGGGAATGCATCATCTTTCCCTGATCGCCATTCCATCCGGGGAAAACTTGATGTCAAAAGCTGCAATCGCCGTCGCCTGCATTTGCCTGCTCACACTGTCCGGCTGCGGCAATACCGCATACGGGCTGAAGAAGGATGGACAGGAAGCGAGCCACGCCATGGACAATGCGACACATCGGGTGCTTTCCGCAGGCGCCAAGAAGTAAGGCGGGCGCCAAGAAGTATGGCGCGGGAAAAAGAATCACGGTGAAAAAAAGCCCGCCTGGGGTGAGGCGGGCTGGCAATAACAGGGAGAATGGACGGATAGACGCCGTCTCTGCTAATAAAGCACTTCCTTAAGCGCTTGGCTTTACGTCATTCGACGTATCCGCCACCGTTCCGGCAGCAGCCTATACGATGAGGCTTCTGAATCGGATCAGAAGTTGCCCCAGTTCTGGGCGCGGGCACGGGCGCGAATAATCCGGTATTCGCGACCGCCATAGAGCGAGCCGATTGTCAGCATAAGCGTCAGAACGTCCCAGATGATATGCATTTTATCCTCTTAGGTTGGACGGGCTCTGCCGTCGATCGGTTGGTGCAGAATAGCAATCTTTCGAATGTGCTTATATGACAAGAAATCGGGATAAGCAGGAAGCTGGCAGGGCGCGCCTCACGCAGAGGAAAGCCGGCCCATGACGATTTTCTCCGTTCGCCACATCACGTCCTATCGTTACGTCAGGGATGTCGATTTCGGCGAGCATCGCTTGATGTTCCGGCCGCGTGACAGTTTCGACCAGCGGCTGATCGAAGCGTCGTTGACGATATATCCCGAGGAAAGTCATGTGCGCTGGATCCACGATGTTTTCGGCAATTGCGTGGCGCTCATCGATATTTCGAGGCCGGCGTCCGAGCTTCGTTTCGAAACCTGGATCACGCTCGATCATACGCCCCAGGTTGCCCTCGACCTCAAGGTGGACGATCAGGCGCTGACCTATCCGTTCTCCTACGACAAGGACGAGATTGCCGATTTGACGCCGGCCATGCAGCGCCATTATCCCGACCCCAACGACGAGGTCGGACGCTGGGCGCGCCGGTTCGTGCGCCAGGGGCGTCCGACCGAGACGGGGCACATGCTGATGACGCTCTGTTACGCCATTCGGGAAAGCTTCGTCTATGCGCGCCGGATGGAGCACGGAACGCAGACGCCGCTGCAGACTTTGCAGCTTCGTTCCGGCACCTGCCGGGATTTCGCGCTGCTGATGATGGAGGCGGCACGCGTCCTCGGCCTCGCGGCGCGGTTTGTCACGGGCTATGTCTATGTTCCCGACCGGGACGACTCCACCGTGCTCGGGGGCGGTTCCACCCATGCATGGTGCCAGGTTTACCTTCCGGGCGGCGGCTGGGCGGAGTTCGATCCGACCAACGGGATCGTCGGCAACCGCGATCTCATTCGGGTCGCCGTCGCCCGCGATCCGCGTCAGGCCGTCCCGTTGAGCGGCAGCTATGATGGCGATGGGGCGGATTTCGACAGCATGACAGTGCAGGTCAACGTCACCACGAAGTAATCTTCGGTTTGGGCGCGGCGACAGTTGCGGCTGCGGGAACCGGGCAGCACGATCGGCGTTGCATAGTCACGCCATCTGTCGCGATGTTAGGACGCCACAATGAAGATACGCGCCGGGTTTCATCTGGGCTATGAATGCATACAGCCGACGCCGATGCTGCTCGCTCTCAACATTCATCCTTCGCGCCGCGCCGATCTTCTCAGCGAGCAGGTGCTGACATTCGACCGGCCGATCGAGGCCTGGGAATATACCGACGGTTTCGGCAATGCCTGCAGCCGGATCGTCGCCCCGGCTGGAGTAACGACGATTTCCACGGCGTTCGAGATCTACGACAGCGGCCAACCCGACGTCGTTCCCGACGATGCCGTCCAGCACGCGATCAACGACCTGCCGGACGAGGTGCTCGTCTTCCTGCTCGGCAGCCGCTATTGCGACACCGACAGGCTCGCCGATTTCGCCTGGGCAACCTTCTCGTCGACACCGCTCGGCTGGGCGCGCGTCCAGGCGATCTGCGATTTCGTCCATGACCACATCACCTTCGACTACCTGAAGGCCGACCTGCTGCGGACCGCGCATGGCGGCTTCGTCGACAAGGCAGGTGTCTGCCGCGACTTTGCCCATCTCGCCATCGCGCTTTGCCGATGCATGAATATCCCAGCCCGATATTGCACCGGCTATCTCGGCGATATCGGCGTCCCGATCGATCCCAATCCGATGGATTTCAGCGCCTGGTTCGAGGTGTTTCTCGGCGGCCACTGGCATACGGTCGATGCCCGCCACAACACGCCGCGAATCGGCAGGATCCTGATGGGGACCGGCCGCGACGCCACCGACGTCGCAATGTCGACGGCCTTTGGGCCGGCAGTGCTTTGCCGCTTCGAGGTGATCACCGAGGAAGTGCCGCAGGAAGCGGCTGATAAGGCCGATCCTATGCCTTCTTGAGGAATTCGGTTTTCAACACCAGACCCTTGACCTGCTTGGTATTGCATTCGATCTCGCCTGGATTGTCGGTCAGGCGAATGCCCTTGACCAGCGTTCCGCGCTTCAGCGTCTCCGAGGTTCCCTTGACCTTGAGATCCTTGATCAGCGTTACGGAATCGCCGTCGTGAAGCTGGCTTCCGTTGCTGTCCTTTACGATGATGTCGGCCATGATGTTCCCACCTCATAATTCGCCTGATGATCTCGGGCGGGAAATCACGTCGACGCGGGATAGTCAACCACGACCATCCGATTGATCGTTCGTCGATCACGTTGCCCCGCAGGCCTCCCGAACGCAGCCGCGCAGCCAGCGGTGGGCCGGATCGGCATCCATCCTCGGGTGCCAAAGCAGGGAAAGCGTGATCTCAGGGATCGGAACGGGCAGGGGAAAGCTGTGCATTCCCTGGCGCAATGCTCCCGTGTGCCGTTCCGGAACACTGGCGATTAGATCCGAGGCGCGGGCAAGCGCCAGCGCTGTGGAGAACCCACCGACGATCGTGGCAATCTGCCGTTCGAGCCCGAGCGCATCGAGGGCTTGATCGATCCTTCCCTTGTCGAGCCCGCGCCGGGAGACGGCGATGTGCCGGCCGGCAGCATACCGGGCGTGCGTGACCTCGCCCTGGCAGAGCGGATGCCCACTCCGCACGACGCCGACGAAACGATCGCGGAACAAGGCCTGCGCCCGCACCTCCGGTCCCATCGTTTCGCCGACGACGCCGGTTTCCAGGTCGACGCTTCCGTCGCGCAGCGGGGCGCTGTCCTTATCCGGTTTCTGCACGAAGCGCAGCCGCACGCCCGGCGCTTCACCACCGAGGCGGGCGATAAGATCGGGTCCGAAGCTCTCGGCGAAGCCTTCGCTGGTGCGCAGCGTGAACGTCCGGACCAGGCGTTTGAGATCAAGCACCTCGGCAGGGCGCAGCACCGCTTGCGCATCCTCGACGATCCGGCCGACCCGTTCGCGCAGTTCGAGCGCCCGGGGCGTGGGGACGAGGCCGCGGCCGGCGCGCACCAGCAGCGGATCGCCCGTCGTCTCGCGCAGTCGCGCCAGCGCCCGGCTCATGGCCGAAGGGCTGAGCCGCAGCCTGTGGGCGGCGCGGGCAACGCTGCCTTCGGCAAGCAGCACATCCAGGGTGACGAGCAGGTTGAGATCGGGTGTCGACATGCATCCGATATAACACGGCTTCATATGGCGTCCAACGCACGAATAGAATGCAAATACTGCGCGTTCCGCCATACCGGGCAGAGGACTATGTTTGCCGACGGCTCCGTTTCCGGAGCGAGAAAAACGGAGTCTACGGTGAAACCGATCATTGCAGAGCCAGGCGAGGCCGTCGCCGAACGCCCCTATTCCGTCCGCTGGGCACTCGCCAGCCTTTCCCTCTCGATGCTGCTGCCATCGCTTGGCACCAGCATCGCTAATGTCGGCCTGCCGAGCCTGGCGCGGCGGTTGGAGGCTGCCTTCCAGGATGTCCAGTGGATCGTGCTCGCCTATCTCCTTGCCATTACCACTTTGATCGTCAGCGTCGGGCGGCTCGGCGATGTCACTGGCCGGCGACGGCTGCTGCTCATCGGTATCCTGCTCTTCACACTGGCCTCGGTCCTCTGCGGCCTTGCGCCGAAGCTGTGGCTGATGATTGCGGCACGGGCGGTGCAGGGTCTGGGCGCGGCGATCATGATGGCGCTGACCATGGCCTTTGTCGGTGAAACGGTGCCGAAGGCGAGGATCGGCAGCGCCATGGGGCTGCTCGGAACGATGTCGGCGATCGGCACCGCTCTTGGGCCCTCACTCGGCGGTCTGCTGATCGCCTATTTCGGCTGGCCGGCGATCTTCCTCGTCAACGTGCCGCTCGGCCTGGCGACCTTCGTTCTCGCCTATCGCTGTCTGCCGGACGATATCGGCGGGAGGAAGAAGGATCGGGCCGGCTTCGACAGAGTGGGCACGCTGCTGCTTGCCCTGACGCTGTCGGCCTATGCGCTGGCGATGACGATCGGGCATGGCAGCTTTGGCCTGTTGAACCTCGCCCTGCTGCTCATGGCCGGTGTCTGCGCCGGCCTCTTCATCTTCACCGAGGCGAGAACGGCATCGCCGTTGATCCAGCTGGCGGTGTTCCGCGACCGCGTGCGCACCGCCAGCCTGGCGATGAACGGGCTCGTTTCCACAGTGATGATGGCGACGCTGGTGGTCGCGCCCTTCTATCTCTCCCGTGCGCTCGGGCTCAACGAGGCGCTGGTTGGCGCCGTCATGTCGATCGGTCCGGTGATCTCCATCCTCAGCGGTGTCCCGGCCGGCCGCCTCGTCGATCGTCTGGACGCGCCGTTGGTGGTTGCCGCAGGGCTCGTCGCCATGGCCGCCGGCTGCATCGCTCTCGCCGTGCTGCCTGGAATCGCCGGCTACATCACCGCCATCGCTCTGCTGACGCCTGGCTATCAGCTGTTCCAGGCGGCCAACAACACAGCCGTCATGGGAGATGTGCGGCCCGACCAACGCGGCGTCATTTCCGGCATGCTCAACCTGTCGCGCAATCTCGGGCTGATTACCGGCGCATCCGTCATGGGCGCCGTGTTCGCGCACGGGTCGGGGAGCTCAGAGATCGCCGCGGCACGTCCCGAGGCCGTTCATTCAGGCATGCAGATCACCTTCGGCGTCGCAGCCGCATTGATCGCCATCGCGCTGACCATCGCGGCCCGAACCTATCGGCGCCGAACCAATTCCGCAGGAGCATGAACCGCAACTGCAGCGCTCTAACCGCATCGATCGAGTAAGCTCGCCCCCAGGGGATTATGCATTCAGCCGCAGAACTCAGACCAAGGTCCGATTGGTCCCGGACTTCGTGCCCCATACCAACCTTCGATCGTTGCAATAGCTTTGCGGGATGAGTCGAATTTCGGAGCTGTTCGTGTGACCAAGATCATCATTTTGGGGATGATAGTGATGCCGGCTATCTTTTGGGGTTCTGTTGGCGTCTGGATCTATTCGCTGATTTCGTGAGCGGCTGTGGCTTCAGTCCCCATCGCGATTGCTGTGCAGCAATACGGGTGAGGCTCAACAGATCGCCGATGGCAAGGAGATCTACTGTCGAACGGGCGAGGCCGGGCTTCGTGACCAAGAGCGTCTCGGCCTCGCGCACGATTTGCAGAATCATTCGGCGGCATAGCGCGTCTGGATGTCGCCGCATTATTGCAGATCTTCGTTGACTATATTGCAAGCGAGTTGGGTTATCACCTCGGAAGGTTTGGCAAAATATACAAGCTTTTCAACAGGTTGCTGGCGGAAGAGGTGGGATTCGAACCCACGGTACGGTCACCCGCACGCCGGTTTTCAAGACCGGTTCCTTAAACCACTCGGACACTCTTCCATCTGTTGAAAGGTTGAGAAATCGACATTCCGTAGATTTCTTCCAACCGGCTGTTACTGCCGGTTTGCGACCCAATCACTCGATGGCTGGGTTTTAGCAGCTTTGATGGCAGCGTCAACGTGCTCTGTAGCATTTGCCGGCATTCCGCTATGACGTGCCAGGCAGTCTGAGCGTGACCGATCTCCGCTGTTGTCAGCCTGCGCGGGCCAGTCGCCGTTCGGGTGCAGGGGAGCTGTCGGTCAACCCGATGCCGGTAAACAATTCCACCCTGTTGCGGCCGTTGTTTTTGGCACTGTAAAGCGCCTGATCTGCCCGCTTCTGGATGTCTTGTTCCGTGAGGCCCGCTTCCCAGAGCGCCACGCCTGCGCTGACGGTAGTGGAGACCTGTTTTCCTTCGAAGACGAGATCCAAAGTATTGACAGCCTCACGTATCTGCTCCGCGAGCGCAAAAGCAGAGGCTTCGGTTTCGCCGCGAACGAAGAGGCTGAACTCTTCGCCGCCCAGCCGGCCGAAGACGCCGGAAGGAGGAATGCTGCGAGCAATCGTCCGAGCAACATCCACGAGAACAATATCGCCTTTGTCGTGTCCGAACCGGTCGTTCACGCTCTTGAAAAAGTCGATATCGATCAGGACGAATGCGTCTCCGGGCCCGAGGCTTTTGGGAAGCGAGCTGAAGAAATGCTGCCGATTGGGAACGCCGGTCAGCATATCGGTATTCGCAAGTCTGGTAAGCTTCTCTTCGGCTCTTTCCTGCACTAGCACGAGTACGAACAGAGCCACCGCGAAATGACAGATAATCAGCAAAAAGAATGCGTAGCGCGGCGGAAGAGGCGCATCGTTCGGAAACGTGAAACCGACCACGACCAACGCTGAAAGAGACGTCGCGACAAAAATGGCCGCGGAAAGACCGAACCGCGCGGTAAGGCGCTCCTGAAAGAAGTCGCGGGCGATCACCAACCCCGACAAGGCCAGCAGAATGGCGGCGTTGCCGTTGAAGACGGATGCTCTGAGCCCGTTGTCCACATACCACGGCGTGATCGCCGCACTGAGCGTGAGGGTGACAGGCAGGAGCATCGGCCACGAGTCTCGAAGGGAGCTGTGACGCCGGCTGAGGCCATAAAGACCCACCGCCATCAGCCCGTAACCATTGGCGCCAAGCGAAAAACTCCAGAATGTCCTGGCATTATCGGACATGTGAAGACGCTCGTCCAAACCTGCCAGCGTCGAGGCGATCGCGAGCAAGGAAAAACCGACGGCGAGTACACCAAGCCCTGGCGTCGCTCCAGAGCGCCATCTCACGTAGAAGAAGCAGATTGCTCCGACGATGAAGGAAGACTTGTGTAGAAGAAGGACTGTCGCAAGATCCATTGCCGGAACCCGATATGAGATGAGAAGCGGGGCCGGAATAGCGACTAAAATCTACTTTTCGATGAACGCTGCGCGACAATGCGACGGAGCAATCGCTGTTCTTTGGTGTTGACGGGCTTTGGAGGCCGGCGGGAATTTGCGGGTCGGCGCGTATCTCGTTCCCAGACAAGCTCTTTGAAATTTAAGTCGGAGACATGAGATCTAGCCTCCGTCCGATCCAAGGCCTTTCGGACCATTGAGCTGGTTCATATCCTCGCAGAGAGAGCGAACCGCTTCCATTGTCACCGCAAGTGCTGACATCAGCATTGCGATGTCGTTCTCTTGATCCAACTCAGAAAGCGCGCGCGCTCGAACATTCAGCTGCCGGATCACGGTGTCGAGCTGTGTTATGGTTTCATCGTTCATAGTGATCCTCCATAGGCATAACCCTCAAAGCCCTTGGCGGACATTTCGTTCCCGGAGAGGATCGAGGTAGATCGGCGATGGAGCCGTGCCGGCGGCGTTTCAATATGGAGCTTTTCGGGCATCTGAAGCGGCCGGATGTTTACCATATGCCCCGCATCGGCACGGGAATTTCAGGCTTCTTTGCCGCAGCGGCAGGGCAGGGCGACAGGGCTCGCGTTAGTGGTTTATAAACCATAATCACGAGAATTATGGCTATCGCTGCGAAATCGTTCGTAAATTTGCCACGAACTTCGCAAGATTAAAGCCTCGTTAGGCGGGCGGGGATAAGGCGTATTGGCCCAGTATGGGGCAAAGTTCCTTAACCATAACGATCTTTGAGCGGCGTGGGACATATGAAATTGGGATACGGGGCGGCGTCTTTCGCAACGACAGCACGGTGGCTGGCGGTATCGGCGATGTGTGCGACGGTTGCGGCGTGCGGCACGACGCAGGCGGTGCCGAAGAAGAAAGCCCACGGCAAAGAATATTTCTCCGAATCCGAATATGGCGTGAAGGCGAGCCCGCGGGTCGCCACCGGCAACAATATTCCCAAGGGCGGCGGCCGCTACATCGTCGGCAATCCTTACGAGGTGAAGGGCAAGTGGTATTATCCGAAGGAAGACTTCGCCTATAACAAGGTCGGCGTCGCTTCCTGGTATGGCTCGGCCTTTCATGGGCGCCTGACGGCGAACGGCGAAGTCTACGATCAGATGCATCTTTCTGCAGCGCATCCGACCTTCCCGTTGCCGAGCTATGCGCGCGTCACCAATCTCGAAAGCGGTTCCTCCGTGATCGTGCGCGTCAACGATCGCGGCCCCTATCACGAGGGCCGCATCATCGACCTGTCGAACAAGACGGCCGACATGCTGGATCTGCAGCATAGCGGCACCGGCAAGGTGCGCGTGCAATATGTCGGCCGTGCCCGTATGGACGGCCACGACATGCCCTATCTGATGGCCTCCTACGCGCCGAAGGGCAGCCGTATTCCCGGCGTCAATCCGGAAGGCCAGATCGCAACCGGCGTGATGGTCGCCTCCAACAGCCGCAAGATCACCCGCGACCAGCTGCAGAGTTCCGAAGATTACGAGACGCCGGCCAGCGTGCCGGTACCGATGTCGGCGACCTCCTATGCCGGCTCGACGCCGAGCGCCCGATATACTGCGGCGCCCGCTCTTGCTCCGGGTGCCCATGTCTTGGTTGCGCCGCCGGCACCGTCCGCAAACAATGCCCCGCAGGCCTTCGACCAGATGGTCGTGTTGCCGGAGATTGGTCCCATGCCCTATGAACGGCCGCTCAGCTCCCTCGCGCTCGGTTACCAGAATGAGGACGTGAAGACGGTAACCGTCGATCTCGCCTTCGACGCGGTGATGGTGCGCAATGACGGGCTGACGCAGGAGTCGATCCTGGCCTCCGCCAAGCGCCAGCAGGCCAAATTCGCCGCGCGTTGAGCGCGGCAATTGCATCGGATTTCCTCTCGCTCTAACCTACCTGACGACACGCCGCTCGATCGATGGAAACGCCTGATGCTGAAGCCTGTGCTTCGCCGTTTAGACCAGTTCAGCTTCCTATCGAAGCGCAGAACCGCTCTAACCTTTTGTTTCCACGCAATTCCGGACGCAAAACCGCTGCGCACTTTTGCTGGAATTGCTTTGGCATGCCTCCTGCCGTTGACCACCGGAGCGCTTGCGGCCGATAGCGGTGCCGCCGGTTTCGCTACTAAGGCGGCGCAGGCCTATATGATCGAGGCTGCCACCGGCACGGTGCTTCTCGCCAAGAACGAGGACCAGGGCTTTTCGCCGGCATCGCTCGCCAAGCTGATGACGATGGATCTCGTCTTCGACGCGGTGACGAAGGGCCAGATCACCTTCGATACCGAATATCCCGTTTCGGAATATGCCTGGAGAACCGGCGGCGCGCCGTCGAGGACGGCAACGATGTTTGCCAGCCTCAAATCGCGCGTGCGCGTCGAGGACCTGATCAAAGGGGTCGCCATCCAGGGCGCCAATGACAGTTGCATTATCCTCGCCGAAGGCATGGCCGGCAGCGAGCAGCAATTTGCCGAGTCGATGACGCGGCGCGCCCGTGAACTCGGCATGGAGAAAGCCGAGTTCGGCAATTCCACCGGCCTTCCGGATGGAAAGAGCAAGGTGACGGCGCGCGAGATGGTGACGCTCGCCACGGCCCTGCAAAAGTCCTATCCGAACCTCTACCCCTATTTTGCGCAGCCGGATTTCGAGTGGAACAAGATCTTCCAGCGCAACCGCAATCCGCTACTCGGGCTCGATCTCGGTGCCGACGGGCTGGCAACCGGTTTTACCGAGGGCGAGGGTTATTCGATCGTCGCGTCGGTTGAGCGCGACGGCAGACGGCTGTTTCTGGCGCTTGCCGGCGTCGCTTCCGACAAGGAGCGGACGGAGGAGGCCAAGCGGGTGCTCGAATGGGGGCTGACGGCCTTTGAGAGCCGGCAGATCTTCGCCGAGAACGAAGTGATCGGCGCCGCCAGCGTCTATGGCGGCACGGCGCGCACAGTCGATCTCGTGGCCAAGGCGCCGGTCAGCGTCTATATTCCGATCAGCAATCCCGACCGGCTGTCGGCGCGCATCATCTATCGCTGGCCGCTGGCAGCACCGGTGCAACCGGATACCCAGGCAGGTACGCTCAGGATTTTTGCAGGCAGCCGGCTGCTCAGGGAAGTGCCGCTCTATACCGTGCAGGCGGTCGGCGAGGGCTCGCTCAGCAGCCGGGCTGTTGACGCCATGCTGGAACTCGGCGAATCGCTGTTCTTCTCCTGGCTCTGGGACAAGTCCGCGCCGGGCTGAGCGCCGGTTTTCCGATGCAATTTGCCGGGAAAGGTGAATATGTCGCCGCGGCGAAAGGTTTTCCTTCCTGCTGTCTTCGGATAGATAGAAGAAGCAAGGCGCGTACGGCGCCTGGAATGCGGGAAGTTGTCATTGTCATCCGGTACGGGATTGTTCGTTACGTTTGAAGGTGGGGAAGGCGCTGGGAAATCCACGCAGATCCGCCGCCTCGCCGAGGCGCTGAAGGGCGACGGTCACGATGTGCTGGTGACGCGGGAACCGGGCGGATCGCCGGGCGCCGAGGCCGTGCGCCACGTGCTCCTGTCGGGGGCTGCTGAGGCCTTCGGCACGCGGATGGAGGCAATCCTGTTTGCGGCGGCGCGCAACGACCATGTCGAAGAGGTGATCCGCCCCGCACTGGCTGCCGGCAAGATCGTGCTCTGCGACCGTTTCATGGATTCCTCCCGCGTCTACCAGGGCGTCACCGGCAATCTCGAGCCCGATTTCATCGAGACGCTGCAGCGCATCGCCATCAACGGCGTCATGCCGGATTGCACTGTGATCCTCGACATCCCCGCCAAGATCGGGCTGGAGCGCGCGCAGAAACGCGCCGCCACCGACGCTCCCGATCGCTTCGAGAAAGAGCGGCTTGAAACCCACGAGAAACGGCGCGAAGCCTTTCTCGATATCGCCGCCCGCGAGCCGGAGCGCTGTCATGTGATCAACGCCATGCAGAGCGAGGAAGCAATCGCCGCCGAGATCGTGGCGATCGTCCGGCAGCTCATGTCGCCTGCAGGCCGTGCTGGCATGCCGGAAGCCGCACATCATGAGTGAATCCCGTTATGAGTGAAGAAAGGCCCGGACTGCTCGACGGCGCCATCTGGCCGGGCGAAAATACCAGGCTGTTCGGCCATGAGGAGGCGCAGGCCTTCCTTGCGCAATCCTACCGGTCCGGCAAGGGTCACCACGCCATCCTGATAGAGGGGCCTGATGGCATCGGCAAGGCGACGCTCGCCTTCCGCTTCGCCAATCACGTGCTCTCCTATCCCGATCCTGCCACCGCGCCGGAGACGATCGGCGATCCGGATCCTGCCTCGTCCGTCAGCCGGCAGATCAACTCCGGCGCCTCGCATAATCTTCTGCATCTCGCCCGGCCCGTGGATGAAAAGACCGGCAAGGTGAAGTCGGCGATCACCGTCGACGAGGTGCGCCGCGCCGGTAAATTTTTCTCGCAGACCTCAGGAACCGGCAATTGGCGGATTGTCATTATCGATCCGGCCGACGACATGAACCGCAATGCGGCCAACGCCATCTTGAAGATTCTGGAAGAGCCGCCGAAGCGGGCCTTGTTCCTGGTGCTCTCGCATGCGCCGGGACGATTGCTGCCGACGATCCGCTCGCGCTGCCTGCCGCTGAAGCTGGCGCCCCTTGCCGACGATGCGCTCATGGCGGCGCTTGCCCATCTCGGCATATCGGGCGAGGGCGGGGCGGTGCTTTCGGCCGCCAAGGGCAGCGTCGGCGAGGCGCTGAAACTGCTGAATTACGGCGGCGGCGAGATCATTGCCGCCTATGACGAGATGCTGTCGGCCGAAGGGCCGACGGCGCGCAAGGCGATGCATCGGCTGGCCGACGCGCTTTCGGGGAAGGAAAGCGACACGATCTTCGATTTCTTCGTCAGCCATGTCGGCGACGACATCATGAATCGAGCACGCGCAGCGGCAGGCGAGGGGCAGATCGCAGCTGCAGAGCGGCTGGCGCGGCTCTATTCCGAGATCACCGAACGGCTGACCATTTCGGATGCCTATAACCTCGACCGCAAACAGACGATCATCGGCATTCTCGCCGATATCAAGCAGCCGGGTCTCTAATTCCGTCCTGATTCTCCGATCAGCCGGTCAGCAGCTTGACGGCGACGACGGCAAGTGTCGCGGCAAGGACGATGCGGATGGTGCGCTCGTGCAGCTTCGGCGCCAGAAGGCTGCCGATGATGATGCCGGGGATGGAACCGATGAGCAGGGCAAACAGCATCGGCCAGTCGATTTCGCCGATCAGCCAATAGCCCGTGCCGCCGATCAGGGTCAGCGGGACCGCATGGACGATATCGGAACCGACGATCTCGCGGACATCGAGCCTGGGATAGAGGACGAGCAGGATCGTCACACCCAGCGCGCCGGCACCGACAGAGGTCAGGGTGACGAGGACGCCGAGCAGGAATCCGAGAATGACGGTGAGGGCAAGGATGGTTCTCGGCTGCGGCGGCGTGCGGTCGCCATTGGCGCGGCGCGCCAGCTCGAGGATCGGACCCCGGAAGACCAGCATGATCGCGGTCATGACAAGAAGCCAGCCGAGCGCCGTGGTGATCGTATTGGTGACGCCGATGCTTTTGCGATCGACGCCCGCCAGCAGCCAGAGCATCAGCAGGGCGGCCGGCACGCTGCCGATTGCGAGACTGCCGACGATCTTCCAGTTGACGCGCCCGTGCATGCCGTGGACGGCGGTGCCGGCGGTCTTGGTGATCGCCGCATAGAGAAGATCGGTGCCGACGGCGGTGGCGGGATGGACGCCGAAGAGCAGCACCAGCAGCGGTGTCATCAGCGAACCGCCGCCAACGCCGGTGATGCCGACGAGCGCGCCGACAAACAGCCCCGAAAGTGAATAGAGAGGCTCGAACGTCAATCAAGCGCCTCCGACGGCGCACGGCCACGACAAACCGGATAGATGAAAACTGGCACTTCGTTCTGCCTCGCCCTCTTTTCCATGACGGGTAGATTGCGGCAGAAGCTGAGTCAAGTTCACCGCGGCCCGCGTCCCGGAAATCATTGGCAGCGGCAAAACTTGATGTTTCGCTTGACGGTGACATGCGCTAAGAGCGGCTGACCATTTTTATAGAGTAAGCCGGACATTGGCCGCCATGACAGACAAGACACCCTTCTACATCACCACCGCGATTTCCTATCCCAACGGCAAGCCGCATATCGGCCACGCCTATGAGCTGATCGCGACGGATGCGATGGCGCGCTACCAGCGCCTGGATGGCAGGGATGTGTTCTTCCTGACCGGCACCGACGAACACGGCCAGAAGATGCAGCAGACGGCGCGCGCCGAGGGGATTACCGCCCAGGCGCTTGCCGACCGCAACTCCGGCGAATTCCAGGCGATGGCCAAGCTGCTCAACGCTTCGAACGATGATTTCATCCGCACCACGCAGGAGCGTCATCACGAAACATCGCGCAATATCTGGAACCTGATGGCCGAGAATGGCGACATCTACAAGGATAGCTATGCCGGCTGGTATTCAGTGCGCGACGAGGCCTATTACCAGGAAAACGAGACGGAGCTGCGCGCCGACGGCGTGCGCTATGGGCCGCAGGGCACACCTGTGGAATGGGTGGAAGAGGCAAGCTATTTCTTCAAGCTCTCCGAATACCAGGAGAAGCTGCTTGCGCATTACGAGGCGAACCCCGATTTCATCGGCCCGGCCGAGCGCCGCAACGAGGTGATTTCCTTCGTCAAATCCGGCCTCAAGGATCTCTCGGTCTCGCGCACGACCTTCGACTGGGGCATCAAGGTGCCGAACGATCCCGCCCATGTCATGTATGTCTGGGTCGACGCGCTGACCAACTACATCACCGCGACCGGCTACATCGAGGACAGGAACGGCCCGCGGGCGAAATATTGGCCAGCCGATGTGCACATCATCGGCAAGGACATCATCCGCTTCCATGCCGTTTACTGGCCGGCCTTCCTGATGTCGGCAAAGCTGCCGCTTCCGAAGCGGGTCTTCGCTCATGGCTTCCTGCTCAACAAGGGCGAGAAGATGTCGAAATCGCTCGGCAACGTCGTCGATCCCGTCAATCTGGTCAACCATTTCGGCCTCGACCAGGTGCGCTACTTCTTCCTGCGCGAAGTCTCCTTTGGCCAGGACGGCAGCTATAGCGAAGAGGCGATCGGTATCCGCATCAACTCCGACCTCGCCAACGGCATCGGCAATCTCGCCAGCCGCTCGCTGTCGATGATCGTCAAGAACTGCGACGGCAAGATCCCGGAATGCGGGGTGCTCAGCGATGAAGACAAGGCGATGCTGGCGCAGGCCGACGCGCTGCATGCCTCGACACGCGACGACATGGGCAAGCAGCAGATCCACCGGGCGCTCGCTGCGATCATTTCGGTCGTCTCCGAGACCGACCGCTATTTCGCCGGCCAGGCGCCGTGGGCGCTGAAGAAAACCGATCCGGCGCGCATGGGCACGGTGCTTTACGTCACCGCCGAAGTGGTACGCCAGATCGCCATCCTGCTGCAGCCCTTCATGCCGGATTCCTCGGGCAAGCTGCTCGATCTGGTCGCGGCACCTGCAGACAAACGCGATTTTGCTGCTCTTGGCGAATCCGGCCGTCTCCTTGCCGGAACGCCGCTCGAAGCGCCGACTCCGGTCTTCCCGCGCTACGTGGCTCCGGAGGCTTGAGGCCGTGCTGATCGATACGCATTGCCATCTTGATTTCGCCGACTTCGAGGCGGAGCGCGACGAGATCGTTACGCGCGCCCATCAGGCGGGCGTCAAGCAAATGGTGACGATTTCGACGCGGGTGCGCAAGCTCGACCGGCTGCTTGCGATCACCGAGAAATATCCTTCGGTGTTCTGCTCGGTCGGCACGCATCCGAACAATGCCGACGAAGAGCTGGATATCCAGACGGAAGATCTGGTGCGCCTTGCCAACGCCCATGAGAAGGTGGTGGCGATCGGCGAGGCCGGCCTCGATTATTTCTACGATACGCAGAAGCCCGAGGACCAGCAGACCGGCTTTCGCCGCCATATCGCGGCGGCGCGCGCCACACAGTTGCCGCTCGTCATCCACAGCCGCAGCGCCGATGAGGACATGGCAACGATCCTGACCGAGGAAACGGGGAAGGGCGCCTTCCCCTTCATCCTCCATTGCTTTTCGGCAGGTCCGGAACTGGCGCGAACCGGCGTCGAACTCGGCGGCTATGTTTCCTTTTCGGGCATCCTGACCTTTCCGAAATCGGAAGAGCTGCGCGCGATCGCCAAAACGATCCCTCAGGATCGGCTGCTGGTGGAAACGGACGCGCCGTATCTGGCGCCGAAGCGCTGGCGCGGCAAGCGCAACGAACCCTCCTATGTCGTCAACACCGCCGAGGTGCTCGGCGAGACGATCGGCCTCTCCTACGCGGAGGTCGCACGGATCACGACGGAGAACGCATTGCGCCTGTTCACGAAGATGCCGAGGGTCTGAGAGCGTGCTCTACCGGCGGCGCTTCACCATTCTCGGCTGTTCGTCGTCACCCGGCGTGCCGCGCATTACCGGCGACTGGGGCGCCTGCAATCCCGACAATCCGAAGAACCGGCGCACGCGCGCCGCCTTCATGGTGCAGCAATTTGCGCCGGATGGCGGTGTCACTACCGTCGTTATCGATACCGGGCCGGATTTTCGCGAGCAGATGATCAGGGCAGGGGCCGACCATGTCGATGCCGTGCTCTACAGCCATCCGCATGCGGATCATATTCATGGCATCGACGATCTGCGCGGCTATTTTCACAACACGCGCCGGCGGGTGCCGATCTTTGCCGACCAATATACGATGGACAGGCTGCGCGAAGCCTTCGGCTATTGCCTGGAAACGCCGCCGGGAAGCAACTATCCGCCGATCGTGCTGCCGGTTGTCATCGAGAACCTTGACGAACCCGTCGAAATCCGCGGCCCCGGCGGCAAGATACAGTTTCATCCGCATCTTCAGCAGCACGGCGACATCTACTCGCTCGGCTTTCGGATCGGCGATGTGGCCTATTGCAGCGATATCAGTGACTTCCCGCCGCAGACCGTCGACAAGCTTCAAAATCTCGATGTGCTGATCATCGACGCGCTGCAATATACCTACCATCCGAGCCATCTGTCGCTGGAACAGTCGCTCGACTGGATCGGCCGGCTGAAACCGAAACGGGCGATCCTCACGCATATGCACACGCCGCTCGATTACGACGTGGTGATGGCTGAGACGCCGGACCATGTGGTGCCGGCCTATGATCAGATGAGCTTCGAAACCGAGGTCAGGATCGGGGCTTGAACTCCGCGCCCATAGCATGATGCCGAAACCTGTGTGTGGTTGCGGACGACATCATGCTCTCGATCTTTCATGTAGAACAAGGCTCAGATTTTAGGCCGACCAGGGCCTGAAATCATCCTGTTCCGGCGCCACTACATGTAGGGCATAACCTCGACGGCGCCGCGATAGATCATGTCGAGCGAGACATAGAGGATGATCAGCAAGCCGACATAGGCGATCCAGCGATGGTTGTTGAGCAACCGGGCGATCAGATTGGCGGCGATGCCCATTAGCGCGATCGACAGGGCAAGGCCGATGATCAGCACGCTCGGATGTTCGCGCGCCGCCCCGGCGACGGCGAGCACGTTGTCGAGCGACATGGAGACGTCGGCGATGACGATCTGGGTCGCCGCCTGGAAGAAGGTCTTTTTCGGCGCGCCTTCGGCGCCCGCCGCATCATGGTTGTCGCCATGGCCGGCGCGAATTTCGCGCCACATCTTCCAGCAGACCCAGAGGAGCAGAAGTCCGCCGGCCAACAGCAGGCCGACGATTGCCAAGAGATAGACAGCAACGCTGGCAAAGAGAATACGCAGGACGGTCGCGGCCGCTATGCCGACGATGATCGCCTTTCGGCGCTGCGTGGCCTCAAGCCCGGCAGCGGCGAGACCGATCACTACGGCATTATCGCCGGCAAGAACGAGGTCGATAGCAATGACCTGCAGCAAAGCCGTCAGACCGGCTGCCGTAAAGATGTCCATATGAAATATCCCCAATGCGTCAAAAGCCGTGCTAGCGTCTCGACGGTTTGACGTCAACCGCTAGAGCGCCTTGAATTGCGGCGGCGCGGGACAACGATCCTCGATGCCAAATCGTTCCTTATTTTAATATCGGTGAGCCGCCATTGTGGGGGCGGACGGTGCGACTGAAGCCTCCATCGCCTGCCCACGCATTGGCTTGGAACATTCCATTCGCCCACCTGTTTTTCTGATCAGGAAACCAGCCGCCGGATCGGCGGCGTGGGTCTATGCATCGAGAGGAGATTTGCCGTGAGCAGCATTTACCACGATACCAATCCAGCCTTCTCCGGCCCGACAGGAGGCAGCAGTCTCACCGCATTTTTCGACAGCCGATCGGAAGCCGAATCCGCCGTCTCCCGTCTCGAAGACGCGGGCGTGCCGGTTGCGAGAATAAGGTTGATGCCAGGCTATGAGGCCGACGAAAAAACGGCCGGCGCGATGAGCGACGACCGCGGTGGCTTCTTCGACGCGCTGGCCGACTTCTTCTTTCCCGACGAGGATCGTGCGGTCTACGCAGAGGGGTTGCGGCGAGGCGGCTTCCTCGTTCAGGTCAATGATATCGATGACGCGCTCTACGAGACCGTTCACGATATACTGGACGACGAGGGCAGCATCGACATGGACGAGCGGGCGGATCTCTGGTCGCTGGAAGACAGGCAACAAGGCGCGTCCAATACCGGTTTTGCCGGCCAACCCTCCGGCGGCAAAGCATCGGAAGACCTCGCCGTGTCCGAGAGTGCATTCGACGATACGCGCCCCGTAGCGACGCGCGACACCGTGCATGGAAGCGCCAAGGTGCGTGCCTACACCTATAGCCCTACCACGCCATCGGACGATGCCAACGGCCAATCGCAGAGCCAGTCGCAAGGCGGATCCCAGCAGAGCCAGGGTTTCCGGCGCGACGACTGATCCTCTGACCTGCACTGGAAGGCGCGGCCGCGATGCCGGGCCTTCATCTCATCCCGCTTGTTTATTTGAGGATATGTCCATGCAATCATCCATCAATCGCGACGGCCGCCTTCCTGACCCCGATGAACTGATCGCCGAAGGTGAACCGCCTTTTGCCGATGCCGCCGTTGTAAGCACGCGTGAAAAAGTCGACGAAGATCTCAGCGGCCTGCAGCAGGAGCTCAGGCTGCTGAAGGCTCGGATAGGCATGCTGCGCGAGGACGCGGAGGCGGCGCTGAAGGCAAAGGCCACATCGGTCGATGCAAACGCCCACGTCCAGCTTGGCAGCTATCCCTGGGCGAAGCTTGCCGCAGCGATCTGCGCAACCTTCATTGTAACCAGGCTGGTTCGAAATGTGCCGCTGGGGGGCATGCTTGCCGGATTTCCCGGTCATCACTCCGAGGCGAGATGGCGTTAACCGGCGAGCTTTGAATCGCTGCACAAGAGCAGGCGCATCGACCTCGATGCGTCGAAGGAAATTAATGAAGCGGCGCGATGCCGGAAGGTATCGGCGTGGCAAGCTCTTTCAGAATCGCCTCAAGCGCGTCGGCCGTCGCCTGCAGCCCGGATGACTTCGCAATTTTGAACGCCGCGCTGCAATGCGCAGACAATTCGTCTTGCTGGCTTTGATCATTCGTCCGAAAGACGATGCCCGCATAGTGCGATGGGTTTCCGGCTGCATCCCTGAAGCATCGGCCGAAGGCAGCAACGGCTACGATTTGTCCGCTTCGATCAAATACCCGATAGTCATGGCGGTAGGGATCTCCTGTCACTACCGAGTCTGAAATCGCCTTGGCCACGGATGGCTTGTCGTCCGGATGAATCCTGTCGAGGTATTTTATGATCGGTAGCCCCCCGATGGTCTGCTCCGGATCAAGCCCAAAGAGGTTTGCCAGCGCCGAATCCGCATAAACCGTGTCGGTCGCCAAGTCCCACGTGAAGATGCCAGGCTCTTCGGCAAGGTCCATTCCGTATCCCCAGTCTGACCTGCCGGTTGACCATGTCACGCGGCTGGTGCCAGCCAATCTTAGTCGCCTTTCGAACGGACGCAATATCGACTTTTCCAATCTTGCTCGTGCATGCGGCCTGAGACCGCCATACACGCTCGCGACGCGCAGCCGGTAGCGGTCTACCGCCCGTGCGCTTCAAAGGAAGCCGCGGCGGCGATAGACGCTTGGAGCCCCCGTTCACTCGAAGTAGTGTTTCTAAAAACGCCATTCAATTCGGGGGACACCATGGATTTTTTGAACGTCGCGGCGATCGTATTCTTCCTTCTCGTCTGGGTGGCACTCGAGCCTTTGATGGCAATGGGGTGGCCGCGGCGAAACGACAGTCTTTCCGTCGACATGGTGCGCATTCGCGCGGCCTGGATGCGCGAGGTGCTGACCCGGGATAACAACTTCATCGGCGACGCGGCGATCCTCGGGCACACGATCAATTCGGCATCCTTCTTCGGATCGGCCAACCTCATCGTCATCGTCGGGCTCAGCGGTGCGCTGTTCATGGAGCCGAATTATGGATCGGGCGGCGGACTGATCGCGCTGTTTGCGGCGCAGGATCCCGCCTGGTTTTTCCAGTGCAAGGTACTCCTGATCATGGCGACGCTGCTGCGCGGCCTGTCCGATTTCATATGGGCGGTCCGCCAGATCAACTATTGCCTTGCGGCGATCGGGGCAAGCCCGTCGCGCGATGAAGACAGGGACATCGTCAGCTGGACAAATGCGCTCACTCTGGTCTTGAACCCGGCTCTTCGCTCGTTCAGCGTCGGCGTCCGATCCTACTATTTCACCGTCGCTGCCGCCTTCTGGTTCATCGGGCCGATCCCCTTCATTGTCGCAACCATCCTCAGCGTCGGCGTTTTGATCTGGCGTCAATCCTGGTCGGATGCTGCAAAGGGGATCATGGCCATACGCAGGCTGCTGGATTAGGATTGCCTGCGGTTCAGGGCAACGTCATAGTCCGCTGGCCGATGATGAGCAGAAGCAATATCTTACGGGCGGTAGCCAATGGATCGTCTCGAAGCGATGCGCATATTGCTGGCCGTTGTCGACGCCGGAAGCATCTCGGCCGGCAGCAGGCGGCTGAACGCGCCGTTGCCCAGCGTCAGCCGCAAGGTGGCCGAGCTTGAACGCCATCTCGGCGCAAACCTCGTCGTCCGCACCAGCCGCAATCTTCAGCTCACCGATGCCGGCCGCGACTATGTCGACGCCGCCCGAAAGATCATAGCGGATCTCGATGAGGCGGAGCGAAGGGCGTCGGGCGAATACCAGACGCCCAGAGGCGCGCTCACGATCACGATGCCGATCGAATATGGGAGCCGGTATGTGCTGCCTGTAGCGCTGAGCTTCATGGACAAATACCCGGAGGTGTCGCTGAAGCTTCTGTCGCTTGACCGCACGGTCGATATCGTGTCCGAGCAGGTGGATATCGCCATCCGTCTCGGCGACCTCGCCGACAGTTCCCTCCATGCCGTCAAAACCGGCGAATTCCGCCTGCTGACCTGCGCGAGCCCTGCCTATCTCGCGCGGCATGGCGAACCTCAGCGCCCAGATGATCTCATCGATCGCGACGGGATCTTCTTCAACAAGCCGGCATTCTTCTGGACATTCGACGTCGAGGGAAAGCCGATGGAGGCGATGCCCCGCAACCGGCTGGAAGTGAATACCGCGGCGAACTGCGTCGCAGCCGCCGTCGATGGCGCAGGGATTGCGCGGCTCTTCGACTACCAGGTTCCAGACCAGCTGGCGTCCGGCGCGCTCGTGCCTATCCTGCGGGATTTCGATGGACCACCACAGCCCATTCATATCGTTTACGCCCGCCAGGGGATTCTGGCGCTGAAGGTACGCGCTTTTGTCGACTGGGCTCTGCCCCGGTTGCGTACGCCATCCAAAATCTTTGATAATCCAATCTTATCTGAATGATGTACGGATTTCTTCAACCGTATGTTTCGCATTTTGAAGATGGGGAAAGTGGCCGATACCCGGCAGGATATCGATTTCCACACCGATCCTGGCGGCGAATTCGATGCCCATTTCCTTGTTGATGTAGAGGTCTCTTTCGCCCCAGATGACTTTGACCGGCGTCTTCAACCGGTCGAGGTTGGCCTCCAAGACGTTCTGGTCGCGCGTGAAATTGGCATAGTAATGGGCAAAGGCGTCCGCTGACGTCATTCCGCCGAAGCTCCACGAATGGACCATGTCCCGCTGAACGTCGGTCGGCAGATCGAATTGTTCCGCCGGCGACAGGCCGCGCCTGTGCACGTTCTGGAGGATCTCGTCGCTTGTCTTGTTCATATAGGCGCGGGTCGGCGAGGCTGTCGGCTCCGCTTTGAGATTCTGCAGGTTCTCCCACATGTATTGCGGCCGGTCGAACGGCGCGAAGTCTCCGACGATGATCCGCCTGGCGATCGCCGGCTCATCGAGAGCCAGCAGCAGAACGGGGAGGGCAGCAATATCGGTCGCATAGATCACGAGGTTCGAACGGTCGATGCCTGCCGTCTCGATATAGGCCTTCAACACTGCCGCGTAGTCCTGGGGCGCATAGGAAAACTGCTGCAAGATCGGGCGCGACGACTGTCCATAGCCCGGCCAATCAAAGGCGTGAACGTCGTAGTCGCGAGCAAGCGTGCTCGCGAGGTCATTCCAGACCATCATCGTTTCCGGAAACCCATGCAGGAAAAGCACGGTGCCTTTTGGCGCCGGCGCGCGAACAATCATTCTCCTCAGCGTGAGCATCTCGTCGACCTTGATGAAATCAACGTCACCTTGCCGGGTTTCAGCGGACGCGAAGACTTTTCCGACGGGGAGGGATGGAGTGGCTGCGACCGATGCAGCCCTATTTCCGGTTTTGTCTTCAGACATGTGAGTTCCTTTCCTGAACGACAGGTCCATAAGTAGCCACGCCGTCACCGCGCAGTAGCTGGAAAAATTGAGAGGCAGCCTCTTGATCGTGGTCGCTGTGACGGCGCTGGCCAAGACTGACTTTCGAACGAGAGGCTGCCTCTCAGTTTCCCCGGGTACCGGCTCTGCGTCGCGCCGCCCAAATAACCACCAACCGCCGATTTGAGACAGTTCGCGGGGGATGGCGGAGCGCGCCGGCGACAACATAAGGAAGAGCTGATATGACTGACATCACATTGAACCCTATGCGGTCACCAATGGCACCCATTGCCGAACCTGTCCGTTGACTCTCGATGTCATGAAAGGACACACGTCATGGCACTGCTGACCTCGTTGAACCACAGGCTTCTATCGCGACGCGCGCTGCTGTCAGCGGGTGCCGCGGCCGGCTTATCCGCCGTTCTGCTTCCGCTGGCGTCGGAAGCCGCCGACGCTATAGGCACCCCAGCCGGGGAAATCCGACCATTCAGGGCCGACATCCCCGAGCCAGCGCTTGAGGATCTCAGGCGGCGACTTGCCGCAACCCGATGGCCCGACGGCGAAACCGTCACGGATCGTTCGCAGGGTGTTGAGCCCGACAGGCTGAAGGAGCTGGTGGGCTACTGGCAGTCATCCTACGACTGGCGCAAGGCAGAGAGCCGGCTGAATGCCTTTCCGCAATTTCTCACCAATATCGACGGTGTGGACATCCATTTCATCCATGTTCGTTCCCGTCATGAAAACGCGCTGCCGCTGATCATGACCCATGGCTGGCCGGGGTCGGTGTTCGAACTGCTCGATGTCATCGGGCCGCTCACGGACCCGACGGCGCATGGCGGTACGGCCGAGGATGCTTTCCACCTGGTGATCCCTTCGATTCCGGGATTCGGCTTCTCCGGGAAGCCGTCGACGACGGGTTGGAACCCGCAGCGGATAGCGGCTGCCTGGGACGTGCTGATGAAACGGCTCGACTATATCAGCTATGTCGCGCAAGGCGGCGACTGGGGCGCCATCATCAGCGACGCCCTGGGTCGCGAGGCACCCGATGGGCTGCTCGCGATCCATGTCAACAGGATCGAGCGGGCGACGACGTTCCCATCGGACGCAGCCCAGGCTCTTAGAAATGGAGGGACGGCTCCCGACAATCTGTCTGCGGACGAGAAGCTCGTCTTCGACGAGGCGCGGAACTTCCTCAACAACGGCTTCGGCTATGCCGCGATCATGAGCACACGTCCGGAGACAGTCGGTTACGGCATTGCGGATTCGCCAGTTGGCCTTGCCGCCTGGCTTTACGACAAGATCGCCGACTGGGTGTTCACCCGAGGCGATCCGGAACAGGCGCTTGGCAAGGAGGCGATCCTCGACAATATCACGCTGTACTGGCTGACGAACACCGGCCCCTCGAGTGGCCGCATCTATTTCGAAAACGCCATGGCAGGCGCGAAGCTCTCGGAGGTCAAAGTGCCGGTCGCCGTCACCATATTCCCCGGAGAGGTCTACAAACCGCCGAAGCACTGGTTGTCGAAGGCCTATCCGAAGCTGGTCTACTATAACCGCGCGTCCAAGGGCGGCCACTTCGCGGCCTGGGAAGAGCCGGAACTCTTCAGTCAGGAAGTCAGGGCAGGGTTCAAAACGGTACGATCATGAGCAACCGCTGATAGCTGAGCGGCAGGTTTCAGGGGCAGGGGCAGGGCGAGCTTTGCGTCCGCCAGACAGGTCGTCGATTGACGTCGATTACGCAACGCTTCACAACGTCCGAAGTTGCTAGAAACGACGCCAGCTTCGCGGGGACCAGGGCTATATGCGCATCAACGACGACCGTCATTTTTTCGGCAGAGTGTCCACACTCCTGACGGTGGTATTTGCGACGCTTCTGTTCGCGAGCGTAACCGCCGCCTTAGCGGCCGAACCGACCAATTCCTCGGGAGCGATCCGGGTTATCATCGAATTGCCCAACGATGATGCCGGACGCGCGCTGGTCAATCGGATCGTTCCCGGCAATCAGGGACCGGCGCAGCCGGCAGCGGCCCCGCAAGAGGCGGCACCGCCGTCGATTGCCACCGCATTGCAGGATTTGCGCCAGAGGTTACTCACGCTTGTCGATGCCGTTCCAACACTTCCGGGACAGATTCAAACGGCGATCCGGGTCTTCCAAACGGATGATCGCATCGATGCCGTCGGACTGATCCTGGCGGTGACGCTTTTCATTGCAGGCGGATTCGCTGCCCAGCGCCTTGCCTGGTGGTCCGGGCGAGGGCTGCTTCATTTTGTGTTGACCGCGCCTGCAGACACTGTCCGGCAGCGGATCAAGCTCCATGCGGCCCGGCTTTCAATGGGCCTTCTCGCATTGGTCGGTTACCTCATCGGCAGCCTCGGCGCCTTTATCCTCTTTCCCTGGCCTGCCGTGTTTCGCGATATCGCGCTCATTCTGCTATCAGCGGCGCTGATGGTGCGCCTTGGCGTACTTGTCGGCCGCATCGTGATTGCGCCCGGTGCCCGGCTGCCGCATATGCGGCTTCTGACGCTTGTCACCTCGCTTGCCTGGTTCTGGTACTACTGGCTTCTCGCAATCGTCGCCGTGCTGGCAGTTGGCTGGGCGATCATCGAGGTGTTCCAGACCATCGGGGCTTCGCCCATCCTGGTCGATCTTTTTACCGCCGCGTGGCTCGGTGTGGTTTCAATCACGCTGATTGCCATGATTTGGCTGCGGCATTTCCGTTCCGACGGGCCGCCGGTGAACCGGCTGGTTTGCGTCGGCTTCAGCGCGAGCATCGTATTATCGTGGCTGTTATGGGTGTCCGGGCTGCGTGGAGTATTCTGGACGTTGATCGTCTTAACGCTTCTGCCGCTTACCGTTTCCGTGGCGCGTGATGTCATCGGTCGCATTGTACGATCCGGCGGCGAGCACGCCGTTGAAGATCCGGCTATCGTCGGATGGTCGGTCGTCATCATGCAAACGCTCCGTAACGGCCTGATCGTGGTCGCCGCACTGCTGATTGCCCGCGCTTGGAATGTCAATCTCAGTGACCTTGCCGCTGCCGAAACGGTGACCACCCGTTTGATCCGCGCAGGCATCCGCATCGTTATCGTGCTGCTGGTGACCGACGTAATCTGGAAGCTCGCAAGCACGCTGATCGACAGTCAGATGGCGGTGGCGTCGCGAAGTGCGGAGACGGGGCATCTGGACGGACCCGAAGCGCGCCGGCGTCAGCGGTTGAATACCCTGCTTCCGATCCTTCGCAACGTGCTGTTTCTGGCGATCGGCGCTGTCGGCTTCCTGATGATCCTGGATGCCGTCGGCATTCAGATCGGACCGTTGCTGGCCGGCGCCGGCGTCGTCGGCATCGCCGTCGGCTTCGGCGCACAAACACTGGTCAAGGATATCATCTCCGGCGTCTTCTATCTGTTCGACGATGCCTTTCGCATCGGTGAGTATATTCAGGCGGCAAAATATAAAGGGACAGTCGAAGGTTTCTCGCTGCGATCGATCCGCTTGCGGCACCACCGCGGTCCGGTCACCATCGTTCCTTTCGGCGAACTCGGCGCGGTGCAGAACCTGAGCCGCGACTGGGTGATCGATATCATTACGCTGACCCTGAACTATGACAGCGACCTTGAGGAGGTCCGCAAGACCATCAAGCGCATCAAGCGTCGAGCTGCTGGACGATCCCGAACTCGGACCCAACATCATCGAGCCCTTGAAAATGCAAGGGATCGAGCAGATGGCCGATTACGGTGTGCAGATCCGGCTGAAGTTCATGGCCAAACCCGGCGAACAATTCGGCGTTCGCCGAAAGGCACTCGCCATGCTCAAGAAGACATTCGCGGAAAAAGGGATCCAGTTTGCAACTCCGACGGTTCATGTTTCCAGCGGGACGGCCGATGCAGCAGCTTCCGCCGCCGCTACGGAGCTACAAAGACCGGCAAAAGGGATCCCAACACTTCAGGACTAGCTGCCTCGAGCACGGCGCAAGCTCGATGAGAGTGGCCAGCAGATGACCGACGACACTATGCCATTGTAATCAAATGGCATTCTTATGTTCCATAATCTGTCTTATGCGATTTTTGTCTGTAGGAGCTATTTAGTAATGCGACAGTTGGGCCAGTTAGAGATGCGACAGTCTCGCCTCTCGACGTGCTGGTCAATGCCAACGTTGGGAGCAAG
>NZ_JACIBH010000004.1:0-456611 GCF_014195245.1 Rhizobium sp. BK619 | reverse complement strand
GAAGTGGTCGAACCGGCCGGCTCCGACACCTTCGCCGTCACCAAGCTCGGCGGCAAATCCGTCGTCGCCCGCCTGCGCGCCGATGCCGGCATCGCCCCTGGACAGAACACACGCCTCGCCTTCAATCTCGACAAGGCCGTGTTCTTCGATCCTGAGAGCCAAGTGCGGATCGTGTGACGGCCAGGTGCTGATATGAGCAGTTCACCAGACATCGTCATCATCGGTTCAGGCGTCGGCGGCTCCACCGTCGCGGCCGGCCTGGCTGCATCAGGCGCGGAGATATTGATCCTCGAAGCCGGCGATCACATTGCCGATCTTCCCGTCAATCGCGATCAGCGCGCGATCTTCCAGCGGGGCCATTTCCGACCGAAGGAAACCTGGTACGAGGCGAACGGCAAGGGTTTCAATCCCGGCAACTATTACAATGTCGGCGGCAATTCGAAGTTTTACGGCGCCGTCTTGTCGCGCTACCGCAAAGAGGATTTCGGTGTCATCCAGCACCGGGAGGGTGTGTCGCCGGCTTGGCCCTTTGCCTATGAGGAGCTCGAGCCGTGGTACTCGAAGGCGGAGCGGATGTATCAGGTTCGCGGCAGCCTGGGCGAAGATCCGACGGAACCGCACCACTCGGCTGGCTATGCGTATCCGCCGGTGCCTGACGAGGCGCCGATCGCCGACATCAGGGCCCGCCTCAAGCAGAAGGGTCTGCATCCCTTTTCCCTGCCGCTCGGCATGGATCTCGATGCTTGGCTCTCCAAGGCGCGGACGCCATGGGATGCACATCCGAACGCACGGGACGGCAAGATGGACGCCGAGACCGCAGCCCTTGCGGTGGCGCTGAAGCACGAAAACGTCAAGCTCGAAACCAACGCGCGCGTCACGCGGCTCGACACCGGAGCCGGGAGCCGGATTGACCGGGTCACCTATGTCAGGAACGGTGAGACGCTCACGGTTTCGCCTGAGATGGTCATCCTGTCAGCCGGCGCCGTCCAGTCGTCGGTGCTGTTGCTGCGCTCGAACAACGACCGTTTCCCAAAGGGGCTGGCGAATTCCTCCGACCAGGTGGGCCGCAACTTCATGAACCACAATGCCTCCGCCGTCATCGGCGTCTCGTCGGGATTCCGGAATACGGCCGTCTATCAGAAGACCTTTGCCTTCAACGACTTCTATCTCTCCGACGGCGAGGGTGGGCCGCCGCTCGGCAACGTGCAGCTTCTTGGCCGCATCTCCGAAAAAGTTCTGAAGGGCTCCCTGCCGCAGGTGCCGGAATGGCTGCTGCGTTTCATCACCAACCATGCCATCGACCTCTATGCGATGAGCGAGGACGTTCCCAATCCGGAAAGCCGCGTCATCGTCGATGGAGATCGGATCATTCTCCAATGGCAGCGAACCAATTGGGATGCGCATCTGGCGCTTGTCGCCAGGTTGAAGGCGATCCTGAAGTCGATCGGATTTCCGCTCGTGCTGTCGCGGCCCTTCGATAAGCGCACGCCCTCCCATCAGTGTGGAACGGTCCGCATCGGAAACGACCCTGCGACGGCGCCGCTCGACCCCTATTGCCGCTCATACGACCACGAGAACCTCTTCGTCGTCGACGCCGGTTTCCTGCCGACCTCGGCCGCGGTCAATCCTGCGCTCACCGTTGCCAGCCAGGCGCTCAGAGTTGCCGACCACATCGCGTCGAAGGACTTGCAGGCAAAATCAGATCCATTGGCGCATGCCGGGCACAAATAGGACGGTAAAATGGGCTTCGATTATATCATCACAGGCGCCGGTCCCGCGGGCTGCGTTCTTGCAAGCCGGCTGAGCGAAGATCCCGATATCCGCGTCCTCCTGCTCGAAGCAGGCGGCGGCGACTGGAATCCTCTTTTTCACATGCCGGCGGGCTTCGCCAAGATGACCAAGGGCGTGGCCAGCTGGGGATGGCAAACCGTTCCCCAGAAGCACATGAAAGACCGGGTGCTTCGCTATACCCAGGCGAAGGTCATCGGCGGCGGCTCGTCGATCAACGCCCAGCTCTACACGCGTGGAAATGCGGCCGATTATGACCTCTGGGCCAGTGAAGACGGCTGCGAGGGCTGGGACTATCGCTCGATCCTGCCCTATTTCAAACGCGCCGAGGACAATCAGCGCTTCGCCGACGACTACCACGCCTATGGTGGCCCGCTGGGTGTCTCGATGCCGGCAGCACCCCTGCCGATCTGCGACGCCTATATCCGTGCAGGCCAGGAGCTCGGCATTCCCTATAATCACGATTTCAACGGCCGCCAGCAGGCGGGCGTTGGATTTTATCAGCTCACCCAGCGCGATCGCCGCCGGTCATCGGCTTCGCTGGCTTACCTCTCGCCGATCAAGGATCGGAAGAACCTGACGGTTAGGACGGGCGCCCGCGTCGCGCGGATCATCGTCGAGGGAACGCGAGCGACAGGCGTCGAGATCGCCACCGCGCGCGGCTCGGAAATCGTCCACGCCGAGCGCGAAGTGCTGATCTCGTCGGGCGCGATCGGATCGCCGAAGCTGCTTTTGCAGTCCGGCATAGGACCGGCCGATCACCTCAGGTCCGCGGGCGTCAAGGTGCTCCACGATCTGCCCGGCGTCGGCGGCAATCTGCAGGATCACCTTGACCTTTTCGTCATCGCCGAATGCACCGGTGATCACACCTATGACGGCGTTGCAAAGCTTCACCGCACACTCTGGGCCGGGGTTCAATATGTCCTGTTCCGCACCGGTCCTGTGGCGTCGTCGCTCTTCGAGACCGGCGGCTTCTGGTATGCCGATCCCGAGGCCCGGTCTCCCGATATCCAGTTTCACCTCGGCTTGGGGTCGGGCATCGAAGCCGGCGTCGAGCGGCTCAAAAATGCGGGCGTGACGCTGAATTCTGCCTATCTGCATCCGCGCTCCCGCGGGACGGTGCGTCTGTCATCCGCCGACCCGGCTGCCGCGCCCCTGATCGATCCGAACTACTGGTCCGATCCGCACGACAGGCAGATGTCGCTGGAGGGGCTGAAGATCGCCCGCGAGATTATGCAGCAGGCGGCGCTGAAGCCTTTTGTCATGGCCGAAAGGCTTCCCGGGCCGAAGGTCATGACCGACGAGCAGCTGTTCGACTATGGCTGCGCCAATGCAAAGACCGACCATCATCCCGTGGGCACCTGCAAGATGGGAACAGGACCCGACGCGGTCGTCGGGCTGGATCTCAAAGTCCACGGCCTCGAAGGCATCCGCGTCTGCGATTCTTCGGTCATGCCGCGCGTGCCGTCCTGCAACACCAACGCGCCGACGATCATGGTCGGCGAAAAGGGATCGGATCTTATCAGGGGCTTGCCTGCGCTGCCGTCGGCTATCTTCGCCTATGAACGCAACGATGTCAGGCCTCGGGCCCGCGCCGAAATCCGCTAGGGAGTAGTGAAATGTCTGAAGTGAGAGTTGCAGTGCTTGGCGCCTCGGGCTGGATGGGAAAGGTCCACACGATGGCCTATCAGACCTTTCCGCATTTCTTCGGCGTGTCGGACGGAACGGCGCGGATCGTGGCGCTGGTCGACGGCAATCCTGACGCTGCCGCGGATATAGCCAACAGGGCGCCGGGGGCCAGGATCTATCAGGATTGGAAGCTGGCGGTCGCCGATCCCGAGGTCGATCTGATCGATATCTGCCTGCCCGATCACCTGCATTATCCGGTGGCCAAGGCGGCTCTGCTGGCCGGCAAACATGTCTACTGCGAGAAGCCATTGGCCAACACCGCCGATGAGGCGCGGGAACTTGCCGACATCGCCAGAGAGAAGGGTGTGATCACCCGTGTCGGACACGCCTTTCCCCGCAATCCCGTCCATGACCTGGCGAAAGACATCATAGAATCCGGCGAAATCGGCGAGATCAAGCTGTTCCGCGGCTGCCAGCACGTCGACATGTATGGTGATCCCATGGCCCCCTTCATGTGGCGCGCCGATGGCAAGCTGGCGCCGACCGGAATCGTCGGCGATACCGGTTCGCATATCTTCAGCTTCATGGATTTCCTGGTTGGCCGCGTCAGTTCCCTGATCGCCGATAATCTCATCGTCACGCCGCGCCGGCCCGTCGTCGAGGGCCTTGATTATGGCGAGCAGGTGAAACTGACAGGCAGCGAATCCTGGGTCGATATCACCAACCCCGACGCCACGAACCTGCTCTGCCGGTTCGCCAACGGCGCCGGCGGGATCGTCGATTTCAGCCGTGTCGCGACCGGCCGCAAGTTCATGCAGACCTACGAGGTCTACGGAACCAAAGGCAGCATCGCCTATACCTATGACGAGATAAACCGGCTGCGCTTCTACTCCAACGACGACCGGACGGGGCGGCGCGGCTTCCGAGAGATCGATGTCGGCCCGGAAAATCCCACCTTCCGCGCTTTCCTTCCCCTGCCGAATTTCGGCATAGGCTACAATGAAAGTAAGATCATCGAGGTGGCCGAGGTGATCCGCTCGATCGTCGCAAACACACCGATGTGGCCGACCTTCGATACCGGCCATCACATCTGCCAGATCGTCGACGCATGCATGGAGTCTTCCCGCCAGAAGCGCTGGGTCGACATCCCGTTGGGCTGACGTCGATGAGCACCGCTGTTCCGCAGGAAATTCTCGACGCGCTGACCGATGTCGACATGCCCAAGCTCCCGCCGGAAGCTCGCCCCTCGGGCACGACCCGGCTCGCTGGCATCGAGGTGCCGGTCTATCGGGCCGGCTGCGTCGTCGTCGGATCGGGTGCCGCAGGTCTGCGTGCGGCCGTGGAAATGAAGCGGCGCAGCGACGACGTCGTCATCATGAGCCAAAGCGCATGGGGCGGAACCTCGGCTTGCTCGGGATCCGACAAGCAGACCCTGCACACGGCCAATACGGCCGACCAGGGTGACAATTACCGGGCGATGGCCCGCGCCATCCGCAGCGGTGGGGCAATGGACGAGGACACGGCCTATGCCGAAGCCGTCGGCTCGTCGCGGATGATGGCGTCGCTGCAGTTCCTAGGCCTGCCGCTGCCGCAAGATCCGCTCGGGGGCACGCTGAGATATCAGACCGACCACGACGAGGTCGGTCGCGCCACCAGTTGCGGCCCGCGCACCTCGCGCCTGATGGTCAAGGTGCTGGCCGAGGAGGCGATCCGGCTTGCTGTGCCCTTCTACAACCAGACGACCGCGGTCAAAATCCTCACGGAAGGTGAGGGAGCGGGCTGCCGTGTCGTCGGCATCCTCGCCATGCGCGCCGGCGACCGCAGTGAAGAGAATCCGCTGGGCATTGCCTTGTTCGTCAGTGACGTGATCGTGCTCGCAGCCGGCGGGCCGGGCGAGCTTTACCGCGACAGCGTCTATCCCAACGGCTGCTTCGGCTCGCTCGGGCTGGCGCTCGAGGCCGGCGTCGAGCTCGTCAATCTGACCGAAAGCCAGTTCGGCATCGGAACGCGCAGGGAAGGCTTCCCGTGGAATCTGTCGGGCACTTACGTCCAGGCAATCCCGCACATCTACTCGGTCGATGCCGAAGGCATCGAACATCACTTCCTGGCGCAATATTACCGCAGCACGCAGGAATTGGCGTCGAACGTCTTCCGCAAGGGCTATCAATGGCCGTTTCATGCGACCCGCATGCTCGATTTCGGATCGAGCCTAGTGGATCTCGCTATCTCTCGCGAAACCGTCGCGGGGCGGCGCGTCTTCATGGACTTCAATCGCAATCCGCTGCCGGTGCCGGGTGACCAGCCGTTCAGTTTGGAAAGGCTGGACGAAGACGTCCGCCTCTATCTCGGCAAGGCCGGCGCCGGCCAGGACATGCCGATCGATCGGTTGAAGCACATGAACCCGCTCGCGATCGAACTTTACCGCCGTTACAAGATCGACATTGCCGCCGAGCCGCTGGAATTCGCCGTCAATAACCAGCACATGAACGGCGGCGTGATGGTCGACACATGGGGTCGCAGCAATCTTGCCGGCTGCTACGCGGTCGGCGAAGCGGCGGGCACACATGGCGTGACGCGGCCCGGTGGCGCGGCGCTTAATGCCGGGCAAGTCTTCGGCACCCGGGCGGCCGAGCATATCAGCGCCAGCGGAAGAGCGAAGCGGGCCGCCGCGGGCGAGATCTCAGCGATCGCAGAAGCAGGCATCACAAAGCTGCTGGCCGTCCTTCGCGCCGAAAGCCCGCTCACCGTCAAGTCGATCCGCTCCGAGGTGCAGGCGCGGATGAGCGAGAAGGCCGGCATCATCTGCGATCAGGAAAGCGTCGGCCAAGCCTTGATGGAAGCGCGCAAGCTGAATGCCGACATTCGCGCGGAGGGTATCGCCTACGGCCGCGCCGCCGAGGCGGTCCGGGGCGTGCAGTGGCGGCATATGGCGCTCGCCTCGGAAGCGGTGCTCACTGCGCTCGACTTCTTCATCCGCAATGGCGGCGGCAGCCGCGGAGCGCGGGCGATATGTGATGCCGAGGGCGAATCCCTTCCGCATGCGAACGCAGGCCCGTTGGAGGAATATCGCTTCCGCAGGGAAAGCGAGGCGCATAGGCGCGAGCAGATCGTCGTTCGGCTTAAGGGCGATGAGATCAGGCTTTCCACGCGGGCGAACCGCACTTTGGATGAAGATGCCAAATCCTTCTTCGAGCGAGACTGGCCGGCCTGGCTGACAGGCCGCATCTATGATCTCGGCGCGGATGAATGAGCGCCATCTCGGCTCAAACGGCTGCAGTGCTGGGAACGTCGAGTTCGATCATGACGGGCGCATGATCGCTGGTATGTTCCCAGCCTCGCGGCTTTCTCCGGACGGTCGCCGATCGAAGCCATGGCGCGACGGCCGGGCTGAGCAGGAAGTGGTCGATCCGTAGCCCCGCGTCGCGTTCGAAGCTGTTGCGCCAGTATTTCCAGAAGGTGTAGATGCGCTCGTCCGGATGCAGATGCCTGACGGCGTCGGTCCAGCCCTGGCCGACGAGATGGGCATAGGCCTTGCGAACTTCCGGCCTGAAAAGCGCGTCGTCGCGCCAACGTTCGGGCTTGTAGACGTCGATCTCCGTCGGCATGACGTTGAAGTCGCCGGCCAGGATCGACGGCACTTCGAGTTCCAGCAGTTCGGCGGCGTAGTCGTACAGGCGACGGAACCAGCGGAGCTTGTAATCGAACTTGGCGCCTGGGAAGGGATTGCCGTTCGGCAGATAGAGGCATCCGATCACGATGCCGTCGATAACGGCTTCGATATAGCGGCTGTGGCTGTCATCGGGATCGCCGGGAAGACCCCGCCGAGTCAGGATCGGTGTCTTGCCCTTCGCCAATATGGCGACCCCGTTCCAGGATCTCTGCCCGTGCCAGACGGCGCCGTAGCCGGATCGTTCGATTTCTTCTAGCGGAAACCCGGCGTCGTCTGTCTTCAGTTCCTGGAGGCAGACCACATCAGGGGCATCCTCCTTGAGCCAGCGCAACAGGATGGCCAGCCGTCCATTGATCCCGTTGACGTTATAGGTTGCGATTTTCACGCTGATCGCTCAACGCGTCGCTCCGAAGACGAAGGCAATGCCGGCGACGATTGCGACCGCCGTCAACGGCTGCTGGCGTATCCGGTCTTCGACGTCCTGGACAAAGCTTCGCGCTTCCGCCTTCGCCAGGCGGGTCGTCCCCGAAGCCACCTCCGAAGCGGTTTCCGCCACGCCGCCGGCTTCTCTCTGAAGCGCGCGCCTTTCGCGATCGAAATCGGAGCCTTCGGAGAAGCCGCCGGTTTCGCCGGTGGATCGCAGCGCTTGGTCGACGAGCGGATAGGCCTCGTCGAGCCTGGTGGGATCGGGCTCCCGCTTCACCCGCTCGGCCGCCTCGATATCGCTGCGGCCGGCAGGGATCGAGGTATGGGTGGCCGACACTGGGTCGGAGGCCGGGAAGGTGCCCTCGATGCCTCTGTCGAGCTCACCCTTTCGAGCCCTTCTTTGCTGCTCTGCCTGCTCTTTTCGCAGGGACTGGACCGCGGGGGATTCGTTCGGGTTTGCCATCACTATTTCCTCTGTTGCTCTTCGACAATCAAATCGGTGACGAGGAAAGAAGTTCCAGAAAAATGCATTCGCCTGATGCGGCCATGTATTGACGAGGAGGCAAATATCGCCGATGGCGCGCTGCGCAATCCAGTGCCCGGGATAATCGTTCGGACTTTTCCTCGCTGATGGCCTTGGCAATCCGGCGGGCGGGACCAAAGTCCGGCCCGATCTAGTACCTAGGTCCGGTTGCATTTATCCGCCGGAACGGCGAAAATTGGCGCGCGTCTATATTGCGTAAGACGGCGAAGAGCGGACGAGGCTATGGCATGACATTCTCGAAACGTGATTTTCTGAGATTGGGCGGCAGCGCGGCCATTGCTCTCGTCGCAGCCGCATCGCCGGCCACATTCAACCTCGACGGCTTCCTTCCTGATCTTAAGGTAGCAAGCGCCCAGGCAAAGGACGGCAATAACGGGAATGGCAATGGAAACGGCAACGGCGGAGGAAATGGCAACGGCGGCGGCAACGGCAACGGCGGCGGCAACGGCAACGGCGGAGGCAATGGTAACGGCAATAGTGGCAGCAACGGCAACAGCGGTTCGGGCAATAGTGCCGGATCCTCTGCCTCTTCCTCCGCGAGCGCCTCGCAGGAATCGGGGGCAACAGCGACCGAAGCGTCCGATGGCTCGATCGACGTCCGCCATGCGAACGGCATTACCGAAACCCTGCGGCGTGGCCGCTACGTGATGAAGGACGGAAAGGGCAGGACGATCATAAGCCGGCAAGCGACGGCAAACGATGCCCGCCGGCTAGGCCGCTACCTCCGCTAAAAAGCCTAAAGCGGGGATGTGGTCAACTGATCTAGTGTTGGCGCCATTGCAGAGCCGCTTCAGTCCTGTTCGAAACGCCGAGCTTGCTCAAAATCTGCGTCATATGATGCTTCACCGTCTTTTCCTGCAGGCTGAGACGCAAGCCGATATGCTTGTTTGACAAGCCTTGAGCGACGAGATCCATCACCTCGCGTTCCCGTGGCGTCAGACCGTTCTTCTCGGTGGCGCCGCCATTCAGCGAATTCTCCATGACCTTTGTCGACATTGTCGGGGAGATATAGCGTGATCCGCTCAGCACAGTCTGGATGGCTTCGGCGAGACCGCGCGAGCCGACACCTTTGAGAACATAGCCCATTGCGCCCCGTTGCAGGGCTGCCATCAGCGTGTCCACCTCCTCGGATACCGTCAACATCAGCACTTTCGTTGCCGGGCTCCGCGTCAGCACGTCGCTGATCGCCGACAGCCCGCCACCGGGCATCGAGACATCGAGGAGCATGATGTCGGGATGGTTGTTCGCAGCGATCATCGCAGCGTCATCGCTGCTGGCGCCTTCCCCAACGACGGCAAAGTCGCTGATCTCGGAGAGGCTCCGGGTTACGCCCTCGCGAAAAAGCGGATGGTCGTCCACGACGCCGATCGTGATGGATGTCATGTCTAATCTCCCACTTCCATAGGCTCGAAGGTCATGGTCACCGTCGTCCCTCCTTCGCCCGTCTTCACGTCGAAGGATCCTCCCAGACTGTCGATCCGTTCGCGCAGCCCGACCAGGCCGAGGCTTGTCGGCCTCACCTCCATCGGGTCGAAGCCATCGCCGCGGTCGCTGACCTCGACATGAACATGACCGTTGTGCGAGACGGCGCTTACGGTCTGCTGAATACCGCCGCCATGGCGATAGGCATTGTTCAAGGCTTCCTGAACGAAGCGATAGATACAGATCTTTACGGCAGGCGCGGGTTCGGGTCCATCGTCGTCGATAATTGTTTCGACACGGGTTTCGGTCTTGTGCTGATGCGCTTCGACCACACGGGCGACGATCTCGGTGATCGAGGACTTCTCGATCTGCGGGAGCACCAGCCCGCTGCAGATACTGCGGATCTCGGTCATCGCCTCGGCAAGGCTCGAACGTATCCACGCGAGCTCCTTTTCGCGCGCTTCGGGCGGGGTCGACGCATTGATCAACATATCGCTGTCCAGCCGCAGTGAGGCATAGGCAATGTGCTGGGCCGGACCGTCGTGCAGATCGGCGCCGATGCTCCGCAGATATGTTTCGTTCAGCGCCGCCACGCGCTGGGAGGCGCGCTGCAGCCGCCGCTGCAGCCCGCGGTTTTCCGCCAGCAGCGCAGACAGGTCGTTGACCCGTTCCTTGAGATCTTTCCGTTGCGCCTCGATCGTGCGGCTGACCCGAAACACCAGGACCGCGAGAATAAGGAAAAAGATTGCTGTCAGAGCGGCGACCGCGGCCCAGCTTCGGAGCCTGGCATTGGTCAGACTGTCGCCTAGTCCTTGCGCGGTCTCGTAGAATTCAATGACGGCGACGGCCTGTCCGGACCATGGCTGGAGCACAGGGTTGTAGATTTCCATCAGTGGCTTGCCGAGCGCACGCTCTTTTTCGCTTTCCGGATCGTCGGCGATTTCGTAGCGCGCAACGAGAGACCCTGCGAAGGCCTTTCGAAGCTTGTCGTTGACCGCAAACGTCTTTCCCACAAGTTCCTTTTCGTTCGAGTAGAGAATGGTGCCGTCGCTTCGCCACAGCTTGAACGAAACAAGTCGCCTGCCGAGCGCGCCCTGACCAAGCGTTTCGTCCAGAGCCTGGGCGCTGCCTTCGTCGAGGAATGATGCCGTTTGCATGTCGGGAAGTAGCGGCGCGACAACGCTGTCGACATAGAGTGCCGTCGCAGCACCGGAATTGTAGATGACTGCCTCCTCGATGAGATGGGTAACGAGAAGGCCCACCAGGAACATGGCGGCAATCGAGATCAAACCACCCGCGATGAAGAACTGCGAGGCGAGTGAGCGGGCATTCCAGCGGCGAAGCCAATTCATTGTGATACCGGTAAGAGCCTTGCCGACTAACCTATCGCTTCCTCGAAATTTTTCCAGACGGCGTCAGGGGACATCCCTGGTATCGAAGATTTCGGCGCCTCTTATGCTTTTCGTCAATTGGAGCGTATCGCCGGACATGGCTGCACCGAAAACGTAGAGAAGAGCCGCCAGGACGACGACAAGGGCGACGACGCACACGTTGCAGGCGTCATTGACACGGGATCTGTTAGTCTGAGCCATATCGGGATCTCCTTCACCCCTTCCAAACGACGCGGTCCTGTCCGCGTTCCACCCCCGGGACTTCGGTCTGACAGGCCTCGGACCTAGGTCCGGGCCCCGTAGACGTCACCAGATTCAGTCATATTTCAGCACTGACTGGTTCGGGGTTCTGGAGATTTGCGAGTGACAATTTCTGCTGACATCGAAAACGGCGCTCCCGCCACCTCTGCCCCACCATTCGATGAAGGTATGGCCGAGCTTTACCAGACCCTCCTGGTGCCGATCCTCTTCGAGCCTTATGCGGCAGAGATGGCGATCGCCGCCGACCAGTCGAAACCTGGCAGCGTTCTCGAACTCGCTGCGGGGACGGGCGCCTTGACGCGCGCCCTGCGCGCGACGCTTGATCCGCCAACGGAAATCGTTGCCACCGACCTCAGCCAGGCGATGATCGACATCGGCGCGCCGACGGTGACGATGTCGCGGACCCACTGGATGCACGCCGATGCGCAAAATCTTCCCTTCGCGCCGGAGATGTTCGATCTCGTCATCTGCCAGTTCGGCGCAATGTTCTTTCCCGACAAGGTGAAGGCCTATAGCGAGGCTGAAAGAGTGTTGCGCAGCAAAGGCCGGTTTCTGCTTTCGACGTGGGATTCACTCTCGGCCAACGACTTCGCGAGCTGTGTCGACGAATGCCTGGCAGGTCTCTTCCCATCCGACCCTCCGGATTTTCTCCGGCGCTTGCCATACTCCTACTTCGACCCCGGCGCCATCAAGGCGCAGATGTCTTCGGCAGGATTTGAGGCAGTGACCTGCGATCGGCTCGAATTGACCTCCGTCGCGGCCAGCGCGCACGACGTCGCAGCCGCCTTCTGCCAGGGCACGCTTCTGCGGGGTGAGATCGAATGGCGGGCGCCGGAACGCATGTCCGAAATCGTCGACCAGGTGGCCGAGCGCGTGGAAGCGCGGCACGGAACTCGTCCTAGCGGCGGCATGAGCGCCTTGGTCGTCGCCGGCCGCGTTTCGTAATTCCCTCGGCCGAGTGCCGGCGCATTAATCATACAATTCCTACAATCATCCTCCCATTTTATAATCATTCTTAATTGGAACATGCTTCACTCGTCCGAAGGCCGAGGGAATAGCATTCATGTCGACAATTTTTCGAATTCTGATCGCAGCATTGATCTTGCTGCCGACAGACGTCTTTGCTGCTGCCGACGACTGGCGGGTGGTCAAGGCGACAGATCAGGTGAAGTATACCGTCGACAGGACGAACTGGCAGGACCTGCGCGCCGGCGAGGTGGTTCCCAACCGGGCATGGGTCTCCACAGGTCCGCGTGGGCGGGTTCAGCTTGCCAGGGGTGTCGAGAGCATCACCTTCCAGCCAAACACGCTTGCCGCCATCTGCACCAACGAATCCGCTGCGATGAAGACGCAGATCTACCAGCAGGTCGGTTCGCTGGACCTTGAAATCGAAAAGCGGAGCCAGCCGCATACGACCGTACAGACGCCCTACCTCGCGGCCGTTGTGAAAGGAACGATCTTTCATGTGACGGCCGATAGGACGAAGGCGTCCGTCGCCGTGGATCGCGGCCTGGTCCAGGTCACCTCCTTTGCCAGCGGCCAGCGGTCGAATGTGGCGCCGGGTCAGAGCGCGACTGTCGACAAGAAGGCCGGCATGACAGTGGCGGGCCGGTTATCCAAGCCCGAGATCACCTCGGTTGCGCCGTCGGTCGCCCAGATTCCGGCCGTCGGCACCACGAAACTCTCCGGTGCCACCGCCGAGGCCAAGAGCAGCTCTTCGGCAGCGAGCAAGACCAGCGGTTCCAACGCGAGCGACGATGACAGCAGTAGTAACGGCAAAAGCAACGGAAATTCCAGCAGCAACGGCAACAGCGGAAACGGCAATAGCGGCGGCAATGGCAATTCCGGCGGAAACGGCAACAACGGCAATGGCAACGGTCATTCCGATGACAGCGGTAACAGTGGGAATGGCAGCGGCAATTCCGGCAATGGCAACAGCGGCAAGGGCGATAATAACGGCGGTGGCAACGGCAACGGCAACGGCGGCGGAAACGGCAAAGGCAAGAACAAGTGAGAGATAGGGCCAAGGCGGCTGGGGATCACCTCTCCAACGGCATCAGCACGAACACGGTTCGGCTTTTGCTGATCGCCGTCATGCTGGCGCTGCCCATGGCCGGATCCAGTGTCGGCCTCCTGCAGGGGATCAACAACAGTCTTTTCGCCAAGCGCTTCGGATGGGCGCCTCGCACCGCCACCGGCAACATCGTCTTCGTTGCAATCGACAAGCACTCCCTCGATGCCGTAGGCACATGGCCCTGGCCGCGGCACATCTACGCGACGCTGCTCGATAAGCTGGTCGCCTCCGGCGCCAAGGACGTCTTCCTCGACGTCGATTTCAGCGCCTTCTCCAGCACCGAGGAGGACGAGCGTCTGGCGGCGGCGCTCGCGAGATCCGGAGGAGGGGTCCTTCTGCCGGTGTTCCGGCAGCAGGAGATGGCGTCATCGTCTGAAACCGCGGTGACAAGGCCGATCCCGCAGCTCCTGCAGAATGCCTGGCCTGCATTCGCCAACGTCGCGATGGATGCAGACGGGATCGTCCGCCGTTTCGATCTGGGAAGCCAGCTCGATGGAAACCCCACCCAATCCGCCGCAGCAGCCATTGGTAGGATCGACGGCAGTGCCGGTTCCCTGCTGATCGACTACTCGATAAGACCCGACACCGTTCCGACATTCTCCTTGTCCGACGTGCTGAACGGGACCGTGCCGGCTGACGCAATCAGAGACCGCTCGGTAGTGGTCGGGGCATCGGCAGCCGAGCTGAAAGACATTTTCGCCGTTCCCGTCTACGGCGCCATCGCCGGCCCGCTCATTCACGTGCTCGCGGCCGAGACGCTGCTCCAGAACCGTTTCCTCAGGATGGTCGATGAGGTTCCGCTGGAACTCTTGTTTGCGGCCCTGCTGATCGTCGGCGTCATCCGCAGCCGTTCAACCGGCCTTGTCACGATGATGGCGGTCGCACTGACCATCGTTGCCGTCGGCGAGATCGGCGCATTCCTGCTGCAGTGGCGGTACGCGATCCTTGTCGGAACGGCGGTGCCGTGGTTGACGCTGCTGCTTGCGTGGATGCTTGCCCTGAACGAGCGCGTCGACCTCGGCCGGATGCTTGTCGCCATCGCCAATACCGAGGCTCGAAACACCCGGCGCCTGATGAGAAGGATCATCGCCGACAGTTCGGACGGTGTCGTCGCATTCGATAGCGATCTCAGGATCGTCGAGGCGAGCGAATCCGCAAAGGCGGTCCTGCGAGCCGAGATCGGCGCCTCAATTCTCGCCAGCACCGACGCCGCCATCATCGACATCGTGCGAAGGCTGGTTTCAGAGCACGACGCCGAACCGGCCAAGGTGCACACGGCCCTTGTCGACTTCGCCGGCAATAAGGGTTCGCAGGCGACGCATTACGAGGCATCCGTCACGATTTCGCCCATTGAACAGCCGAATGCGCATCCGGCCGCGGCGCGGTCGCGATTTGCCGGTTGCCTCATCATCCGGGACATCACCGCGCGATACGACTATGAAGAACGGTTGAAGACTCTGTCCGAGCTGGACGAACTCACCGGACTGCTCAATCGCCGGGAATTTGCATATCGGCTGGCAACCCTCGAGGGCGATATCCTCGTCTCCGTGCTGGATATCGAACGTTTCTCCTCGCTTTGCGCCACGCTTGGGCGCGACGTCGGCGACGAACTCCTGAAAGCCGTCGCGTCAAGACTCGGTGATGCATTCGCCGGGCATTTGCTGGCAAGACTGGACCGTGACCATTTTGGCATCGCCACTTCGATGACGGACGCACGTCCGATTGAGGATTTTGCCAATGGTCTTTTGGCGCTGTTCGAGGAGCCTCTGCAGCTCCGCGGTTCGGCCGTGCCGATCTCGGTCCACGTCGGAATAGCCAGCTCGGAAGATGCCGCCCCCGGCGCGCTCCTGAACGCCGCCGAATCCGCGCTCGATGCTGCGAAGGCCCTGGCAGGCCGGCGATGGTCTTCTTTCGATCCTTCCGCTGCCGTTCGCCAGGCCCGGTCACGCCGGCTGGAACGGGACATGCGCGATGCTTTCCGGGACCGGCAGTTCTTCCTGCTGTTCCAGCCGCAGATCGAATTTGCGAGTGGGCGCCTTTTAGGTGCCGAAGCCCTGATCCGATGGAACCATCCCGAGTTCGGTTTGATATCGCCGGCCGAATTCATCCCGATCGCCGAATCCTCCGGCTTGATCTGCGAGATCGGCCGCTGGACGCTGTTCGAGGCCTGCACGGAGGCGGCCGCCTGGCCCGGTGAACTCGGCGTCGCCGTCAACGTCTCGGCACTTCAGTTCGAGCAGTCCGACATCGAGGCCGATGTGAAGGAGGCCTTGTCAAACAGCGGGCTTCCTTCTTCCCGCCTGTGCCTCGAGCTGACGGAGTCGGCTTTCCTCGGCCAAGGCGGAGCTGTGATCGCAAAGATGCGCGTGCTTCGCGAAGCAGGAGTCGTCATTGCCTTGGACGACTTCGGCACCGGCTACTCGTCGATGAGCTACCTTGCCGATCTTCCACTCGACAAGCTTAAGATCGACCAGTCCTTCGTCCGGCGAATGAACGGAAGTCCGACTGTATTGGAGATCGTCCGCGCCATCATTTCGTTGGCGCACGGCTTGAACCTGCAGGTGGTCGGCGAAGGTGTTGAAACCGAGCTGGAGGCCGAAGCGTTGCAACGGCTCGGATGCGAGACGGGGCAGGGCTATCTCTTCGGGAGGCCGGACGAGGCTCTACGCATGCTTTCCAAATGGAATGTCCAGACACGTCTATCGGCCTGACGGCTCGCCGGGTTTGCGCTGTGGGGTCGTAAGTCCGAGGGAAGGTTCGTGGATCGCCCGGATGACATGTTTTTCGATCTCGAAACAGGTCTCGTCATATTCTTGCACCAGCTTCGGATCGAACCGTCGTTTGCGAACGGAATCGCGCGCTTCGATTGCCATCTGGTAGGCCTCGAAGAGCTGGAGCTGCCAAGGATCGCGCGCTTCCATGATCAGCTTCCGCATCTCCGGCAGACGCATCGCCAGGCGCCTGCGGCCCGCCTCCCTGCGGTTGGATCGTGCCATCTCCTTCAGTCTCCTGCCTATGCCGCGTACGACCGGTTCCTTTCCATCCGAAAATAGCGCCGGCAACGGACATTGAAATGCGTTTAGGACCAAAGGCCGGGATCGATCGGACTGAGGTCCGGGGCGTGGAACGACCACGCCGCTAACTGGTTGGTTTGGCAGCGGTCACCAAGGCCGCTTCAAAACAGAAGGAGGAAAATATGCTCTCCAAGCTTATCGTCTGTGCGGCAACTGCCGCGACCCTCATGTCGGGCGTCGCATTCGCCCAGTCCTCGACCGTCAACGGTGCAGCCGGCGGCGCGGTCACCGGAGCGATTGTCGGTGGCCCCGTTGGCGCTGCTGTCGGCGGTGTTGCCGGCGCCATCGTCGGCACCGCGATCGATCCGCCGCCGCAGAAGGTCGTCACCTATGTCCGCGAGGCTCCGGCACCTTCGGCGCGCGTGGTCGTCAAGGAGAAGGTTGTCGTCGGACAGCCACTGCCGGAAACGGTCGTCGTGACGCCCATTCCGGATGATCCGACATATGCCTATGCGGTGGTCAACGATGAACGTGTCATCGTCGAACCGTCTTCTCGCAAGGTTATCCAGGTCATCAGGTGACTTGACCCTCTCCGCGGCCCCTCTGCCGCGGCTTACTCCGGAAATCATCGTTTAGAACAGCCGCACGGCGCGCAGCAGCGACGTCGTGCGGCCAAAATCAGTGAGTTTGTTATGAAGACCAAGATACTCGCCGTCCTGATGACGGCACTTTCGATCGGCGTCTCGCCAATCGGCATCTCAGCCTCGGCGCAGGATGCACCGATCCTTCCCAAGAAGGGTGCGGCTCAGAACGACCAGTCCAGCGGCGGTGCCGCGCAGCAGCCGGAAGCGGGCGGTGCGGGCGCATCGACAGGTCAGGGCGCACAGCAGCCTTCGGGCTCTGACGGAAGCTCGTCGGGCGCATCCTCTGGGACCGCCGCCGAAGGATCCTCCGGTCAGACGGCAACCGAGCCGGGCGCGAAGACGCAGTCCGGAAGCTCCGACAGCTCGAAGACGCCTAAGTCGAAACAGTCCTCGACGGAAAGCCAGAAGCCTGCCGCCAGCCAGGACTCCCAGACATCCACCGGCACCTCGACCGGTGGCGAAACCCAAAAATCCGGCGATGCCGCGAAGTCTTCCGGCAGTTCGACCGAGACCCAGTCCAACAGCAAGACGAACGTCGAGAACAACAACACGTCGGTCGACAGCAACACCAAGAACACCACCAAGACCGAGACGAACAATACGACCAACGTCAACATCTCGGTCGAGCAGCAGACGGAAATCCGGACTGTCGTGAAGGACGTTCATGTCGAGCCGGTTCGTGAGACGAATTTCACGGTCTCGGTCGGCACGGCCATCCCGAAGAAGATCAGGCTCGAGCCGCTGCCGCCGCGGATCGTGGAAATCGTTCCGCAGTACAAGGCCTATCGTTTCTTCATCCTCGCCGACGGCCGGATCTTCATCGTCGATCCCTCTGCGTTGACGATCGTCTACATCATTTCGGCCTAGCAGCCGGCCCCCGGCGGCCCCCGCGCCGCCGGGATGAGGAGAGGAAAATGATCTATTCCGAAGAGAAATCCACTGGTCTGGCTCTGCCGCTGGTCGTCATCCTGCTGGCGATCGCCGGTATCCTCGCCGTGCTTGTCGTCACCGACAGCCGGCAGGGCAGCACGGCCGGGCGCGTCTGGGTTCCACAGGTGCAGCAGCAGGGAGCGGGACAATGAATGGCCTCGCATCTGTCGCCTTCGGCATCGTCAGCTCGGTCGGGGCCTGCATAGCCGTCGCATCCGTTGCCTCCCACGTCGCGGCGGATTCCGAGCCGTATGCCTTACAGAACCTCGCCGAGCCCGATCTCTGGACGACAGGGCCGGTCAAAGTCGAGCCTCATCAGCAGGGCTATGAACGGATTGCGCCCGTCTATTCCAGCTATGTCACCGAGGCGCCGGCCGTCATGACGGCAAGGGCGAAGCCGGATCCCATCGGCTCGTCAACCGAACCCTTGGTGCCGCAACCAAAGTTTTCGGCCGAACACCTTGCCTGGTGCGCGCAACGTTACCGCTCCTTCGATCCTGCGACCAACAGCTATCGATCCTACAGTGGCGAAATCCGCGCCTGTTCTTCGCCGCACCAGCCTGATGTCGCCGCGGCCGATGAAGGCGCGGACACGACAGTCAATGCACAGGCGGCGGCCTGGTGCGCCGCTCGCTACAGGTCGTATCGGCCCGAAGACAATACATATCAGCCGTGGGACGGCCCGCGGCGCAATTGCGACGCATCTGTGCTCTTGGCGACAAGCAATTGAGCGTGGCCGCGCCGCGCGATGTTGGACCAAAGTCCGTGTTGCAAACGCTACGGTTGTGATATCGGTTGCGTTGAGGGTCGGAGATCAGGGGATGGCGACGACGCTGGTAACGGAAATCCAGAGGGCGCAGGCAAGGCTCCGGTTCCTGAGCAGGGCGGACCGGGGCGCCCTTATCGTCCGCATTCTGCGCGAGCTGCAGACCCATCGGCATGAGGTTCTCGGCCATGTGCCGGCCGACCGCTGTGTCTGGATCGACAGGCTCATCGCCTCCGTTTCCTCGACGATAGCGGAGATCACCGGCATGCCGGACGCCGAATTCAATCGTGTCCTGAACGAGTTTGAAAAGCTCATGGCGACACTGCAGGATGTTTCACATGCGGAAACGCAATTGAAGACAATTCATTGAAGAGGAATTGCCTGCGGTCTTATCGCGGTCTCGTTTTTCCGAGTGAAAATTTAGTCGCTTCCGGCTGTCCCCCGGAAACAGATCCCGTCGTGCAAGCGTTCTCTGTCCATGACCGAAACGAAATCCCCGGCAGATCGTGACGAGGCGCCGGCGGGCGATGACGACCCCAAGCCCGGCGCCGAGGTATCCTTCCCCTATGACAGGATGACTGTCGAGCAGTTCCGAAAGCGTTTCCCGCGTGCCCGCTGGAGCGATGCCCGCAAGGCCTGGTTCGTTCCCGGCCGGACGGCGCCGCGCCGCATCGGGCAATGGCTTGCCGAGCTGGAGGCCGAAGCCGACGCCCATGCGGATGCGAAGGGGCGCGACGCCTTTGCCTTCGATCCGATCGACAGCCCATATCTTCAACTCGGCAAAGCAGGTTTTCGAATCCGCACGCCATACTCGAAAACCGTCGTCGACGAACTGCGCGAGGTGCCATTCTCCCGGTGGGACGGCGATCTCAGACTATGGCACGTTCCCTTCCGATCCTACGAGGACCTCAGACGCAGATGGCCCGATATCGAAGCGGCGGCTCGCAGAAACGAGCCGGAAGAGAGACGGCGCCGGGCCGAGGAGAGGAAAGGGACGGAACAGGAGATGCGCAGCAAACTGCGCTCTGCGGAACGAAAGCGTCATCGCTACCCGCTGCCCGGTGACGATCTGCCGCCGCTGGGAAGACCGGTCGCCGTCTCCTACGGCATCGTCATCTTTACTTATATCACCGGCGAACTGGCCGACCCGGATAGCGTCGCGGACGTCTATCCCGGCGTGACCGAGGATCACGTCTGGGGATATTGGCGGGCGCCCACGCTCGAAGAACTCGTCCGCACCTGGCCTGCGAAAACGCCTCCCGTTCAAGGTGCCGAGTGGTGGCTGCCGACGATCGAGGAACTAAGGCCGGCGCGCCGCGCGGCAAGATCGCGCGAAGCCAGGAGGCGTGGGAAGACGCCCGTGATTTGAAGAAGGACATAAGTGGCTAAGCATAAAGTCCGAGGATACTTGCTCAATGGAACAAGTTTCGGCGACGGCCATTTGTCGTCTATGAAAACAGCCCTGCCGATGTCGCTGCTCGCTTTGATCATCTCCGTTGGCGATGGTGTCGCGGCAGAACTCAAACCCGATGCAATCAACGCCGCTTCGATTGCATCAATCAAAACAGAAAAGCGCTCGTCCGACGATCCGGACCCGGCAATCGTCCGCCTCCAGGTCCTCCTTGATCGGGCAGGCGCATCTCCTGGTGTCATCGACGGGCTCACCGGCGAGAACGTCAACAAGGCGGTGGCCGGTTTCGAGGCGATGAACAAGCTTCCCATCGATGGAAGGGCGGACCCGGACGTCGTTTCCCGCTTGGAAGAAGGTGCCTCGATACCGATCATCGAGAGCTATGTCGTCTCGGCGGACGACGCCAAGGGCCTCGTCGATCGGATACCCGAGGATTATGGCGAGAAGGCCAAGATGCAGAGCTTGGGATATACCAGCGTTGCGGAAAAGCTATCCGAGCGGTTCCACATGGGTATCGATCTCGTCAATGCGCTCAACCCGGCTTCGCAGTTTGCGCCTGGCGATACGGTGTGGGTGGTCAACCCCGGTACCCCGAGGAAAGGCAAGGTCAAGAGGATCGAGGCCGACAGGAAGACGGGCCAGGTGCTCGCCTATGCCGAGGACGGAGCGCTGCTTGCAGTCTATCCCGCGACGATCGGCAGCGAAGACAACCCGGCGCCGTCGGGCAAACACAAGGTCAAGGGCGTCGCGAGAATGCCGGTCTACCGCTATGACCCGAAGCGCAACTTCAAGCAGGGAAAGAACGACAAGGTCCTGACCATTCCGAAAGGGCCGAACGGTCCGGTCGGTACCGTCTGGATCGATCTGACAGAGCCGACCTATGGCATACACGGGACACCTGAGCCAAAGCTGATCGACAAGGTCGGCTCGCATGGTTGCGTGCGGCTGACGAACTGGGACGTTGAAGAACTGGCCGGCATGGTCAAGCCGGGCGTCCTGGTCGATTTCGTCAATCGAAGTTCAGTCGCTCCGAAGTGAGCGAGGAGAGATCGTCAATCCCCACCCTCGTTTCACCCCGTCGGCGTTTACGAAGCCTTGGCTTCGAAAGCGGGAGCGAAATCACCGAGCGATTTCGCCTTGAGGATCGTGCCCTCGATATCCTGTTCCACGATCGCCTCCAGATCGGCAAAGCTGTCGATGACGTAGTAGATCGGCTGGAGAATATCGATGCGGTAGGGCGTCCTCAGCACGCTCAGCAGATCGAACGGCCGAAACTCGCAGGCCGTGCCTTCGGTTGCCGCCTTGGCTTCGCTTGGTGATGAGACGATGCCTGCGCCGAAGCAGCGGCGTCCCTGCGGCGTGTTGATCAGCCCGAATTCGACAGTGAACCAGAAGATCCGGAACAGATGCCAGGAATAACCCTTGCCGAGCCGGACGGCGGTTTCACCGAAATGGCGGACGAAATTGGCATAGCTCTGGTTGGTCAGCAGCGGGCAGTGGCCGAACACCTCGTGGAACAGGTCCGGTTCCTCGATATAATCGATATGCTCGCGGCGGCGCAGGAAGGTTGCCAGCGGGAATTTGCCCTGCGACAGAAGCTCGTAAAAGCGCGAGGGCGGGATGAGCGCCGGCACGCCTTCGACGCCGAAGCCGGTGGTCTCGTTCAGGCGTCTGTTCACATCGAGAAGCTGCGGCACCTTCTCCGGCTTGAGCCCCAGCAGCGTGACGCCGTCCAGATATTCGCGGCAGGCGGTATCGGCCAGCATCTTCATCTGGCGCCGGTAGAGTTCGCCCCAGATCGCATCTTCCTCGGCTGTGTAGTCATAAAGGCCGTCCGGGCCGGGCAGTTTGGCGGTGTAGCTGCTTTCCTTGGTCATAGGCTGATCCTCCCGGAGCATGACGATATGGCTGCCATTATCCTCCAGCTTTGGCGGATTTTCTTTTCTTTCATCTTGGATCTTGCGATAATGGTGGCAAATTTTCCCGAACCTGGGGCCGGAAATGAAAGAAACTGGGAACTTTCGCCGCACCCTTCTGCAGCTCATCCAGGCCGACGGCAGCCTTTCGCTGGCAGATCTGGCTGAGAAGGCCGGCATGTCGCAGAGTTCGGCCTGGCGGAAGATCCAGGAACTCGAAGCCGACGGTGTCATCCGCAAGCGCGTGACGCTGCTTGATCCCGGCAAACTCGATCTCAAGCTCTGCGTGATCGCGCACGTGACGCTGGAAGATCACCATGAGGAGGCGGTCGCCTCTTTCGCTGCGGTGGTGCTGGAGCGGCCGGAGATCATGGAGTGTTACGCCTTGTCGGGCGCCTTCGACTATATGCTGAAGATCCGGGCGAGGGACGTCGAAAGCTACGAAGCCTTCATGACGCGCTACCTTATGCGCAACCCGCATGTGCGCACAGTTGTCTCGAGCTTCGTGCTGCGCGAATTGAAATTCTCGACCGAATTGCCGCTCTGACGCCTACCGCCGGCGAGGCAGGGGATGTCTTCAAACTTATCGCATGCTGTCGCCATGCCGGCTGCCCGGCATGTGGACGGGAAAGCCCTCGAATGTCTTCAGCGTGTCGAGCACGATCGAGGTCTTCACGTGCTGGACCGACTCGTGCGGCAGGAGAACGTCGTTGACGAATTTTGAAAGGTCGGCGAGGCCGCGGGCCGCCACCTTCAGGTGGTAGTCCATTTCACCCGTCAAAGCATAGGCTTCGAGAACCTCCGGCAGCCCGTTGATCAACTGGGAAAATCGGCGGGCATTGTCTCTGTTGTGGGTCGCAAGCGTCACGGAAATGACCACCAGCATATCCAGGCCCAGCTTCTCCCGATCGAGATAGGCTCGGTAGCTGCGAATATAGCCCTCGGCCTCCAGCCGCGTGCGCCGGCGCGAGCATTGCGAGGGTGAAAGCGCGATGCGATCGCCCAGCTCGTTATTCGTCAATCTGCCGTCCTTTTGCAGTTCCTCGAGCAGGCGCAAATCCAATTTGTCGAGCTGTTCATCCATTGCATTAAATCTCCAGAATGCTCACGAACCGTGCATAATATCTTCTCCTGACATGAAGAATGCAAGGATTTTGCACGTGTTTTGCGCCACACTTTGCGCAGTCAAACTCCATCTCGTCAGGAGGAAAAAATGGGTCCTTTCCCGCATGATGCGCCGCCATCCGAAATCACCGCGGACAACCCGGCCGGCACCGATGGCTTCGAATTCGTCGAGTTCGCGCATCCCGAACCCGAGAAGCTCAGCGAACTTTTCACGCGCATGGGCTATGTCGCGGTCGCCAGGCACAAGACGAAAGACATCACCGTCTGGCGCCAGGGTGACATCAACTATGTCGTCAATGCCGAGCCCGGCAGCCATGCCGCCCGCTTTGTCGGCCAACATGGTCCCTGCGCCGCATCCATGGCGTGGCGTGTCGTCGACGCCAAACATGCTTTCAACCATGCCGTGTCGAAAGGCGCCGTCCCCTATGAAGGCGACGACAAGATGCTCGACGTTCCGGCCATCACAGGCATCGGCGGCTCGCTGCTCTATTTCGTCGAGACCTATGGGGCGAAGGGGTCGGCTTACGAGGCCGAGTTCGATTGGCTGGGTGAGCGCAATCCGCGACCCGAAGGGATCGGTTTCTATTATCTCGACCATCTCACCCACAACGTCTTCCGCGGCAATATGGACAAGTGGTGGGATTTTTACCGCGAGCTGTTCAACTTCAAGCAGATCCACTTCTTCGACATTGACGGCCGCATCACCGGTCTCGTCAGCCGCGCCATCACCTCGCCCTGCGGCAAGATCCGCATTCCGCTGAATGAATCGAAGGACGACACCAGCCAGATCGAGGAATATCTGAAGAAGTACCGGGGCGAGGGCATCCAGCACATCGCCGTCGGCACCGAGGATATTTATGGCGCCACCGACAGGCTCGCCGACAACGGCTTGCGTTTCATGCCGGGTCCTCCGGAGACCTATTACGACATGTCCTATGAACGAGTGAATGGCCATAGCGAACCGATCGAACGCATGAAGAAGCACGGCATCCTGATCGACGGGGAGGGCGTGGTGAATGGCGGCATGACGAAAATCCTGCTGCAGATCTTCTCCAAAACCGTCATCGGCCCGATCTTCTTCGAATTCATCCAGCGCAAGGGCGACGAAGGTTTCGGCGAAGGCAACTTCCGGGCGCTGTTCGAGTCGATCGAGGCCGATCAGATCAAGCGTGGTGTCATCGGGACGGCAGCGGAGTAAACTCCTGAGCGCCGCGTCTCTGAACGATGCGCGGCGCTGGAGGGAATGAGGGAGGAGTTGAGCAATGGACCAGACATCGATCCAGGCTTCCGGCTGTGAAGCTGCGACGGCAAGCACGCTGAAATATATGCCGGGCTTCGGCAATGATTTCGAGACCGAGTCGCTTCCGGGCGCTTTGCCGCAGGGTCAGAACAGCCCGCAGAAATGCAATTACGGTCTTTATGCCGAGCAGCTTTCCGGCTCGCCTTTCACTGCGCCGCGCGGGACAAATGAAAGGTCCTGGCTTTACCGCATTCGCCCGAGCGTGCGCCACACCCGCCGCTTCTCCAACGCTTCCTACCCGCTCTGGAAGACCGCGCCTTGCCTCGACGAGCATTCGCTGCCTCTCGGCCAGCTTCGCTGGGATCCCATCCCCGCACCCGAGGAGAAACTGACGTTTCTGGAAGGGGTGCGGACCATCACGACGGCAGGCGATGCCGCTACCCAGGTGGGCATGTCGGCGCATGCCTATGTCTTCAACCAGGACATGGTCGACGATTACTTCTTCAATGCCGATGGCGAATTGCTGATCGTGCCGCAGCTCGGCGCTCTCAGGGTGTTCACCGAAATGGGCATCATGGACGTCGAGCCGCTGGAAATATGCCTCATCCCACGCGGCATGATGTTCAAGATCCTGAAGACCGGCGAGCAGGCGGTCTGGCGCGGCTATATATGCGAAAACTATGGCGCCAAATTCACGCTGCCGGACCGCGGGCCGATCGGCGCCAACTGCCTGGCGAACCCGCGCGACTTCAAGACACCCGTCGCCGCCTTCGAGGACAAGGAAACGCCGTGTCGCGTGCACGTGAAATGGTGCGGAAAATTCTATGTCACGGAGATCGGCCACTCGCCGCTCGACGTGGTGGCGTGGCACGGCAACTACGCCCCGTTCAAATATGACCTCAGGACATTTTCTCCGGTCGGCGCCATCCGCTTCGATCACCCCGATCCGTCGATTTTCTCGGTTCTGACCGCGCCGACCGAAGATGCCGGGACGGCGAATGTCGATTTCGTGATCTTTCCGCCGCGCTGGCTGGTCGCCGAGCACACATTCCGTCCACCCTGGTACCACCGGAACATCATGAGTGAGTTCATGGGCCTCATCCACGGCCAGTATGATGCCAAGGAGGAGGGCTTCGTGCCTGGTGGTATGAGCCTGCACAATATGATGCTTCCCCACGGGCCGGACGCGCTCGCCTTCGAAAAGGCAGCCAATGCCGAGCTCAAACCGGTGAAGCTCGACCACACCATGGCCTTCATGTTCGAGACCCGATACCCGCAGCAGCTGACGAAATATGCGGCCGAGCTGGAAACGCTGCAGGACGACTATCTCGAATGCTGGGACGGGCTGGAGCGCAAGTTCGACGGCACCCCCGGTATCAAGTGATAGCATCGGAATTGGAACATGAAACTTGCGACCTTGAAGGACTCAACCAGGGACGGCCGACTCGTCGTCGTTTCCCGCGACCTGACCCGCTGCTCGGAAGTCGGCCATATCGCCCGCACCCTGCAGGCAGCGCTCGATGACTGGGAGCATGTCGCGCCGAGACTTCAGCTGATTGCCGAAGGCATCGAGACCGGAGCCCAGCCGACGATCCGCTTTCATGAACATGACGCTACGTCACCTCTACCGCGGGCCTATCAATGGGCCGACGGTTCCGCTTACGTCAACCATGTCGAGCTGGTGCGCAAGGCCCGCGGCGCCGAAATGCCGGCGAGCTTCTGGACCGATCCACTGATGTATCAGGGCGGCTCGGATGCTTTCCTCGCGCCGCGCGATCCGATCCTGGTGGCCGATGAGGCCTATGGGATCGACATGGAGGGCGAGGTCGCCGTCATCACCGGCGACGTTGCCATGGGGGCGGACCCGGAAGCGGCGAGCGGCGCCATCCGGCTGCTGATGCTGGTCAACGACGTATCGCTGCGCGGCCTGATCCCTGACGAGCTGGCCAAAGGGTTCGGTTTCTTCCAGTCCAAGCCGGCCTCGGCATTTTCGCCCGTGGCGGTGACGCCGGACGAGCTGGGGGAGGCGTGGGATGGCCGCAAACTGCATCGGCCGCTGCTTGTCAGCCTGAACGGCAGGCCGTTCGGCAAGGCCAATGCCGGCATCGACATGACGTTCGATTTCGGCCAGTTGATCGCCCATGCCGCCAAAACCCGCAGTCTCGCGGCCGGAACCATCATTGGCTCGGGAACGGTTTCCAACAAGCTGGACGGCGGAGCGGGCAAGCCGGTCGAAACGGGAGGGGACGGCTACTCCTGCATCGCCGAAATCCGGATGATCGAGACGATCGAAACCGGCGCGCCGAAGACGCCGTTCATGCGGTTCGGCGACCAGGTCCGCATCGAAATGAAGAACCGTGCCGGCCATTCGATCTTCGGGGCGATCGAGCAGACCGTCGAACGTTATGGAGGAGAGGGGCCGCAATGAGCGAGGTCGTTCTTTACGACTACTGGCGATCGTCGGCGAGCTACCGCGTCCGCATCGCGCTCAACCTGCTGGAGATCGACTACAGGACGGTGCCGGTCAACCTGCTGGAGGGAGCGCATCGGAAGGCGGACTATCTCACGCTCAACCCGCAGGGGCTCGTGCCGACCCTGGTAATCGATGGAAGGCCGCTGACGCAGTCGCTTGCCATCATCGAATATCTGGCCGAACTCCGGCCGGACCGCGGATTGCTGCCATCCGATAGCGCCGGCCGCCAGCATGTGCGCGCACTGGCCTATGCGGTCGCCATGGACATCCATCCGATCTGCAACATGCATGTCGTGGCCCATCTCATGGCGGTGACGGAAAAGGAAGGTGTCCGCGAGGAATGGATGCAGTACTTCATCGCCGACGGGCTCCGCAAACTGGAGACGATGATAGGGGGACATGACGGCGCCTTCAGCTTTGGCGACGCGCCGACGATGGCAGACCTTTGCCTTGTTCCGCAAGTTTACAACGCCCGCCGCTGGGGCGTCGATCTGAGCGATTTAAGGCGCATAGTCGATATCGATGCCCGGTGCGCCGAATTGCCGGCGTTTCAGGCAGCGCATCCTGACCGCGTGAAGCCGTGAGGTCGCCGCCGGGGGCAGAGGCTCCTCCGGCAGCTGGACGGACGGTCAGACTACTCGTCCCGCCACGAAGAAAATGTCGCAGCCTGGCCCAACCGCTTGCCCGTTTCATCGATCAGCTGCCAGACAGTCACCTTCTCGATCCAGAAACGACGCCCCGATTTCGCGATCCTGATACCGCGGCCATTCTCGACAAAACCGTCGCGCGTCACGCTATCCAGCAGCCGCTGACGTTCGTCGCGATCGGGCTGCTCCGCCGAAAGCCGCGACGGCAGCGAGACGAATTCATCCCAGCCATATTCGAAGCAGCTCTGCGCCGTGCGGTTCGCGTAGATGAAGCGCGGATCGGGCAGGGAATTGTGGGCAAGGACCACGAAAGGCGCATCGTTGTAAAGCCAGTCCGGTCCTTGCCCGTCCTGGACAAGACGACGGCCGACAATGCGCTGGTAGCTGCCGGTCAGGAGGGAGAAAAAATCGAGATCGCTGGTCAGGTCGAGGGCGTGATTGTCATAGGGAGAAGTCACGAAAGGCCTCGCTGGTCAAAAGCTTTGATGCAAGGCGACATAGCCGATATTCACCGCACAGGTCCATGATGCTTTGCGAAACGAGACGCTTCCCAGCGGGTGCCGGCATTTACCTTGTCGCAACACTTCTGATTGTGACGCTTGCCAGAAGATCACCCGTTGTGCATTGATTTTAAGCTGCTGGGGTCGCTATCAACATTCTCTGAAGCCATTGTTCTTCTGACCGTAATCGGCGTCGGCGGTCGCCGATGAGATTGGGCTTCACGGGTACAGAGCTGCCGAGCTAGGCTGCGAATGACGACAGGAGAAATACAGGTGCTCGAGGGCTGGGGAAGAATGCGCAAATTTGTCTCGTCGATAGCGATGCTGCTGGCGTTCGTCGCCATGGCCGGAGAGGGACATGCAGCAATTTCCTATCAACGTCTGGACGGCGCCCCGGGGGAGCGTGGTCTGGGGATAAAGGGCGTATTCGAATTCTCCGACGATCCGACGAAGCTTGTCGACGAATACAAGCAGTACCGACCGGACTACATCACCTTTGACTCACCCGGTGGAAACGTTAACACTGCAATCAAGTTCGGCCGCGCTATCCGCGCGCTGAATGCAAGAACAATCCAGATCAGAGCCAAGGAATGTGCATCGGCTTGCGCCTTCGCCTTCGTCGGTGGCGTTGAAAGGTTTGCCGAGCCGGGCTCCATCGGCGTGCATCGGGCTTCCCTATCCGGCGATGGCGCCACGGACAGCAAATTGGCAGTCTCGACCGTTCAAGTGGTGACCGGCGAGATCATCGGATATCTTACCGACATGGGGGTAAGCCCCAATCTGCTGCAGCTCAGCCTGTCGATCGACAGCACCGACATCAGGTATCTCACCGCCGCGGAAATGCGGGACTGGAACATCAACACGCCCGAGAACATGTCCTTGACGCAGGAAAGCGCGTCGCCGCCATCGGACGCCGCGCAGGTGAGCGCAACACCCGCCGACATGCCGTCGGAGGACCCAAGCGCTTCCGAGGAGGCTGCCGCATCCACACCCGGCGACCTGACCACGGACGCGGTTGATTTCGCCAACCGATATAACGACGAATGGTCGAAAGACAGCGCCTCGGCGCTTGCCTTCATGAAGGACGTCTATGCCGACGAGGTTTCCTTCTTCGGAACTTCGGTCGACAAAGACGTCATCCTGAAGGACAAGGCGGCCTTCGCGCAACGCTGGCCGGAGCGCGTCTACAGCGTCAAGCCCGGCTCCGTGACTGCGAGCTGTGCCGGAAAATGCGAAATGTCAGGAATTGTCGAGTGGTTTGCCCGAAACAAGAACACGGGCAAGACGTCCTCGGGGATGGCGGAGTTCTCCTTCGTCTGGAACACGGCCTCTCTGCAGATCGAGTCCGAGACCGGAAAGGTGCTCGCCACGGACAAGGAAGCCAAGGCGCCGGATCGTCTGATAGATCAGTGGATAGGACTGGACGACATCTGCCGCGGCAGCCTTGACCGCGAGGGCGCCGCGACGCTACGGGCGTGCAAACGGCGCGACGCGCTCGGTCCGCTGCTCGATCGCGTCGACTGGTGCTACGGCCATGAAGGCGAAGCCGGAATGGAGTGGGCGTGGCACAAATGCGATGCCAACTCCAAGCGGTATGGCGAGTAAGTAGCGCGCGAGGCCAGAGGCGAGCAACCAGCAGTTTGCGCGGAGCAAAAAATGTTGGGAAACTCACATTCCTGAGTGAGGCCGAGCATGTCAGAAAACGAGCATTCCCGATCGAACACCGGCATGCCGGGTTCTGACGAACCCGAGAAGCCCGTCGAGCGCTTCCAACTCGGCCTCTGCCTTTCCGGCGGCGGCTATCGGGCGATGCTCTTTCATGCGGGATCGCTGGCGAGGCTGAACGAGGCCGGTCTTCTGGCGAAGCTCGATATGATCTCCTCGGTCTCAGGCGGATCGATCGCCTCCGGCTTGCTCGCCTATATCTGGCCGCGGCTGGTCTTTGAGAACGGTGTCGCCGTCAACTTCAGAACCGAATATGTCGATCGCATTCTGGCCTTCAGCCAGGTCTTTGCAGATGGGCCGAGCTTCCTGAAGGGCGTGGTCAATCCCTTCTCGAGTGCGGCAAAGGAGGCCGCCAAACTCTATGAGCGGCATCTGTTCGATGGAAAGTCGCCAAGCCTGAGAGATCTTCCGGGATCGCCCTGGTTCGTCTTCTGCTCCAGCAATCTCAGCACCGGTTCGCTCTTCCGCATGTCCAACCGCTATCTTGCGGATTACCGGATCGGCGTGTCGTTTCATCCGGCATTGTCGCTCGCGACTGCGGTTGCAGCTTCGGCGGCATTCCCGCCCGTGCTGTCACCGCTGCGATTGGACCTGTCGCAGTTTTCATGGGAGAGGGAAAAACTCGACGACACCGTCGGCGAACCCGTTGCGCCGGGCCGGGCAATCCTCAGCGACGGCGGCGTTTACGATAATCACGGCATCGAGCCGGCGCAGAAACGCTGCGATTGCCTGCTTGTCAGCGATGCCGGCGCGCCTTGGCGCTCCTCCACCCGCGGATACTGGAACTATCTCTCCCAGCTGAAGCGCGTTCTCGATACCACCGATAATCAGGTGAGGTCGTTGCGGCGGCGAGACCTGATCGGTGGCTTCAAGGCAGCAAAACAGGCCGACATGCTCGGCCTCGACGCTCCTTCGAAATCGGCTTTGCGCGCGAGTACGCGCGGCGTCTATTGGTCGATCGACAGCAAGGAGGCCGAACTCACGCCCTATGCGTCTTACGCGCTGCCGCCGTCGTCGGTCATTCCCTCCGACGTCGGCACCTATCTTCATTTTCTCGGCGCGAAGGAAACGGAGTATCTGACGAATTGGGGGCACTATGTCTGCGACGCGATGCTCAATCACTTCTATCAATCGCCGCTGGCGCCTTCGTCCGGCCCGCCGCTGACTGCCGGGAGCGTGAAGCCCTCCTGGGCGGCGAGCGCCAGCAAACGTCTGTTCGGCTTCCTGCCGTTCTAAACCGCCATCTGCGCTGCAGGACCCACGTATTGACCGCATCGACGACGTAGCTCGCCATCATCAGATCGAGATATGCGCCGCCGCCATTCTTGAAAGACGGGTGATCTGGTCAGCAACGGCGCTGACCTCGGCGCGCAGATTGCCCAGCGTGGCGGCAAGCGTCTCAGCCTGGTGCGGGCGGCGCGACGAGATCGAGTAAGTGGCACACGAGTCCCGAGACGCGCGACGCGGGGACAGGTTGCCCCATCCACTAAGCGACAGGCGGCATGAAAGCCGATATTGAATTCGGGCTGAAGAAACCGAGCCCAGCCGGTGAGCCAGGTGACGGCGCAAGCTGACGCGTATAAAACCCCGGCGGGGTCGCCATGGCGAAGCCCAGAAATCGGATAACGCGTCCGATCTCAATCCCGCTTTGAGATCCCGCCCTCGCTGTGCAGAAAAACAAGGGTCTTGCTGAGGCGGCGGCCAGGTATTCTGAATACGATTTCGTCACCATCGTTCAAAATGACAGATGGAGATCAGGTCAGGATCAATCGCTCTTCAGCGGCTCTCGCGCGATCTCCGCAGAAAGAGGAAATGCACATAGCCATGGCTCCTGCGGCTCAATGCCTCACGCGATTGACGCGTTTAGACACCATCGGTACGCATGCTCATAAGCAACAGGAGACCGATGATGCGAACTTTGGCTGCGGCATTTTCCGCTCTGGTAATTCCGACGCTGGCGGGTTGTACGACGACCTCGGGCGGCATTACCACGGAGAACAGGAGCCTTGCTGCGGTTAGCGCTGAACGGACGCGAGTGGGGCAGACTTGGCACCTCAAAGCCGATTGCTCACAATCGACCCGTCCGAACGTTCGAACAGTCTCTCCGCCAACGCATGGTAAACTCGAAATCGTACCGGAAGAGATCGTTGCGAATTCGAAAAAGTTTCCCAAATGCGCTGGGGTGAAAGCTCCAGGCATGGTTGTTTACTACACTTCTGCAGCCGGATACATCGGCCCTGACAAGGCAACTTACAGGGAGTCTTATGGAGACGGTGTCGTTCGCGACGTGACTTTCGACCTTAACGTAGTCAAGTAGACGCTGTGGCATTTCATCAGCTCTCGTTGCGGTGCCGTGTTGAACCGCAATATCCGCGGCGTCCAGTTCATAGCCTCTAAAGCTGACGATGAAATCCGGGACGTAGACGGATTGGACCGCCAGCCCTGCATGATCGAGCGCTGGCGGCGTTCCACCTACGCATTGACCGCATCGACGACATAGCTCGCCATCATCAGATCGACATGCGCGCCGCCGCCATTCTTGAAGACGGTGATCTGCTCGTCGGACTGGCGGCTCGTCGTGCCCGCTGCCACGAGATCATAGAGATCTCCCCTGATATGGGAGCGTTCGATGGCGCCGGTCGCGATCGGCTGCATGATCTCGCCGATCCGGTCCATCACCGTCTCCATGAAGTCTACATAGACCAGTCCCGCGGCGATCAGCGCGTCATCCGCCTCGCGCATATCGGGCGTGAAGGCGCCGATCAGATCGATATGGGTGCCGGGGCGGACCCATTCGCCCCGAAGGATCGGGGAACGGGCCATCGTCGCAGCCGAAACGATATCGGCCGTCCGAACCGCGTCCGCCACATCGGCAGCGGCCGTGACCTTAGCGCGCAGATCCCCAAGCGTGGCGGCAAGCGCTTCGGCCCGTTCCGGGCGGCGCGACCAGATCGAGATCCGCTCGATATCGGGAAAGGCGGCGTCGTAGGCCCGCGCGAGAGTGGCGGCGACGGCGCCGGCCCCCAGGATGACCAGATGGCGGCTGTCGGCGCGCGCCAGGCATTGCGCGCCGAGAAGGGAATCCGCCGCCGTCTTGTAATGCGTGACCAGCCGGCTATCGATGACCGCCCGCACAGTCCCGCAATCCGCATCGAACAGCAGAACCGCCCCTTGAACCGAGGGCAACCCTCTTTTGGCATTGCCGGGAAAGACGCTGTCCGCCTTGACCGCAAAGCCCAGACCTTCGATCCGGGCGGCGCGGTTCAAAAGCCTTGCATCGTCCGAGCCGAGCAGCAGGTCTCCCTGTTCTGGCCGGGGCCGCTGATGGCCGCGGCGCAAGGCGTCGACCGCAGCGGGCCAGCTCAGCTTCGATACGCTTGCTTCATAGGTCAGCAGAGCAGGGAGCATGGCGTGGCCTCCATCAGGAAAAGCTGGCCACCGGCGCGCCGAGCAGCGAGCGGTCGACCGTGATGCCGAGACCGGGGCCGGTCGGGGCCGCACCCCGGCCATTGCGCGTGCGCGGCTGATAGCCGGCCACATGCTCGTTCGTCCAATCGTTGAAGAACGAGGTGTGCATCAGATTTTCCGGGAAGGCACTGGCCGCGACATGCGACACCGCTGCCGCCGTAACATCGCCGCCCCACACGTCTTCGATGCAGAAATGCATGCCGAGATTCTGCGCCGCGTTGCGCATGGCAACCGCCGGCGTGATGCCGCCGAGGCGCCCGAGCTTGATGTTGACCGCAGCCGCGTTCACCTCGTATTTGGCGCGATAGAGATCGGCATGGGTGAGGATCGCTTCATCCAGCACGATCGGCAGCCCGCTGCTCCTACGCAGCATGGCGCAATCGGCGAGATCCCGGCAGGGCTGCTCTACGTAGAGGTTCGTATCTTCAAGCGCGCGCATGGCGATCTGGGCTTCGAGCAGCGTATATCCGGCATTTGCATCGACGAAGAAGAAGATATCCGGGAAGGCCTTGACGATGGCGCGGGCACGCGCGGCGTCCTTCACCGGATCGTCGCCGATCTTGATCTGGTAGCGCATGATGCCCTCAGCGCTGCGCTTGCTGACATAGTCGAGGCTTTCCTCGGTCGAGGACAGCGGAACGGCCTCGAAGATCGGCAGCTCGGTGCTCAGCACGCCGCCGATCAGCGCCGAGATCGGCAGATCGACGGATTTGCCGAAAATATCCCAGCAGGCCACGTCGAAAGCGTTTTTGGCATTGGCTTGCCCCATCAGGACACTGGCCATCAGGCGCTGGAGATGCGTGCTTCTGCGCGGATCCTGCCCGATCAGCAGCGGCGCGAGTTCGCGCAGTGCTGCACGCGTGCTGCCGGCAAAGACCGGCAGGTAGTTGCCGGAAAGCGTTGCAGCCTCGCCCCAGCCTTCGATGCCGCCGTCGGTGATGACCCGCACGAGATTGGACGGCTGCTGTTTCGCCGACCGGCCCTTGGACATCACATAGGTTCCGTGGGAGTAGGTCAGGTCATATTCGTAAAGTTCGATCGCCGAAATCTTCATGGCTGTCATCATCCCTGCTGAATGTCGCTTCCGCTTGAGGCAGCGCGACTTGGTTGCTGCGTGAACCAAGATTTCATGCGGGCGGACTTGCGACAAACCAGTTTTCAGCGATAAAAGGGTCAGAAAATCTAGGCCTCAATTTTGATGTCCATCGCGCCGCCCTTCGACAGATTGCCTTCGCTGAATGCGCTGCGCGCCTTCGAGTCCGCCGCCCGGCTGGGCAGCTTTCGCCGCGCCGCCGATGAGCTGATGGTCACGCCGGGCGCCGTGGCCGCGCAGATCAAGGCGCTGGAGGCCGAATTCGGCGCCGAGCTGTTTCACCGGCAGGCGAGGGGCGTGACCCTGACTGCCCTCGGACAGCGCGTCGCTCCCCGGTTCAGCGCCGCCTTCGATGCGCTTGGCGGAGCGGTGCGCGAGCTGCGGCGTCATGCGGCCCCGCGCAAAGTCCATATCGTCACCTCGCCGGCAATCGCCCAGCTGTGGCTGGCGCCGCGCCTGCTGCCTCTGCGCGCGGCGCTGCGCGACGTGGATATCTCGGTCACCGCGCTCGAAGAGCCGCCGGATCTCAAGCGCACGCCCTTCGATCTGTGCCTGTTCTATGCCGAGCCCAGCCCGGACAAGATCGCCTTGTGGGACGAACAGCTGCTGCCGGTCTGCATCCCGGGATTGGCCGAAGCGCTTGCCGATCCCGCCGATCTTGCAACGGTCAACTGCATCTCGGATGTGGTCTGGCAGGACTGGCGGATCTGGGCGGAATCCGCCATGCCCGACAGCCCGGTGATCCCGACCGGCCCCGGCTTCTCACTCTATGCGGTCGCCGTGCAGGAAGCCCTATCCGGCGCAGGCGTTCTGATGGGGCGGCAATCGCTGATCCAGCCTCATCTGAACAGCGGCACCCTCGTCGCGCCCTTCGACCGCCCGGTGCCGCTCGGCCTTTCGATCACGGCATGGATGCTGCCGGACAGCCGCAACGACAGAGCTGTCATCGCCGTCGCCGACGGACTGCGCCAGATCGCTGGCGGCGTGGCGTGATGCCCGACGCGTCCCATCAAATATTCCACCGCTCGCCGAGAGCGGACGAAGATGAGCTTATCGAGTAGCTCGATGATAGGCTTTTCTAAAGGTATTAACGGCGCTTTGTCAGGCGATGTTCGTCCAGATCGTGGGAAAGCGCCGAAGCGAAGCTGATTTCCTTGGATCAGACGGCATCGAAAAGGTGGGTTCCTCGGCAGCGAAGCTGAAAGGACCGCAGGTTTTTCCGGCGACCGACAGCGACAGGTTTTCCTCCTAGCCCTTCAACCCGCATCCTGCCTGATCGGCAGTATCCTTATTGTGGTCGACAACATCCTGGATGTCCGGCGTCGTCGTGATTGAACTCACCGCAACTTGAATCCTGGCATGATCGCTATCGGCCCGTTCATGGATCAGCTCCCCTTTGAAATTGACTTGCACCGTCAAACCAGGGTCATCACACCTCTCCCGATAGTGACTTTGAACTTTATGGAAAAAGAATACCGGCCCAATTATAGGGCCGCACCTATGCTATACGGTCAGATGATGGTGAAATCAGCGGCAAGCACGATAGATCAAAATGTTGCAGCGCCCCTTACGCATCTGAAAAGACGCGCGGCGCTGTAAGCATGCGAAACGGCGGTGCCTGGGTACCTCAGAGCCAGCATGCCCTTGTCTCCAGGAAGCCTTAAGCAAAAGATTCGCCAGTAATTGCGACCCGTTTGAACCAAGTTTCTTTAGGATCGTTACTTCAACCCTCGGCCCATCTTGCGGGAGAAAGGACGTTGCCGTAGTAAACTTGGCGTTGAATATGGTCGAAGGATTCGCAGTCGTGCCGGACATCATTTGCAAGTGTAAGTCGGTGGTGCCCTCCAATCGAAAGGACTGCCCCGCATGCGGGCGTGATTGCGGTTTCCCGAATGTTCGGCTCGCGTCGTCCAGTGAAGAGGTTGCTGCACTTGAAAAGCGGGTGGCCGACGCGCAGGTCTCTGCGGCGGCTCGTCAATGCGGCGCCCAGTTGGCCTCCTTCGCCGAAAGCGTTGAGGGGGCGAGGGCGGCAATAGCTCGAAATCTCCATGTGATCGACGATCTGATAAAGGGCGACCGGAACCACTATACGAGTTACCAGGCGCAGGTTCATGCGGGAGCGCGCGACCCTGAGGAAAACGAGTGGGATAGGGTCCGCACACAGTACGAAAGTGCCCTTTATCCAAACTTTCAAAATGAGATCATATTTGCCTGCCTTACTTTGTCTCAAGAAGGCATGTCCGGGTACGGCGGCTTCTCGATTATCCTGAAAGACGAAATGATCGCGCACCGAGCTTCATTGTTCGAGGAAAATCCCCACAGTTTCATTGAGCGCCATCAAATACTTATGAATAAGCCGTTTCCGCCCGGGTATCGTGCCATCTGGGAGACCAAGTCCGATCTAGCGGTCGCAAAATTGCATTCAAGGATAGATAGCAATACGACTATCGAAGACCATGCCAGCATCCTCCAAACGGATCAAGGCGGAACTGGAGACGGCGACTTTATCGAGGTTCACATATATGGTAGCGTTAATCGGCGGGCGATAGATAAGGTTGTTGGGCGAAAGCCAAGAACGTTTGAAGATCGCATAATTTGGAAGAGAATACAGCGAGAGTTGGATTCTCTCGGCGCGGAGGCTGTTGAGTTATGATGGATGCGCTCGTTTCAGGTAGCGCCGCCCGTGCCGTTTTAATCCAAGGTTCCTTGGTCCAGTTCGTTGATGCAGATAATCCGGAAGTCTTGCATCGCGCGAGTCTCTCGTCGGTCCCGCGCCTTCTGGAGGGCGCACACGATATCGTACGAATGAAGGTCAAAGACTATACTGAGTGCTTTGATGTACTTCTCGGCGGGTACCAGCGTGATCGAGCTTTGCGAATGCTACAAATCATTCTGGAAAACATCGACGCAGAAGCCACCCTAGAAGCTGCTTCGCTCCTTGAAACACTCCTTAAGGAAAATGGGGTGAGGCAGCATGTTTTGAATATCACCTATTCAATCCCGTATCCTGATTTTCCTGAGATTGAAGAGTTTGATTTCGGACACTCTGTAGCGGCTCGTGAATTATATAAGCAAATCGGCTCCCATCAGGATGCGATTTCTCGCGTTCGTATGGCGTTCGATAGGATCCACTTCAGTTCGGAGGAGTTGAAGTGCAGTTATGAGAAGTCCGCGATACACTCAGGGATTTTCAGACATATAGTTGCGCTAAGTCTTGGCGAAATAACAACAAGCGAGGTGACCTTCGCCTGTATCCGCGCGTTCAAACACCTTCCGGACTCTCGCGAAATTTCTACGCGTTGGGTCAGCCAATTCAGCAGTGCTCGGGTTGGCCGCAAGTTGAGGCAATTAGATGATTTTGCACTCGAAAGCGAAACCTACGAGCTCGACGATGATGATCATCATTCGAGTGATCGTCGTGTGCATTTCCAATCGGTCAATGCACAGATTCAGTCAATCCTAGAACGGCTGGATAACCGCGAGGTAGAGATCGCTCGGCGGTTCGCGGACCAGCTTATCCAAGCGCAGCTTCAGGCGGCATCGAGCCAATATGCTGCAAAGTCGCTGTCGAATCTTGCTACGGAAGCTAGGCGCAGAGGTCTTCACAATCTCGAACTTGAATGGGCCGAACGGGCCAGGGAAGTGAGGCCTCAAGATGGCTGGGCACGAGCTTTGCTAGGCGACACCTATCTCTACCTGTATCGTCTACTAGACGCAGAAGAAGAATTCCGCGCTGCTTCGGCAGTTGGAGAGGATGTCTACGGCAAAATCGGCCTAGCAAGAGTTGCAAAGGAGAGCGGCAATCTCGATCGCGCTCTTGAGTTGTTCGCTGAAGCTCGATCAAACACGCGAGATCGGGGCTACTCCATCGCTGCTTGGGTGGGCTACTGTTCCACTCTCCGAGAAATGTGGAAACCTGACGAAACCTTAGAAGCTTTCAAGGAGGCGAAGGCGGCCTTTCCCGACGAGATCGCCTTCCAAACCGGATATGCTAGATCACTCGAATATCTAGGCCAATTGGAAGAGGCCAAGGAGGCATTCGTTTTTGCGAAAACGGCTTGGCCGGGCGATCCGAAGGGGTATTGCGGGGAAGCAGAGATCTACAAGCATGCGGGAGAGTTCGGGGTTGCTCGCGACCTTTACAAAAGAGCGGTCGAGATATTCCCCACCTCAGTTGAGGTGCTGATAGGCCTGGCCGATCTTCATAGGAAGAGTGGCGAAATCGAAGAGGCACTAAACCTTTACAGCAAAGCACAGTTGGAATTTCCTTACGAACCACTTGCGCATACTGGAGCGGCCGATACGCAGTTGGATGCTCGCGACTATGCCAGCGCAATTGAAACTTACGAGAAAGCGGTACTCGTTTTTGGTTTGGATGTAAGTATACGCAATGGGCGGGCAAACGCGTATAAGCGAGCAGGGCAGTTTGAACGATCGCTTCAGCTCTACGATCAGAACGTCCACGATTTTCCATACAGCTTGCCGGCTCTCAACGGACGCGCAAGTCTCTTGAAGCTGCTTGGGAAGTACGATGATGCCTTGCAGGCCTATGATGCCGTTCTCGGTCGACAGCCGCGTTATGTTTCCGCAAAGGCTGCCAAAGCTAGTGCGCTCATCGCTCAAGGTCGGTTCGAGGAGGCAGAGCCCTTGTTGATATACAAGGGACTACGGACGCGCAATGAATGGCTTACATACCATGTAAAAGGAATGTGGCATCTGAAGCGCGGAGATGTTCCCACCGCGCAGCATATCTTTTCACATGGCGTGAACAGTGTGCCATTCCATCGGCTCAGAAAGCAATTCCAAGCGTCGTTGGCATGTTGCGAGCTGCAGATGCGAACGTACAACGCGATTCCGGAATACCTGAAAGATTCTGACGAGCCTATTCATGTGCTCTTGCGAGGCATTTCATTTGCGTTCGCGGGACGTTTCGAAAGTGCTGCGGAAGAAGTGAAGACTGCCGAAGAGTCAATGTCCCCACGTCTGATGGAAATTAAGGGCCACTTGGACAGCGTGATCTCAGTTGGTACTGCAAGCGACAGTGATCGGGCGTGGCTGATTCAGGCAAGTGAAGAGGCGGTGCTCCAACTGGCTGCATGATCTTTCGCCCGGCAGTGAAGGACTATCTTGAAATTTTTTGGTGCTTGCCTTCCTGCATTGGGAACAGCCGGCCCAACGAATCCTCCCCTCGAACTATAGCGAACTCCGACTTCGTTGGGCGAAAGCCCGGCTCGAGGTTCAACTTCGCGAAAGCAGCTATCTACTGAGACTGATACCGTAATCTTGCTCTGACAGAATGACCTGATTGATTCTCCCATTGCAAACTCCACTTCTTCCTTTCGGTTTTCCCACTAGTCATCCCGAAGTGCATCACAGTTCATGGTCAATTTCCTAAATTAGCCTTGGATCTTATTTGCTCCGCCGTGGGAATCCCAAATCGCTAAATCGTCATCGCGCCTTACGCTATCGGCAGTGGAGCTTCGGGACCAATCGCCGGAAGACCAAGTTCAGTCCGTGCCAACTCGCACTGTGTGTCCAGCATTGTGAGCAGATTTTCGCCAAGAAGGGCATGCTCCTTGGTCGCGTCCGACCAGCGATAAAACCTCCCGTCTTGCAAAGATAGTACTGCGAAATCATCCGGCCGATTTTGAGGTGGAAACCGACTCGCCACGGCCCACAATGCCGCCATTACAAGATTACCGCTCAGCTTCTGCTGAGTATTCCAAACATGAATAGCGGTTCGCCGCCCGTCGAGCTCCAACAGGAAGTCGGGTTGAAAGGTGACTTTGAAAAAGCCTCTGGGACTCAAAAAGGTGAGAGCAGGACATGTCGCCAGCGCGCCTGGATTGTCCTCTCGCCATTTGAAAAATCTTTCGAGCCCTCGTTTGGCCGAAGCTCGCTCTGGGGCTTTTGTTATCTGATCGGTTGAAGCTAAAACCTGTGCATCAGACAGTCCCTCGAAGGCGATCTGTTGAATTCGCAGTCGGAGGCTTCGGTGGTAATCGAACCCGCTTTTGCTAGGTTTGTGTCGTTCGCGGACTGCCCGTTTCTGCGGTTTGGGACTAAGGCAAACCAACCTGAGCAAAAAAGAGAAGCCAAATGTCTTTACAGATGCCATCGCCAATCCCTTCGAGAACGGAGGACGCTCAAGGTGTCCTGAGCGCCATTTGCATGCTGATTTTTGGTAGGCGTCTTTGTTGTCTGTTTGTTCCTGTATAAATTCCGGACGCCGAAGCGCCCGGAAAATCCCGATTACGTAGGTTGGCTAACACCATGCGGTTTTAGCTGTCAGCTCCCCGAAACAATAAGCCCGCTCAGCTGCATCCGCTCGTCGCACCGCACGTGTCGCACTTCTCACAAGTGCCGTTCCGCACCATCGTGAAGTTCTGGCACTCCGAGCACATGTTGCCGGTATAGCCCTGCATGATCGAGCGCTGGCGGCGTTCGGCTTCCACCTTCTTGGCTTCGGTCTTGGCCGTTGCCGCGTCCGCTGCCGCCTTGTCGGAGAAGAGGGCGGTGGCGTCGCTGGTGATTTCCTCGGTTACCTCTTCGGCGATCTCTTCGGCCAATTCCTTGGCGCGCTCCTCGTAGTCGCGCTTGAAGGCGACGATTTCGGAGGTGGAGATGGCGACCGTCGGCTCCAGCTTGCGGGCAGCACTGCCGGCAAAGGCGGTTACGGTGCCGGTGGAAGCGGCGCGGGCAGGGGCCGCGGTGGCGGCACCCTTGGGTTCGCCCGCCTGGCGTTCGCCGCCGGTGCCGGAGACGAGCGTCGGCTTATAGCCACGGGTCCAGCCGGTGGAAAGCAGGTTGGTCTTGCCTTCCTGGATGCCCTTGCCGAGCGCCGTGTTGGAGAAATCCGACGTATCAACATGGGCGAGGTCATGACGGCCGAGATAGGAGACGGCCAGCTCGCGGAAGACATAGTCGAGGATCGAGGTGGCGTTCTTGATGGCATCATTGCCGATGACCATGCCGGCCGGCTCGAACTTGGTGAAGGTGAAGGCCTCGACATATTCCTCGAGCGGCACGCCATATTGCAGGCCGAGCGAGATGGCGATGGCGAAATTATTCATCATTGCGCGGAAGGCAGCACCTTCCTTGTGCATGTCGATGAAGATCTCGCCGAGGCGGCCGTCGCCGAATTCGCCGGTTCTGAGATACACCTTGTGCCCGCCGACGGCGGCCTTCTGGGTATAGCCCTGACGGCGGTTCGGCAGCTTCTCGCGTTCGCGCGACACACGTTCGATCACCCGCTCGATGATCTTCTCGGTGATAGTGACGGCCTGGGCGGCGACGGGCGCCTGCAGCAGTTCCTCCAGCGCATCCTCATCGTCCTCGTCTTCGATCAGCGAGGCATTGAGCGGCTGCGACAGCTTCGAGCCGTCGCGATAGAGCGCGTTGGCCTTGAGGCCGAGCTTCCAGGAGAGCAGGTAGGCGTTCTTGCAATCCTCGACGGTCGCCTCGTTTGGCATGTTGATCGTCTTGGAAATCGCGCCCGAGATGAAGGGCTGGGCAGCCGCCATCATGCGGATATGGCTTTCCACCGAGAGGTAGCGCTTGCCGATCTTGCCGCAGGGATTGGCGCAATCGAAGACCGGCAGATGCTCGGCCTTCAGGAAGGGCGCGCCTTCCAGCGTCATCGCTCCGCAGACATGAATGTTGGCGGCTTCGATGTCCTTCTTCGAGAAGCCGATATGGTCGAGCAGGCTGAAGCTCATATCGGCAAGCTGTTCGTCGGAAACCTTCAGCGTCTCCTTCAGGAAGTCGGCGCCGAGCGTCCACTGGTTGAAGACGAACTTGATGTCGAAGGCGCTCTTCAGCGCAGCGTTGACCGCTTCCACCTTCTCGTCGGTGAAGCCCTTGGTCTTTAGCGTCGAGGGGTTGATTGCCGGCGCCTGGTTCAGATTGCCATGACCGACGGCATAGGCTTCGATTTCGGCGATCTGGCTTTCGGAATAGCCGAGCGTGCGCAGCGCGTCGGGCACGGCGCGGTTGATGATCTTGAAGTAGCCGCCGCCGGCGAGCTTCTTGAACTTGACGAGGGCGAAGTCGGGCTCGATGCCGGTGGTGTCGCAATCCATGACGAGACCGATCGTGCCCGTCGGCGCGATGACCGAGACCTGGGCATTGCGGTAGCCATGCTGTTCACCAAGCTCGAGCGCCTTGTCCCAGGCCGACTTGGCGTGGGCGGCGAGATCCTGATCCGGGTTTTCCGAATGGATCAGCGCGACCGGGTCGATCGACAGTGCTTCATAGCCTGAAGTTTCGCCGTAAGCGGCGCGGCGATGGTTGCGGATGACCCGCAGCATGCTCTCGCGGTTCGGCGCGAAGTTCGGGAAGGGCCCGAGCTCGGCAGCCATTTCGGCAGAGGTCGCATAGCAGATGCCGGTCATGATCGCGGTCAGCGAACCGGCAATGGCGCGGGCTTCGGCCGAGTCATAGGGAATGCCCGACGACATCAGCAGGCCGCCGATATTGGCGTAGCCGAGGCCGAGCGTGCGATATTCGTAGGAGAGTTCGGCAATGCGCTTCGACGGGAACTGCGCCATCATGACCGAGACTTCGAGCACGACGGTCCACAGGCGAACGGCGTGTTCGTAGTCGGCAATGTTGATGCGCTTGGTGGCCTTGTCCTTGAACTGCAGAAGGTTCAGTGAGGCAAGGTTGCAGGCCGTGTCGTCGAGGAACATGTATTCCGAGCACGGGTTCGAGCCGCGGATCGGGCCGCCGGCCGGCGACGTGTGCCAGTCGTTCATCGTCGTGTTGAAGTGGATGCCCGGATCGGCCGAGGCCCAGGCGGCGTAGGAAATCGTTTCCCAGAGATCGCGCGCCTTCAGCGTCTTCATCACCCGGCCGTCCTTGCGGGCGGTCAGCTTCCATTCGCCGTCATTTTCGACGGCGCGCAGGAAGTCGTCCTTGATCGAGACGGAGTTGTTGGAGTTCTGGCCCGAGACCGTCAGATAGGCTTCCGAATCCCAATCCGTGTCGTAGGTCTTGAATTCGAGATCCTTGTAGCCCTGGCGGGCGAATTGGATGACGCGCTGGACGTAATTCTCAGGAACCTGGTCCTTCTTGGCAGCGCGGATTTCGCGCTTCAGGGCAGGGTTCTTGGTGGGATCGAAGCAATCGCCGTTATCGCCGCCGTCGCAATTGACGCAGGCCTTCATGATCGCCTTCAGGTGGCGGGCGACGATCTTCGAGCCGGTGACGAGGGCCGCCACCTTCTGCTCTTCCTTGACCTTCCAGTTGATGTATTCCTCGATATCGGGATGGTCGATATCGACGACCACCATCTTGGCGGCGCGGCGCGTCGTGCCGCCCGATTTGATGGCGCCGGCGGCGCGGTCGCCGATCTTCAGGAAGCTCATCAGACCAGAGGAGCGGCCGCCGCCGGAAAGCTTTTCGCCTTCGCCGCGCAGCATCGAGAAGTTGGAGCCGGTGCCGGAGCCGTATTTGAACAGGCGCGCCTCACGCACCCAGAGGTCCATGATGCCGCCTTCGTTGACGAGGTCGTCCTCGACCGACTGGATGAAGCAGGCATGCGGCTGCGGATGTTCATAGGCCGACTTGGATTTGGTCAGCTTGCCGGTGAAGGGGTCGACGTAGAAATGACCCTGACCGGGGCCGTCGATGCCGTAGGCCCAGTGCAGGCCGGTGTTGAACCATTGCGGGGAATTCGGCGCGACGCGCTGGGTGGCGAGCATATAGGCAAGCTCGTCCTTGAAGGCGGCTGCATCTTCTTCCGAAGAGAAATAGCCGCCCTTCCAGCCCCAATAGGTCCAGGTGCCGGCAAGACGGTCGAAGACCTGGCGCGCATCGATCTCGGAGCCGGTCTGCTCATCCTTCGACAGGGTCTTCAGCGCCGTATCGTCGGGAACGGAGCGCCACAGGAAGGAAGGAACGTCGTTTTCCTCGACCTTCTTCAGCCGGGTGGGGACGCCGGCCTTGCGGAAATACTTCTGCGCCAGAACGTCGGTCGCGACCTGGGAGAACTGGGCGGGAACATCGATATTCTCGAGGCGGAACACGATCGAACCATCGGGGTTCTTGATCTCGCTGGTCGCCTTGCGGAATTCGATATCCGCATAGGCGCCTTGGCCGGCCTTCGTGAAACGACGTTCGATGCGCATGGTCTTGACCTCGTGTTGGCGCCCAGTCCCCACGACCGGGGCGCAAAATTCCTATCCGGCGGCACATTGTCGTCGTGCAGCCAGTCTCGTTTCCGTATTGTCACAGGGGTGTCATCCGGAGATGTCCTTCCTGTATCTTGTGGTGATGGTGGCTGCAAACGCTAAATATAGTATTAACAGCTTATTATCGCCAGTCCCGACGTCACTTTTTTTGGAGGCTGAAAATCGCGCAGAGATCCTGTCAGGCCTGACACCGTTCCCGGCACATCGCCCTGATTCCGCGTCCTAATTTTCAATAGGGAACCGGTCTCGTTACCTCCGGTCCTGTCGCCGCCGCAACATCAGGGACAGTAAGTTTGAAATGGGTGATTCCGTCAAGGGCTGGCCGTTAATTGATTGCTAACCACAACATCTTGTGGATGCGCCTGTGGAGATTGGGGAAAGCCGGGGAGCTCTGAAATTACAATGGCTTGCAGGCGCTGCCGGCTAAGGAAAATGCCGGAACTACAAAAAAGCGTCCCGCGGCAAATCTTGCGATGGCATTTCCCGTGCAAATGCGCATGCCGATTCGGTGCGCAATTCGGCCCTCTTCAGAGCGCGTCGATGGCGATGGTGACCGTGGCGACGCCGATCGGCTTATCCGCTTCGTCAATGACGACGAAGCTCGCCTGCGTTTCGAGCATCTGGGTGGATTGGTTGCGTTCCGCCCGGTCGATGAAGATCTCTCGAGAGCCGTCGGCGAAGGTTCTGAGGTATTTCTCCTCGTCGCCCTGCCAGTAGTCGGCGGTGATGGTGCTTTGCCCGACGTTCAGCCCGTGACTGTCGGTGACGAAAAATTCGACGATCGCTCCCTGCGAGGCGTCCTGCCTGGTTTTCAAGTAAGTCGACACGGATTTGTCGAGCAGCAGCTGGACCATCTGCAGATGGTGCCGATCGACCTCCGACCGGTAGGTCTCGTCGAGGACCCGCATGTCGATTTCGCTGACATCGCCGAATTCCGCATTCTGCTCGGCGATGGCCTTCAGCACCAGCGGCGCTTCCACCATCGGCCGGATCCGCGTCTCGACATAGTCGCGCACCAGGGGGACATAGGCAGGCTCGGCACGGGCAGGCGCCTGGAGAAACAGACATGCCGCCAGACCGACGGCCATGCTCACTCTTCTACGCCCCCACCCAGCCATCTTGTTTCCCCATACCGTATCGTCTCTGCACGCTTTAAGCGCAATTTGAGATGATTCGCACGTCACTTATTATATGAGCATAAGGTAAAATAGATGTGCAGATCCCGATAGCGGATTCGGGAAATCCGGCTGACAAAATCTGGAACAATTTCAAGTGGTAAATACGATGATCACGCGCTCTGATCGGCGATCAGCGGGGGCCCTTGGCGATCGGTTCCTGGTAGGTGAAGCCCATGTCCCAAGGGAAGTAGATCCAGGTATCCTGGCTCACCTCGGTGATGAAGGTATCGATGGTGGGAACACCCTTGGGCTTGGCATAGACGCAGGCGAAATGCGCCCTCGGCAGCATGGTGCGCACCTGGACGGCGGTCTTGCCGGTATCCGTCAGATCGTCGACGACGAGCACGCCTTCGCCGCCGTTTTCGGCAAGCTCGGGCGCTATTCCCTTCAGCAGCGTCATGTCGCCCTGGTTCACATAGTCATGATAGGAGGCGACGCAGACGGTCTCGATCAGCCGGATGTTCAGTTCGCGTGAGATGATCGCGGCCGGAACGAGGCCGCCGCGGGTGATGCAGACGATCGCCTTGAACGTCTGATCGAGGCCGGCAAGCCGCCAGGCAAGGGCGCGCGCATCGCGGTGGAACTGATCCCAGGAGACGGGAAAGGCTTTATCGGGAAGGGACATCGGGCTGCTCCGCGGCATGATAAATAAACACGCCGTTTGCCGGCGACCGGACGGGCTTGAGGCGGCGATCGGCAAAACAAGAAATCGCGCGAGTTGCAACTGCGCGAGTTCGCGCGCTGCACTGCGCGAGATCGCGCGCTGCACTGCGCGAGTTGTGCCGAGGCTGGAAGCCGTCATCGGTCGGCGCAATTAACGGAATTTGCCGGCAAAAGGCAAGAGCCGCCGATCAACGCGACAGAAGCGTCAGCGCCGTCATCGAGTGCAGCAAGGTCCTCGTCGTGCCGCCGAAGATCATCTGCCAGAGCCAGGAATGGGTATAGGCGCCCATCACCAGAAGATCGATGCTGTCGTCCGAAAGCCGGTTCTCGATGACATGCGAGGTGTTTTTATCCACGCTTCGGGCGGTTGAAAGCGTCGTTTTCACCCCGTGGCGGGCAAGTGTCGCGGCGATATCGGGGCCTGCCGTCAGCGGCGATTGCAGCGCCGTGTCGGCCGGATCGACCGAAAAGATTTCCACCGCGTCGGCCGCCTTCAGGATCGGCAACGCGTCGAAGGTCGCGCGCGCTGCCTCCTTCGAACCGTTCCAGGCGATCAGCACACGCTTGATCGGCTTCGGCTGACGGATGATGTAGGGGATTATCAGCACCGGCCGGCCGGTTTCGAAGAGAAAGCTGTCGACGTCGACATGGCTGTCGGAGGGTTTGGCCGGGTCGGCCTGCGAGGCGATCAAGAGATCAGCGCTGCGCGCGCTTTCGATCAGCGGTGCGGAGCCGTAGCCGGTCGACGTGGTGAAGCTGCGCCATTCGGAGGAGACGCCTGATGCTTGCGCTTTGGCGCGAAAGATCCGCTCCACGGCGATCGTCTCGCCATGCGCCATGTCCTGCAGCGCCTGCACGGCGACGGGATCGGGGATTTCCATCGGCGCCACCAGCGGCACGGCGGAGATGGTTTCGGCATGCAGACCGATCACATGCGCGCCGCTTTCGGCGGCAATGGCGAAGGCGAAATCGGCAACGGCGGCGCTATTGTCTGCTGTATCGAGAATGGCGAGAATGGTTTTGTAAGACATATCAATCTCCTTGCGCTGAAAATGGCGTGCGCGAGGGAAGGAATGCACCGGACCGTCCTTCCGTTCCTTGACGGGGATCAAGCTTGATCCCCGGTTCCGGCATTGTCCTCAAGCCTCGGCGGAATGGTTTTCGGCGATGTCCTTCCTCTGGCGGATGGCGTCGATCATGTCTTGCACTGCGGCGCCGGCCGCATCGATTGCCGCCTGCGCGCGGCCGCGAACAACGATCTCGGTCGAGAATTTCTGGCCGATATAGCGGGGGTAGGAGCCGATGCTGGTTTCCGGATGGGTTTTCTGGATCGCCGTCAGGGGCGTACCGATCTCGCCTTCGCCGTAAGGGCAGGCGATGGCGAGCGAGAGCACCGGCGTTCCGGTTCGAAGCGTCGGCAGCACATTGTCGACCATCGCCTGGAAGACCTGCGGCACGCCGGCCATCACATGGACGTTGCCGATGATGAAACCCGGCGCCGTCGACACCGGATTGGCAATATGGACCGACCCGCGCGGCATGCGCGCCATGCGCTGGCGCGCCTCGGTGAATTCCATCTCGCGGCGCCGGTACATATCGGCCAGCAGCATCATCGCCGTTTCGTCATATTCGCAGGGCACCCCGAATGCCTTGGCGATGGCATCGGCGGTGATGTCGTCATGCGTCGGCCCGATGCCGCCCGATGTGAAGACGTAATCATATTTGCCGCGAAGCGCGTTCAGCGCCTCGACGATCGCCTCCTCATCGTCGGCGACGATGCGCACCTCCTTGAGATCGATGCCGGAAAGAGTGAGCAGATCGGCGAGGTGGCCGATGTTTTTGTCCTTGGTGCGGCCGGAAAGAAGTTCGTCGCCAATGGCGAGCATGGCGGCGGTAACAACGGTGGCGTGGCTCATGGGATGTTCCGTGATGTGAGGCTGGTGAATAGGTAGCGCCCTTCGGCCGCTTTGCAAACAGCCGAGCATGATGCCGAAAAGTGAAGCGTCTCCCGGAATCGTGCTCCATCTCGCTCCCACTAATAAATTCAATCATTTACGCGACGGCTGCAGGTCTCCCTTCGTCAATAATTGACAAATGGGAAAATTTCCCATTTATGCCGAGCCATGCCAGTGGCGGCTGGGAGAATGATCCCTCCGGCCGTGGTGATGGGAATCGAGAGCGAGCCGTGACTGGTCGTCGCCGGGTCGAATTTCATTCCCATCGGAGGGTTTGCGAGCTGCATCGATGCCGCTGATGAAGCGGGAAGCGCAACAGGTGAGAGGAATACATCCGGTCATGACTGTCGTTGCCGCCTGGTTGGTCATTGCAGCGATTTTGCTGTTTGGCCTGACCCTCAATCGCGCTCTTGTGCTTTGGCTAAATCGCGGCGTTCATCCGCCTGTTCGTGACGCAACGGATATGCTCTTAAGCGGTATCTTGCCGGGGATCGCTCTCGTCGGTGGTTTGGCAACCGCTCTCGGAGTGATCCATCTGCTGCGCATAGACATCGTGCTGCCTCTTGCCGCAATTTTAATGATCTGGCGACGGAACGATGTTCTGGCGATTTTTGTCGATTTGCGCAATCTGGCGGTGATGGGTGTGGCGGCGACTGCCAAGGGCAATCCGTTTCCCCTTTTGGCGTCCACCGCATTGATTGGCTTGATTGGGGTAATGTCGGTAACAGCGCTTTTCCCGGCAGGATCAGCGGACGTTTGGGCTTTTCAGATTCCGCTCGCGCAAAGCATCGTTTCCCATGGTGGATTTGTCACGCCGCAGATAGACAGCAATTTTTACGGAAACATACCGCTTTTCTTCAATGTGCTTTTCGCCAGTGCATTGCTGTTCGTCGATCACTGGCTCGCGGCGGGTCTGATGAACGCGGCGATTTTCCTCGGATTTTTGTTATTGCTCACAAGCTGTTCGCACCGCTGGCGGGCGGCTGGATTGTTGCTGGTTTTCTATCTGATCGCGTTCCAGGGCTTTTTTACACCAGGCGCGGCAGTTCCTCTGACAGACCTTCCCAGATCCTGTTTTTCGGTTGCCGCTGTCCTCTATCTCTGGCGCTACCTTGAGACCCGCAGGCCCTCCGAGATCGTCTCTTGTGCTTTGCTCTTGGGCGGGGCAGTCGGTGGCAAATACACCGAGCTTCAGATGGTTGGCTTGATCGGTTCGGCGCTCTTGCCGTCGATCTATCGCGGCAAAATGTCGTTTTCGCTTTTTTTGACCTGCCTGGCCGCGTTCTTATCCCTTGCGGGCTACTGGTACATCAAAAATCTCATCCTGCTCGGTAACCCTATCTATCCATTCATTTTCGGGCATCCCGGACTTTCAGACCAGTGGATAGCGAACTACAGGCTTGAACTCGGCCGTGCTTTCGATCCGGCAAACCGGGTTTTCGTGACCGATCTGACGACCCGCCAGGGCTGGCACGACTTCTTCTTCATCCTGCATGACTGGTTTCTGGATCGCCGCCAATATGCGACCGTCGCTCTCATCCTGATCATTGGTGCGTTGCTCGCGTCGTTCAGAAGGATATTTGTGCTTGTCGCGATAACTGCTGCGATGTTCATCATCTGGTACGCCGTCATGTTCAACCACATCCGTTGGGCGACGCCGGCCTATTTGTTGTATTTTTCTATTGCTTACATCGGCGCGAGCCTGATCGTGGAAAAAATTGCAATGAGTAAAATCACTCAGCCGGGTGGCTTTGTGTTCGATATGTCTGGACGCGTGCGGGCCGGACACAGGGCCATCAATGGCCATTTGTTTACGTTTGCAGTGGCGGTTATCGCTCTTGTGGTTTTCTGTCGTCCTGCCGTCAAATTCATCTACCGCCCCAATCGGCAGCCATATTCCTGGATGGAGCAGGGCGTCATGGATGTCCTGATCGGCCGGCAAAAACTCGATGATTTTCTTGGGGCCCAGCGTGAAGGCTACATCATCTATCGCTATGTCGCGGCAAATGATTTGAGGACCGTATTTCAACCGTTCGACACGGGCAGCACCTTATATGAGGCCGCCTACACGGGCGGTAGAGATAAGGGATGGTTGCTGCCGCCCTATATATTTCCTGATTCCGAAAATGACGTGGACGCCTTCGTCAAACGCGACAACATCCGGTACTTTATCCGGGAGACGGAGAAACAGCCGTTGTTGGCCGATCGCATCGGCGCCGCCAAGTTTGCGTTGGCGGAAAAAACCATATCGAGAATGTTGCCGGACTCGACCTTGCTGCTGAAAGACGGGTTTGGGTGGGAACTGTACCGGTTCAACGGTTTTCCCTCGCAATGAAACCTACAGGCCTGCGGTGACGTCCATCGTCTCATCGGTGGCCTGATAATGGCATATGGTGCGGACGGCGGGGGTCGAACCCGCATAGCCTAGGCCGAGGGATTTTCTTACCGCTACGGCTTTCGCCGCCGCCTTCCGGCGTTTGTGGTCTGGACTATACCTTCACCCTAGCGTCTGCCTTAGGTGCTGCCCGTCTAGTCTCTACACCTTCCCCTTGCGGGGCTTGGCTCGGGATTGCCATCTGACAGGTTTCCCCGACTTTGAGCAGTTCTACATCAGGCGTTTCCGCCAGTGCACTCAATTTTGCTTTAAGTCCCTTGTGTCTACCGATTCCACCACGTCCGCGTGGTTCTCCCTGCTAACAAAGAGAGGCGGCATTCTCAACCGATATTCAGTGTTGAGGTGCGATTCCATTTCAAAGTCTGGACGCCCTCAATCACCCGGTCGCTCGAATGTCCAGCCGTATTCGGGAGTAAAGCGACACTCCGGCGCGCCGATCAAAGCTCCGACAAGCTACTGAACATTAGGAAGTCTTAAATTAACGCTGTCCCCATGCAGGGCGTGACAGTCGATTGTGAGTTTCATCCCGGTCAGCGTAGAAAACTTAACACAACCCTTGCGACAGAAGCTTGTTGAATTTCGCAGGACATTGGGACAAAGTGCTGGCTGGGGTAGAGTTCGTGATTTTTACTGTTGCAATACGTGCACTTCACTTTTCATTGTGAGCGCCGGGACATGTGGTGACTTAAAAGGCAAAATGGCTTTTGTTCTGAAGACCTTCGGGAGGTTGCAGCTCGTCGACGAGGAGGGGAGCGCTGTTGCGTTTCCCGAGAAAGGCCTGCTGCTTCTCGCCTACTTGTTTACAACCGATCAAGGTTCGGCGGATCGAACGACCTTGGCTCGCTTCCTTTGGGGCGAGGCCGACCGGGACGTTGCACTGTCGACTTTACGGAAGGTGATTTCGAGAATTAAGGCCCGTCAAATCGATCTCGGGGTAAACATCCTTTCATCTCAGGGCAACGTGCTCACTCTCGACCGGGGGGCACTGTCGTCCGACATGCTGCTGGCCGGCGAGGGGGAAGAGGTTGAGCCGTTCTCCCGGTTGAGACAGCTGGTGACGCTGATGAACCAGCCTTTTCTCGAGCCGGTTCACAGCCATAACCGCCAGTTTCAGCATTGGCTCGCCGAACGTGAAAATTACCATAACGAGCTTCTCGCCAATACTTTGAGAACGGCGTCGCAGCTGGCCCCGTCGCGAAAGGACGCCGAGCTCCTGAGGAAGGCCGCGGTTATCCTGTTTCGGACCGAGCCGAAGGATCCGGAGACGCTGCAACTGCTGATAAAGATCTTCAAGGCGGAAGGGGAAGTCGAATTACTTCGGAGCTATTTTGAACAGCGGCGCAGTGCGACATCGAAAGGCAGCACCGCGCGCACCGGGTCCGACGACGGTGACGCGAATTTCCTGCGCCCGCCATCCGCGTCGTCAACGGCGAAACTTGAGGCCTCTCTTCCCCTTGAGCCCGAAGATATCCGCATTGCCATTCCCCGCCTGGTGCTGCTTCCCCCCAGAAATCAATCCGCTCGGCCGCAAGCCGGTTTTTTAGCCGCGTCTTTGGTGGAGGATATCACCATCGGATTTTGCGTCTTCAACAGCCTGGAGGTCATAGCCCCGTATTCGGCGGTTCAAATCGGCCACCAGGTGGAGACGCAGAAGGCTTTCTTCGAACGCCATTGCGTCAACTATATCCTCGACACCCGGATCAGCAATATGGGCGATGAGGTGACGCTGTTTGCCCAACTGATCTTTTTCGATCAGAATCAGATCGTCTGGGCCGAAAGGTTCAGCCTCGATCGTATGGATCTCGCCAGAGACAGGAGAGTTGTTGCCCGGCAGATCGCTCTCTCCGTGTCCAGCGAAATCGAGCGTCATGAGGCGTTGCGCGAAGACCTGAACCCGGTTGCCTACCACAGATATCTTGTCGGCAGGCGGCACCTGGCGCGGTTGACGCTTCCGAACCTGCGGCGCGTCCGCAAGGAAATGAAGGCCGCGCTCAGCGTCAGCCCCGATTTCGCACCGGCGCTAAGTTCGATGGCGCGGACCTACTCCAAGGAATGGTTGCTGACGGCCCGGGGAGATATCGATCTTTTGCAATTGGCGGAGACCTTCGCCAAGCAGGTCACCGGGATGCGCTCGGATTTCGCCGATGGCTATCGCGAGCTCGGCGTCGCCAAATTGCTGCAGGGCGCGTTCGATGAAAGTGCCGAAGCCATGGAAGTCGCGGAAAGCCTCGCGCCACACTACGCCGACGTGATTGCCGACTACGCCGACACGCTGGTTCATTGTTCGCTTCCCGCCATGGCCTTGCGAAAGATCGAGCGGGCAATCGAGCTGAACCCGCTCGGTCCCGACACCTATTTCTGGACGGCTGCGGGAGCAAACTATGCCCTCGGCGAATTCGAAGCTTCGCTGGACTATATCGGGCAGATGGCCGATCCTCATTTAGCGGATAGGTTGTCCGCTGCAAATTGGGCCATGTTGGGTCATCAGGACAAGGCGCGGATCTTCGTAAGAAGGTTTCGTGAAGGCAATCCGGACTTCGATGTGGACAAGTGGTTGTCCGCAGTACCAAGTAAAGAGCAATGGCATAAAGATCTTTATCGTGAAGGCCTGAAGAAAGCTGGATTTTAAACATCAATCGTTAGAGGGCAAAAACATGGCTACAGTTGTTGTTATTAGTGTTGAAGGTCAAGACGGGCTCTGGGTCGCTGATCTGGACGCAGGTACCGTACTGCCGCTCCCGGCCCCCAAGGCGGGCGGCCTGAAGGTGGTGACCGATCTTCGCGCCACCGGCGCGACGGTGACAAAGGGCGTGAATGTGGCTGTCACGGTCAAGTCTGCGGAAGCGGCCTTCTCCGGCCATTATGACGGCTAGGCTTGATGATTGGCGCCATGGCGCCATTGCGTTCCGGATTGAGGTCTTAGGAATTCGTGCACAAGCGCGAGAGACGGCGAGGGGCATTGACCTCCTCGCCGCCGAGCATCAAGCCGGCGCTGCCTGACGGGATCATAGTCGTTCCCAGCGCCGATCAAGTGTAACGGATCTCAGCGACAGTCTATCGGCCCTGGTAACGCGGGTTCGATTCTGCCTGCCTTCAACTGCATAATACCGGTTGAATATGCATGTATATTGTGGATATAAGCGTGTTATTGCTTGACAAGAGCATTTTCGGTGTAAGGATTGCGCCGCGGCGGTTGAGTAAGTGTTGTCTTGTGGGAGTAAGGCGATGGTTTACGATTGGACTGGTGCCAGGGTTCGGCGCATCCGGATATTCAAGACCAGTGTCGCGCTTGTTCTGGGAACCGCGATTGCTGCAATACCGCTGTTCTTCTGGGCCATGGAGTTGCGTGGTTTCTAACCCGAGATAATCAGCGTCTCGCGCCACCTGTTGATCACCCAGCCGGCCAGCAGTCCGATGGCGGCGCCCATGGCCTTGATGCCGGCGTCATGCAGGCGCGGATGGCGCGTCGGCGAGAGGTACTGCAGATATTCGATGGCGACGGTACCCGCGATCAGCAGCACGGCCACCAATTTCCACTGTTTCGGATAGGCGATCGCAAAGGCGAGGCCGACAAGAATATAGGCGCTCGCGCGGTCGGTATCGACAGTCGTAACGGTCTCCGGCCTCAGCCCGATCGGCGAAACCGTGACGAAGATGATGAAGGCGAGCAGCAGCCAGGCGAGCGGTCTTGCGAATTTGAACATGATCATGGCTTCATATTTAGTGGCTCGTCTTTTCATTGACAGTTAAAATCAGTTCATGTGCCGGCTATTTCGCGGTTGGCTTAAGAAAAGCTTTCGCAAACAGGGCCGGGGCCGAACCGTAAACGGCCGAAGCGGCCTTTCCCATGCCGGCCGGCCTGTGCCATAGCGGCGGTATAGTTATGAGAATGGATCACGCCCGTGACGAGACTTGATGTCGAAAGCGCCGAAGAGGCAATGCGCAGCCTTTTTCCGGCAACGCCGCTGCAGCTCAACGATCATCTCTCGGCGCGTTACGGGGCCGATATCTGGCTGAAGCGCGAGGATCTGTCGCCGGTGCGCTCCTACAAGATCCGCGGTGCCTTCAACTTCTTCCGCAAGGCGATCGGGCAGGGTGCTTCCAGCAAGACCTTCGTCTGCGCCTCGGCCGGCAATCACGCCCAGGGCTTTGCCTTCGTCTGCCGCCATTTCGGCGTGCCGGGCGTCGTCTTCATGCCGGTGACGACGCCGCAGCAGAAGATCGACAAGACCCGCATGTTCGGCGCCGAATTCATCACCATCCGGCTGTTCGGGGACTTCTTCGACCAGTGCTACCAGGCCGCGCGCGACCATGTCGAGGCGGTCGGCGGTGTCATGGTGCCGCCCTTCGACCATGCCGATATCATCGAAGGGCAGGCGACCGTCGCCGCTGAGATCATGCAGCAGCTGCCTGAGGGAACGGTGCCTGACATGGTCGTCCTGCCGGTCGGCGGCGGCGGCCTTGCCGCCGGCATCACCGGTTATCTCGACGGCACAGTGCCGAAATCGGCCTTCGTCTTTACCGAGCCCGCCGGCGCGCCGAGCCTCAGGCGCAGCATCGAGGCAGGTGAGGTGACGACGCTTGCCAAGGTCGACAACTTCGTCGACGGCGCCGCCGTCGCCCGCATCGGCGACTTGAATTTCGCCGCCCTTCGCGATTTCCCGGCAAGCCAAGTGCAGCTGATGCCGGAGAACGCCATCTGCGTCACCATCCAGGAGATGCTGAATGTCGAAGGCGTCGTGCTGGAGCCGGCAGGCGCTCTGTCGCTGACCGCGATCGCTGCGATGGACGCCCAGGCGATCCGCGGCAAGACCATCGTCGCCATCGTTTCCGGCGGCAATTTCGATTTCGAGCGCCTGCCTGACGTAAAGGAAAGAGCCATGCGTTACGCAGGGCTGAAGAAATACTTCATCCTCAGGCTCGCTCAGCGCCCCGGCGCGCTTCGGGATTTCCTCAATCTGCTCGGCCCTGACGACGATATCGCCCGCTTCGAATATCTGAAGAAATCGGCGCGCAATTTCGGCTCGATCCTGATCGGCATCGAAACCAAGGCGCCGGAGAATTTCGCCCGGCTGATCGGAAATTTCGAAGCCGCCGGCATGGGTTACGAGGATATCACCGAAAACGAGATCCTCGCCAACCTGATCATTTGACTTGGCGACAGCAATGCCATCGTGCTAAAGGCGGATCATGGCTTCGTTCCTTTCAAATCTCTTTTCGATGTTCTCCGGCGGCGGCAAACCGGCGTCCGAAGCGGCAGGCCCTTCCGGCGAGCCGCAGCTTTACAATGATTGCACGATCTATGCGGAGCCGCGCAGGGAAGGCAGCCAGTATCGCCTTGCCGGCCGCATCGAAAAGAAGGTCGGCGACGAGGTGCTGGTGCGCAATTTCATCCGCGCCGATCTGTTTTCCTCCTCCGACGATGCGCTCGAATGCACGGTGCGCAAGGCGCAGCAGATTATCGATCAGCATGGTTCGTCACTCTTTGGTGACGGCGAGAAGCTTCGTCAGGTCTGAGACCGGGATCCGCCGCATCCATACCTGATGCCGGCCGCAATTATTCTTGTTTTTCAATCCTGTGACGCGGCGACGCTGCCGCGGATCGGCATCTCGCTCACGCAATCTTAAAGGATTGCAGTCAAAGGTATCGCCTGCAGCATATGCAGGGCCGCCCTCGTGTTTGACTTTTTCGGACAATCGACCAAAGCATCCGCTGTCGCGACCGTTGCGCCCGCGTTCCGTCCAGGGCGCCGGCCTGAAGCCGGGGTATGGTGATGGAGACGCTCAACCTCGCTCTTTTCGTCGTCGAAGCCGTCGCCTATTTCGTGCTGATGGTGACGCTTCTGCATTTCCGTCATCGGCTCGGTCTCGGGGTTTTCCTGACGGCGCTCGGCGTCATGCATTTCATGGAAACCTATCTGGCGGCGGTCTTCTATGTCGCGCTGCCGTTCGGCGACGTGTCGCCGGGCTCGTCGGTCTTCTTCTCCGGCAAGCTGATGATGATCCTGATGCTTTACCGGCAGGAAGATGCCGCGACGGTGCGCCAGCCGATCTATGGCCTGTTCCTCGGCAACCTGCTCACCGTCGGCATTGCCTGGGTGCTGCAGTTGCACCTGCCGCTGCAGATGTCGCCCGCCCACGCGCCGGATGTCGATTTCCTCCAGGAGATGGGCTGGCTGATGGTCTGGGGCACGGCGCTGCTTTATGTCGATTCGCTCGGCATCATTTTGCTTTACGAAAAGCTCGGCGATTTCTTCCGTCGGCGCGTCGTCCTGCGTTTCCTGATTTCGGGCTTCGTGCTGCTGACCTTCGACCAGATCGGCTTCTTTGCGGCGCTGAATTATTTCCTGGATGTGCCGATCGCCGCATTCTGGGCAGGTTGGAAGGCGAAAATGCTTGCCGTTTGCCTCTATGCGGCAATGTTTGCAATCTATGAATATCGTATTCGCCGCGGCGGCAAGGCCGTCTCCGCGCGTTCGATCAGCGACGTATTCGGCGACCTGACGTTCCGCGAGCGCTACAACGATCTTCTGGAGCGTACCGGCCGCGACATGCTGACCGGCGTCTATGACCGGACGCGCATGGAGGTGGAGGCGCCGCTGATGATGCGTGAGGCGATGAGGCAGGGTCTCTACGCCACGGTGCTCATCATTGATGCCGACCACTTCAAGGATGTCAACGACGGCTATGGGCATCTTCAGGGTGACGAGGTGCTGAAGGCGATCGCCGCCCGGCTCGGTACGACGCTGCGCTCGAGCGACCGCATCTTCCGCTTCGGCGGCGAGGAATTCGTCGCCGTCTGCCCAGGCACCGATCACGAGGAAGCTTTGCTGCTTGCCGAACGGCTGCGCTGGACGATTGCCACCAGCGTCAAGACGCCGGATGACAAGCCGGTGACGGTCAGCATCGGCGTGGCGACCGCCGACGAGGACGGCGTCGATTTCACCGCCGTGCTGACGGCTGCCGACGGCAGGCTCTACGCGGCAAAGAAGAGTGGCCGCAATTGTGTCGTCGGCCGTTCCGGTGTCGTGAAACTCGGTTGACCCGATCAACGCAGTGCGTGGGTTGCCGGTGTTTGTGATGTTGCATAAACCGAAACATCTGCCGCCGACATCATGATTTTTCAATATGTTATAAGGACAATAAAAACGGGTTGTTAGCCTGTTGCAAACGTGATCTCCATTGCCGCAATGGATGAGCTTTCCTGCGAGGGGCGTGGAGACATGAGTGATACAGCTGTGCGAACGAAGGTCGATGGCGGCGAATTTGCCGTTTTGTGCGTCGGCGGGTTTCTTCTGTCGATCGCCTATGGGGTGACCTTTCTGATCCCGGTGCTGGTGGGGCAGCGCGGCGGCAATGAGGCGCTCGCCGGCCTGATCATTTCGGCCGCGACCGTCAGCACCGTCATTCTCGTGATCCTGTCCGGCCACATCGCCGATGCCATCGGCTCGGCGCGGGCGGTGGCGGTTTCAGCACTATTTCTGGCGGCATCGGGGCTGGGATTTGCCACGGTTCCCGCGGCCGGGTTGAGCCTGATGACCGTCGGTTTCGTCCTCGGCATCGGCTGGGGCACCTTCTATGCGCTCGGCCCCATCCTGGTCGCGGCGATCACCGAACCCGAGCACCGCATCAGGTTCTTCGCCCTGCTGTCGGGATCGATGATGTCGGGCATCGGCGCCGGACCGATCATCGGCCGCATTGCCACCGGCTGGTCCTTGCCGATCGAGACGGCCTTCGCTTTTGCATTCCTCTCCAGCCTCGTCGGCGGCGCGCTTTATTTCCTGCTGCATCTCAGGCTGACCAATGCCGGCAAGATTTTGCCGCATGTCAACAAGATCTCCTTTGCCGCTGCGCGTCAGGTGATCGGGTCGCGGGCGATCTATTCCATCGCCATGGTCGGCATCGGCGGCGCGATTTTCGGCGGGCTCTCCAGCTTTCAGACCAGCTACGCCAAGGCGCACGGTTTCGATTATTCGCTGTTCTTCATCGGCTTCATGTCCGCCGCCATTCTGAGCCGGCTGTTCGTGGCGGGATATGTGGTCAAGAAGGATCCATTCTATTCGCTTCTGGTGCTGACGAGCCTGACGCTGGCATCCATCCTGCTGTTCCTGGTGGTGACATCAAGTCAGCTGGCCTATCTCGGAGCCGCGGCAATGCTGGGCCTGGGATATGGGCTAACCTATTCCGTCATCAACGGGCTGGCCGCAAATGAAGCGCCGGCAGGTCTCATGCCGCAATCGCTTCTCCTGTTCTCGCTGTCCTATTTCATCGGCGTCTTCGGCTTTCCGCTGATCGCCGGCAACCTGATCGTTTCCTCCGGGATTGAAGCCATGCTGCATGTCCTGCTGCTGCTTGCCGTCGCCAATTTGGCAATCGTTCTGTTTCGTGTGGCCCGCCGCGCAAGGAACAGCTGATCGAGGCCGGGTAAGTTCGACTTGCCCGGCCCCAGCTCACTTACGCGGCGCGGAAGATCTTGGCGCCGGACGGGGCACTCGTCATGCCGCCGTCGACGGTGATCTCGATGCCGGTGACATTGGCAGAATCATCCGAAGCGAGATAAAGCGCCGCCTTGGCGATTTCGTCGGCTTCGCTCATGCGGCCGAGCGGGCTCATGCCGCCGATGCGGGCTTCGAGCGCCGACATCGCATCTTCTGTCTGGGCCATCGGCGACCAGATCGGCGTCTTCGTGCCGCCTGGTGTCACCTGATTGACGCGGATGCCGCGCGGCGCGAGTTCGGAGGCCATGTTGCGCGTCATCGCCCGGACCGCGGCCTTCGTCGCCGCATAGGCCGACCAGCCGGGAGCGCCGAGCACGGCGTGCACCGAACCGTTGAGAATGACCGAACCGCCGTCGCTGAGATGCGGCAGGGCTGATTGCACGGTGAAGAAGACGGCCGTCAGATTGGTGCTGATGATCTGATTGAACTGCTCCGGCGACGTGTCACCGAGTGGTGTCGCGCCGCCGATGCCGGCATTGGCGAAGACGATGTCGAACTTGCCGACTTTTGCGGCGACTTCCGCAAAGGCCTTCTCGGTGGCGGCGGCATCGGTGACATCGACCTTCAGCGCGACGACACCCGCCCCAAGCGCCTTTTCGGCCGCGGCAAGCGTTTCGGGATTGCGGCCGGTGATCACGACCTTTGCACCCTCGTCGATGAAGACCTTGGCAGTCGCAAGACCGATACCGCTGTTGCCGCCGGTGATCAGCGCGACCTTGTTTCTTAGACGCATGATTCATGCTCCTCTTGGAAATGGCAACGATCTGGATTATGATCGTTATCTACAAGGATTATGCTTGTAATCTACATGAGTCAAGAGGCAATGCGGAGGAGAATTCCGATGGGGCGTTCGCAACTGGAAAAACAGAAGACGCACGAGAAGATCGTCGAGACCGCATCGAGGCGGCTGCGCGAGGAGGGGCTTGACGGTATCGGCGTCGCCGACCTGATGAAGGAGGCCGGCCTGACTGTCGGCGGCTTCTACAAGCACTTCGCCTCCCGCGACGATCTCGTCGCCGAGGCAGTCCAGTTCGCCTTCGATTCATGGGGACGCGGGCTTGAGGCCGAAGGTGTGAACCCGGCGGAGATGACCGCGGCCGATATCGCCGATCGGTATGTCAGCGCCTATCATCGCGACAATCCCGGTGAAGGTTGTCCTTTTGCCGCGCTGACCTCCGATCTATCCCGCAGCGGCGAGAAGGCGAGGGCGATCGCGACTGCCGGGATCCGGCGTAATTTCGAAGCTTTGGCAAGCAAGGCCGCGGGAGTGGACGAAGGCGAAAGTCGACGTAAGGCGATAATCGCCTTCGCGATGATGGCCGGCGGCGTCGGTCTTGCGAGGATTTCCTCCGATGAGGCTCTGTCGGCCGAAATCCTCGAGACGGTCCGGGATTTTGTCGCTGCTATCGACAAATGACAACGGCCGGCGAATGCCGGCCGCTGCACTATAATAAGCGTTGAAGAACCGATTAAGCGGCCAGCGCAATTTCCTGGACGCGCGTCTTGGCAGCGTCGATGGCCTTTTCGGCAGCTTCAGGACCGAAGGCGAGGCCTTCGACGTAGATGGTCTCGATGTCGGTGATGCCGAGGAAGCCGAAAACCGACTTCAGGTACGGTACGGCGTGGTTCAAGGGGGCAGCCGGTCCCTGCGAGTAGACGCCGCCCGAGGTGAGCACCACGTAAACCTTCTTGCCGGTGAGCAGGCCAACCGGGCCGCTTTCCGTGTACTTGAACGTCAGGCCGGCGCGGGCGACGTTGTCGATCCAGGTCTTCAGCGACGAATAGATATTGAAGTTGATGAGGCCGGTGCTGATGACGATCGTGTCGGCGGCAAAGAGTTCATTGACGAGTTCGTCGGAGGTCTTGACGGCGGCGACTTCCTCGGCGGTGCGGGCCTCGGCCGGCTTACGGATCGCGCCGGTGAAGAGGTCGTCGATATGCGGCAGCGGGCTGGCGGCAAGGTCGCGGCGAACGAGAACGCTGCCCGGATTCTGGTTCTTCAGCTTCTCGGCGAGTTCGACGGCGATCGGCGTCGAGAGCGATTCGGCACGCGGGCTGGACGTCAGAAGAAGGATGGACGACATGGTGCATTTCCTTTCGAATTGGATTTGTCGGCCCGTTTTGGGAGGTGAGCCGCAGTCTCGAAGCGGAAAATAGGTCTGGCTTGCTATCGAAAAAACGGTGATAATGTCGATCGAAACTATCGATGGAATGGATGGATATGCTTCCGAACCCAACCCTGGACCAGTTGCAGGTGTTTTTGACCGTTGCCGAGACCGGCAGCTTCTCGGCTGCGTCGCGGGCGCTGAACCGGGCTCAGTCGGTGGTCAGCTATACGATCGCCAATCTGGAGGCGCAGCTTGAAGTGCCGCTTTTCGAGCGCTCCGGCGCCCGCCAGCCAAAGCTGACGGAGGCAGGCAAGGCGATGCTGGAGGATGCGCGCCGTATCCTCGGCGATCTGCAGGTCATGCGGGCGCGCGTCAAGAGCCTGAAGGAAGGGCTCGAAGCGGAGGTTTCCGTCGCCATCAGCGTTATGGTGCCGTCAAAGGCCGTGGTCGACGTGCTCCACGAATTCCGTGAGATGTTCCCGTCCGTCTCGTTGAACCTCAATGTCGGTGAGCTCGGAATGGTTATGGATCTGGTCATGAGCGGCAAGGCGACGATCGGGATCGGCGGAGCGGTTCTGAAGCAGGACGATTCGGTCGTCACCGAGCGCATCGGCCACTCCTTCATGATGCCTGTCGCCGCGCCTAACCACCCGCTTGCCGGGCTCGACCGGTCGCTGACGCTCGGCGACGTGCGCGATGAGGTGCAGCTCGTCGTCACCGATGCGTCGGGCCTGACGAAGGGGCGCGATTTCAACGTGCTGTCCTACAAGACATGGCGCGTCAGCGATATCACCACGAAGCATCAGCTGATCAAGGCCGGCCTCGGCTGGGGCGGCCTCCCGGCGTCGCTCATCCATGACGATCTCCTGAGCGGCGCGCTCGTCCATCTTGATCTCGATGCCTACGAACAGGGGGAGTATCCCATCTATTCGATGCGCCAGCTCGCCAACCCGCCCGGACCTGCCGCCACCTGGATGATCGACGCCTTCCGCACCCGGCTTACCCATTGCCCGAGCCAGGCGGATTTCCACGCCCAGATCGCGGAACTGCGTGAACCCGCAATCCCGCTCGCGGCTGAATAAGGAAGGCGCGGCCGACGCGCCTTCGTATTTCTTCCGGTTAGAGAACCAGCCTGAACTTCGAGAAGCCGTCGGCACCGTCGCCGGCATCCTCGATCTTGACGCTCTTGACCGCAGCGAGGAACTGCTTGGCCTTCGGGCCGCTCTCGAAGGTCGCCGTCGTGCCCGGCAGCGGCTTGAAGGTCCAGTTCGCATCGGCCGAAGGATTGATCGTGCCCTGGTCGTGGACATAGCGGACGATGACGTCGCGGTTGGTGTCCGGCGCCTGGAAGATCACCTTATCAGCTGAAATCTCCGGGAAACTGCCGCCGCCGCCGGCGCGGTAGTTGTTGGTGACGACGACGAATTTCTGGGCGGGATCGATCGGCTTCCCGTCGAAAGCGAGGTTCTGGATGCGGTTGGCATCCGGATTGATCGCCTTGCCGGAGGAATCATATTTCGGCGGCTGCGACAGGTCGATCTGGTAGGTCACGCCGTCGATGACGTCGAAATTATAGGACGGGAAGTCGTTGTTGAGCAGCGGCGCATCCTTCGAGCCGGCCTCGATGTGATTGAACATGCCGGCCGACATTTCCAGCCAGTTCTTCACTTGGGCGCCGGTGATGGCGACCGCCTGTACCGTATTCGGGTAGAGATAGAGGTCGGCGACATTCTTGATGGCGATGTCACCGGCCGGAACGTCGGTATAGTAGTCGGCGCCGCCGCGGCCGCCGGCCTTGAAGGGAGCTGCGGCCGAAAGCACCGGCAGATCCTTGAACGCGGTATCGGCGAGCATCTGCTTGATGTACCAGGTCTGAGCCTGGCTGACGACCTGCACGGAGGGATCGTCGGCAACGAGCGCAAAGTAGGAATAGAGCGGTGCCGACGTCTTGCCGACGGGGGTGCGGACATAGGCGAGCGTCGCCTCGTGTTCGGCCTTGGCGGCTTCGACCACGTCCTTCTTGTCGGCGTAATCGGCAACCACTTTCTTCTTGTCGTCGCGATGATAGATCGGCCGTGCCTCCGAGGTGAAATCGACGATCTTCCAGCTGTTGCCGTCCTTTTCGAGCAGCAGGTCGATAAGGCCGAGATGCGAGCCCCAGAAGCCTGCCATCACGGCCGGTTTGCCATGAAGCGTACCCTTGACCGGATCGGCATTGGCAATGCCGTCCCAGCTCTTCGGGCCGGGGAAGACGAGATGCTGATGGCCGGTGAAGATCGCGTCGATCCCCTCGACGGCGGCGAGATGCAGCGAGGCGTTTTCCATCTTTTCGGACGGCGCGGCTCCGTCGATGCCGGAATGGGAAAGCGCGATGACGATATCGGCGCCGGCTTCCTTCATGGCCGGAACCCAGGCCTTGGCGGCCTCGACGATATCACGTGTCTGCGCCTTGCCTTCGAGGTTCTTGATGTCCCAGAGCATAATCTGCGGCGGCACGAAGCCGATGAAGCCGATCTTGACCGGGCTCTCATTGCCGGCGCCGTCCTTGATCTGTTTTTCCACGATCATGTACGGCTTGAAGAACAGATCGTCCTGCTTCGGGTCCGAGGCGAGCTGGCCTTTGGTCAGATTGGCGCAGACGAAGGGAAAGTTCGCGCCTGATAGCACCTTGAACATGAAGTCGAGGCCGTAGTTGAATTCGTGATTGCCGAGCGTTCCCACCGTATAGCCGAGCGTGTTCATCGCCTTGATCACGGGATGGACGTCGCCATCCTTCATGCCGTGCAGATAGGCCATATAGTCGCCCATGGGATTGCCCTGCAGCACATCGCCATTGTCGATCAGCAGCGAGTTGACGGCCTCGGCGCGGATATTGTCGATGATCGTCCCGGTGCGGGAAAGCCCCATCGTGTCGTTCGGCTTGTCGGCGTAATAATCATAGGGGAACACGTTGACGTGAATATCCGTCGTTTCCATCAGCCGGAGATGGGCCTGGTTGGCGCTGGCGCGCGCGCTGAAGGGATGCAGCAGCACCAGGGCGGAGGTGGCGGCAAGGCCGCCAAGCAGGGAACGGCGGCTCATCACGCCCACATCGAAAATGGAAGACATCGAAACTCTCCTTGAAGGATCATGCATCGTCCGGCCCGTCAGAATTAGGACGATTTGGCGAGGAGTACACTGCAAAAATGACAGGACGGCAAAACAATGAGTAGCAAGGGCGATGTGGTAATGAAATGCAATTTATGGTGCAGCGTTCCGGCTTAAATCCAACAGGGATCATGAGCAGAGGGCGTCATCGCGTAACGCCGCTATCGACATCAGGAACATCGGCGCCAGGCTGCCGCCGACGCAAGGCCCCGTTGTGCTCGACGTCAATGTCAACCGCAACGAGTCGAGCGATCTCGGCCGCTCCTTCGGCGCAAAAGCGGCGCAGCCTTACGATTTCAGCGTCGACGGCGCCAAGGGAGATGGGCGGTCGCCGCTGGTCGCGGCTCTAAGCTGACGCACCGCCAGCACCGGCCGTATTTCCTTATGGAAAAAGCGGAAATAGGAGGAGACCTGTGCCCGCGCATTCGAATTCACGTCGAACTGGATGCCGACCCGGCCGTTGTGCTTCCAGCGGATAATGCCTTCGAGCAGACCGAGATTTTCAGCTTCGATGCGCACCTTGCTGCCGGAGGCGGCATGGAGCGGCGTCTTCGTCTCCAGGGCTGCGCCGGTCACCGACAGATTGAGAATGCGGGCATCTATTTCGCTGTTCAGATATTTGACGCTGCCGAAGACCCGGCAGTTCTGCCGATCGGCCTTTCGCGCTGTGATTTTCAAGTTGCGGGTCATATTGTCTCCCTTGGATACATCAGGGGAGCATAGCGCCCGAAAATTGAAATGGTTTTAGTGGCTTGGCTAAAATTGCAGTGAAACTTCAGTTGGCAGCGGCCGTCCTTCGCCCCACCACATGTTCGCGCCAGACGGTGAAGATGCCTGCGGCAACGACGACGATCGAGCCGATAATCGTGTTGAGGCTGAGCGTTTCGTCATAGATCGTCACGCCGATGATCGAGGCGTAGACCAGTGACAAATAGGTCAGCGGCTGGACGGCGGCGGCATCGAGAAGATCATAGGCGCGGATCAGGAAATAGTGGCTGGAAATGCTGGTCATGCAGACAAGCGCCATCCAGCCCCAGTCTCCGGGCGACATCCAGCTCCAATAGAACGGGCCGATGATGGTCATGGTGATGCCGCCGATGACGCCGGTATAGAAGAAGCTGGTCATCGCCGAATCGTCACGACTGACGAGACGGGTAGCGATGACATAGAAGGCGAAGTTGAAGCAGGAAGTGATAGCCAGAAGCAGTTTCACATCGAAAAACTCGCCTTCCGGCTTCAGGATCAGCAACACCCCGAAAAGTCCGGCGCCGATTGCCATCCACCGCCGCCATCCCACACGCTCGCCAAGGATCGGCATTGACAGCAACGCGATGAGGATCGGCGTCGCTGAAAAGATCGCTTGTGAACGAGCAAGGCCGATTACGGCAAAACAAGTGATGGCCAGAACCACCTGGACCGCAAGCAGGACGCCGCGCACCACCTGAAGAAGCGGGCGTTTGGTGCGGGCCGTTGCCTTGAGGCCGCCGCGCATCTTCGAAGCGAGGATGATCGTGAACAGCGCGAAGGCCCAGTAGCGGATCATCGTCACGAAGATCGGCGGGTAGGCAGACGCCAGATGTTTCGAGATGGCGTCCTGGAGAGAGAAGATGGTAATCGCCAGCAGAGCGAAAACATAACCGTGGGTCTTCGATGTCATGACATGCCGTTGAGCGGGAAACACCGAGAGTCTGGTCAGGCTTTCAGCAAAGATGCAAGGTCTCAAAGCCCGACATTCGGCCTGTCGATGATTTCTCTGAGGGCAAAGCTCGAATTGATTTTGACCACATGGGGAAGGGCCGACAGCCAGTCGCGATGGATGCGCTCATAATCCTCGAGATCGCGGGCGGCGACCCTGAGGATATAATCATATTCGCCCGACATCAGATAGCAGACGAGCACGTTGGGGCAGAGCTTCACCGCCGCCTCGAATTCCGCCAGCGTCTTGGCGAACTGGCCGGAGAGCGAGATATGCACGATGGCGATCATCTTATAGTCGAGCGCCTTGTGCGAAAGCCGTGCATGATAGCCGCCGATGACGCCGCTTCTCTCCAGAATGTCGAGCCGGCGCGAACAGGCCGAAGGCGACAGTCCGATCTTTTCGGCAAGCTCGGCGTTGGTGATGCGGGCATTGGCCTGCAGCACCTTAAGAATCGCAAGATCGATGGTGTCGAGATCGGCCATTCGAAGAACTTTCGAAAAATAACGATGATAACGCAATAATCTCCGAAAAATCGCGTTTCAGCAAATCGTCTTTGCAAGGACATTTCATCGCCTTGGTGGTTGGATTCATCATCTGAGGAGATCCGCGACTGCGGAGATGACATGAGAGGAACGCCAATGCGTGTCGGTTGCCCGAAGGAAATCAAGAATCATGAATATCGCGTCGGCCTGACGCCGGCTTCGGTGCGCGAATATGTCGCCCATGGCCACGAGGTTTGGGTGGAAACCAAGGCGGGCGCCGGGATCGGCGCCGATGACGCTGCCTATGCCGCGGCTGGCGCGAAGATCGCCGCCTCCGCCAAGGATATCTTCGAAAAATGCGACATGATCGTCAAGGTGAAGGAGCCGCAGCCCTCCGAATGGGCGCAGCTGCGCGACGGTCAGCTTCTCTATACCTATCTGCATCTGGCGCCCGACCCCGAACAGACCAAGGGTCTGATCGCCTCCGGCGTCACCGCGATCGCCTATGAAACGGTTACCGACGAGCGCGGCGGCCTGCCGCTGCTGGCGCCGATGTCGGAGGTTGCCGGCCGCCTGTCGATCCAGGCGGGCGCGACCGCCCTGCAGAAAGCCAATGGCGGCCTCGGCGTCCTGCTCGGCGGCGTGCCGGGCGTGCTGCCGGGCAAGGTCACGGTCATCGGCGGCGGCGTCGTCGGTCTGCATGCCGCCAGGATGGCCGCCGGCCTCGGCGCCGATGTCAGCATCCTCGACAGGTCGCTGCCGCGCCTTCGCCAGCTCGACGACATCTTCTCAGGCCGCGTTCACACCCGTTATTCCAGCATCCAGGCATTGGAGGAGGAGGTCTTCTCGGCCGATCTCATCATCGGCGCCGTGTTGATCCCCGGTGCGGCTGCGCCGAAGCTCGTCACCCGCGAGATGCTGTCCGGCATGAAGCAGGGCTCTGTCATCGTCGACGTCGCCATCGACCAGGGCGGCTGCTTCGAGACCTCACATGCAACCACCCATTCCGATCCGACCTATGAGGTCGACGGCGTGGTGCATTACTGCGTCGCCAACATGCCGGGCGCTGTCCCCGTCACCTCGGCGCATGCGCTGAACAATGCGACGCTCGTCCACGGCCTGGCGCTTGCCGATCGCGGCCTGCGCGCCATCGCCGAAGACAAGCATCTGAGGAACGGCCTCAATGTGCACAAGGGCCGCATCACCAACAAGCCGGTCGCCGAGGCGCTCGGCTACGAGGCCTTCGCGCCCGAAAGCGTGCTGAACGTTGCGTAAGCTGCCTGACTCCGCGTTAGGCGAGGGCGCCGGTCTCCGCAGGGGCTGGCACCTTTACCTTGTCGATCCGGCATTGAAAGCAGTTGTTGCGCGCCGAGCGCACATGCACATAGGCAATCTCCGGCCGCGCCAGCAATGTCTCGGCATAGGCCGGAATATCGGCGATCTCGGTCACCGCCCCGGTGCCGTAGAGGATGCGGTCATTTGCGCCATAGCCGCGGACGATGAAGTCGGGGCTCATCGTCAGCATCGGTGGTTGGATCTCCTCGGCGGCGTAACGCCGGCAAGGCTGCTTGTGCAGAAAGATCGGCCCGGTTTCGGCATAGGGCTGCAGCGCCGGGAACGGCCGGTAGGCGAAGACCAGCATGTCCTCGCCCGCTTGGATATTCTGCAGGCAATGGCGGCAAGGGTTGCCGTCACCGTCGGATACCACCGTCTCGGGCAGGTTGTCATAGGCGTCGCGGCCGCCGTTCCAGAGAGCTCTAGCATCGGCAGTCGGCATGGCGGCAAAACGGATGGCGGTCATGGAAAATCTCCTTTGTGATCGCGATGAAATTGCGCCCGGAGCGCAGTCCAAGCCACCCGTTTCTTGCGCCTGGGAAAAGCGGGACTATTCTTGATGAGAAGCTGCATGGCGAAAGGAGAAGCCCCTTGGCCGAAGTCGATCTCGCGCTGCTGGCGCAGCAGAATGCTGAAATACTGGAAGAGCTGAAGGCCTTGCGCCGGGAGGTGGCGGAACTGAAGGAGCAGTCGGGCCGCACGCTCGATTTCGAGCGACGCAACGATCCGCGCCGCCCGAGTAGCCTGACGCAACGTTAGAGCATGTCGCGCAAAAGTGTGGAGCGGTTTTGCGGCAACGACATGCGCAAAACAAGGATCTAAGGCGCGAGGAGCGAATCTGAAAGATCGCGACACGCTTTAGCGACCCCTGCGCCGGCGGGACCGAAACCGTCAGCTTTTCCGCGCCAACTCCAGCAGCTCCTTGTCGCTGAGCGGCCGAACAATGCCGGTGCCGGTCGAGACCGGGGAGAAGCCGAACATCTGGTAAAGCTGCAGCGCCCGCGGATGGTCGAGATTGTTGGTGGTGGTGATCACCCGCTTCGGATTGAGCGTCCAGATGGCGTAGAGCGCCTGCAGCAGGAACCATTTGCCGATGCCGAGGCCGAGCGCATGTTCGATCAGGCCGAAATGGCTGAGCTCGATCGTATCCTCGTCCTCGCAGAAATATTCGTAGAAGCCGGCGGGCGCGCCGTTGACGTAGAGGACGCTGATATTGTTGCGCTTGTCGTTCAGCGTCTGGGTAAGCTGCTCGTCGCTCATCCGTAGCCGATCCACCCATTGCCAGCGCGCGCCCACCTGCCTGTAGAGGTAGCGATAGAAGGGCAGTGGGATCGCAGGCGCGCGCATGATCGCCGTCTGGATATTGACGGGCACCGGCATGCTCGCCTTCGGCGCAGCCGTCATTTCGAGCCGGGTGATGTGAGCTTTCAAAGAAGCGGGTGTCTTCCCCATGGCGATCAGGCTTTAACCGGCGTCGGCGGACCGGTGACGATCGGCGTATCGTCGCGGCTGCCCCATTCGCTCCACGAACCATCATAGAGCTTGTTGTCGTGATGGCCGAGCGATTCCAGCGCCAGCGTGATGATCGCGGCGGTGATGCCCGAACCGCAGGAGGTCACGACGGGCTTGGAAAGATCGATGCCGGCATCCTCGATCGTCTGGCGCAGTTCGGGCAGCGACTTGAACCGGCCCTGGTTGGCGAAAACGCCGGAGGGCAGGTTGCGGGCGCCTGGCATATGGCCGGAGCGCATGCCGGCACGCGGCTCGGGCTCGGCGGCGGCGAAGCGGCCGGCGCTGCGGGCATCGGCGATCTGCATCGCGCCGCTCGAGACGATGTCGCGCATCGTATCGAGCGTCACCACGCGGCTCTCGTCGAAATCGGGCGTGAAACGCGCCGGCGAATAGCTGGGCACGGTGGTTTCGAGCGGGCGGCCTTCGGCCTTCCAGCCGTCGAGACCGCCATCGAGCACGAAGACGTTCTTTGCGCCCATCACCCGGAACAGCCACCAGACGCGCGGCGAGGCGAACAGGCCGATGCCGTCATAGACGACGATGCGATCGTTCTCGCTGATGCCGAGCCGGCCGGCCTCAGTGGCGAAATAATCGGGCGAGGGGATCGTGTGCGGCAGTGACGTCGAATGGTCGGCGATCTTGTCCTGGTCGAAGCGGATGGCGCCGGGAATATGGCCGGCCGCATATTCGGCATCGGCATCGCGTTTCTGCGCCGGCAGATAGAAGGAGGCGTCCAGTACGCGCAGATCCGGCTTGCCGAGCTCGGCCTGCAGCCAGTCGGCCGAGACGACGAAACGGCTCTTGGTCTCACTCATGATGCTCTCCCTTGATGGTCAGGCTTCGTCGCCGGGCGTGCCGAAACGGATGCGGAAGCGCCGGTTCTCCTTGCCCTTCTTTTCGATTTTGGCGATGTGAATCTGCCCGACTTCCTGTGTCTCGGAGACATGTGTGCCGCCGCAGGGCTGGCTGTCAATCGAGGAGTTCTCGCCGATGCAGACGAGGCTGACGCGCCCGAGCCCGATCGGCGGGCGCACATTCTTCGATTTGACGATGTCGGGATTGGCCGCAAGGTCCTCGTCGGTAATCCATTGCAGATAGACCGGATGGTTCTCGCCGACCAGTTCCATCAGCTTGGCCGTCACTTCGTCCTTGTCGATCGTCTCGGCCATGTCGAAGTCGACACGGCTTTCCTCCTCGCCGACGGCAGCGCCGGTGATCGGATAGGAGCAGACGACGGACAGCAGATGGCAGGCCGTGTGCATGCGCATCAGCCTGTAGCGGCGCTGCCAGTCGACATGCAGCACCAGCGTCTCGCCAACCAGAGGCCGCGGCTCGTTTTCGAGCGGCACGTGGATGACGATATCCTTGCTCGGGCCGTGCTTCGTCTGGCCCAACACGATCTTGGTGCCGTCGGCGCGTTCAAGCTCGCCGGTATCACCTGGCTGGCCGCCTGACGTCGCATAGAAGCAGGTCTGGTCGAGTTCGATGCCCCCGTCTTCGTGGACGGCGGTGACGACCGCCTCGCATGTCGAGAGATAGAAGTCGTCACGATAGAGGGCATTGACGGGCATGGGGTCTCACGCGGGTTCGTAGGGAACGTTTATATCGGGCGAGTTGGCCATCCAGCCCGGAACGGGCAGTCCCTTCGAGGTCAGGAAATCCGGATTGAAGAGCTTCGACTGATAGCGGTTGCCGTAGTCGCAGAGGATCGTCACCACCATGTGGCCGGGTCCGAGATCCCGGGCGAGCTTGACCGCGCCGGCAATGTTGATCGCCGTCGAGCCGCCGAGGCACAGGCCTTCGTTTTCGACGAGGTCGAAGAGATAGGGCAGCGCTTCGGCATCGGAGACCCGATAGGAGAAATCAGGCGTGAAGCCTTCGAGATTGGCGGTGATGCGGCCCTGGCCGATGCCCTCGGTGATCGAGGAACCCTCGGATTTCAGCGTGCCGTTCTGATAGAACTCATAAAGAGCAGCACCTTCGGGATCGGCGATGCCGATTTTGACGTCCGCATTGAATGCCTTGAGGCCGGCAGCGACGCCGGCCAGCGTGCCGCCGGAACCGACGGAGCAGATGAAGCCGTCGACCTTGCCGGCGGTATCGTTCCAGATTTCCCGAGCGGTCGTTTCGATATGCGCCTGGCGGTTGGCGACGTTGTCGAACTGGTTCGCCCAAATCGCCCCGTTCGGCTCTGTCTTCGCCAGTTGCTCGGCGAGCCGGCCTGAGACCTTCACGTAGTTGTTGGGGTTCTTGTAGGGAACGGCGGGCACTTCGACGAGTTCGGCGCCGAGCAGTTTCAACGCGTCCTTCTTTTCCTGGCTCTGCGTTTCCGGGATGACGATGACGGTGCGGTAGCCGAGCGCCTTGGCGACCAGCGTCAGCCCAATGCCGGTATTGCCGGCCGTGCCTTCGACGATGACGCCGCCGGGCCGGAGCAACCCTTTCCGTTCCGCGTCGCGGATGATGTAAAGCGCGGCACGGTCCTTCACCGACTGGCCGGGGTTCAGGAACTCCGCCTTGCCGAGAATGGTGCAGCCGGTCGCCGCCGACGCGCCCTTGAGTTTGATCAGGGGTGTATTGCCGATGGCTTCGAGGACGGAAGGGTGGAAGGTCATGGAATCTGCCTCTATTCGAACTCTTACTTTAGGAACGGTCTTTTCCCTTCACAAGGCTGAGTTGGCAAGAAATGCTATTCCACGCCCCTGTCGGGCACGATAAAATTTGGCCTTCCTCCCCCGAAATGATGCATGGCCCGCAATCCCGCCATGCGTGGGGTGATCCGAAGATTGACTTTCCCCGTACGGATGACGACAAAGCGAAAACGGAGCGCGGCAACAGGGCGTGACCGAAACCGATATGATTCACGAGCAGATCGACACGATCGATGCATTGATGGCGCATTATGTCGCCGGTTCCTTGCCCGAGCCGGCGCGGGTGCTGGTACGATCCCATCTCGAAATGAAAGCCGACAATCGCCGCCTGGTGGACAGCCTCGAATTGCTGGCCGGGGAGGCGCTGGAAAGCGCTGGTGAAACCGCCATTGCCGACCGCGACCGGCAGCTTCAGGCAATCTTTTCCTCTGCTGCTCCGGTCGCAGCGCCGCAGGCGGTCAGGCGGCCGGACAACGCGCTCTTTCCACAAACGCTGCGCGATTTCGTCGGCTTCGAGGTCGAGGACGTGCCGTGGCGCAAGCGGTTGCCGGGTTTCAAGGAATATTCCCTCGAACTCGATGGCTGCGAGGTCAATCTGATGTGGATCCGCCCCGGCCGCGCTTTGCCGGCGCACACCCACAAAGGCATGGAACTGATCCTCATCCTCGACGGCGCCTTCAACGATGAACGCGGCCGTTTCGGCCCCGGCGACATCTCCATTGCCGACGAGACGGTCGACCATCGGCCGGTCGCCGAAAAGGACAGGCCCTGCATCGCCTTTGCCGTTTCGGACGGGCCGGTGAAGCTCACCGGATCCCTTCGTCAGATGATCGGCGACCTGATCGGCTGAAAGCAGCCACAATGGTGTGATAGAGCCGTAAATCCGGGAGGCGAAGGGAACTTTCCGGACTTGTTTTCGGTTGGTCAGGCAGAACCGGAGGAACATGTCATGCGTGATTTCACCGCCCGTCCCGAAGATGGACTCGTCTGGATCTCGGGTGCGAGTTCCGGCATCGGCCGCGCGCTTGCGCTGAAGCTTGCCGGCGAAGGATACAAGGTCGCCGTCACCGCCCGAAGCCACGAAAAGCTGGTCGAACTGCAGGCCGAGGTCAGCGGCCTTGACGGCAGCATCATCGTTCTCGATGGCGACGTCACTGATGCCGAGGACATGGAGCATATCATGGCCTCCATCGAATATGAGCACGGCACACTCGCCATGGCGGTCCTCAATGCCGGCGTCTATTTGCCTGTTCATGCCGAGGACCTGAACCGCGCCGATTTCGATAAGAGTTTTGCCGTCAATCTCTCCGGCGTCGTCAACTGCCTGTTGCCGGCGGTCCGCCATATGAAGGCGAAAGGGCAGGGACAGATCGCCATCGTCTCCTCCGTCACCGGCTATGGCGGCCTGCCGACGGGCGCTGCCTACGGCGCCACCAAGGCGGCGCTGATCAATATGGCCGAAAGCCTGAAATTCGATCTCGACAAGATGGGCATCCGCATCCAGCTCATCTGCCCGGGCTTCGTCGACACACCGGCGACGCGGAAGAACGCCTTTCCCATGCCGTCCCTGGTGTCGACCGACGAAGCCGCCCGGCGGATTGCCGCCGGGCTGAAATCGCAGGCCTTCGAGATCTCCTTCCCGAGGCGCTTCACCATGATGCTGAAGCTTGCGCGTATGCTTCCCTACAGCGTCTATTTCATGCTGGTGAACCGGGTGACCGGCTGGAGCGAGCGGCCGTCATCGGCTGGTCACCATCCGGCGACACCGCATCCGGCGGAATGATCAGCTGCGCGAGAACACCACTTGGCGCACATCGATATTGCGGGCGCGGAAGCCGGCCTCGCAATAGAACAGATAGAATTCCCAGAGCCGCTTGAAACGCTCGTCGAAGCCCATCGGGCGGATGCGCTCCCAGACAGACCAGAAGCGTTCGCGCCATTCGGCAAGCGTGCGGGCATAGTCGAGCCCGAAGCCGAAGTCCCTGACCAGTGACAGGTCGACCTTGCCGGCAAGTTCCGCCAGATGGTTGCGCGTCGGCAGCATGCCGCCGGGAAAGACATATTTCTGGATGAAGTCGGGGTTGCTGCGATACTGGTCGAAGGCCTCCGGCCGGATCGTGATGATCTGCAGGCCGGCCTTGCCGCCCGGCTTCAGACATTGCCGGAGCTTGGAGAAATAGGACGGCCAGTATTTCTCGCCGACCGCTTCGAACATCTCGATCGAGACGATCCGGTCGTAAAGCCCGGTCTCGTCGCGGTAATCCTGGAAACGGAATTCGACGCGGTCGCCGAGACCGGCCTTGCGGATGCGCTCCTCGGCAAAGGCCAGCTGCTCGCGGCTGATCGTCAGCCCGGTCACCTTGCAGTTCAGTTCGCCTGCTGCAAATTCGGCAAACCCGCCCCAGCCGCAGCCGATCTCCAGCACGTGATCGCCGGGTCTGATGCCGGTCGCCTCGGCAAGCGCGCGGTATTTGGCATTCTGCGCCGATTGCAGGTCGTTGGCCCCTGTCGAATAGAGTGCCGAGGAATAGGTCATGCTCGGATCGAGCCACTGCCTGTAGAAATCATTGCCGAGATCGTAGTGGGCGGAAATGTTACGCTTCGAGCCCGTCTTGGTATTGGTGTTCATCCAATGGCGGACGCGCTCGACGAGGCGGCCAATGCCGCCCTTGCCATTGGAATAGCTGTAGACGGCCTCGCCGTTGACGAGGAAAAGTTCGAGGAAGGCGGCGATGTCGGGGCTGTCCCAATCGCCGTCCATATAGGTTTCGGCAACCCCGATCGTGCCGCTCGTCAGCGCCCGGTAGGCAAGGTTCCAGTTGTGGAGGCTGAGAGCCGCCTTCGGCCCGGCCTTCTTGCCCTCGACCAGCAGCCTGCGGCCGTCGGGCAGGGTAACGGCGAGCGAACCGTGCTGCATGCGCAGAAGCCCGCGCAGCGCCAGCTTCGCCTTGAACGGCAGCCCCTTCACCAGACGGGATATATTTTCGGCCGTCAGCGTCACCGCATCACGGGCCAGCACATTCCAGTCCTGCGCCTTGCTCATCTTTCCTCCTCCAGCATTTTTTTGCCGGTTAGGGACGACGATACATCCGTGACGATGTTCGGGCGGCCTCCGGCCATTATTAGGCAAGGCTACTGCATAATTTCCTCAATCGGAAATCGAATTAAGGAAAAATTATGCAGCAGTTCAAAGCGCTGCAGCGTTTTGCGCGTCGTTTCAGAACGCCCGGCGCTGCAATGTCATTCCGCGGCGTCCGCAAGCGGCCGGGGCCGGTGAGTGCTGACGGCAGGCGGAGGCGCAGGACGGCTGATATAACGCGCGCCCTTCAGCCACAGTTTCAGCGCTTCCCAATGGATGCCGGCCACGATCTTGAAGGGGAGGAAAGGGATGAGCGCTGTCAGCCGGAGCAGCGCGGCGCTGGTCAACGGCAGCTGCCGTCCTGAGAATGTCGCCGAAAGCAGCGGCCCTTCGCCGTCGGTTTCGAGGATGCGCCAGCGGATTTCCGCGCCGGGCGGCAGCATGCGGAAGTGATAACGCGCCGCTATGCCGATGAAGGGCGAGACGTGGAAGAGCTTGTCGCAGCTCTGGCGGAGCCCGCCTTCCGACATCTCGCCATCACTGACGGGACAGACGTAACTGTGCCGCTCCCCGAAAGTGTTGCGCACCTCGTAGATCATCGCGGTGAGGGCGCCGCCGCCTTCATAGGCGTGATAGACGGAGATCGGGTTGAAAACATAGCCGAGAATGCGGGGATAGCAGACGAGCAATATCCTTGCCGCGCGATCGAGCCCGGCCTCAGCGAGCAGCCGGTCGGCATAGGCGCGCAGCGGCGTGCTCGCCGTATCGGCATGGTCCTTTTCATGAAACGAGACGAGATTGCGGCCGTTGACGGAAAACAGCGCCGACAGCCGATCAGCCGCTTCAAGCCGATCAAGATCGACGAGCAGGGAAAAGACGCGGTAGCGGAAACGATGGCTGAAGGGTTTCAGGCGTTGATGCATGATCTCGCCGACATACAGCGCGGCCGCCGCATCCGGCGCAGCGCCGTTGCCGCTCATGCTGACGCCGCGCTTTTTGCCTCGTCCGCTCATGCCGCTGCATCCGGTTGCGGTTGCCGACTTCGCGCCGTTCGCCAGGGAATGATGCCTCCCAGCGCCTCGGCCGCCGCCAGGCCGGAAACCAGGCCATCCTCATGAAATCCATATCCCGTCCAGGCGCCGGCGAAATGGCAATGGTTCTCGCCCTGGATAGCGGCGAGCGCCCGCTGCGCCGCCATGGCATCGGCCGAAAATTGCGGATGCTCATAGGTGAATTCCGCAAATACCATGCGGGGATCCGGCTCGCGGTCGGGGTTGAGCGTGACGAACAACGGGAAACCATCGTCGATGCCCTGCAGCCGGTTCATCCAATAGGTGACGGCGACACCCGCCTTGCCATCCTCCCGGCTGGAACGCAGATAGTTCCACGAGGCCCAGACCTTGCGCCGCTGCGGCATCAGCCTTTGGTCGCGGTGCAGGACGACGCGGTTCGGCTGGTAGGGAATGGCGGCAAGCAGCCGCCTTTCCCGGTCGGTGGCATCCATCAGCAGGCGTGCCGTCTGATCGCTGTGGCAGGCAAGGATCACCTTGTCGAATGGCCGCTGGCTTCCGGTCTCGTCGATAAGCGTGACGCCGCTCTCCGAACGGATCACCCCGCTTATGCCGCAGCACAGTTTCACCCGCCCGCCGAGCGGCTGCAGCAGCCGGTCGAGATAGGTTCGGCTGCCGCCGGTCACCGTCCGCCATTGGTGCTGGCGGTGATAGATCAGCCGGTGATTGTCGAAGAAATTGACGAAATATTCGGCCGGGAACTGCAGCATGCGGGCCGACGGCGTCGACCAGATCGCCGCCGCCATCGGCACGAGATAATTGTTGGTGAAGCCGGGCGAGAAGCCGCGCCAGTCGAGATAATCGCCGATCGAGCGCGAGGCGAGGTGACCGGCGGCCCGGTCTTCGAGGCAGGTGCGGTTGAAGCGCAGGATCTCGCGGATCATCCACAGGAATGACGGCCGCAGCAGGTTGCGCTTCTGCGCGAAGATCGAGGACAGCCCGCCGCCGCTCCATTCCAGCCTGCCGCGGTCGAGCGAGAGCGAAAAACTCATGTCGCTTGCGTGGGTGGCGATGCCGAGTTCGGCAAAGAGTGCCGTCAGGTTCGGATAATTCGGTTCGTTATAGACGATGAAGCCGGTATCGACCGCAATCCGAACACCGTCATAATCGACGTCGACCGTCGCCGTATGGCCGCCCGCCCGCGCCTGGCTCTCGTAGAGCGTCACGTCGTGCATGGGGTCGAGCGCCCAGGCCGCCGAGGCGCCGGAGATGCCGGAGCCGATGACGGCGATCTTCAGCCGGCGCGAGGCGGGGCGGACATGCGCGTTCATGCGGCATCCTTCGTGGCTTTGTAAGCGGCGAGCGCCCGGTCGCGGGCGCTGGCATGGTCGACGATCGGTTTCGGATATGTCTGGCCGAGGATGATGCCGGCCGCGTCGAGCGCGCTCTTCGACGCCTCGAACGGCCGGTGGATGTGTTTTGCCCCGAGCCGTTGAAGCTCCGGCACATGGGCTCTGACATAGTCGCCGTCGGGATCGAAAGTCTCGCCCTGCAGCATCGGATTGAAGATGCGGAAGAAGGGTGAAGCGTCGGCTCCCGAGCCCGCCACCCATTGCCAGCTTGCCGCATTGTTGGCGGGATCGGCATCGACCAGCGTGTCGCGGAACCAGGCCTCGCCGCGGCGCCAGTCGATCATCAGATCCTTGATGAGGAAGGAGGCGACGATCATGCGCACGCGATTGTGCATCCAGCCGTGGCGCCAGAGCTGGCGCATGCCGGCATCGACGATCGGGTAGCCGGTCATGCCGCGGCGCCACGCCTCGAAATCGCCGTCGTCGTTGCGCCATTTGAAGCCGTCGAAACGATCGTTCCAGTTCTCCGAGGCAAGACGCGGGAAATGGAAAAGAAGGTGGTAGGAGAATTCCCGCCAGGCGATCTCCTTGCGGAAATGCACGATGTCGGCCGCCGGCACCCGGTTCGACAGACCGCGCGTCGCATCCCAGATGCGGGCAGGGGAGATCTCGCCGAGCGCCAGATGCGGCGACAGCATCGAGGTCGCCGGTTTCGCCGGATAGTCGCGGTTTTCCTTGTAACCCTTGAGTTCGTCCTCGACGAAGGCGCTGAGCCTCTCTCTTGCGCCTTGCTCGCCCGGCGTCCAGAGATCGGCAAAGCCCTTCGCCCAGTCCGGCTTCGTCGGCAGCAGTTTCCAGCTCTTCAATGTTTCCGATGCCGGACGTTGCGCTGCCAGCCGCAGCTTCGCCGGCGCCTCCAGCGGCGGCTCGGCTTCGCCCGCACCCTCCAGCGCGCGCCAGAATGGCGTATAGACCCGATAGGGCGTGCCACTGCCGGTCATCAGCCTGGACGGTTCGTGCAGCAGCTGGCCGCCGAAACTTCTCGCCTCGATCGCCTGTTTTTCCAATTCCTGCTTGATGTGGGTGTCGACCGAGATGCCCGAGGGATCGTATCGCCGGTTCCAGAAAACGGCTTCGGCACCACTCTTTTTGATGACGGCGCGGAGCACCTCGAGCGCTTCTCCGCTGGCAAGCACCAGTTCGCCCTGCCGCTCGTGCAATGATCTATCAAGCGCTTCCAGCGAATGATGCAGCCACCAGGCCTGCGCAGCGCCGAGCGGACCCGTGCCGGCTGCCGCCGGCTCTTTGATATAAACGGGGATGATCGGTCGCCCGGAGAGATGGGCGGCAGTCAGCGCCTGATTGTCGTCAAGGCGCAAATCCCTGCGAAACCATAAAATGACAGGTTTTACCGCGTCCTTTGCCAATGAAGCCGTTCCCTGCTCTTGTTCTTTGCACCCTGCTACGGATGTACGGAACGCCCGGATCAAAAGTTTCATCCGGAGGGAAAGCTTTTCATCGTGGTGGCGGCGACATGAAAAAAGGCCGGCGTGAACCGGCCTTTGCCAAACGTGGCGCGCGTTTGCGCGACATGTTTAGGGAGCGAAGGTGCCTGTCAGTTGTCGTATTCGCGGCAGGCTTCGCTGATCGAGGCGCCGCTTTCGCCGCCGCGTGTATCGACGCCCGACCTCTGCTGCGGCATGCCGGCGCATTCCATCGTTTGCGGCTGGCCGATGCTCTGTGTTGTCATCGGATCAACCGGCGCGACGCGCACCGGATACATGCCGTTGTCACTGTTGGTATAATCGGATGAATAGCTACCCGAACCCGGATCGGTCGAGCCGCCGTTGGTCGGCCCGATCGGATCGGGATTCGACTGGGCAAAGGCTGACGATGCCATGCCGATCGCAAGCAGCGAAGCGGCGATAAGGGATTTGGTCATGAGGATATCCTCCTTTGATTTTCATCTTGGATGACCCTGGGGTAACCGCCTGCCGGAATCATTGTTCCGAAATTTGCGAAAAATCTGCACGCAGGCCTTGCATGGTTACGCATAAACCTTAACGGCGGAAGCCGCTGGATCGCCGCTGCCACCTGCCTTAGTGCATGACGAAACGCCAATCCGCAGCATGAGGCCGCAATGTTCGTTTCCCCGCGCGAGGCCGCAGATCTCGGTCTGCAGATTGCCCTTGCACTCGCCCTGACGGCCAGTGGCATGGCAATCGCGTCCTCTGCCATGGGCCGCGAGAAGGCCGGCATATCAGCGATCGACGTCGGCCGCCCCTCGTTGTGGACTGCCATTCCCATGCGTATCGATCCGACGACACAGGCCTATCTGCGCGCCGACGCGCCCGCCGGGCCGGAACTTGCCGCCAGCGCCGAACAACCCTGCCATGACCCGATCGGCCTGCGCCTCTCCTGCGATTTGATCGCCACCAGCAGCACAGCCTTTTAGAGCAATTCCAGCAAAAGCGTGCAGCGGTTTTGGCGACGATCTCTGCGCTTCACCGCGAACGGCTGGCGCTCGATAGCTGCACGGGCAGGATCGTCGATGCCTTGATGTCCTTCAGCACGAACATCGTATGCATCTCCTTGATGCCGGGCAGGCGACGGATCACCGTCATGGCGAATTCGGCATAATTGTCGAGATCGGCCGCGACCACCTGCAGCAGGAAATCAGCCTCGCCGGCAACGGAATAGCAGGCGATGACCGCATCCAGCTCGCCGACCTCGCGCTCGAAGCGCTGGGCCTCGTCATGGGAATGCGTGTCGATCTGCACACGCACGAAGGCGAGGACGCCGAGGCCGACGGCGCGGCGATCGACGAGAGCCTGATAGCCGCGGATGACGCCGGCCTCTTCAAGCCGTTTCACTCTGCGCCAGCAGGGCGAGGTCGACATTCCCACGCGTTCCGCAAGCTCCTGGTTGGTCAGCCGTCCCTCGCTCTGGAGCGCCTTCAATATGCGGATATCTCCCGGCTCGAATTCCATGATCGGTAAATCCTTTCTAGCTTCATCGACAGATAGGAAGATCCTACCAAAATCGCCCGGGTCGCGACAGGAATAGGCAGGATATTTCTATGCCTTGCGATAGGTTGGGAAAACCAAATCAAGCATGGAGAACGAGGGATGACGGGTGAGGATTGGCGTGTCGCGGTGATTGTCGAGCCGGCGCTGCCGGCCGGCGAACTCGCCAATACGATCGCCGTGCTGTCGATCGGCCTCGGCGCTGCGGCGCCGGCGCTTGCCGGCGCGCAATTGACCGACCAGACCGGCCGGACATTTCATGTCAGTGCCAACAAGCCGGTCCCGGTGCTGCAGGCGGCCGCCGCCGATCTGAGATCGCTGTTGCTCAAGGCGTTGCCGGCGCCCGGTGGCGCACTGGTCGTGCCATTCCCGCGTTTTGCCCGCGCCTTGCACGTCTATGCCGATTATGAGGCTTCGATACCGGCGCGCGACCTCTCCTTGGAAACGATCGACGGCATCGGGCTCGCCGGCCCGACGAAGTGGATCCGTTCGCTGACGGGCTCGCTGAAGCTGCTGCGTTGATGCGTGCAGGCAAGGCTTGCCGCCTAGTATAGCTGACCTGTCCAGGCGAAAGCTTGCAAAAAGCGATGATTTGCCGTTTCATCGGGCGATAGCGACCACCGTCCGACTCTTTTCCTGAAGGATTCAGCCTTTTGTCCCAACCGATGCCCCGCGGCTTCGAGAAGCCTTATGCCGCCTTCCTGTTCGATATGGACGGCACCATCCTCAATTCGATCCGTGCGGCCGAACGTGTCTGGAGCGACTGGGCAAGGCGTCAGGGCCTCGTTGTCGCCGACTTTCTGCCGAAGATGCATGGATCGCGCGGCGTCGACACGATCGCCCGGCTGAACCTGCCGGGCGTCGATCCCGAACATGAAGCCAGGCTGGTGACCGAGGCCGAGATCGCCGATGTCGGCGATGTCGTCGCCATTTCGGGTGCCGCGGCATTCCTGAGCTCGCTGCCGCCGGATCGCTGGGCGATCGTCACCTCCTCACCCTTGCGTCTTGCCCGCCGGCGGCTGGAGGCGGCAGGCCTGTCGCTGCCGAAATTCATGGTGACGGCTGAGGATGTGAAGGTCGGAAAACCCGATCCGCAATGTTATATTCTCGGCGCCGAACGCCTCGGCGTCAGCACGCAGGACTGCCTTGTGTTCGAGGATGTCGCTGCCGGCATTCTCGCCGGCGAGGCGGCGGGCGCCGATGTCATGGTGGTGACGGCAACCCATCATGGCAAGATGGAAACGCCGCATCCGACGCTGTCATCCTACGACGAGATCTCGGTCCGCATCTCGGCCGACCATAAAATGTTCATCGTGCCGAAGGCGGCCGGATAAGCCCTGCCTTTCACTCCGCAGCGGCGGCAAGACAGCGATCGATGATCCTGCCGATTTCGCCGCGGCAGGAGCCACAATTGGTTCCGGCGCTCGTTTCCTTGCCGACGGCCTCGACGCTGTGGCATCCGCCGCGAACGGCGGCGGCGATCTGGTTGACCCCGACGCTGAAGCAGGAGCAGACGGTGGCGCCCGGATCCGGCCTGCCGGCGCCGGGACGGCCTGCGACGAGCGCAAAACGTTTCCTCAGATCATCATGCGCGGCGGAGAGCTGCGAGATCGCCCAGTTGCGCGCGACGGCGACGGGCTCGCGGGCGAGGAACACTGCGGCAAGCAGGGTCTCGCCGTCGAAGAAGGCGAGCCTGAGGTCGCCGGATTGCCGGTCGGCATAACCGAGCGGCTCGATTTCATCGGGAATGGCAAAAACCGCCCGGCACCATGCCGTCCAGTCTTCGACCGCTTCTCCGAAGGCAAGCTCCAGCCGCCAGCCGCCCTCAGCCTTTGCCAGGGCCCAATAGGCCGCGTCAGGTGTCACGGGTTTTGTCGCCGAAACGGCGAAGCCGTAATGGGCGGCGCGGAAGGGCCGGACGGCGACGGCCACATTCTTCGACGCCGGCTGACCGGAAACGGGATCGGTGATCGGCGCCACCACGGCGTCGATCCGCGCTTTTGCCGCGAACTGGTCGTTCCAGTGCATCGGCGCGAAGATGCCGCCGCGCGCCTGGCGGTCGGTCACCAGCGCCCGGACGATTGCCTTGCCGTGCGGGCTGTCGATCTCGACGAGGCCGGCGCTTGATATGCCGGTCTCGATCGCGTCGCGCGGATGGATCTCCGCAAAGGGTTCGGCGATATGGGCGGAAAGCCGCGCGCTCTTTCCGGTTCGCGTCATCGTGTGCCACTGGTCGCGGATGCGCCCGGTATTCAGCGTGAAGGGAAAGTCGCCATTGGTGCGGTCCGTTGCCGGCGGTTCCACCGCGACGAAGCGCGCCTTGCCATCGGCATGGTAGAAGCCGCCATCGGCGAAGAAGCGGGTGACGCCGGGCGCGGTGCCTGCCGCCTGCGGCCATTGGAAGGGCGAGAGCTCGTCATAGACGCTGCCGGTCATGCCGGCGCGGGCGCCGATGTCGAAATCGCGGCTGCCGTTGTTTTCGAAGGCGGAAAGGGCGGCATGTTCGGCGAAGATTTCGGCCGGCGCATCAAAATCGAAGGCGGCGGCAAAGCCCATGCGGCGCGCAACCTCCGCAAGCTGCCACCAGTCCGCCTTGGCATCGCCGGGCAGGTCGAGAAACGGCCGTTGCCGGGAAATGCGCCGTTCGGAATTGGTGACGGTGCCGTCCTTCTCGCCCCAGCCGAGCGAGGGCAGAAGCACATCGGCGTGCCGGGCCGTATCCGTCTCTCTCAGAATGTCGGAGACGACGACGAAGGGACAGGCGGCGATCGCACTTTCGACGCTGTCGGCATCCGGCATCGAGACAACAGGATTGGTGGCGATGATCCAGAGCGCCTTGATGCGCCCGTCGGCCACGGCGCGGAACATGTCGACCGCCTTCAGGCCGGGTTTGGCGGCGATAACGGGCGATTTCCAGAAGCGCTGCACGCGGTCGCGGTCATCGGCACTTTCGATCGCCATATGGGCGGCAAGCATGTTGGCAAGACCGCCGACCTCGCGCCCGCCCATGGCATTCGGCTGGCCGGTCAGCGAGAACGGTCCCATACCAGGGCGGCCGATGCGGCCCGTCGCCAGATGGCAGTTGAGGATGGCATTGACCTTGTCGGTGCCGGAGGAGGATTGGTTGACGCCCTGGCTATAGCAGGTCACCACCTTCGACGTCGTCTCGAACAGGCGGAAGAACTCGCGGATCTGCATCGCCGGCAGGCCGGTTCGCTCCAGGAGTTCGTTGATATCGAGTGCTGCGGCTGAAGCAAAGGCGCCGGCGAAACCTTCCGTATGGGAGGCGATATAATTCTGGTCGATCGCGGGGCTTGTCGCGAGATGGGCAAGCAATCCCATGAACAGCGCGACATCGCCGTCCGGGCGGATCGCCAGATGCAGATCGGCGATATCGCATGTCATCGTCCGGCGCGGATCGATGACGACGATCCGCATGTTCGGCCGCGCCGCTTTGGCAGCGGCCAACCGCTGGTAGATGACGGGATGGCACCAGGCGAGGTTGGAGCCGGTGAGCACCACGAGATCCGCGAGTTCGATATCCTCATAGGTCCCGGGCACCGTATCGGCGCCGAAGGCGCGGCGATGCCCGGCGACGGACGACGACATGCAGAGCCTTGAATTGGTGTCGATATTGGCCGAGCCGATGAAGCCCTTCATCAGCTTGTTGGCGAGGTAATAATCCTCGGTCAGCAACTGGCCTGAAACGTAGAAGGCGACGGAATCCGGCCCGTGTTCGGCGATCGTTTCGGAGAAACGCCGGGCGACCAGATCAAGCGCCTCGTCCCAGCCGCTGCGTGCGCCGGCGATCTCGGGATAAAGAAGCCGGCCGTCGAGATCGATGGTTTCGGCAAGCGCCGAACCCTTAGAACACAGGCGGCCGAAATTCGACGGATGCTCGGGATCGCCCTTGACGCTGACGGCGCCGGCCTCGTCGACCGTGGCGATAACGCCGCAGCCGACGCCGCAATAGGGGCAGGTGGTCTTGACCTCAGCCGCCATTATTCAGCCGCCATCAACAGGCTTTCCAGCGCGATGAACAGCGCGCCGTCCTCGTTGCGGACCGGTATGGTCCGCACCTCGCCCTGGTCGGCACCGAGCGCCTTGCCGGTTTCGAGCGAGATCACCCAATTGTGCAGCGGGCAGGTGACGGCCTTGGCATGCACGATGCCCTGGGAGAGCGGACCGCCCTTGTGCGGGCAGTGATCCTCGATGGCGAAGACCTCGTTTTCGGCCGTGCGGAAGACGGCGATCTTGCCCTGGGGCGTCTTCACGCAGCGGGCACCACGCAAGGGAATGTCGGAAATGTCGCCGATTGGATGCCAGTTTTCATTGGGCCAATTCATATCCATCTCCTTACTCGGCTGCCTGCGGGTAACCGATCGTCGCCATCGGCTTGAATTCATGCTTGTCCTTGCCGGAGACGCGCTCCGACCAGGGATCCACCTGGGCAAATTTCTGGCTGAAGACGAAGCGCTCGTAATAGGCCTGGCGCTTTTCGGCATCACCCATGATCTGGCGGCGGATTTCATCCAGACCGATACGCTTGGCCCATTTGTAGATGCGCTCGAGATAGCGGGCTTGCTCGCGGTACATTTGCGTCAGCGCCACAATATGCTCCAGCGCCTCGTCCTCGGTCTTCACCAGGCCGAGCACCTCGGTGCCCTTGATGTCGAGACCGGCCGCACCGGCGAAATGGATCTCGAAACCGGAATCCACGCAGATCACGCCGATATCCTTGCAGGTTGCTTCGGCGCAATTGCGCGGGCAGCCGGAGACGGCCATCTTCAGCTTGGCCGGCGTCCACGAGCCCCACATGAATTTCTCGATGCGGATGCCGAGGCCGGTCGAATCCTGGGTGCCGAAACGGCACCAGTCCGAACCGACGCAGGTCTTCACCGTGCGCAGGCCCTTGGCATAGGCCTGGCCGGAGACGAAGCCGGCCTTGCCGAGATCGGCCCAGACGGCGGGCAGGTCTTCCTTCTCGATGCCGAGCAGGTCGATGCGCTGGCCGCCCGTCACCTTCACCATCGGGATATCGAACTTGTCGACGACATCGGCGATGGCGCGCAGCTCGTTCGAATTGGTGACGCCGCCCCACATGCGGGGAACGACGGAATAGGTGCCGTCCTTCTGGATATTGGCGTGGACGCGCTCATTGATGAAGCGCGACTGGTAGTCGTCGGCATATTCGTCCGGCCAGTCGCAGACGAGGTAATAATTGAGCGCCGGCCGACACTTGGCGCAGCCGCAAGAGGTCTTCCATTCCAATTCCTGCATGACGGCCGGGATGCTCTTCAGACCCTTGGCCTTGATCAGGCGGCGAACGTCGTCATGGCCGAGTTCGGTGCAGGTGCACATCGGCTGCACGGCAGCCGGATTGTAGCCATCGCCGAGGGTCAGCGCCATCAGCTGTTCGACGAGGCCGGTGCAGGAGCCGCAGGAGGCGGATGCCTTGGTGTGGGCGCGCACGTCGTCGAGCGACGTCAGGCCTTTGCTGGTGATCGTCGAGGTAATCTTGCCCTTGCATACGCCGTTGCAGCCACAAATCTCCGCGTCATCCGGCAAGGCTGCAACGGCCGCCATAGGGTCCAGCGGCGACCCTCCCTGATAGGCCTGACCGAAGATCAGCGTCTCGCGCATCTCCGAAATATCGGTCGCCTTCTTCTTCAGATCGTTGAACCAGGCGCCGTCGGCGGTCTCGCCGTAAAGCACGGTGCCGATGATCTTGTTGTCCTTCAGCACGAGACGCTTGTAGACGCCGGCGCTGGCGTCACGCAGCACGATCTCCTCGCGGTCGTCGCCATCGGCGAAATCACCGAGCGAATAGAGCTCGATGCCGGTGACCTTCAGCTTGGTCGGCGTGTCCGCATGCACGAAAGCCGGCGAACGGTCGTCCGAGAGATGTGCTGCGGCAATGCGGGCCATCTCGTAAAGCGGGGCGACGAGGCCGTAGACCATGCCGCCGACCTCGGCGCATTCGCCGAGCGCAAAGATATCGCCATCCGAGGTTTGCATGCCGGCATCGACGACGATGCCGCGGTTGACCGCAAGGCCGGCGTCCTTCGCCAGGCCGACACTCGGACGAATGCCGACGGCCATGACGACGAGGGTTGCCGGGATGATGCGGCCGTCGTCGAGTTCGATGCCTTCGACCTTGCCGTTGCCGATGATCGCCTTGGTATTGGCCTTGCAGATGACCTTGATGCCGCGTTCTTCGACCGCCTTTTGCAAGAGATAACCGGCGGCGGGATCGAGCTGGCGCTCCATCAGCGTCGGCATGACGTGCAGGACGGTGACGTCCATGCCGCGCTGGGCAAGGCCGGCCGCCGCTTCGAGGCCCAAAAGACCGCCGCCGATGACGACGGCCTTTTCGCGCGACTGGGCGGCAAGCAGCATGGCCTGCACGTCGTCGAGATCGCGATAGGTAATGACGCCGGGCAGGTCCTTGCCGGGAACCGGGATGATGAAGGGCACGGAACCGGTGGCGATCACCAGCTTGTCGTAGCTTTCGGTGACGCCATGATCGGAGGTGACCGTCTTGGCATCGCGATCGATGTTGACGATCTTGTGGCCCTTGTAGAGCATGATGCCGTGCTTGATGTACCAGCCGTCACCGTGAATGATGATCTGCTCGTAGTCCTTCTCTCCAGAGAGAACCGGCGACAGCATGATGCGGTCGTAATTGACGCGCGGCTCGGCATTGAAGATCGTGACTTCATAGCGTCCGGGCGCCCGTTCGAAGAGGTGCTCCAGCATGCGCCCGGGCGCCATGCCATTGCCGATGATGACGAGTTTTTCTGTCATAATTCCTAGTCCTTAGATCAGGTTGCAGCCACGGGCTCAGAGGGTCCCTGGCGCGACAATTGCTTGACGGACAGGTGCATCCAGACGAGCGAGATCGCGACGATTGCGAAGAGCAGCAGGAAGCAGCTGGACCAAAGGCCGGTCATGTCCTTGAGGAGGCCGAAAGCGATCGGCAGGATGAAGCCACCGAGACCGCCCATCATGCCGACGATGCCGCCGACGGCGCCGACGCTTTCAGGGTAATAGGCCGGAATGTGCTTGTAGACGGCGGCCTTGCCGAGGCTCATGAAGAAGCCGAGCACGAAGATGACGGCGATGAAGATGACCGGCGTGATGGTCGTCGCCGGCAGCGACAGGATGAGAGTGGCTACGGCCGAGACGGCCAGCATCGCATACATCACGCTGCGTGCGCCCTTCTTGTCCGACAGCACGCCGCCGAAAGCGCGGAAGATGCTGCCCGGGATGGAGTAGGCGGCCGCAATCATGCCGGCAGTTTCCAGGTTGAAGCCGTAGACGCCGACCAGATAGCGCGGCAGCCACAGGGACAGGGCGACGAAGCCGCCGAAGGCGAAGAAATAGTAGAGCGAGAAGCGCCAGACCTGGACGTTCTGCAGCGGCGCGAATTCCTGAGCGAGGCTCTTGGAGGCGGTGCCGCGCTCGCGGCGAAGACGGAAGGCCGGATCATCTGACGTGGTGAACCAGAAGACGATGGCCATCAGCGCCAGACAGACGGCCCAGATCTCGGCAACCGACTGCCAGCCCCAGGCGAGCAGCACGAAGGGGGCTGCGAATTTGGTCACGGCCGCGCCGACATTGCCGGCGCCGAAGATGCCGAGCGCCGTGCCCTGTTTTTCCGCGGGGAAGAACGGCGAGACATAGGCGACACCGACCGCGAAGGAGCCGCCGGCAAGCCCGACGCCGAGGCCGGCGATCAGCATCTGCGTATAAGTCTGGGCGTAGGAGAGCAGGAAGGTCGCCAATGCGGCGGCCAGCATGGTGAGGGTGTAAACGAGACGCCCGCCATAACGCCCCGTCCAGATGCCGAGGACGATGCGCACCAGCGAACCGGTCAGGACCGGGGTGCCGATCAGCAAGCCGAACTCCGCCTCGTTCAGGCCGAGATCCTGCTTGATGCGGATGCCGATGATCGCAAAGATCGTCCAGACGGCGAAACAGAGCGTGAAGGCGACCGTGGAGATCCACAATGCTTTGGCTGGTTCGCCGGGGGACATGGGCTGCGCTTTCTCGATGACAGACATGGCTTCTCCGTGGCGCGACAAGGTCGTGCCGATCCATTGCTGGGGGGTTAAAAACAAAAAGCCGCTGGTCAGGCTGCGCATGCACGAGGCGCGCGAAATATCCTGATCAGCGGCTTTGCTGGTGGCGCCCGCCGTTGGACGCCGAATTCATGGTCTTCTCAGAGCGCCTATTGCGCCCTCGTACTGCACTGATCGCCATTGATCTGTGCATTAGTACTCTTGCAAACTGCGTGCCAGTTTGGCGTTGTTTCTTTAAGCGATTGAATAGAAAGAGAATTTTTAAGAATTGGCCGCCTGCACGTTTTTGCGGCTGCCAAAAAATGTGCAAATCTTTTGTGCGTTGCGGTGATGGCGGGCATCGAATTTTGCTGGCGTTTTGTGCAGGCCGGCATGTATCAGGTCTCATCGCTATGGGAAGCGAAGGGCAGTGCGCTTTTGACGGCAAAGCCCGCGACATAGTCCGGCAATTCCGTCGGATCGAAGACGTGGCCGTCCATGAAGCGATCGCCTTCGTCATTGCCTTCGATGCGGATATCGGCATCATCAGGTGCATTGGCGTCGCCGAGCGCTCTGCGATAGAGATCGGGACGGTAGGCGGAGGCGGCCGCCCGCGCCTTGTTGAGGCTGGGCTCGGCCTGTCCCCAGCGGATCATCTGGCTGTAGATCCACAGCGCATGGCTTGGCCTCGGATAGTTGGCGAAGCCGGAATGAAACTGGAAATAGTCGGCGATGATGCGCCGGTTGCCCCTAGCGTCGAGGCTGAATTCGCCGGCGAGAACGCGGCGAATGATGCCGACGGGGGCGGCTATATAGCGCGGATCGGCAAGCGCTGTCGCCAGCGCGTCGTGATTTTCCGGCCGGTCGCACCAGCGGGCTGCCGCGTCGAGCGCCACGATCAGCCGGGAAACGGTTTCCGGATGGCTTTCCGCCCAATCCGGACGCATGCCGATCACCTTTTCCGGGGCCGACGGCCAGATATCCTGTTTGGCGGCGACGATGCGCCCGACACCGCGCTCCGAGGCGACCATGTTCCAAGGCGCGCCGACGCAGAAGCCGTCGATCGCCCCGGCCGCCAGGGCATCCGAGGTCAGCGGCGGCGGCACGACGACGAGCTTGACGTCCCTGTCGGGATTAATGCCGCCGGCCGCCAGCCAGTAGCGGAATTCGTAATTATGCGAGGAGAAAGGATAGGTGACCCCGAAGGTCGGCAGCGGCTCGCCGCGCGCCTTCATCGCCGCAATCGTTTTGGCCAGAGCATGGGCGTTATCCAGTGCGCTTGCCGTTTCCGGCAATCCGGCGTCATCCCGCATCCTGTCGAAGAGCCGCGTCGACAGCGTGATCGCATTGCCGCCGCGCCCAAGGGAAAACGGCGTGATCGTCGGCGAGGGATTGGAGCCGAGGCCGAGCATGGAGGCGACCGGCATCGGCGACAGCATATGGGCGATGTCGAACTGGCGGAACGCCAGGCGGTCGCGCACATTCGCCCAGGAGACATCCTTGACGAGATCGAGCGTCAGGCCTTCCATCTGTGCGAAGCCGAATTCCGCCGCTGCTATCAGCACCGATGCGTCGACGAGCGGAATGAAACCGGCCCGCAGCACTTTTGGCCCTTCACTGTTGATATGCGCGGGCGAGGGCAGCCCGCCGCTGGAACTGGCGGTGTTCGTCATCATATCCACTCCGGTTTCCTCCGGAAATCTAGAGCAATTCCAGGAAAAGTGCGAAGCGGTTTTCCGTCCGGAATTGCGTTAAAACAAAAGCTTAGAGCGGTTCTGCGCTTCCGTGAAAAGCTGAACCGCTCTAGGAGGCCCGCGCTCACATCAAGAGTCCCGCGGCGGTGACAACGCTCTGGGCGATTTCCGACATCTTCTTCTTTTCGTTCATCGCCGTCTGGCGCAGCAGGGCGAAGGCCTCTTCCTCGGACAGGCCGCGCATCTTCATCAATATGCCCTTGGCGCGCTCGATGAGCTTGCGTTCCTCCAGCGCCGACCGGGCATCGGCAAGTTCCCGCCGCAGCCGGCTGAAGGCGTTGAAGCGGCTGACGGCCATGTCGAGGATCGGTTTGACGCGTTCCTTCTTCAATCCGTCGACGATATAGGCGGAGACGCCGGCATCGACCGCAGCCTCGATCGAGGCCGTGTCGGAGCGGTCGACGAACATGGCGATCGGACGGCTGACCGTGCGCGTCAGCTGGAACAGATGCTCCATCATGTCGCGGTTGGGGTTTTCGATATCGATGATGATCACATCGGGCATCAGCGTTTCGATGGTCCGCGCGATGCCGTTGACCTCGTGCACGACAGTGACGCGCGCATGCCCTGCCTCGCGCAGCCCTTCTTCAATGATGGAGGCGCGGATGGCATTTTCGTCGATCACCAGAATCGTCAGATCGAGATGCTTCATGACTATATTTATGACGCGCCGCAGCAATTTTGGCAAGGTTTAGCCTGAAAAATGTGCAGCAACTTTAACGCCTAAAAATTAATCAAACTGCTGCAGTTTCAGGCGTTTTCGCAGTGCGACATCTGATGTCGACGGCTTATTTTTCCAGCCCCGTGACGCTTGAGGAAGCGCTCCGTTTCAGCGAAAAGGCATGACGCTTTTCGACTTCCATCTTTTGAAGGTCGGCAGCGCCTGATCCTCGGGAAAGAAGGCAGGTTTGTTGGCCACCAGTGAATTTCATCCGATCGAGCGGGCCGGGGATGACGGGATCGCGGCGCGGGCGCTGCGGGCGCTCGAGGCGGTGCTCGGCATAGCCGCAGCGCTCGTGCTCGCCGTGCTGCTCGCCATGGTGCTCGTCACCGTCTGCCTGCGCTATTTCTTCGGCACCGGCTTCATTGGCGCCGAGGATCTCGGCATCTGGCTGCATGTGGCACTGATTGCGCTCGGCGCACCGCTCAGCCTCAACAGTGCGCTTGCCATGCGCCTCGATGTTTTCGTCAGGATGCTGCCCGAAAGCCTGCAGAAGGTGACGCGGATCGGCGCCGATGTCTTCACCGTGCTTTCGGCGTTGATCCTCGCCTTCGGCGGCAGCGAGATCATGACGATGCTCGGCGGCGTCTCGCCGACGCTCGGTCTGCCGGAATGGATCCGCTTCGGCTTCCTCGGCGCCGGCGGCGCGCTGATCCTCATCGTGCTGCTTCTGCAGCGCATCGCCGAAGGCAAGGTCCTGGCGGTTGCTGTTTCGCTGACCCTCGGTGTCGCTCTCTATGCCGGCATCCCGCATATCTCGCTTGATCTCGACTGGCCGCCGAGCATTTTCCTCGGGCTGATCGCGGCGATCGGTCTGGTGCTGGCTGCACCGCTGCCGCACGCCTTTCTCGCCGCAGCCTATGTCGTCATCGCCTTCGGCAGCAGCCTGCCGGAGCCGGCGATCGTTTCCTCCACAGTCACCGGCATATCGAAATTCCTGCTGCTCGCCATTCCCTTCTTCCTGCTTGCCGGCGGCCTGTTGACGGCATCAGGCGTGGCCAACCAGCTTGTGCGTTTTGCCGCCGCCATGGTCGGCCATCGCCGGGCAGGGCTGGCGCAGACGACGCTTTTGACCAGCGTTCTCTTTTCCGGCGCTTCCGGCTCCTCGGTCGCAAATGCCGCTTTCGGCGCGTCGACGTTCCAGCCGGAACTGGTCAAGCACGGTTATCCCCCGGCGCAGGCGGCGGCGATTATCGCCTCGACATCGGTTCTCGACAACATCATCCCGCCGTCGATTGCCTTTCTCATCCTTGCCTCGGCGACCAATCTTTCCGTTGGCGCGCTGCTGGTCGGCGGCTTCTTCGCCGGCGGGCTTATGGCCATATGCCTGGCTGTCGCCATCCATCTGACCGTGCGCGAGCAGGTGACCTTGCCGCGCGCGACCGCCAGGCAGCGCTGGCAATCGGCGGTCCAGGCGATCCCCGCCTTCGGGCTCGGGGTCATCGTGGTCGTCGGCATCCGCATCGGCATCGTCACGACAACGGAGGCGGCAGCGCTCGCCGCCTTCTACACCCTGCTGCTCGGCATCGGCGCGCGGCTCGGCATCCTCTCGCTCTATGCCGCCTTCCGCCAGGCGGCGGTCGAGGCAGCGGCGATCGGTCTGCTGATCGGCACGGCCGGCCCCTTCGCTTTCCTGCTCGCCGTCGACGACGTCTCCGGGCTGATCTCGCATCTGACGACGGCGCTTGGCGGCAGCGCGCTTGCCGTCATCCTTTTGTCGAACGTCATTCTGCTCGCCGTCGGTCTCGTTCTCGATATCGGCGCGGCGATCCTGCTCTTCGGCCCGATCCTGCTGCCGGCAGCGGTTGCCGCCGGCATCGATCCCATCCAGTTCGGCGTGATTATCGTCGTCAACCTGATGATCCACGGGCTGACACCGCCGCTCGGCATGCTGATTTTCGTTGTCAGCGGCGTCACCCGCATTCCTGCCTCAGAACTCTTCCGGGCCGTCGTTCCCTATCTGCTCGCCCTTCTGGTCTCGCTGGCAATCCTCTGCGCTTGGGCCATCATTTTCTAGTGAACAGGACAATCCCATGAACAATCTCAACCGACGTAACTTCCTGAGGACCGCCGCTCTAACCGGTACGGCGCTTGCGGCGCCAGGCTTTATCCGCACAGCCGCCGCCCGCACGACGACGATCACGATCGCCTCTCTGCTCGGCGACGACAAGCCGGAGACGAAGATCTGGGTGAAAATCGGCGAGCTGGTCGAAGCCAAACTTCCGGGCCAGTTCAAGTTCAACATCGTCAGGAACGGCGCGCTCGGCGGCGAGAAGGAAGTGGCCGAAGGCGTCCGCCTCGGTTCGATCCAGGCGAGCCTCTCCACCGTCTCGTCGCTGTCCGGCTGGGCGCCCGAACTGCAGATCCTCGATCTGCCTTTCCTCTTTCGCGATGCCGACCATGTGCACAGAACTGTCGGCGGCGAAGTCGGCGCCGATCTCAGGCAGAAACTGCAGGCGCAGAATTTCGTCGTCGGTGATTTCATCAATTACGGCGCCCGCCACCTCCTGACCAAGGAACCGGTGACGAGGCCGGAGCAGCTCAAGGGCAAGCGCATCCGCGTCATCCAGAGCCCGCTTCACACCAAGCTTTGGAGCGCATTCGGCACGACGCCGATCGGCATTCCGATCACCGAGACCTACAATGCGCTGGCAACCGGCGTCGCCGACGCCATGGACCTGACCAAATCGGCCTATTCCGGCTTCAAGCTTTATGAGGTCGTGCCCGATATGACCGAGACAGGCCACATCTGGGCATCCGGCGTCATCTATTATTCCTCGACCTTCTGGGCCGGCCTGAACGACGAGCAGAAGGCGGTTTTCCAGCAGGCTTCCAGCGAAGGCGCCGCCTATTTCAACCAGCTGATCGTCGACGACGAGATCAAGTCCGTCGGAACGGCGCTTGGCCATGGCGGCAAGCTGTTGAAGCCGGAAGCCTTCGAAGAATGGCAGAAAGGCGCGCAGGGCGTCTGGGCCGATTTCGCGCCTGTTGTCGGCGGCCTCGACAGGATCAAAACCATTCAGGCGGCTTGAAGCGGGCGAGGGCGGACACCTGATGTTTCCGACAGTGCCGATGTAAAAAATCGGCCCTGTCATCGCTCGGATGCATCGGAAAAATAATGCCGTCGCAGGCCTGAAATCGAAAGAGCGTACCTTCGGTTATCGTGATATATGGCTTAGTGAAATCCTGGGATGGGACGTTTTTACTTTCGGCCGGCGCGACCCTGAAGACGCAATCCAGCGACCGCTTCCGGCGGACGGATCCCATGGCCTCGATTTGAGATGCTCAAGAATTAACACAAGGCTTTGGAGGGCCGACCATGAGCTTACGCATCAACGATATTGCCCCCGATTTTACTGCCGACACCACGCAGGGACCGATCAGCTTCCATGACTGGATCGGCAATGGCTGGGCCGTCCTGTTCTCGCATCCGAAGAACTTCACGCCTGTCTGCACGACCGAGCTCGGCGCCATGGCCGGCCTTGCCGGAGACTTTGCCAAGCGTGGCGCCAAGATCATCGGCATCTCCGTCGATCCTGTGGAAAGCCATGCCAAGTGGAAGAACGACATCAAGACCGCCACCGGCTTCGACGTCGAATATCCGCTGATCGGCGACAAGGACCTCAAGGTCGCCAAGCTCTACGACATGCTGCCGGCCGGGGCCGGCGAGAGCTCGGAAGGCCGCACGCCCGCCGACAACGCCACCGTGCGTTCGGTTTTCATCATCGGTCCCGATAAGAAGATCAAGCTGATCCTCACCTATCCGATGACGACGGGCCGGAATTTCAACGAGATCCTGCGCGTCATCGATTCCATCCAGCTGACGGCCAAGCACCAGGTGGCGACACCGGCGAACTGGAACCAGGGCGATGACGTCATCATCACCGCCGCGGTTTCCAACGAAGACGCGATCACGCGTTTCGGCTCCTTCGATACGGTCCTGCCCTACCTCCGGAAGACGAAGCAGCCGACGGCCTGACCGCTGCTTTCAAGCCTGTTTGGAAGCCGCCGCGGCCATTGGCCCGGCGGCTTTTTCATGCGCCATTGCCGAAATCAGGAAGCGTCGCGCCGTGATCGATGCTATCTAGGATCAGCGTCGCGATGGAAGTCGAACCTGCCGAGATCCGATGAGAGGGCGAAAGCGTCAGTCCGACATGGTGAGGAGATCGGCGAAGGCCCTGCTTTCGCTCTGTTTTCTGTTTTCCGTCATCGACATGCCGAAAGCTCAGCCGGAAGGAAGCGATGCCGAGCCTGCCTGCCTCTATTCCGGGCCTTCGGCCTCGGGATCGAACGAGACGCTCTGTATCCGCAAGGACAGTTTCAGTCGCGATCTCTGCGCCGCAATCGAGCATTTCGCCGAGGCCAATCAGTTGCCGCCGGACTATTTCGCCCGCCTCATCTGGCGCGAAAGCACCTTCCGCCCCGACGCGGTCAGTTTCAAGGGGGCGCAGGGCATCGCCCAGTTCATGCCCGGAACGGCGAAACTGCGCGGTCTCGAAGACAGCTATCAGGTGCTGGAGGCACTGCGGAAATCGGCGCAGTATCTCGACGAATTGCGCAATCGTTTCGGTAATCTCGGTCTTGCTGCCGCCGCCTATAATGCCGGCGAAAACGGTCTTGCCGCTTACCTTACGTCAGGAAGATTGCCTTACGAGACGCGCGGCTACGTGATGGCGATTACCGCCCATACTGTGGAGGAATGGAAGGACAATCCGCCGGCAACGGCGGCAGCCCCGCTCGACAAGGACGAACCTTTTCTCGATGGCTGCGTGGCGCTTGCCGAACGCCGGACGTTGAAGGACACGCCCTGGCGTCAGGAGGGCGATTGGGCGCCCTGGGGTGTCCAACTGGCGGCGAACGCGGATGTCGCGGTGGCCCGGCGCATGTTTCTCGATGCGGTGCAGGATCTGCCTGCGCCGCTCAATGCGGAACAGCCGCTGATCCTGCGCCAGCGCGACCGCAGCTTCGGCTTTCGCCCGCGTTACGCAGCCCGCATCGGCCGGCAGACGCGCCTGGAAGCCAACAGCCTCTGCAACCAGATCCGCAGTCACGGCGGCACCTGCCTGGTTTTCAAGAATCGATAGCGTGCCGCTTTCCCATCCTTGGCGAAAACGCCGCTTGCAGGATCGCGACACGGCGCAGCATAGTCGGCGCGGATCATGCAAAGGGAGGAACGACAATGCGGGTTTTGGTCATCGGAGCGACGGGCCATGTCGGAACCTATCTCGTTCCTCGTCTGGTCGAGGCGGGGCACGACGTCGTCACCATCAGCCGCGGCGCAGCAAGGCCCTACACGGAAAACCGCGCCTGGGCCTCCGTCGACCAGCGCCGGATGGATCGCGCCGAGATGGAACGGACCGGAGATTTCGGCCCGGCCGTGCGTGACGTGAAAGCCGATATCGTCATCGACATGATCTGCTTCACGCTTGAGAGTGCCGAGCAACTGGTGACCGCGCTATCCGGGCATGTCGGTCATTTCCTGCACACCGGCACGATCTGGACCCATGGCTACCCCAGCGCCGTGCCGACACTCGAAGAGGCGCCGAAGTCTCCCTTCGGTGACTACGGCATCCAGAAGGCGGCAATCGAAACCTATCTGCTGCAGCAGGCAAGGCTTCGCGGCTTTCCGGCGACCATCATTCATCCCGGCCACATCGTCGGCCGCGGATGGGCGCCGCTCAATCCTGCCGGCAATTTCAACCTGCAGGTCTTTTCGACCCTTGCCCGCGGAGACGCCCTGGCGCTGCCCAATTTCGGCCTGGAGACGGTCCATCACGTCCATGCCGATGACGTGGCGGCGATGTTCATGGGAGCGATCGCCAACTGGAATGCGTCGACCGGCGAAAGTTTCCACGCAGTTTCGGAGCAGGCGCTGACGCTGCGTGGATATGCCGAAGCCATGTCGCACTGGTTCGGGAAGGAGCCGAAGCTCAGCTTCGCCCCATTCGATGCCTGGGCCGAAAGCCAGACGGTCGAAGATGCGGAGGCGACATGGGAGCATATCGCTCGCAGCCCGAATTGCTCGATCGCCAAAGCCCGGCGCCTGCTCGGCTATGCGCCGAGATATACGTCGCTGCAGGCGGTGCAGGAATCGGTTGACTGGCTGATCGGGCAGGGGCGGATCGAGAGCTGATCCGCTGGATCTTAGGCGATCAGGATAGCCCTGAAATCGTTGACATTCGTGCCGGTCGGCCCCGTTTCAAAGAGATCGCCGACGGCTGCAAAGCCTGAATAACTGTCATTGCCGTCGAGCAGTCGGCGCGGATCGAGCCCGGCGGCGCGCAGGCGCTTGACCGTGCCGCCATCGGCGAAGGCGCCGGCATTGTCCTCCGAGCCGTCGATCCCGTCCGTGTCGGCAGCAAGGAGATGAATGCCCTCCTGTGCGTCGATCGCAAGCGCCATGGCGAGCGCGAATTCGCCGTTGCGTCCGCCCTTGCCGCCCTTGGCGCGGAGCGTCACCGTCGTCTCGCCGCCGGACAGGATGACGACCGGTTTCGGAAACGGCCTGTTCCGGCCGAGCACCTCACGGGCGATTGCCGCATGCACCAGCGCCACGTCGCGCGCTTCTCCCTCGATCGCATCCGAAAGGATGGCGGGCTCGATCCCTTGCGACTTCGCCAGGGCGGCCGCGGCCTCCAGCGACACGCCGGCAGAGGCGATGATGTGATGTGCGTGGCGTGCAAAGACCGGATCGTCCGGCCGCGGTGCATCGGCCTTGGCTGAGTTCAGATGGTCGAGGGCTGCCTGCGGCAGCTGCAATCCATATTGCTTGACGATCTCAAGGGCATCGTGCCGCGTCGAACCATCGGGCACGGTCGGCCCGGAGGCGACATGGGCCGGATTGTCGCCGGGAATGTCGGAGACGATCAGGCTGACGACCCTTGCTCTGGTTGCCGCCGCAAGTCTGCCGCCTTTGATGGTCGAGAGATGCTTGCGCACGACGTTCATCGCCGAGATCGGCGCGCCCGAGGCAAGCAGCATTTCGTTCAGCGCAATCTCGTCTTCGAGGGTGAGCCCCACCGGCGGGGCGGGCAGCAGCGCCGAGCCGCCGCCGCATATCAGCGCGATCACCAGATCGTCTTCCGTCAGTCCGCTCACCGTCTCCACCAGCCGACTTGCCGCCGCAAGTCCCGCCGCATCGGGAACAGGATGGGCAGCCTCGATGATCTCGATGTCGCGTGTCTCGCAACCATAGCCGTAGCGTGTGACCACCAGACCCGTAAGCGGCCCGTCCCAGACGCTTTCGAGCGCCCGCGCCATCTGCGCAGCACCCTTGCCGGCACCGATCACCACGGTCTTTCCCTTCGGCCTGTCAGGCAGGTTTGCCTTGATGCCGGTCAGCGGATCGGCGGCGCGAACCGCCGCATCGAACAGGCTTTTCAGGAAATCGCGGGGAGCGCTTATCGTCATCGGTGGTCTCTGCTGCCTGGAGTGTCGAACGTGATGCCGACTGTCGACGCATCCCCGTGTCGGCGTCAAGGTCGAAGACGAGGCAGTGTGACGGTTGTGGACTGCAAATTCTGCTTCATCGAAAGAACGGGGACGAACGATAGAAAGCATTAACCATAGTCCCGTAGACAACGAACAGGATCAAAGGAACCTGTGTTCGATGGCTACTGAAATGACCTGCCGCCCCGCCGCCCAGAGTGAAGGCGTGGTGATTGCTTTTCCCTCCGGAACCGGAACCGCCAATATCGAGCGCTGCGCCCGTGAACTCGGCCGCAGACATGGCGCGGATGCGATCGCATTCTGGAGGGCCGAATGCCGCAGGCTCGCCGATCAGCTTCTGGCTGCCGGGATGCCGGAGAGCGATGTCGGCGAGCGGGTGCTGCAGTTTCAGCAGGATGTCCAGATCGAACTGGTCCTCAGCCATCAAAACGGGCCGCTGCCCAAGTCTCAGAACCGATAGCGGCAATCTCGTTGGATCTGGACGGTCCCCCGGCGAATGGCATGGCAGCCAGTTTGCTCCTGTTCTGTCGCTTTACCGCAGCAGCCCGGCAGACCGAAGGGCGTCTTCAATGACCTTCTGAATGCCGCCGCGATCATCCCCTATGGCAGATGAATCTGCGACGTTTTCCGGTTGTGCAGCAGCGGGTTTTGCATTGCGCCGCTTTTCAAACGAGGGAATGAGGCCCCAGGACCTGGCGATTTCGACGGTCGAGGAAATTCCGACGTCAAGCATGAAGGGGCCGCTCGCCCCGTAGCCGATGCCGACGTCAAGCGGCGTGCCGTGATCCATTCCGGCAATCGTATAGAGTTCGATCACCTCCGCCCCATGAGCATCGGTCCAGACCCTTCGCTGATGGCGTCCGATATTTTCCACGCGCGGCGGCGATGCGTCGATGCCGTGGATATTTCTCCATTGCTCCACGATGGCATTCGCATTGGATGGCACGACGGTTCTGTCTGCGCTTCCCTGCCAGAGCGACAAAGTCGGCCACGGGCCTTTGTGGCCTGAGGCGTTTCTCAACCGCAGTTGCAGTTCCTTGGCGGTCGGGCCGCCATGACCGCGCATTCGGTCGAACGCCTCGGGAATGGTCGCGGCGCTGGCATAGGGCAGGCCTGCAATGATGGCGCCGCCGGCAAAAATCTCCGGATAGGTGGCAAGCATGGCGGCGGTCATGGCGCCGCCGGCCGAAAGCCCGGTCACGAACACACGCCGGCTGTCGATGCTATGCTCCGCAACGAGTTTTGCGATCATCTGGCGAATGGAAAAGACCTCGCCGTGATCCCGGCGTATATCTTCGGGGTTAAACCAGTTGAAGCAGAGGTTGGGATTGTTTGCCCTTCGTTGCTCGGGAAACAGCAGCGCGAAACCATAGTCCTCTGCCAACCCAGACCACCCCGACCCGATGTCATAGCCTGATGCAGTCTGGGTGCAGCCGTGCAGGACGGTAACCAGGGCCATGTTCTTTGCACGCTTCGACGGCAGGTAGATGTAACCTCCCAGAGCCCCCGGGTTTGCACCAAATGCGTCCAGGGCGATCAGATCGGGATTTTCCTGAGTGGGGCGGGGGCGAAGCGTTCCTCGCAACGCAGCAAGGCGCGCAAGCGTGTCGGACATAGATCTCATGAAAGTCTCCGCCAATCAGCAGCCGGGATGGCGGTGATGCCTGCGTAAACGCCTCAGTCGGCGGAAGGTTGCTGCGCTGCACAATATTTTCTGAGCAGGCTGGATTTCCGGATGCGCGGGCAGCTCCGCAGGGCGAGGAACTTCGGCCAGGAAATGACGTTGATCTTGTCGATTGACAGCATTGTCGCTGCAATTAGCGAGGCTTTTCAGATGTCGAACAAACCCAACTTCTTCTCTTCCTTTGCAACCGTCGTCGCCGATTTCTCGGGAAAGCCGTTCACCTTTGTCGCGGCTTTGACGCTCGTGATTGCCTGGGCGGTATCCGGTCCCTTTTTCGGCTATTCTGAAACCTGGCAGCTGGTGATCAATACGACCACGACCATCATCACCTTCCTGATGGTATTTGTATTGCAGAACAGCCAGAACCGTGACGGCAAAGCGGTTCAGGCCAAGCTCGACGAACTCATCCTGACGAGCCAGGCCGCCAACAAGTTCGTCGGCATCGAGAAGTTGGACGAGGGTGAACTCAGAGAAATGAGCAAGACGCTTGCCGCGCAAGCCGAATGTGTCGAGGAAAAAGCGGATGAAAAATCCGCCGCGGAGGCGGCCTCCACCTGAGGCATATCGCCTCGATGCGACACGTTTTAGTTCATCGGCTCTGACATCTGGTCGTGGTGTTGCTGCCGCATTTCCTCGATGGCCTCGGCCTCTTTCTTCTCAGCCGCAATCCAGTGATTTCCGGCCTTGCTTGATCGGATCAGTTCGTTGAGCTTGGTTTGGAGCGCCACCATGTCCCGATTTTGGGAGTGCTGCACCAGCAGAAGAATAAAAAATATGATGAGCGTCCCCATCATGTTGGTCAGCAGAAACCATTGCCGTGGGAAAGAAAAACTGAGGCCCGCCGCCGCCCATAGGGCGAGCAACGCGACCAGCGTGACAGGGACCGCGCGATGCCCTGCCCATAAGACGGCCAAGTCGGAAATCTGTCGAAAACGCCAGCGCATAGCGCATAAACGAAGGATGGAGCAGATGTTTCCATCATCCAGGCTCAATAAATCACGTGCTGCGAACAGTTTAAAACCCGCGTTTCCGCGGGTTCTGGACGACGAGCCATTCTCATGGCCACCCTAAGTTCAATTCAGTTTGACCGACGGTTCGCGGCCCCAGACACGCAATTTGCCAAGCGCTTTGACAAAGGCCGCGACATCCCCGGCCGCTCTAAGCGCAAGCACGCCCTCATCCAGGGAATCGGCAATTCCGGCCTTTTGCATGAGGGGCAGCGCTGTTTCCACATAGCCGATGAACTTGCAGTGCACGAAGGCATCCGAAACGAAATCATGGGCCGTTGCCTCCTTTAGCAGATCGCTGCTTCCCGCCGACGAGGGCAGCAGCGCGACGGCGTCGTAAAGCACCGAAGGTCCGCCGTCGATCATCTGATGCGCCTCGATCCAATTGCCGTCCGAGAGCGTCACGCCGCCGATCTTTGGCGCGATCACTTCGAATGTTGCCTTCTGCTCGGTGATCTCGGCAAGCAGCGCCTTGAAGATCGCGGCGTCGCTGCCGTCGGTGACAAGAATACCGAGCTTGCGTCCTTCGAACCGCTTCGGACCGCGCTCGACAATGCTGAGCGCCGGCGACGGCTCGAGATCCTGGCGCGTCGGCATGGCGGCATCGGCAGGCTTCGGCATCGATTTGAAGCCGAGTGCGTGGCCGACCTTGCTGGCCAAAGTCTCATCGATGTTCATGAGATGCGAGACCATGCGCTCGCGAATGACCGGTGTTTCGACCTTGCTCAATTCGAAGATCAGCGCTGCTGCGATATGGCGTTGCTCCGGCGCAGTCTGACTGATGAAGAACTGCCTGGCCTGGCTGTAATGATCGGCAAAGCTTTCCGACCGCAACCGGACTTTGGGACCCTGCTCCTCGGCCGGGAAGTGACGATAGCCCTGAACCGGCGATTGTCGCGGTCCTTGATTCCAGGAGTTCGGCTGGTAATTGACCCGTCCGACAGGATTGCGCATCGCCATGTGGCCATCCTGCTGGAAATTGTGGAAGGGACATTTCGGAGCGTTGATCGGCAGGTGGGTGAAATTCGGGCCGCCCAGACGTTTCAGCTGCGTGTCGAGATAGGAGAAGTTCCGACCCTGCAGAAGCGGGTCGTTGCTGAAGTCGATGCCAGGTGGAACGTTCTGCGTCATGAAGGCGACCTGCTCGGTTTCGGCGAAAAAGTTCTCGGGCATTCGGTCGAGCACCAGACGGCCGATCGGTTTGACCGGCAGGATCTCCTCGGGAATGATCTTCGTCGGATCGAGGATGTCGAAGTCGAACGTGTCGGCGAAGTCCTGATCGAAAAGCTGCACACAGAGCTCCCACTCCGGGAAGTTTCCTGACTGAATCGACTGCCAGAGGTCGCGGCGATGGAAGTCCGGATCCGCACCGTTTATCTTGACCGCCTCGTTCCAGGCGACGGATTGCAGGCCGAGTTTCGGTTTCCAATGAAATTTGACGAAGGTCGATTCATCGGCCGCGTTGACGAAGCGGAAGGTGTGAACGCCAAACCCCTCCATGAAACGGAAGGAGCGCGGGATGGCGCGGTCCGACATGACCCACATGATCATATGCATGCTTTCCGGGGTGAGGGAGATGAAGTCCCAGAAATTGTCATGCGCAGACTGCGCCTGCGGAAATTGCCTGTCGGGTTCCGGCTTTACGGAATGGACGAGGTCGGGAAATTTGATCGCGTCCTGAATGAAGAAGACGGGAATGTTATTGCCGACCAGATCCCAATTACCCTGCTGCGTGTAGAGCTTCACCGCGAAACCGCGCACGTCGCGCGCCAGATCGAAGGACCCCTTGCTGCCGGCGACTGTCGAAAACCGCACGAAGGCCGGCGTCTTTTCCCCGGGCCGCTGGAAAAGATCGGCCCGGGTGTAGGCGGCCAGCGATTCATAGGTTTCGAAATAGCCATGGGCGCCATAACCGCGCGCATGCACGACCCGCTCGGGAATGCGCTCGTGGTCGAAATGAAAGATCTTCTCGCGAAAATGGAAGTCATCGATGAGGGCAGGGCCGCGGGCGCCGAGACGAAGTGTATTCTGATCGTCGGAAACGGGGCCGCCCTGTGCTGTGGTCAGCACCGGCATGCCGTCCTCGGCAAACTGATGCAGCTCACCGCCTGCACCGCGGTGCAGCTTCTGATCATGAATCGTCGCGTTGTCCGAGGGCGAGGTCTTCGTCTTCTTGGCCATCTATCTTCTCCGGAAAGGGTGTGACCTAACCGAAGCTCAAAAATGGCGACATGTTCCGCTCGCCGCGAAATAAACTGCAACCTGGCGAAGGGTTGCGTTCAAACATAAAATAGGGCGAGGGGCCTTTCGACCCCGCGCCCCGGTTTCCGCCGGTTTTCAGAGCCGGCGTGCAACGATGAGATCTTCCTCTTCGTCGCGTTGCGATCCGCCAAACGCTGCGGCAGCAGAGGCGATGAAAGCCCCGATCAGAAGTGACAGCGAGCCGAGCAGGGCCGTCGTGGAGGCCGCCTTGCGTGCCTCATCGGCAGCTTTCTGGGCGGCGACCTTGGCGTCGTCGATCCGCTTCAGCACCGTATCGACGCGGGTGCGTGCATCGGCTTCGGAAAGACCCGTCCGAGAGGAGACGATGGTGGCAAGATAGGCCTTGTCGTCATCCGGAATCTTGCCCTCTGCCGCGCCGTTGAGGAGGATGCGGGACACCTCGGATGTTGCCGCGGCATCATTGGACGTCGCCGCGGCGCGAGCCTGGTCAGGGCGCAGCAATGCGTCGGTAAAATAGGAGGTGGAAAGATCCACCGGCGAGTCTGCCGACGAAGCTGCTGCCGTGCCGGCGGCCGTGGCAGTCGATCCCACGGCCGAGCCCACGGCTTGTGCACCCGCGCCGGCCAGCGAGGTCAGCGATGATGCGAGAAAGCCGGCGACGAAGACGGTCGCCAGAGCCCAGCTTAGGAAACCATGCGCCGTGTCACGGAAGAAAACCTCGTCCGTGTGAACAGCCGCCCATTTCGTCCGCAGCCGGCCGGTAATATAGCCTCCGAGCGCCGACGAGAGCCATTGCACGAGAACGAGCCAGATTGCCGCCGTCACGCCGAGTGTCCCGAGCGAACTGCTTTGCCCCGACCAGGGCGACACCATCGTCAGCCCGAGCCCGGATCCAAGCAGCAGAAGAATGAGGGTGACGCCAATGGCCGCGGCCGCACCCCCGAAGATAGGCCCCCATGTCATGGCCGATTTGGAGGATTCGACCGGAGTGGCAACCTCTCCGGAACCTGTCATTGAAACCGACATGATCTGTTCCTATCGCATAAACAGAGCAAGAAGGATGATGATAGGCAGTGGAACACCGAGCAGCCAAAGTAGAATACCGCGACCCATGAGAGACCTCCTGTCAAAGCTGACGTTACGTTGTTGATGCCACTCAACTTTTAACCGCGGTGTTTGTTCCCGGCCGCTTGATCATCGACGATCTTCAGACGCAGATTATAAAGATTGACGAAATCTAGGGCGCTCGCGCTAACGCCAGCCGGGGAGCGCACCTATATCTTGGGTTCAAGGTGGGGAAATTCTCCCGTTACTCCCAAAGGCAGAAACTCATGGCTGCATCACAGCGTAAATCGGAGAAGCATCGATGAACAGATTTCGGGCATTTGTCGCGGCCGGAGCAATCAGTCTTGCCTTTATCACTTCGGCCTGCTCGACGGCGCCGAATTCATATGGCTCGGCATCGGGATATCAGCCGGGAGATTCCTTGAACCCGGCCTGCGCCGATGGCTTCAGACCCGGTGACGGCCGTTCGTGCAGCTATTAAAAGCGGTCGGCTCTCGTCCGCTAAGAGCGGCAGCTTGCGGGAGGAGGTGCTCCGTGAGCGACCGCGCAGGTCGGCAGGCAGGATCGTGATCGGCTCCTGGCGTCATTCCCGTTTGATGGTCGTGGCGATAGTATGTGTTCGAAAGGGAGGTGCGAGCGCGGTTCCCACACTGCAATGATCAAGAAAGAACGGCCACGTGATCTCGTGGCAGCGACGTGACGTCAATCTGCCGCCCGACCCCATTCTTAAGTTAATGGCGGTCGCGTCCTGCCGCAGTCTCTATACCATCAGACCGGCAACGCAAAGATGGCCGGTTCGCCGCTTGTCGCTTTCGTTAAAGGCGAACGCCAGGACGACCCGGCTCCAGAGTAATGAATTTCGATAAGCGTCGGCGCCCCGCGGGCGCACACGACCGCGGCGACGCTGTTCTCTTGCGACCTGGATCTTTGGGCCGATTCCAACAATGTCACTGGTCGCGTGGCAGGGCATCGATCAACTGGTGCACCTTATCGGTTCCGTAGACGATATCCTCGCGGGGCAAATGCACCGTGATTTCGATCTCCTGCCATCGACCGCCATTATTTCTAGCGTAACTCACAGCCGCCTGTAGAGATTTGAATTCAACTGCGGGCGCGCCGGCGATCCAGAACTGCACGGTGCAATCGGCTTCGCAATAGTCGGAGAGTGCTTTGAGCGGGTCTAGGGCCATACGATGGGCTCTACACCTTTGGCGGTTCTTTGGCTACCGCACGTGAAGCGCCGCCGCTGTTTTCGAGTCGCGCAATCCGCGCCACATTGACGTGACCTCCGCTCCTCCAACACCGATGGCCGCCGCGATCACCGCGACCGCTGGTGTCTTTCTGGAAATTCCACAGGGGAGAGCCGTTCATGCCAGGTTAATGCGTATTAACCCAGACTCGGGGCCTGAAAGGATGCGCCGATGAAAAAGCTTTTTCCCGTAGTCGCAGCCACAGTCTTGGCTGCATGTTTCGCCCTGCCGCTAAACGCCACGCCGATTTTCGTGCCGAAACCGGTAGCAATGCACACCGCCGACGTCGAGCAGGTCAAAGACCGTCGCCACGGTAACGGACATGCGTATGGCCACTGGAAGAAAAGCCGGTACGCTTACCGCGACTGCCGGTACTACGGCTCGTGCTACCGTCCTCGGCACTATGGCTATCGTGATTATTACGGCTATCGCGACGATTACCCCTATCGTCGTCGATCAGGCGTGACCGTGTATTTCAATTTTTAGTCGGCAGTGCTCCGGCCCCTTGAAGCCGTCGACTTGACCTTACCACACCACCACAGCAGCCCGTCGGGATACCAACTCGGCGGGCGTCTTGTTTCCGGCGCCTGAACAAAGAAAAAGGTCGGGGCGAATGCTCGCGCCGACCTTCTTTGATTGCATCAGCCCGGTGCCAGTACATCCGTGGTCACCAGCAAAAGCTATCCGATGGATTGAATTTATGCGTCTTGTGAATTTTCGCAAGGATTAGGGGATGCTGATTTAGGGCTAAAAGTCAGAAGAAAACGCCTGCTTTCGGATTTCTCAACGAAACAGGCGATTAACTTGAAAATGGCTCCCCGGGCCGGATTCGAACCGGCGACCTGTCGATTAACAGTCGAATGCTCTACCGCTGAGCTACCAGGGATCACTGCTTGGCGCGGTGTGAGTGGGCTAATACAAATGCTTGCCCGATTTGCCAAGCGGTTTTTTCAAAAAAATGAAATGAACTTGTATTTGGGTTGTCTGTGCCCATCTCTGGGGAATGACGAACCGGAATGATCGCGAAGAAACGAGAGGCGGCGAAAAGCCCGGGAAGCGGGCAGGGCGCTTCGGCATCGATCATGCAAGCGGTAGGCTTATGCTCGGCTCCTTCAGCATCGGCATGCCGCGCTCCCGCATCGCGCGGATGGCCATCGGCATCGCCCTCATACTATGCGGGTTCCTGGGCTTCCTGCCGATCCTGGGTTTCTGGATGTTGCCGCTCGGCTTTCTTGTGCTCTCGCACGATCTTCCTGTGGCACGCCGGCTTCGGCGCCGCCTGGCGGTCTGGTGGCACAGGCGTCGGAAACCGGCTAGCTGAGAGCACCCGGGGAGCGGTCGGGAATAGCAAATGGATTTTCATCCCCGTTGTTTGCGGATTGAAAATGTGAAAAGCGCTAAAATGGTCCAGGTGAGAACATGAAGGCATTTTTTGTTGTCGCCCTGTCGGCGGCGACGATTCTCTCAGGCGTTGCGGCCGAGGCCCAGGCTGTCGACGGCCGGGGTTTCGATGCTCGCGGCATCTGCCGCCGTCCCGAAGGCTGCGTCGTCGATCACGGCCAGGGCGGCAGCTATAACGGGCCTCGCAACTACCGCAATTTCAACGGCCGGAACGAACGTGACGGCAATAACGATCGCGACCGAAACGATCGCCGCTATCGCAATCAGAACAGAAGCGACAATTTCGATGGCTTGACCAATCGTGTAGCCGCAGGCCCGGTCGCAGTTGAGCCGGGTGCATCGTCCACACTAATCTAGTTGGATCTGAGTTCGCTTTCCTCGAAAACGCCGTTGGGACCCTGATCGAGGCTGGTCACCATCAGCAGGCTGCTGACGGCAAGGAGAAGGACGAGCTTCAGCGCGTAAAAAAGGAAGACCCTATGTCGGCTGCCCTGTGGGACCCGGGAAGGCGCGATATAGTAGTTGTAATAGAAGTGCGGATCACTCGTTTCCAGCAGGTTCTGGTAGACGTGCGGCGGAATGTCCGCATGTTTCACCGGTGGAGAACCCGGAAATTTTACATGAAGATCGCGGCTGTCGGCATCATATGCCGCATGCACGTGCTTCGACTTGAGGGCAGCCCAATCCATTGCAGCTCCTATCGCCCTCCCGGGGCCAATATGAGGCCCGCAGGACGATCGTCAAGCTAACGATTTGTTTCAAATGCGATCACTGCCGGGAAGGGGCATGGCTACGATGAGGGAAATTCGAGCCTGCGCTCATGCCGGCCGGACACGGGAAAATGGACTTTTCGGCAGCCGCAGAATGGCGTTTTTCCGAAATGCCCTCTTGCGATTTCCTTACGATCATTCTAAACGCTCGCCACGGCTCAGATAACGAGCTTGTGAGGCCTCGTGGCGGAGTGGTGACGCAGAGGACTGCAAATCCTTGTACCCCGGTTCAATTCCGGGCGAGGCCTCCAACATCTCCCACCACCGCATGCCCTGCCGTCCGCCGGCATAAGATTGTCGCAGACGCCATGCGGGGATTGAGCGCTACGGCGCCTCTATCACTTCAATGTCGTTTCGCCGTCCAGCAGCCCGCAGCAGAAGATGCCGATGAGCGCTGCGACGATGAAAAAATCGAACAGCGTCAGATACTCGAAAATCGCAGACATGGCCTGCTCCTCCTATTTCCTCCGTTGAAAATCATAACATGAAGGGGCGGGGAGTTCCACGTTTACGTGCAGAGCCTCATTGCCTCTGTTGCGCGGAAGAAGCGTTTGCCGGATTCTTTTCGCCGGCGGCTGCCAAGCCTTGAAAGCATCGGTGGCGGGGATTAAGAGACGAGAGACAGGAACCGCTTTCAAGAGCGAGAGGACATGATGGATTTCGAAGCAGCGCGCGTAAAGATGGTCGACACCCAGGTTCGCACGACGGACGTTACCTCGCATTCCGTGCTGACAGCGTTTCTCACGGTCCCGCGTGAGGCATTCGTGCCGGAGAAGGCGAAGCTGTTGGCTTACATCGACAACGATGTCGAGATATCGGCCGCCGCACCCGGAAAGCCGGCGCGCTTCCTGATGGAGGCATCGCCGCTCGCCAAGCTGCTGCAGCTCGCCGCAATCACCAAGGATGATTTCGTCCTCGAAGTCGGTTGCGGCACCGGTTACACATCGGCGCTGCTGTCGATCATTGCCGGCTCGGTCATCGCGCTCGAATGCGACGAGGCGCTGGCCGCCGAGGCGAAGACCCAGCTCGCCGGCTACGCCAAGGTCGAGGTCGTCTCCGGACCGCTCGAAAAGGGCTACGCTGCCGGCGCTCCTTATGATCTGATTTTTGTCAACGGCGCAGTGGAGGAGGTGCCCGCGGCCCTTCTCGATCAATTGCGCGATGGCGGTCGTCTGATCACGGTCGAAGGTTACGGCAATGCCGCCCGCGCCAAGGTGTTCGTCGCCGAGCGCGGCGCCGTTTCGGAAAACGTCTTCTTCAATGCCTCCGTCAAGCCGCTGCCGGGTTTCGCCAAGGCGCGCGAATTCGTTTTCTGACACCGTCTGCCGATGGACCAGCTACGGGCGCCACTGGCGCCCGTTTTTGTTGAAGTGCAGCCGCGTCTTCTCCGGCGCCCGAAGGACGCTGTAACAGTTAGAATCCACGCATCGCCGGAAAGCCTTCACAAACATCATTTATCCTGACGCTGCCAGGTCGCAACCATCGGGTAACAAAACTGTGCATGGCCGCATTCATTTGATTCGCGATGATTTTTTTCACGTCTGAGGTATTCTAAGGTCGCGGTGATTCGGATGACCGCTCCACATCGTCCGGTCGTTGTTTTTGGATAACGGGGATAGAAATGGCTCAGCCAAGTGTAGCGCGTGAACCGTCCATGGAAGAAATTCTGGCCTCCATCCGCCAGATCATCGAAAGCAATGAGCCCGGCGCCGGCAAGGCGATTTCCGCATCCCTGCCGCCGGTTTACGGCGCCGATGAGGATGAGAACGGTTCCGAAATCCATCTGACCGTGGATGATACTTATGCCGGCGTGGAGTTCCCCGAACCGGCCATGCGCTCCTCCGATCCGCGTTTCGTCGCCGCCAACTCGGCTGGCACCGCCCCCGAAGCTGAAGTGCCGGCCCGCGCCCTGTCGCTTGCCGATGTCGCCGCCCGCGTGCGCGCCGCTTCCGAGCGGAGCGCCGTGCAGGCCGGTCAGGCATTGCGTGAAATTCCGAGCGGCTTCCGCCAGCCTGAACCGCAGCCGGCCATCATGCCGGAGCCGCCGCGCGCGGCTGCACCGCAACCGACGCAGCCTGTTTTCCCTCCGGCGACCGTAGCGCCGGTTCCGCAGGCTGTGATCGAGCAGCCGGCCGAGCCGGTATTTGCGGAACCACCGCGGATCCAAGTCGCCGCATCGGCGCCTTCAGTCGCCGAGCCCACCGTCGTCGAAACGGCGTTGCCGCCTTTGGAACCCGCTCAGTCCTCGACCGAAGCTTTCCTGCCGAGCCTTATGGACGAGGTCCAGCCGACCTTGCTTTCGGAGAATGCCGGCCTGCAGATCAGCCGCTCCTTCGAGGAGCTCGCCGCCGCCATCGACGGTGCGGAGCGCCGCTCGCTGGACGAGATCGCCGAGGATATGCTGCGCCCGATGCTGCGCGAATGGCTTGATGATAATCTGCCGACGCTGGTCGAGCGGCTGGTGCGCGAGGAAATCGAGCGCGTGGCGCGCGGCCCGCGCCGCTGATCGGATTGCTTTTTCCTCAAAAGCCGCTCCGGTCTCCGGGGCGGCTTTTTTATTGACTTGCCCGTGCCCATCCTATTTACAAACGCCATCCTCGAACCTCGAAATTGGTCAGAAAATGCTCGACAAGACCTATGATTCTGCTGCCGTCGAACCCAAAATCGCCGCGAAATGGGATGAGGAGGACGCTTTCCGCGCCGGCGCGAACGCCAAGCCCGGGGCTGAGACCTTCACCATCGTGATCCCGCCGCCGAATGTCACCGGTTCGCTGCACATGGGCCATGCGCTGAATAACACGCTGCAGGACATCATGGTGCGCTTCGAGCGCATGCGCGGCAAGGATGTGCTCTGGCAGCCGGGCATGGACCATGCCGGCATCGCCACGCAGATGGTCGTCGAGCGCAAGCTGATGGAACAGCAGCTGCCCGGCCGCCGCGAAATGGGCCGTGAAGCCTTCATCGACAAGATCTGGGAATGGAAGGCTGAATCGGGTGGCCTGATCTTCAACCAGCTGAAGCGCCTGGGCGCCTCATGCGACTGGTCGCGCGAACGCTTCACCATGGACGAGGGGCTGTCGCAGGCGGTTCTCGAGGTTTTCGTCACGCTCTACAAGGAAGGCCTGATCTACAAGGACAAGCGCCTGGTCAATTGGGACCCCAAACTCCTGACTGCTATCTCCGACATGGAAGTCGAGCAGCACGAGATGAAGGGCCATCTCTGGCATCTGCGTTATCCCCTCGAGCCGGGCGTCACCTATCAATATCCGATCGCCTTCGATGAGGAGGGTAAGCCAACCGAATTCGAGACGCGCGACTATATCGTCGTCGCGACGACGCGGCCGGAGACGATGCTGGGCGATACCGGTGTTGCCGTGAACCCCGAAGACGAGCGTTACAAACCGATCGTCGGCAAGCATGTCATTCTGCCGATCGTCGGCCGCAAGATTCCGATCGTCGCCGACGATTATGCCGACCCGACGGCCGGCACCGGCGCGGTGAAGATCACGCCTGCGCATGATTTCAACGACTTCGAGGTCGGCAAGCGCGCGAAGCTGCGGGCCATCAACGTCATGAACGTCGATGCCACGATTACCATCAAGGAGAACGAGGATTTCCTCGAAGGCCTCGACAATCCGGCCGCGCTGCATGGCGCCTGGGATCGTCTGGAAGGGCAGGACCGTTTCTATGCGCGCAAGGTGATCGTCGAGATCTTCGAAGAAGCCGGGCTCCTCGACAAGATCGAGCCGCACAAGAATATGGTGCCGCACGGCGACCGCGGCGGCGTGCCGATCGAGCCGCGGCTGACCGAACAATGGTTTGTCGACAACAAGACATTGGGACAACCCGCGCTGGAATCCGTTCGCGAGGGAAAAACCAGGTTCATTCCCAGGAACTGGGAAAACACCTATTTCAACTGGCTGGAAAACATCGAGCCGTGGTGCATTTCCCGCCAGCTCTGGTGGGGACATCAGATTCCCGCCTGGTATGGCCCGGACGGCCAGGTCTTCGTCGAAAAGACCGAGGAAGAGGCGCTGCAGGCGGCGATCCAGCACTACCTCTCGCATGAGGGGCCGATGAAGGCCTATGTCGAGGACCTGCTCGAAAACTTCAAGCCGGGCGAGATCCTGACGCGGGACGAGGACGTGCTCGACACTTGGTTCTCCTCCGCGCTCTGGCCCTTCTCGACGCTCGGATGGCCGGACCAGACGCCGGAACTCGCGCGTTATTATCCGACGAGTGTCCTGGTCACTGGTTTCGATATCATCCCGTTCTGGGTCGTTCGCATGATGCAGATGGGCCTGCATTTCATGAAGGACGAGAACGGCGATCCCGTCGAACCCTTCCACACGATCTACATTCACGCGCTGGTGCGCGACAAGAATGGGCAGAAGATGTCGAAGTCGAAGGGCAACGTCATCGATCCCCTGGAACTGATCGACGAATACGGCGCCGATGCGCTGCGTTTCACCCTGGCGATCATGGCGGCGCAGGGCCGTGACGTGAAGCTCGATCCGGCCCGCATCGCCGGCTACCGCAATTTCGGCACCAAGCTCTGGAACGCCACGCGTTTCGCCGAGATGAATGGGGCCAAGAGCGATCCGCATTTCGTGCCGGAGGCGGCCGAACTCACCATCAACCGCTGGATCCTGACGGAGCTTGCCCGTACGGAACGTGACGTTACGGAAGCACTCGAAGCCTTTCGCTTCAACGATGCCGCCGGCGCGCTCTACCGCTTTGTCTGGAACGAGGTCTGCGACTGGTATCTCGAGCTTTTGAAGCCGGTCTTCAACGGCGAGGACGAGGGTGCCAAGGCCGAGGCCCAGGCCTGCAGCGCCTATATCCTCGAAGAGATCTACAAACTGCTGCATCCCTTCATGCCCTTCATGACCGAAGAGCTCTGGGCGCATACGGCCGGCGAGGGCAAAGAGCGCGATACGCTGGTCTGCCACGCCGAATGGCCTTCGCCCTCCTATGCCGATAACGGCGCCGCCGACGAGATCAACTGGCTGATCGACCTCGTCTCCGGCATCCGCTCGGTGCGCGCCGAGATGAACGTGCCGCCGTCGGCGACGGCTCCGCTCGTCGTCGTCAAGGCCAACAACCTGACCCGCGAAAGGCTGTTCCGCCACGACGCCGCCATCAAGCGGCTTGCGCGTGTCGAGGTGATATCGCAGGCCGACGATGCGCCGAAGGGGGCTGCTCAAATCGTCGTCGACGAGGCCACCATCTGCCTTCCGCTCGGCAATCTGATCGACCTTTCCGCTGAAAAGGCTCGGCTTGAAAAGGCGATCGGCAAAATGGAAGGGGAGATCTCGCGCATCGACGGCAAGCTCTCCAACGAGAAGTTCGTCGCCAATGCCAATCCCGAGGTGGTCGAGGCCGAGCGTGAGCGCCTCGAGGAACTGAAGGGGCAGATCGCCAGCTTGAAGACCGCACTCTCCAGAGTGAGCGAAGCCGGATAAGTTTCATCGCCCGTTTTGGTAAGTTATTTCAAAGACGCGCTCCGCGAGGGGCGCGTCTTTTTGTCGTTTTGGGCGCAGTTGATTCGGTCTTCAAAGCGGCTGATTTCAGGCGTTGAGCCTGTGGATTGTGGCTCCAAGCGCCTCCCGCGGGCGAAAACTGTCACTGTTGTCGGATTGATACAGCTTCCACAATGTGTGGAATGAAAACCCAAAACCCCATCTGAAAGCCGGCAACTCTGGAATAAAATTTTATTAACCAGATTTTTTGACGTGTCCGTCAATTTCTTTACGTAAGTTGGCCAATGTAATGCCTGGGAATGCCGCCGTGGGGCGCGTTGCCATGTCGAGAGAACACTTACTAGAGTGGCGTCACATCAATTGCTGGAGTGGGGGAGACACAATGGCATCGCGTAGGTTTTCCAAGGGCGTAACGTCGCTCGTTCTTCTTGCGTCGCTTGCATCGCCGGCCTTCGCCGGCGGCCTGGAGCGCGGCGGCTACAATATCGACCTTCTCTTCGACAATTCGCGGTTCGCCGTGCAATCCGGCGCCACCTATGTCATGCCGCAACGCAAGCTGAAAAACGTCAAGGACACCAAAGCCTCCGACGGCCTCGGCACCAACGGCATCGGCGGTGGTTCGACCACAGCGGATGAGACGGAGGATTACTGGGTCCCCTATCTCGGGGTAAAAGTTGGTTTCGGCGACGCCATCGACTGCATGGGCGACTATTCCACGCCATTCGGCGCGCACACCAATCCTGGCGCCGATTGGCTGGGCGTCAACAACAATATCGAAACCAAGATCAGCACCCGCAACTACGGCCTCACCTGCTCCTATCGTTTCGATATGGGTCCCGGCCAGCTTCGCCTGATCGGCGGAGGCTTCTATCAGACGGTCGAGGGTTTCAAGACACGCCTCGTTGCTCCGATCACCACGGCGCCGGCCTCGCTGATCTATGATGGCACCGGCCGTCTGGACCTTTCCGACCAGGCCATGGGATGGCGGGCAGGCATTGCCTACGAAATCGAGGAATATGCCTTCCGCGCCAGTCTGGTCTACAACAGCAAGGTCAAGTATGACGATCTCACAGGCACGGTCGATCTGACTGAGGTGCCGAAGGCCGTCAGTCCCACCAATCCCTACCTCGGTGTCGTGACGCCCGTCTACGGTTCGGCCGAAGCGCCCGACTCCGTCGAGTTGAAACTGCAGAGCGGCATTGCGCCCGACTGGCTTGCCTTTGGTTCGGTCAAGTGGACGAACTGGAGCGTGCTGCAGTCGATCGCCTTCTGCCCGAAGGCCACCAAGGGCGTCGTCGCCTGCAACGCCAGTAGCCAACTTACCTCGCTCGACCTCTTCTATCGCGACGGTTGGACGATCAGCGGCGGTGTCGGCCACAAGTTCAACGACCAATGGTCGGGTGCTCTCAGCCTGACCTGGGATCGCGGCACAAGCCAGGGCTATGGCTCTCAGACCGACACTTGGACGCTTGGCGCAGGTGTTTCTTATACGCCAGTCGAAAACGTCGAATGGCGCCTGGCTGGTGCGCTCGGCATCATGACCAGCGGTGAGTCCGGCACCTTCGTATATAATGGCAAGACTTACGGCGATGACGTCTCATATTCCTTCGGCGACGATCTGGTGGCGGCCCTTTCCACCAGCGTAAAGATCAAGTTCTAATCCTGCGGTTTAAGTAGAAGTCTGAGAGCCCGGCAGTTTGCCGGGCTTTTCTTTGAGCGCTCCGCAAGACAAATGGACGATCTGTTTTGTGACGATTCCGCAACACTTTTTTACGACGATTGGCGTAAGGTGGCAGCGGGGTGAAATTGTCCATTTCCCGCCACAAAGAGAGCGCAGCGCTATTGTCAGGCGAGGAGATGGGCAGGCTTACGGTGCGTGTAAATAGTAGCATGGGTCGATTTTTTTCCAGTAACACCAGATCGCGCAAAACGATTGGCGGCAATCGTTTGATTGCGGTCGTTTCGCTTTCTGGACAAGGCTGTTCCGGCCGCCAATCCGGCTTCGCGGCGGCGACTTCGAGCCGTTCGTTGTTGCCGTTTTCGGCCCGCTCGGATGCGCGGCTCGGCTTTGCCGGAGATGTCGATACCGCTTTCGTCACATTTGCTGTTTACGAATATGGTGAAGGCGGGAAGGCGGATGCAGCGCCTGCCGAAAGAGTGCCACGGAGATTGCAGTCGGGCCATGCCGGGAGCCGGGTGGTTCTGAATGACGCGCTGAGAATTCGGCCTTTGAAAAAAGGCCACTGGGCTGGATGCGACGCGGGCAAAGGAGCTATGGAGCTCGCCGCGGGATCGCTCGCCTCGACGAAATACATCCGCGGAATGCACGGCGCGAGCGCTGCTGCTTCCCGCCTGCGATGAGCGAAAGAAATCGGTTGAAATGGTGACGTCCGAGTTCAAACAGTTCAAATTCATGCTGATGGGCATGTCTATGGCCGTAGCGCTGTCGCTGTCCGGCCAGGTCCGCGCATTCGACATCAAGGCGGGCGTCAGCAAGGAATCCGGCCCCTTCGATCTCTTCAAGTTCGGCTTCAAAGCCTACAAGAACGGACAGAAGGAAGAGGCGGTCGAAGCCTATAAATACGCCGCCGAAAAGGGCCACACCGGCTCGCGCTGGGCGCTTGCCAACATGTATGCCGACGGCGACGGCGTGACGCAGGACGATTTCGAAGCCTTCAAGATTTACAGCGAGATCGCCCAGCAGGGCGTCGAGCCCGGCTCGGAAGATACCGGCTTCTTCGTCAACGCGCTGCTTTCGCTCGCCAATTATTACAAGCACGGCATATCGGGCAGTCCGGTCCGGATCGACCTCAGCCAGGCGCGCCAGCTTTATTTTCAGGTGGCCTCCACCTTCGGCGTCCCCGAGGCGCAGTTCCAGCTGGCGCAGATGATGCTGGCCGGCGAGGGTGGCAATGCCAGCCCGCAGCAAGCGAAGAAATGGCTGAACCAGGCCCGCAAGAGCGGTCATCCCGGCGCCATGGCGGTCTTCGGCAATATTCTTTTCGACGAAGGCCAGTCGGCCCGCGGCCTGGCGATGATGACGGCCGCACTCGACCGCTGCAAGCCCAAGGATTGCGGCTGGATGGAAGCGTTGCAGGAGCAGGCCTTCTCGGTTGCCAACGAGGCCGACCGCCGCACGGCGGTATCCCTCTCGCACAGCATTGCCACCGGCTCAGACGACTGAGCCGGCGATTAGCTCAGGCAGCGAAATCGAAATTGGCGATCACAGGCACGTGGTCGGACGGCTTTTCCCAGGCCCGCACATGTTTTTCGATCGCAGCCGACGTCATCCGGTCGGCGGCCTCAGGCGACAGCAGCAGATGGTCGATGCGGATGCCGTTGTTCTTCGGCCAGGCGCCGGCCTGATAATCCCAGAAGGAATAGAACTGCGTCGTATCCGTCGTCGCGCGCACAGCATCCGTCAGCCCGAGATTTTCGAGCCGGCGGAACGCCTCCCGCGTCTGCGGCAGAAACAGCGCATCACTTTCCCAGACCTTGGGATCGAAGCAGTCGTGCGGTTCCGGGATGACATTGTAATCGCCGGCAAGCACCAGCATCTCCTCATAGGCCAGCCGCTCGGCGGCAAAGCTCCGCAGGCGCTCCATCCAGGCGAGCTTGTAGGGATATTTCTCCGTATCGACAGGATTGCCGTTCGGTAGGTAGATGCAGCAGACGCGGAGGATGCGTGTGTCGGGCAGCGTGAATACGGCTTCGAGGAAACGCGACTGTTCGTCCAGCGGGTCGCCGGGCAGGCCGCGGTTCACTTCGGAAGGCGAAGTCTTGGAGAGGATCGCCACACCGTTGAAGCCCTTCTGGCCGTGTGTTTCGACGTGATAGCCGAGCGCCTCGATCTCCAGCCTGGGAAAACCTTCGTCGACCGTCTTGATCTCCTGCAGGCAGACGATATCCGGATCGGAATCCTTGAGCCATTGCGTGAGATTGTCGATGCGCGCCTTGACGCCGTTGATGTTCCAGGTCGCGATCTTCATCTCTCTGTCCTGTTTAGCTTCGTGCGCTTCTTTTATCGCGGTATTTCACCGGCGAACAAGCCGATAAACCGGCCGGAAGTAAAACTTCGGCCGGTTCGATGGGGACAACGCTCTATGTTCAGATGTTCAGATCGAGAAGCTGGTGCCGCAGCCGCAGCTCGCCACTGCGTTCGGGTTCTTGATCTGGAAGGATTGACCGAGCAGATTGTCGACGAAGTCGATCTCCGAACCCGCCATGTAGACCAGCGAAAGGCTGTCGATCAGCACCTTGGCGTCGTACTTCTCGACGACGACGTCGTCATCGCCGGCGCTGTCGGCAAGATCGAACTTGTAGGAAAAGCCCGAACAGCCGCCGCCTTCGACGGAGACGCGCAGCGCGCTCTTGCCGGCCTCGGCGCCGACGATCGCAGCGATACGCTTTGCGGCGGCATCTGAAAGGGTTACACTCGTATCCGTCATATTTCCTCCTGCCGGGGTCAAGATCCGGAGAGAATGGGTTTTGGCACTTGAATGTTCAAATGCCTGATATCAAACAAACTTATCATGATCCTCGGAAAAAGGCCATGACGCGCCGAGGTGGTTGAGAAAGCGCCTCTTTGCCGTTTCTTCGGGCTATAGGTATGAAGAGCGCAAAGCGGCGTCAATGGGCAGATGCGGCAACATGCAGGATGACGGTGAAGAATGACGATCGATACGCGTGCTTTAGGTTTCGGCAGCAGTGACAGGGCGGTCTATGCGGCAGACCCCTGGACGAGCCGCGGGCGGCTCTATCCGGAGGACGGCAGCCCGACGCGCTCCGATTTCCAGCGCGACCGCGACCGCATCGTCCACACCACCGCTTTCCGCCGGCTGAAGCACAAGACCCAGGTCTTCATCGCCCAGGACGGCGATCATTACCGCACCCGGCTGACGCATACGATCGAGGTGGCGCAGATCGCCCGCGCGCTTGCCCGCGCCCTGAAGCTCGACGAGGATCTGGCCGAGGGCGTGGCGCTGGTGCATGATTTCGGCCATACGCCGTTCGGCCACACCGGCGAGGACGCGCTGCACGAGGTGCTGCTGCCCTATGGCGGCTTCGACCACAATGCCCAATCGCTGCGCATCGTGACCAAGCTGGAGCGGCGTTATGCCGAATTCGACGGCATCAACCTGACATGGGAAAGCCTCGAAGGTCTGGTCAAGCACAATGGTCCGCTGCTGACGCCGGATGGTGTGGGCACACGCGGTCCGGTTCCGCAGCCGATCCTCGACTATTGCGAACTGCACGATCTCGAGCTTGCGACCTATGCCAGTCTCGAGGCCCAGGTCGCGGCGATTGCCGACGACATCGCCTACAACACCCACGATATCGACGACGGCCTGCGCTCCGGTTACCTGACTTTCGACATGCTGGAGGAAATCCCGTTCCTTGCCGGGCTGATGGCCGAGGTGAGGGCGCGATACCCGCATCTGGAGCCGAGCCGCTTCACCCATGAGATCATGCGGCGGCAGATCACCCGCATGGTCGAAGACGTGATCGCCGTCGCGCAGGAGCGCCTTTCGCTGCTGCGCCCCGAGAGCGCCGCCGACATCCGCGCTGCCGACCGGGTCATCGCCACGTTCTCAGGTCGAATGGCCGAAACCGATAGCCAGATCAAGGCGATGCTCTTCAAACGCATCTACCGCAATCCCGATATCATGCGCATCCGCGCCGGTGCCGCCCAGATCGTCACCGATCTCTTTGCCGCCTACATGGCCAATCCCAAGGAGATGCAGAGCCATTACTGGGTCGATCATATCGCCGGCCTGGCCGATGCGCCGAAGGCCCGCCATGTCGGCGATTATCTGGCCGGCATGACCGACACCTATGCGATCAGCGCCCACAGGCGATTGTTTGACCACACTCCGGATTTGCGATAGGCAGCGGTCGCCCCGCCAAGGGCCGATTTGGGCCTTTGGCACAGCCTATGCATGGAAGAGTGCGATGAACCTTTTTACCGACTTCGAAGCCAGGATCAAAACCGCCCTTGAACAGATCGATCTGGTCAGGGAAAAGCGATCTGAGCTCGATTTCGGCCGCATTGCCGTTGAGCCGCCGCGTGACGCGAGCCACGGCGACGTCGCGACCAATGCCGCGATGGTGCTGGCAAAACCGCTCGGAACCAATCCCCGCGCACTGGCCGACATCATCATCGCCAAGCTCAGGGAGGATGCCGACGTTGCCGATGTTTCGGTCGCCGGTCCCGGTTTCATCAATATCCGTCTCTCTGTTGGCTACTGGCAGCGGCTGCTCGCTGCGATGATCGGCGCCGGCACCGATTACGGCCGCTCGACGCTCGGCGAGGGCCGGAAGGTCAACGTCGAATATGTCTCGGCCAATCCGACCGGGCCGATGCATGTCGGCCATTGCCGCGGCGCCGTCGTCGGCGACGCGCTCGCCAACCTGCTCGCCTTTGCCGGCTACGGCGTTGAGAAGGAATATTACATCAACGATGCCGGCTCGCAGATCGACGTGCTCGCCCGTTCCGTCTTCCTGCGTTATCGCGAAGCGCTCGGCGAAAAGATCGGCGAAATTCCCTCGGGTCTCTATCCGGGCGACTATCTCGTGCCTGTGGGACAGTCGCTTGCCGCCGACTATGGCGTGCGGTTGCACAACATGCCGGAAGATCAATGGATGCCGATCGTCAAGGACCGCACCATCGATGCGATGATGGTGATGATCCGCGAAGACCTGGCGTCGCTGAACGTCCATCACGATATCTTCTTCTCCGAGCGTACCCTGCATGCCAATGGCGCGGCCGCGATCCGCACGGCGATCAACGACCTGACCTTCAAGGGCTATGTCTACAAGGGCACCTTGCCGCCGCCGAAGGGGCAGCTGCCCGAGGATTGGGAAGACCGTGAACAGACGCTGTTCCGCTCGACCGAAGTGGGCGACGATATGGACAGGCCGCTGATCAAGTCGGACGGCTCCTACACCTATTTCGCTGCCGACGTCGCCTATTTCAAGAACAAGTTCGATCGCGGTTTCGACGAGATGATCTATGTGCTCGGCGCCGACCATGGCGGCTACGTCAAGCGCCTGGAAGCGGTTGCACGCGGCGTTTCGGATGGTAAGGCGAAGCTGACCGTGCTGCTCTGCCAGCTCGTCAAGCTCTATCGCAACGGCGAGCCGGTGAAGATGTCGAAACGCTCGGGCGATTTCGTCACGCTTCGGGACGTCGTCGAGGAAGTCGGCAGTGATTCGGTCCGGTTCATGATGCTTTACCGCAAGAATTCCGAGCCGCTCGACTTCGATTTCGCCAAAGTGACGGAACAGTCGAAAGATAATCCGGTCTTTTACGTGCAATATGCGCATGCCCGCTGCATGTCGGTGTTCCGGCAGGCGAGGGAGGCTTTCGGCGACCTCGATGTCTCCCCCGAAGAATTTGCGCAAACCGTTGCAGGCATTGGCGATCCGGCCGAACTGCAGCTCGTCGCCAAGCTCGCCGAATTCCCGCGGATCGTCGAGGCGGCGGCCCAGTCGCAGGAGCCGCATCGGCTCGCTTTTTACCTCTACGACCTCGCCAGTTCTTTCCACGCCCACTGGAACAAAGGTAAAGATCAGCCGGAATTACGATTTGTTAATGATAAAAACCGAGAATCAACTATTGCCAGACTTGGGCTGGTGTACGCCGTCGCGTCGGTTTTGAAGTCGGGACTTGCCATTACAGGCACTGCCGCACCGGACGAAATGCGATAACGTCACCATTTCCCCACAATGCGCTGGCATTTCAGAGTTGGCGTTTGCGAGTGGGATAGGCATGGCTGATAAACAACTTGCGTATGATACGCGCGGAAAAGATGACCTGTTTGCCGACGATGATCCGTTGGCGGAACTTGCCCGTATCGTCGGCTTCGAGCCGCGTGTTGCAGCAAACACGATAACTGAGACTGCGCGGCACGAGCCCGCCCTCGATCTCGAGGACGAGTTGGGGCGCGAGTTCGACCGTTACGATTCGCCACGTCCGCTCGCAGAGCTCGACCGGCCCGCCGAACCGATCTCCGATGACGACACGCCGGAAGATTACATCGAGCCCGTTCTCGATGTATCTCCCGCTGCCGAGACAGCTGAGATTGCCGAGCCGGTTTCCGTCGCCTCCGTTGAGGTTGAGGAAGAAGCTGCGCCGGCCGCAAGCAACTGGGATGCGCCCGCCGACGAGGCGGCCTGGCCGCAGCAGCTTTCTATCGAGCCCACTTCCGAGGCGCCGGTGCAATCGGCCTTTGGCGGCGCACGCGACCTGATCGAGGAGCTTGAGCTGTCGATCGGCTCTGCTCCGGTCTCTTCGCTGCCGCAGCCCGCCAAGGCGCCGCAATGGTCGGCCGCCAGCATCAGGCTGCCGCTTGCCAATTTCCACGCGGCCAAACGCGAGGAAACGGTTGTTCCGCCAGAGCCGGTGGCAGAAGCGCCGGTGGCAGAAGCGCCTGTGGCTGAAGCGGTCGCAGCGCCGGCGGTTGAAGCGCCGTCTGCCGATCTTGCCGCGGCAGAGCCGCAGCCCGCGATCGAGCCGTCCGCCCCGGTCGCCGAGCAATTGGCGCCGGTCATCACTGTCGAGCCGTCCGAGGAATTCGAATCCGCGTCTCCGTCGCTGGGCTTTCCCGCCGAGCACGATCGCCATGACGAAGTAGTGGCGTCGGAAGAGATTGCCGAGGCCGACGGCTTCGTCGAAATCGAAGACGAACTCGAAGATTTCGGGTCCGATGCCGGTTTCGATCTCATCGCCGCTGCCGTCGAAGGCGAGATCCAGGCCGATGCGGCGCTGACCGAGGTCGTGCCTGAAGTTCCGCACACTGCCGGGACTTTCGATCTGGATGATCTGCTCGCCGACGTCTCGCGTTATCCGGTGCCGCAACGCCCCAACACGGCGCCCGTTTCGCCGCAGGCCGCAACGATCGAGGCTGCACCCGTTGCTGCCGCTCCCCTTGCTGTCGCGCCTATGGCCGCCGCATTTGCCCAGCCGCAGGTGATCGCGCCAGCGCCGCTTGCCGCAGCCCCCGTTCAGCCTGCTCCGGTCGAGCCGGCGTCGGTCTATGCTGCCGAAGCCGCAAGGCCGGTCGCGCCGCAGCCTGCCGAGGTTATTGCACCCCAGCCCGTCGCAATGGCCTATTCGCGGGCGCCGCAGCCTGTGCCGGAAGCCGACGACCCCTTCGCCGGCCATGATTTCGAGCTGGATCTTGCCGGCATCGAGCTGGATCTTGCCGGCATCGAGCTGGAACTCGCCGATCTCGATTTCTCCGAGTCCGAGGTGACGCCGGCTGAGCCCGAGCGGCACCCGGAGCTGCCGGTCCGTGCGAACCAGCCGGCCGCTGCCGTCTCTTCCCGATCGGCCACCGGTTTTACGCCTGAGCCGCAAAATCCCGCTTTCCAGCAGGCGGCTTCCGCCGCTGCGCGGCCTGCTCCGGCCTTCGTTGAGCCCCAGGCTCCAACTCAGGCTCCGGCCGTCAACTGGTCTTCTGTCGCTGAATCGACCGAAGACCTGCCGTTTGATCCGGCGATGATCTCCGATCCGGAGGAACGTCCCGAGACGGTCGAGGACATGCACGTGCCGGCGCTGCCGCCGGTCGAGCAGCCCGCGCCGGTCGCGAAAACACAGGATTTCGATTTCGATCTCGACGCGGAGATTGCCAGCTTCTTTGAACCGGCCAAGCCGCGGGAAACGCCGGCCCCGGTTCGTGATACCGCTGCCGCCGCGGCAAAGCCGGTCAAGCCGACCATCGCCGACGGCCTCGATGATTTCGAACGGGCGCTGGAAGAAGATTTCCGCCGCAGCGTGCGCGAGCCGGTCGAGCGCCGCGAGACCTCTGAGGTCCGCATCGAATCGGCAAGCCAGGCAGCCGACTTCAGCCGTGCCCGGTCGATGCGCCGGCTGCTGGCCGGAGCCGTCGTGCTCGTGGTCTTCGCCGGTGTCGCTTATGGTGTCTATTCCTCCGTCTGGAACGGCGAAGGGCTTGGCATCGTCGCATCCGGCGAGCCGCGCGTGATCACGGCCGACAAGGAGCCGGTCAAGGTCGTTCCGGAAAATCCCGGCGGCAAGACCGTGCCGAACCAGGACAAAGCCGTCTACGATCGTGTTGCCGGTTCTGCCGAGGAGCCGAAGCAGAAGGCGCTGGTTTCTTCCGATGAGGCGCCGGTCGATGTCGTCCAGCGGACGCTGACACCGGAATCGCTGCCTGAGGACGACGAGAACGCCAACGCCAGTGATCAGGTCTCGCCGACCGCAGTCGGTGAGACGGAAGATCCGCGTCTGCTGCCGAACCAGGACAGCGCCGACAACGCCGCCGCCAGCGATGCCGACAAGACGCCATCGGTTTCACCGCGCAAGGTCCGCACGATGATCGTCAAGCCTGACGGCACGCTGGTCGCCCGCGAGGAACCAGCACCCGTCGACCAGCCGGCTGCCCCGGCGACACCATCTGTGCCGGCGACGCAGTCTGCACAGGCCGCTCAGCCGATGCCGGCCTTGACGGCCCCGTCGGCGCAATCGGCTTCACCCGTGCCGCCGGTCGCCGGAACGGCCGCAAGCTTCCCGGCGAGCGCCGAGGTTGCCTCAGCCGATGCCCGCTCCGCAGCGCCTGCCGAAACCGCGCCGGCAAAGCCGCCGCTTGCAGCTGCTGCCGATGCGCCGACCGCAAATCCCGCCCCGGTCAAGACCACGGCGGTCACCGATACCGCTCCGGTTCCGATCGCGCGCCCGGTCGATCAGCCCGTCAACGTCGTCGGCACGGTGACCGAAAAGGGCAACGTTCGCGCTCCCGCACAGCAGCCGAAGCCCGCGCAGCAGCCGAAGACGACGGAGGTCGCTGCTGCAGCACCCGCCGCCGCACAGCCGCAGCAGCAGGCTGCCTCCGTCGGCGGCTACGGCATCCAGATCGCCTCGCTGCCATCGCAGGACGAGGCGACCAAGTCCTATGCCAACCTGTCGAAGAAATTCGCCGGTGTGCTTGGTGGCCGCGCTCATGAAATCCGCAGGGCCGATATCGCCGGCAAGGGCACTTTCTACCGTGTCCGTATTCCGGCTGGTTCCAAGGACGAGGCCGCAGCGCTCTGCGAACAGTATCGCGCGGCGGGCGGAAGCTGCCTGATCTCCAAGTAGTATCGGGTTTTCAACGAAATAACGGGAGCGGCGGGCCGGATCGGTCCGCCGCTCTTTTTTGTGCATCGCGCCCGAGCTTGCTCGCATTTGGCCGGGCGCCGTCTATGATTCTGATATGACCGAATCAAAAGCGATGATCCTTGGCTGCAGCGGCCTTGCCCTCACATCCGAAGAGAAAGCCTTCTACCGGGGCGAACGGCCCTGGGGCTTCATCCTCTTCGGGCGCAACATCTCCGAAGCAGGGCAGATTGCCGATCTTGTCGCCGAACTGCGCGACAGCGTCGGCTGGCATGCGCCGGTGCTGATCGACCAGGAGGGTGGCCGCGTTCAGCGCATCCGTCCGCCGGTTTTCGCACGTTATCCCTCCGGCCAGGCGCTCGGCGATCTCTATCGTCGCGATCCGGCGCTTGGGCTGCGCGCCGCCTGGGTGATGTCGCGGTTGCACGCCTTCGATCTTTCGAGCCTCGGCATCGATGTCGATTGCCTGCCGGTGCTCGACGTGCCGGTCGAGGGCAGCAGCAGCGTCATCGGCGACCGCGCCTATGGCGGCGATCCCCAGACCGTCATCGCCATGGGTCGGGCGGCTGCCGAAGGGCTGAAGGCCGGCGGCCTGTTGCCGGTGATGAAGCATATGCCCGGCCACGGCCGCGGCTTTGCGGATTCACATCTGGAACTGCCTGTCGTCACCGTCTCGCGCGATGAGCTGGAGGCCCATGATTTCCCGCCCTTTATCGCGATGAAGGACGAGCTGATGGCGATGACCTGCCACGTCGTCTTTACCGCCATCGACCCCGACAATCCGGCGACGACCTCGCGCAAGGTGATCGACGGCGTCATCCGCGAGCAGATCGGCTTTACCGGTCTGCTGCTTTCCGACGACAGCTCGATGAATGCTCTTTCCGGCACGATCGGCGAACGTGCGGCGAATATTATTGCAGGCGGATGCGATATCGTGCTGCATTGCAATGGCCATATGGACGAGATGCTGGATGTCGTGGCAAACGTTCCGCCGCTCGCCGGTCAATCGCTTGCCCGCGCTAAAGCGGTGGAAGCAGGTTTTGCCGCGCCGGATGCCGCCGATGAGGCGGAATTGCGGGCGGAATTCGAGGCGATGTTTGCGATCGTGTGATCGCAGAGGAGCAGGGTGGTGATCACGGTCAAGGGCACGGAGCGTCCGCAGGCGGCAACGCCGATGGACAAGTTGTGGCAGGAGAACGGCGCCGAGCGCGCCAGCCACGAGCCGGCACTGGTGATCGATGTCGCCGGCTTTGAAGGCCCGCTCGATCTGTTGCTCTATCTCGCCCGCAACCAGAAGGTCGATCTGTCGCGCATTTCGGTGCTGGCGCTGGCCGAGCAATATCTGCAGTTCGTCGAAAGCGCCCGGCGTATCCGCATCGAGCTTGCCGCCGATTATCTCGTCATGGCGGCCTGGCTTGCCTATCTCAAGTCGCGGCTGCTGATACCCCAGCAGATCAAGGATGACGGTCCTTCGGGCGAGGAGATGGCGGCAACGCTCGCCTTCCGGTTGAAACGCCTCGAAGCCATGCGCCAGGCCGCCGAAGGCCTCGTCAACCGCAACCGCCTCGGCCGCGACATCTTCGTGCGCGGCGCCCCCGAGCATATTCCCGACCGGCAGCAATCCGCCTATGCGGCAAGCCTCTACGATCTTCTGACCGCCTATGCGGCGCTCCGCCAGCGCAATGCCGTCACCCAGGTGACGATCGAGAGGCGTAACGTCTGGTCGCTGACCGATGCGCGTGAATTGCTGACCCAGATGATCGGCGAGGTCGGTGACTGGACGGCGATGGAGCATTATCTGCTGCGTTATCTCGCAACGCCCGAGGAACGCGTCACGGCGATCGCCAGCGCTTTTGCCGCCTCGCTGGAGCTGGTGCGCGAGGGCAAGCTGGAAATCCGCCAGGACGGCGCCTTTCAGCCGATATACATGCGCCGCGGGCCCAAACACGCCACGCTGCAGGTGGTGGAGCAGGAGCAGCCGGCTTGATCGATCCGAAGAGCGACGAGGATTTCGAAGGCAGGAGCCGTGACCTGCAGGCCGAGATCGAGGCAGAGCGCATCGCCGAGGCGCTGGTCTTTGCCTCCTCGCAACCGGTTTCCGAAGGCTTCCTCGCCGAGCGCCTGCCCGAGAAGACCGATGTGCGCGCCATCATGCTGCGCCTGAAGGCACACTATGCGCCGCGCGGCGTCAACCTCGTGCAGATCGAGGGCGCCTGGGCCTTTCGCACCGCCGCCGATCTCTCCTTCGTCATCCGCCGCGATGACAACGAGGTGAAGAAGCTCTCGCGCGCCGCACTGGAAGTGCTGGCGATCATTGCTTATCACCAGCCGGTGACGCGCGCCGAGATCGAGGATATCCGTGGCGTCCAGACCTCGCGCGGCACGCTCGACGTGCTGATGGAAGCCGGCTGGGTGCGGTTCCGCGGCCGGCGGCGCACGCCGGGCCGGCCGGTGACATTGGGCACCACACGCGATTTCCTCGACCATTTCGGACTCGAAGAGTTGCGTGACCTGCCCGGTCTCGAAGAATTGAAGGGTGCGGGCTTGCTGTCGGGCCGCATTCCGGCGAATTTCAATATTCCCTCGCCGTTGATGAACGACGAACTGACCGAGGACGAGGATCCGATCACCCAGATGGATCTCGAGGAATTAGGGTTGCTGGCACCGCGCGGCACCTCCGAAGATTGAAGGACTTCGTCTTGCTTTCGCCATGCATGGCGAAAACAATGGCGGCCATCACTTTTCGACCGGTCAATGGCTTGTCACAAAGGGCGATACCGTGACATTAAGCGCAGTTCAAAGGGCTTGATGTTGGAAACGGTGTCGGAAATTCTTACATCAGGGAACATCGAAACAGGGAGTTAGGGTAATGGGTTCTTTTAGCATGTGGCACTGGCTGATTGTTCTGGTCATCGTGCTGTTGTTGTTCGGTCGCGGCAAGATCCCGGAACTGATGGGCGATGTCGCCAAGGGCATCAAGAGCTTCAAGAAGGGCATGACGGACGAAGACGCGCCCGACACGGCCAAGACCGTCGATCACAAGGCCGACGAAACGAAGTAACCAAGTGCGGGAAAAAGCGCAGCCTCCGCGCTTCCCGTCCAGGAGCCTTGCATGTTCGATATTGGCTGGACCGAGCTTTTGGTCATCGCGGTCGTCCTGATCGTGGTCGTCGGTCCCAAGGATTTGCCGCCGATGCTGCGCGCTTTCGGCAAGATGACGCAGCGCGCCCGCAAGGTGGCGGGTGAATTCCGTGCGCAGTTCGACGAAGCGTTGCGCGAGGCCGAGCTTGATGATGTCCGCCAGACGCTCAGCGACGCCCAGAAGCTCAACCCGGTTAACAGCCTGCGCGAGGCGATGAACCCGCTTCGCCAGATGGGCAACGAGATCAAGGCCGACCTGCAGAAGGCGACCGCAGTCCCGGAAAACAAGACCGAGGTGCCGCCGGCTGCCGTTTCCGCGCCGACGCCGTCGATGGGCCTGCCGGAAACGCCGCCGTTGGTGCCGGCACCTGCGCCGACGCCGGAGCCCGTTGTTGCCGCGGTCGCCACTGCCGATACGGTAGCCGCCAAGCCGAAAGTGGTGCGCAAGCCGCGGGCCAAGGCTGCGGATAAGGCGGCCTTTGCCATCGCCGCGCCCGTGGAAAACGTGCCTGCGGAAAAGCCGAAGCGCACGACTGCTGCCAGAAAGCCCGCAGCGCCGAAGACGCCGGCGCAGATGAAGAAAAGGGACGAGGCATGAGCGGTGATATCGAAGACAAGCCGCAGCCGTTGATCGAGCACCTGATGGAGCTGCGCACGCGGCTGATCTGGTCGATCGGCGCGTTTTTCGTCGCCTTCATCGCATGCTTCTTTTTTGCCAAGCATCTCTTCAACTATCTAGTCATCCCCTACAAGACGGCCGTGCAGTGGGCGCATCTCGATGTCGAGAAGGCCCAGCTGATCTACACCGCACCGCAGGAATTCTTCTTCACCCAGGTCAAGGTGGCGATGTTCGGCGGCCTCGTGGTGGCGTTTCCGATCATTGCCGCGCAGGTCTACAAGTTCGTCGCACCCGGGCTCTACAAGAACGAACGCCAGGCCTTCCTGCCGTTCCTGATCGCTTCGCCGGTGCTGTTCCTGATGGGCGCGGCACTGGTCTACTTCTTCTTCACGCCGATGGTCATGTGGTTCTTCCTGTCGATGCAGCAGGCGCCGGGTCATGACGAGGTGGCGATCTCGCTGATGCCGAAGGTCTCGGAATATCTGAGCCTGATTATGACGCTGGTCTTCTCCTTCGGCCTCGTCTTCCAGCTCCCGGTCATCACCACGCTGCTTGCCCGCGTCGGCCTGCTGACATCGCAATGGCTCGCCGAAAAGCGCAAATTCGCCATCGTGCTCGCCTTCATCGTCGCCGCCGTGCTGACGCCGCCGGATCCGATGTCCCAGATCGGCCTTGCGATACCGACGATCCTTCTCTACGAGATTTCCATCCATGCGGCGCGACTCGTGGAGCGCCAGCGTGCCCGGCAGGCGGTCGAAAAGGACACCGAATCCGCGGACGTTGCCAAGACGGACAGCGTCTGAGCGGCAATCCGGAAATCCTTTCACGAACGCCGTCTCATCCGGTCGAAGCCCGGTCAGGCTTTGGCCGGGTCACTTCTGTTGCAACGACCTGGAACGACGATGCTCGATATCAAATGGATCCGTGAGAATCCCGAAGCGCTCGATGCCGCCCTCGCCAAGCGCGGTGCGGAGCCTCTGGCGCAAAATCTCGTTGCCCTCGATGAAAAGCGCCGCTCCGCCGTGCAGAAGGCGCAGGACCTGCTGTCCCGCCGCAACCTCGCTTCCAAGGAGATCGGCGCGGCGCTGTCCCAGAAGAATGCCGAACTCGCCGAGAAGCTGAAGGCCGAGGTCGCCGAGCTGAAAGCGCTGCTGCCGGTGGTCGAGGAAGAGGACCGGCAGCTGACGGCCGAGCTCAACGACGCGCTCTCGCGCATTCCGAACATACCTTTCGACGATGTTCCGGTCGGCAAGGACGAGCATGACAATGTCGTCACCCGCACCGTCGGCGAAAAGCCGCGCTGGAACCACACGCCGAAGGAGCACTTCGAAATCGGCGAGGGGCTCGGCTATATGGATTTCGAGCGCGCCGCCAAGCTCTCCGGCTCGCGCTTCACGGTTCTCACAGGGCCGCTCGCCAGGCTCGAGCGCGCGCTCGGCCAGTTCATGATCGATCTCCACACGCGCGAGCACGGATACACCGAAGTCAGCTCGCCGCTGATGGTTCGGGCTGAAGCGGTGTTCGGCACCGGCAGCCTGCCGAAATTCGAAGAGGATCTCTTCAAGACGACGGATGGCCGCTATCTCATTCCGACGGCGGAGGTGACGCTGACCAACCTGGTGCGCGAGGAAATCCTCGACCAGGAAAAGCTGCCGCTGCGCTTCACCGCATTGACGCCGTCCTTCCGCTCGGAAGCGGGCTCGGCCGGCCGCGACACCCGTGGCATGCTGCGCCAGCACCAGTTCTGGAAATGCGAACTCGTCTCGATCACCGATGCCGAGAGCGCTGTTGCCGAACATGAAAGGATGACCGCCTGCGCCGAAGAAGTGCTGAAGCGCCTCGGCCTGCATTTCCGCACGATGACGCTTTGCACCGGCGACATGGGCTTCGGCTCGCGCAAGACCTACGATCTCGAAGTCTGGCTGCCGGGACAGAATGCCTTCCGCGAAATCTCCTCCTGCTCGGTCTGCGGCGATTTCCAGGCCCGGCGGATGAATGCGCGATACCGTGGCAAGGACGACAAGAGCAACAGGTTCGTGCACACGCTGAACGGCTCCGGAACCGCGGTCGGCCGCTGCCTGATCGCCGTGCTTGAAAATTATTTGAACGAGGATGGCTCGGTCACGATTCCGGACGTTTTGCTGCCTTATATGGGCGGATTGACCAAGATCGAACGGGCGGCCTGAGGCGATGCGCATCCTGCTTACGAATGACGACGGCATTCACGCCGAAGGCTTGGCCGCGCTGGAGCGGATCGCCCGCACGCTGTCCGACGATGTCTGGATCGTGGCGCCCGAGACCGACCAGAGCGGCCTTGCCCATTCGCTGAGCCTGTCCGAGCCATTGCGGCTGCGCAAGATTTCCGACAAGCATTTCGCCTTGCGCGGCACGCCGACCGATTGCGTCATCATGGGCATCCGGCAGGTGATGGACATCAAGCCCGATCTGGTACTGTCAGGCGTCAATTCGGGCTCGAACGTCGCGGACGACGTAACCTATTCCGGGACGATCGCCGGCGCCATCGAAGGCACGATGCAGGGCGTGCGCTCCTTCGCGCTGAGCCAAGCCTATCTCTATGAAGACGGTGCGCGCATCGTGCCATGGGAGGTCTGTGAGACGCATGCGCCGGCTCTTCTGGAAAAGCTGATGGTTCTGGATCTGCCGGAGGGCACGTTCCTCAATCTCAACTTCCCGAACTGCCGTCCGGGCGAGGTCGACGGCGCCGAGGTGACTATGCAGGGCAAGCTCGCCTTCAACCTGCAGGTCGATGCCCGCTCCGATGGGCGGGGCTTTCCCTATTACTGGCTGAAGTTCGGCGAGCGCGCCGGCGCCTTCATCGAGGGCACCGATATTCACGCCCTCAAGCATAACAAGATTTCGGTAACGCCTTTGAAACTGGATCTGACCGATTATTCCGTGACGGACCGCGTGGCGCGGGCCCTGGGATACGGAGCACAGGTTTGACGGCAAGACTGGCCGAGAAAGAGGGCTTTGCGGCGCTCGTCCTCAGATTGCGTGCCGAAGGCATCTCCGATCTCGATCTGCTGACCGCGGTCGAGCAGACGCAGCGGTCGCTTTTCGTGCCGCCGCAATTTTCCGATGACGCCTATTCGAGCCGGACGATCCCGATCGAATGCGGCTCCTTCCTTGAAGGCATCGATTTTGTCGTCCGCATTCTGCATCACCTGAAGCTCAAACCCGGTCAGCGCGTTCTGGAAATCGGCACCGGCAGCGGCTTTACCGCCGCCGTCATGGGCCGCATGGCTGAGCGTGTTCTGTCTATCGACCGCTACAAGACGCTGACATCGGCTGCGCAGCGGCGCATGGAATCGCTTAGTCTGCGCAACGTCATCATCCGCCACGCAGACGGCAGTGCCGGCATGCAGGGCGAGGGCACCTTCGACCGCATCCTGGTGACGGCGGCCTTCAATGCGATGCCACGCTTTTATACCGATCAGCTTGTTTCCGGCGGTTCGATGATCGCGCCGCTGATGATCTCCGAGAACGAATGCCGCATGGTCCGGCTGACGAAAACCGGCAGCCGTTTCGAACGCGAGGAACTGTTCGAAGCCCCTTATCTGCCGATCGTTCCGCGCCTTGCCTCGCTGCTGTAGGCTCTACGATTTTTCACCCGTAAGCTATGGTTATCAACTTCTCAAAAATATCGCACTGATTCCAGCATCTTAACTGCGTGGTAATACTAACGCGTTTTAATAGACTCACAAATGGTTGCGTTCTCAGTGGGTCGAGTCAATGCGTTTCAGTCTTTCGCCGAAGTTCGGGAAGTCGGCCGGTAATCTTCTGGTTGTGGGCCTGCTGGCAAGTGCCGCAACAGGCTGCAGTTCCGATGTGACACGGTTTGGCGGCTTGTTTTCCTCCTCAGGGCAGGATCAGATCACCACAAGTTCCATCCCGCGCAGGGGCGGCGCTCAGGCTGATCCGGTGCCGCGCGCCGATCTCGGCGGCTCCGCCGTTGCAAGCCAGTCGGGTTATGGTGGTGGCAATGGCGCACTGAACCAGCCTTATCCGTCGAACCCGAGCTATGATCCGGTCCGCACGTCGAGCGCCCGTATGGCCTCCGCGCCGGTTGCGGTGCAGCGTTCCGAGCTTGCAGCTCCGGGCGCCGTCGCGCCGGCCCGGCAGCGGGAAAAGGAGGTCGCGCTCGCCCAGCCGTTCCCTTCAGCGCCCCAGGCGGAAAAAAACCGATTGGTGGCCCCGACCGCGCCGAAGCTGACGCCTGATACTTTGACGACGGGCACGACGCCGAAGGTATCCGGCTGGTCCGGGACCAATGCCCCTTCCGTGACGCTGCGTCCGGGTGAAAGCGTTGCCACGCTGTCCAGGCGCTTCGGTGTTCCGGAAAAGGAAATCCTGCGCGTCAATAACCTGAAGACAGCTTCCGCCGCCACGCCCGGCCAGGCGATCCTGATCCCGACCTTCAATGGCGGTAACGCTGCCAAGGCAGCGTCGCAAGCGGCTGACCTCTCCAAGCCCGGCAAGATGCCGGAACCGGTGAAGGCGCCTGAGCAGAACGTCGCCGTCGTTCCCGGCGCCAGTTCCGCTCGCGACAAGACCATGGCGAGCGCCGATGCCACCGGCAAGCTTCCGCCCGGCGCCGGCAAGGATCCGAAAGCGCCTGCCGGCACCTATGTCGTCAAGCAAGGCGATTCGCTGGCAAAGATCGCCAAGGCGACCGGCACCAAGATCGACGATCTCAAGGCCGCCAACAATCTGTCGGCCAGCTCGGTGAGGGTCGGTCAGGCGCTGAAGATCCCGAACGGCACCGCCGACAATATCAAGACAGCATCGATCCAGCCGCAGAAGGCCGATCCGAAGCCGGCTCAGGCGGCGCCCGCCCAGCAGACGGCCTCCGTCGAGCCGGCACCCTACAAGGCGCCGGTCGCCACTCAGACGGTCGACGATGTCGAGAAGAAGTCCGACGTCAGCTCCGCCGCACCGGAATCGACCGGCATCGGCAAGTATCGCTGGCCGGTTCGCGGCCAGGTCATTGCTTCATACGGCGCTAACGTCAACGGCAACCGCAATGACGGCATTGACATCTCCGTGCCGCAGGGAACGCCGATCAAGGCTGCCGAAAACGGCGTCGTCATCTATGCCGGCAACGGCCTGAAGGAACTCGGCAACACGGTTCTCGTCCGTCACGACGACGGGACCGTCACCGTCTACGGCAATGCCGATACGCTGAGCGTCGCCCGCGGTCAGAAGATCCAGCGTGGCCAGACCGTCGCCGTCTCCGGCATGAGCGGCGATGTCAAGCAGCCGCAGGTCCACTTCGAGGTGCGCAAGGACGCATCCCCGGTCAACCCGATGACTTTCCTGGAATAGGTACAGCGTCCCAGGAAGCGCAAAAGCCCGGCCACCCGCCGGGCTTTTGTCATTTAAGGCATGTCGCGCAAAAGTGTGCCGCGGCTTTGCGGCAGCGAGGAGCGGGTCTGAAAGCGCGCGTCGCGCTTCAGGCCCGGTCGATATGGACGCGCATGCGTCCGGCCAGATCCTGGATGTACTGCCAGGCGACGCGGCCGGAGCGGGCGCCGCGCGTCGTTGCCCATTCCAGCGCCTCGGCATGCATCTTGTCACGTTCGAGCCCGAGCTTGAAATGCTCGGCATAGCCGTCGATCATGCCGAGATAATCTTCCTGGCTGCATTTATGGAAGCCGAGCCAGAGGCCGAAGCGGTCGGATAGCGAAACCTTCTCCTCGACGGCCTCAGACGGATTGATCGCCGTCGACTGCTCGTTTTCCATCATGTGGCGCGGCAGCAGATGGCGCCGGTTCGAGGTGGCGTAGAAGAGCACATTGTCCGGTCGCCCTTCGACACCGCCGTCGAGTGCCGCCTTCAGCGACTTGTAGGCGGTGTCGTCGTGGTCGAAGGAAAGATCGTCGCAAAAGACGATGACGCGGTACGGCGTGTCCTTCAGGAGATCGAGCAGGTTGGGCAGGCTCGCTATATCCTCGCGATGGACCTCGACCAGCTTAAGCGCAGAGCCGCTTTCGCGCCTGACATCCTCGTGCACGGCCTTGACCAGCGAGGATTTTCCCATGCCGCGCGCACCCCAGAGCAGCACATTGTTGGCCGCATAACCTTCGGCGAACCGCACCGTATTCTCATGCAGGATGTCGCGCACATGATCGACGCCGCGGATCAGCTTCAGCGCCACTCGGTTCGGCTTGTTCACCGGCTGTAGATGCAGGCGCGATGGCGCCCAGACGAAACAATCCGCCGCATCCCAATCGTTGACGGCAGGCGCTGGTCCGGCAAGGCGCTCGACGGCATTTGCAAGCCGCTTCAGCTCGGCAAGCAGCGCGGTGTTGATTTCCTCGGTCATCGCAAGCTCCTGATTTCTTGCTGCGGCAATGCACTCTATCTTTCGATGCGGGGTAGCATGGTGTTTTGCCGGCGGAAAGGTTATGAGGCAGCGGAATCGGTACTGTTTCGGGCTGTTTCTGTTGCATTCATCGAAGCGGTAATTATAGTCCGGCAACCTGAAAAATGAGGCGGAGTTCCGCCGCCAAGCCTGAGGAGTTTAGCATGTTCATCACCCCGGCATTCGCCCAGAGTGCCACCGATACCGCAACCGGTTTCGGCGGCTCCGGTTTCGAAATGATCATCCTGTTCGTGCCGCTGATGGTCGTCTGGTACTTCCTGCTGATCCGTCCGCAGCGCGCACAGGCCAAGAAGCGTGAGGAAACCCTGAAGGCGATCCGTCGCGGCGATCAGGTCGTCACGGGTGGCGGTCTCATCGGTAAAGTCACCAAGGTTATTGACGACAAGGAAGTCGAAGTCGAGATTGCTGATGGTGTTCGCGTGCGCATCGTCCGCAGCGGTATTTCGGATGTGCGCGTCAAGGGTGAACCCGTCAAGGCCGACGCAGCGTAACAAGCGATAACGGCAGCACTGCCGGATCGGAAGATCGTCGAGAGAATGTTGCATTTTTCCCGCTGGAAAACACTTCTGATCTGGCTGGCCGCGTTTGCGGCCATCGTCATCGCTGCGCCCAATCTGCTGAGCGAGGCGCAGCGCTCTTCTCTGCCGGGCTGGCTGCGGCAGGACCGCGTAACGCTCGGTCTCGATCTGCAGGGCGGCTCGCATATTGTTCTGAAGGTCGAGCGTTCCGATATCGTCAAGGACAGCCTGGAAGAGGCGGTCGCCAATGTCCGAAACGCGCTGCGCGGCGCCGGCATCCGCTATACCGGGCTGACTGGCAACGACCAGACCGTCACCGTCCAGATCACCGATCCGGCTGAGACGCAAAAGGCGGTCGATCTCCTGAAGCCTTTGACGGCGCCCGGCGGACGTGCCGGACCTGAAGTCGCGCTGCAGCAGGGCGAGGACGGGCAGCTCTCGCTGCAGATTTCCGACGCCGGCATCACCGCTGACGTCGCCTCCGCCCGGACCCGATCGCTCGATATCGTCGCCCGCCGTATCGCTGGATTCGGCCATGCGAATTTCATCGTTCGCCCCGATGGCACCGACCGCATCGTCGTGCAGGTGCTGGGATCGGTCGATGCGGAACGGCTGAAAAACCTCCTCAATCAACCGGCCAAGCTTTCCTTTCATCTGATCGATGCAAGCATGTCGGGGCAGGAGGCGCTGAACGGCCGCTGGCCGGCGACATCGCAGGTGCTCTATTCGCTGGATGATCCGCCGGTTCCTTATCTCGTCGATCGCACGGCTTTCCTCACCGGCAGCAACATGGTCGGTATCGAGCCGGTCGTCGACCCGCAGACCCAGGATAGCTCGATTGCATACCGCCTCGATGCGGACGGAACGCGGCGGCTGGCTGAGGTGACGGGGCAGAATATCGGCAAGCACCTTGCCATCGTCTTCGACGACCAGGTGATGTCGTCACCGGCCATCGATGCGGCGATCACCGGCGGCGAGGGGGTAATTTCGGCAAACTTCTCCGAGGATGGCGTCCGCGACCTGGCGATCATGCTGCGCGCCGGCGCCTTGCCGGCGACGCTGACGAGCGTCGAGGAGCGCAGCGTCAGCCCGAGATTCGGCGCCGACTCGATCTTCTCCGGCCTCATTGCCGGCCTCGTCGCCGTCGTGCTGGTCGCGGCACTGATGATCGCGCTCTACCGCATCCTCGGCGTTATTGCCGTCGTCTCGCTCGTCTTCAATCTGATTCTCATCGTCGCGGTGCTCAGCCTTGCCGGCGCGACGCTCACCTTGCCCGGCATTGCCGGCATCGTGCTCATCGTCGGCATGGCGGTCGACTCGAACGTTCTGATCTACGAGCGTATCCGTGAAGAGGAAAAAACCGCCCATTCCTTTGCAGAGGCCGCCGGCCGCGGTTTCTCGCGCGCCTTCGCAACAATTGTCGATGCGAATGTGACGATCTTCATCGCCGCGATCATCCTGTTTTTCCTCGGCAGCGAATCCATCCGCGGTTTCGCGGTGACGCTGGCGGTCGGCATCCTCACGACCGTCTTCACGGCTTTCACGCTGACGCGCTCGATCGTCGCCGTCTGGCTGCGGCGGCGCCACCCCCGGCATCTGCCGAAAAGCGTTCTGACCCATCTTTTCGAACACGCCAATATCCGGTTCATGGGGATCCGCCGTTACGTCTTTACGGCGTCGGCGATCATTTCGTTGATCGCCATGGCCGCCTTTGCCACCGCCGGCCTGCGTCTCGGCATCGATTTCACCGGCGGCTCGCTGATCGAGGTGACGGCGAAGCAGGGCAATGCCGACCTTGCCGATCTTCAATCGCGCCTCAATGATCTCAATCTCGGTGAGGTCAGCGTCACGCGCGCCGGCGGGCCATCAAATGTGCGGATCCGCATCGCCTCCCAGGGCGGCGGCGAGAATGCCGAGCAGTCTGCGGCGACACTGGTGCGCGGCGAGCTCCAGGAGGATTATGACTTCCGCCGCGTCGAGATCGTCGGCCCCGCCATCTCCGGCGAATTGACGATGATGGCGACGCTCGGCGTTCTGGCCGCTCTTGCGGCGATCCTGATCTACATCTGGATCCGCTTCGAATGGCAGTTCGCGGTCGGCGCCATCGTCGCGACGCTGCACGACGTCATCATCTTGCTCGGTCTCTTCGTCCTCACCGGCATGGAATTCAACCTGACGAGCGTTGCCGCCGTGCTGACCGTTGTCGGTTATTCCCTGAACGACACGGTCGTGGTCTATGACCGAATGCGCGAGAATCTGAAGCGATACAAGAAGATGCCGCTGCCGATCCTGATCGATGCGTCGATCAACCAGACGCTGTCGCGCACCATACTGACCGCGGCGACGACGCTGCTCGCCTTGCTCGCGCTCTATCTTTTCGGAGGAGAGGTCATCCGCTCCTTCACCTTTACGATGCTCTTCGGCGTCGCTCTCGGCACCTTCTCTTCGATCTATATCGCCGCTCCTGTGCTGATCGTCTTCCGGCTGCGGCCGGAAAGCCCCGATGGGGAAGAGAGCAACAAGACGGATGCTGGTGTAAAATCCGGCACGGTGGTTTGAAAACATGGCAAAAGGCATAGAAATCCGCGCCGCGCATTTTCCCGGGCGCGCGCCGATCGATACTTACGGCAATGGCGGTTTCCGCTTTGCCGACATGTCGCATCGCGGCTCGATCCTTTGCCTGCCCTCCGGCATTCACGGCTGGGACATGGACATGTCGAAACCGCTGTCGCCGGAAAATTTCCGCCGGGTGCTTGATGAGGCCGATGATATCGAGGTTCTGCTCGTCGGGACCGGAACCGAGCTTCGCCGTCTGCCGGAGGCATTGAAGCAGGCGCTGAAGGCGCGCGGCATCGCCTCCGATCCGATGAGCACCGGTGCAGCGGTACGCACCTTCAATATCATGCTCGCCGAGCAGCGCGCCGTCGCCGCGGCACTGATTGCGGTCTGACGATGGTTGAAGCGAAGCCTGCGACGAACCAGGAGACCTGCCTGGCGATGCTGCGCGACAGCGATCGCGACCGCTACCTTGCCTGCCTGCTGTCGCCGGAGGACAAGCGCGGCGCGCTCGCAGCCCTCTACGCCTTCAATGCCGAGCTTGCCCGCATTCGCGATCTCGTGCACGAGCCGTTGCCCGGCGAGGTGCGGCTGCAATACTGGCGCGACCTGCTGGAAGGCAGCGCCCATGGTTCGACGGCGGCCAATCCCGTCGCTTCAGCACTTCTGACGGCGATCGAGACGCACCGCCTGCCGCGCAAGACGCTGATCGACATGATCGAGGCCCGCACCTTCGATCTCTACGACGATCCGATGGAAACGCGTCTGTCGCTCGAAGGGTATGCCGGCGAGACGGCATCGGCCCTCATTCAGCTCGCAAGCCTGGTGCTTTCGCCCGAGGAAGCCGCACGATCGGCCGACGCCGCCGGTCATGCCGGTGTAGCCCAGGCGGTCGCCGGCCTGTTGCTGCTGATGCCGCTCTATCGCCGCCGCGGCCAGGTCTATATTCCGCTGCAGATCCTGTCCGCCACCGGTCTCAACCGCGATACCTTCCTTGCCGGGGACGACCGGCCGCGCATTTCCGCCGCCATCGAAGCCTTTGCCGGCCTCGGTCGCGAACATCTGGCAAAGGCGAGGGCGGCAGGGCCGATCGCGCCCGCGGTCTTTCCGGCCTTCCTGCCGGCGACGCTTGCCGAACCGGTGCTTTTCAGGGCGCAGAAGCTCGGCGCTGTCCTGTTCGACCGGCCGCTGCAGCCGCCGCAATGGCGCCGTCAGCTTAGTATGGCCCTCTCGGCCGTCCGCAGAAAAATCTGACACCGGTCAAACTCGCGCAAGTCTCGCGCGTTACAAGGCCTGAACCGCTACTTTTTGAACGGAGACTCGGCGTGGGCATTATCGTCTGGTGCGTTCTTTTCGCCATCGTCATCTTCTTTGCCTTCGTGGTCACGCGCATGGCTGCGCAGAACAAGGAAGACGGCCTGCACGACACGGGCCTCGCCATCATCGAGTTCGGCCGCGCCTTTCCGAACGAGGCGATCCGCCAGTTGCAGGCGACGGAGAACGGCCAGGCCATCTTCGTGCGCCTGCATGACAATAAGGCCGGCTTCATGCGCAACATGTCGCGCCACTTCGCCTGTCATCTGATCGAGCCGGGCCGGGTGCGCGTCGTCAGCTCGCAAACGGGCAGGGGCCTGGTGATCGATTTCCTCGATGCGCCGCATCACAACGGCGATTTCGAATTCGCTTCCGCCAAGGAGTCCGCGGAAGTAGCGCTCTGGCTGCTCGGCAACTATATCGCCGAGCCGGATAAGGATCTGCCGTCCGACCATATTTCGGCGGCGAACAAGCACTAGAACAGGATGATTTTAGGCCCGGTTGGCCTAAAATCTGAATCCTGTTCTAAATTAAAGAGTTAGAGCATGATGTCGTCCGAAAACCGCTCACACTTTTCGGCATCATGCTCTAAATAGCGAGTTAGGCGCTTTCGGCGAGCGGCGAGTTCTGACCCAGCCAGGCGGCGCAGTCTGCGAGTGCTCGCCGCGCGATCAACTGCCGCTTCATGATCGTCTTGTCTTTGCCGCGGAAGCGTTTGACGCCCTCGGGCTTGACGATCGATCCGGGCTGAAGTTCCGGAAACAGCCCGAAATTGATGTTCATCGGCTGGAACGAGCGTTTGCCCGGCTCTTCGTCGGTGACGATATGGCCGCCGGTGATATGACCGAGCAGCGAGCCGAGCGCCGTCGTTGCCGGCGGCAGCGAGATCGCCTCGCCCTTGCGTTCGGCAGCGGCGAAACGGCCGGCCATCAGCCCGACGCTGGCGCTTTCCACATACCCCTCGCAGCCGGTGATCTGGCCGGCGAAACGCAGGCCAGGCCGCGATTTCAAGGTCAGCGACGGGTCGAGCAGGGTGGGAGAATTGATATAGGTGTTGCGGTGCAGGCCGCCGAGGCGGGCGAATTCCGCATTTTCCAGGCCGGGGATCATCCGGAAGATTTCCGCCTGCGCCCCATATTTCAGCTTCGTCTGAAAGCCGACCATATTGTAGAGCGTGCCGAGCGCATTGTCCTGGCGCAGCTGCACGACGGCATAGGCTTTGACCGTCGGGTTATGCGCATTGGTCAGCCCCATCGGCTTCATCGGCCCGTGGCGCAGCGTCTCGCGGCCGCGTTCGGCCATCACCTCGATCGGCAGGCAGCCGTCGAAATAAGGTGTGCCTTCCCATTCCTTGAAACCGACCGTGTCGCCCGATATCAGCGCATCGACGAAGGCATTGTACTGCGCCTCGTCCATCGGGCAATTGATGTAATCCTTGCCGGTGCCGCCGGGACCGACCTTGTCGTAGCGCGACTGATACCAGCAGATATCCATGTCGATGCTCTCGCGGTAGACGATCGGCGCGATGGCATCGAAGAAGGCGAGCGAATCCTCGCCCGTCTGCGCCTGGATGGCGCTTGCGAGCGACGGCGCGGTCAGCGGCCCGGTGGCGACTATGGCGAGATCCCAGTCACCAGGCGGCAGGCCGGTGATCTCTTCACGCACGACCGTGATCAGCGGGTGGTCGTGGATCGCCCGGGTCACGGCTTCGGAAAAGCCGTCGCGATCGACGGCGAGCGCGCCGCCGGCCGGCACTTGGTGGCGATCGGCAGTAGCCATGATCAGCGAGCCCGCCATGCGCATCTCGGCGTGGATGACGCCGACGGCATTGCTGGTCGCATCGTCGGAGCGGAAGGAGTTGGAGCAGACCAGCTCGGCAAGTCCGTCGGTCTTGTGTGCATCCGTGCCGCGCACCCCGCGCATTTCATGCAGGATGACGGGAACGCCGGAACTGGCGATCTGCCAGGCGGCTTCCGAACCGGCAAGTCCGCCGCCGACAACGTGGATGGGGGAATAGGAAGAGATCGTGTTCATTCCGGGCTGATATCATGTCGGCAGGTGCGATCCAACACCCGGGAATCAAAAACGGCGCCTCGGGGCGCCGTCTTGGAAGCATCAAGCCCGTTGTTAGCGACTGGCTATTAACGGAACGAGCGGGATGCGATGTTACGGATGTCGTAACGGCTAACGCCGATATCGGACAGGGTCTGGTTCGAAAGGCCGCCGAGTTCGTTGAGCGTACGGCGGTAGCTGAGCCAGCTTCTTGCAATGCGGATCGGGTTCATTGTCTTTTTCCTCAAACAAATGTCCGCTGGATGGCGGGATCGCCTATCTCTCTGCGGTTGATGTTTATATAGGCGAGAACCGCGCTTTTGTGCAGTGCAAATAAAAGGCGTCTGCTATGCATTTGTGCAATGTGATGCTTGCCAATTAAGCGGTGGATATTTTTTGAGCGGGCTAAAGAAGTACGCAAAGGCGTGCAACCGACGCGGCAGTGCGTCGGGAAAAAGAAAACGCCCGCTGTGGGTACAGCGGGCGTTTCGATCGAGGACAAGCTGCTTGGGAGGAGACAGCGAATGCCTTGAATTAGCGGGCGGAAGCCTCACGGGCAACGCGATGGATGTCCGAACGGTCGATACCGAGGTCGTGCAATTCGCGGTTGCTCATGCGGCCGAGTTCGGTGACGGTCTGACGATACTTGCGCCAGTTATTGAAAGAGCGAGAGAAGTTCATGTTAAGCCCCTTTCCGAGGGTTTGATCTGCCAGCAGCCACTGATCGGCGCTGACCTCTATTTGATGACCGGAATATATGTTGCGGCGCGAAAGAGGAAAACAGCCAAGTTTTCAGATCACCTATGCGAAGTATGCAATGCTCAAAGGCTGTTTGACCAAGATCTACCGCTTTTTGGTCAACGAATAGGCAAAATGATTCTGAGGAAAGCAATCTGGTTTGGCGCACCGAACGGGCGTTCTTGCGTCAAAACGCCGTTCCCTCCGGCGGTTCCGCCTGTGCGTCCACCACAATAAGGCGTTTCGCCTCGGATCGACACCGCCCATGTATGCGCAGCCTCGGCGAGGGCGGTGTGGCGGCAGTGTGGCACGACGGGACCAACCGGCCGAAATCTTGGGACGCCAATGCTTTAATGCGTTTTTGCGCAATAAAACGCCCGCCGGGGGAGGATCCGGCGGGCGCATTATGATGACTGGCAACTGGGAGGAGGAGTGTTGCCAGTCTTATCGCAGCGCGCTTGGGAGGAGGAGTGCGCGGCTGCGAATCTCGTCACGGACAATCATTCCGCGGGCATCCGGCAGAACCGGGCCGGGGCGCCATCCCCGTGCTTCGATGAGTCTTTAAATAGTATGACTAATTGAATTTTTGCAGTGCAATAAATTCATGAGGGATATGCGCAATATGCATACCTCTCCGAACATGCACTTATAATAGCGCTAATGACGTTAGCGGTCGGTTAATACTCGCCCCAATTTAGACCAATGAGGAATTTGTATATTTGTCGCGAGGACGTTTGCGAACCTCGATGCTGCGTCTATAACGACGGAAGCCGCAGCGCCGGAACGAGCGTCGCGGAAGTCAAGGGGTGGGAGCATGTATCGCGGCAGATTGGAGCGGGATCTCTCCCTCTGGGTGGGCAAGGGCCTGCTGGGGCAGGAAACGGCAGGCGCGCTTCTTGCCGAATATGACAGCCGCCCGGCCAGCTTCAGCCTCGGGCGGGTGTTGATGGCGCTGGCGGCGGTGCTGCTGGCAGCCGCCATCCTGCTGGTCGTCGCCTCCAACTGGGAGGCCATCCCCCGGCTTATCCGCGTCGGCGTTATCCTTGCCCTGATCTGGGTGGTGCACCTCGCCGCCGCCCGGATACTCGCCAGCGGTGCGTCAGCGGCGGCAAGCGGCTTGCTGATCATCGGCGCGATGAGTTTCGGCGGCGCCATCTCTCTGGTCGGACAGATGTATCATCTCTCCGGCGACGAGCAGACAGTGATGTATCTCTGGTTCGCCATCGCGACGATCTCGGCGATCCTGTTCCGCTCGGGCGCAGTGGCCGTCGTCGCGGGTTTCCTGTCCTGGGCATCCTTTGCCGTCTATCTCGAGAATTACGACACACATTGGATCGGGCTCGATCCCTGGATGGCGCCCGTCATGGCGGTAATCGTCATCGGGCTGGTGCGGTATACCGGCGCCGAGCGGGCTCGCCATCTCGCCTATCTGCTGCTGATCGGCTGGCTCGCCTGGCTCTATACGCTTTACGAGGAGATCGCCGTGGCGCTTGCCTTCGCGATCGGCGGCATGGCGGCCTTCGTGCTGACGGCGTTGCCGACCCGCTCTGTTGCCTCCCTGGTCAGGAGCGCCGGCGCGGCCCCAGCCTTCTACAGCTTCCTCGTCGCCGCGATCGGCTTCCTGCTGCTGCATATCGAAATCGAGGACGGCTGGCGGCTGGTGGTGCTCGGCTTGGCGACACTTGCCGCCTCGGTGCTGGCGATCGCCCTGCATGGCAGGGACAACGGCGCGGTACGTTATCTCGCTTATACGACCTTTGCCGCCGAGATGCTTTATCTCGCTTCCGTCACTGTCGGCTCGATCCTCGGTACCTCGAGCCTCTTCCTGTTTTCCGGTCTCGTCGTCGCGCTGGTTGCCTGGATCGTCATCCGTCTCGAACGGCGCTTTTCGGCGAATGCACAGGGAGAGAGCGCATGAACTCGCTGATGGCAAGGCTGCACTCCGGCAGGGGCTATCTGCTTTCGGCAATCATCGTCGCCGGTCTGCAGACCGTGATCCTCGGCACGATCATCCAGAGCCGCGCCTCGATCCTCAACAATGGCGCCGAAGTGCTGCTGAAGACGGCGCCCGTCGATCCGCGCGATTTCCTGCGCGGCGATTATGTCGTCTTGAACTATGACATTTCCTCGGTGCCGGTGCAGACGGTCTCGGGCGGCATTCCGGCAGAGCCCGGCGAGCGCACGTTATGGGTTCGGTTGAAGAAGCAGGAAGACGGTTTCTGGACGGTGATCGAATCGTCCTTTCACGAACTGCCACCGCTGCCGGAGACCGTGATCCTGCGCAGCCAGCCCTTCTACAGTGGCGGCCTTGCCGCCGGTGACAACATCCGCGTCGAATACGGCATCGAGCGCTATTACGTTCCTGAAGGTCAGGGCAAGCCGATCGAGGAGGCCAGAAACGGCGGCAATGTCGCAATCGCCGTGCGCGTCTCGCCGGCGGGAAGCGCGCAGATCCGCGGTCTTCTCGTTGACGGCAAGCCGGTTTACGACGAGCCGCTCTACTGATCCGGCGGCACTTCGGAAGGGCGCGGTTTGCGGGCCGCAAATCCCTGTCATTTGCCGTTCATTTTTCCTTTGCCTCGACCAAATCGGGTGATATAGAGACGCCGCGCTCCGGAAGGCCTCATGCGCAGGCTTAGGCATGCGGTTTTGTGAACGCGGGTATGGTGAAATTGGTAGACACGCCAGATTTAGGTTCTGGTGCCGCAAGGCGTGGGAGTTCAAGTCTCTCTACCCGCACCAAGCTGTTTGCAGGCGGGAGATAGTCGTCCCGAATACCCCGCGAGTGCCGTTCCCCTTTGGGTGGAATGATACAGGAATTGGGAAAAGCCACGCGCGGCACGCTGCCGGCGTCGTGCTCATTGAAACGAACGGCGTCTGGGCACGGCCGCCAGGACATGAAGGTAGGAAGACATGCAGGTTATCGAAACGCTCGCTGAAGGGCTGAAGCGCGAAATCAAGGTCGTTATCCCGGCCAAGGACATGCAAGACAAGATGAATGAGCGTCTTGCCGATGTGAAGGACAAGGTCCGCATCAACGGCTTCCGTCCGGGCAAGGTACCCGCAGCTCACCTGAAGAAGGTCTACGGCAAGTCGATCATGGCCGAACTCGTCAACGAGATCGTCCGCGAGCAGCCGTCGGCCATCCTCTCCAGCCGCGGCGAGAAGTCGGCCACGCAGCCGGAAATCGCCATGACCGAGGACAAGGATGAAGCCGACAAGATCCTCGCCGCCGAGCAGGATTTCGAATTCACGCTCTCCTATGAAGTGCTGCCGCCGATCGAGCTGAAGTCGGTCAAGGGCATCAAGGTCACGCGCGAAGTCATCGACATCTCGGACGACGAAGTCACCGAGCAGGTCCTGAAGGTCGCTGAAAGCGCCCGGGCTTACGAGACCAAGACCGGCAAGGCCGCCAACGGCGACCGCATCACCATGGATTACGTCGGCAAGGTCGACGGCGAAGCCTTTGAAGGCGGCACCGACCAGGGCGCCGAACTGGTGCTCGGCTCCGGCCGCTTCATTCCGGGCTTCGAAGACCAGCTCGTCGGCGTCAAGGCCGGCGACGAGAAGACCATCACCGTCACCTTCCCGGCCGACTATCCGGCCAAGAACCTTGCCGGCAAGGAAGCCACCTTCGACGTATCGGTCAAGGATGTTGCAGCTCCCGGCGCCGTCGAGATCAATGACGAACTCGCCTCCAAGCTCGGCATCGAATCTGCCGATCGCCTGAAGGAAATCGTCCGTGGCCAGATCGAATCGCAGTACGGCTCGCTGACCCGCCAGAAGCTGAAGCGCCAGATCCTCGACCAGCTCGACGAGATGTACAAGTTCGAGACCCCGACCTCGCTCGTCGACGCCGAATATAACGGCATCTGGAGCCAGGTGAACAACGACCTCGCTCAATCCGGCAAGACCTTCGAGGACGAAGAGACGACCGAAGAGAAGGCACGTGAGGAATACAAGACGCTCGCCGAGCGTCGCGTCCGCCTCGGCCTCGTTCTCTCCGAAATCGGCGAAAAGGCCGGCGTCGAAGTCAGCGAAGACGAGATGCAGCGCGCCATCTACGATCAGCTGCGCCAGTATCCGGGTCAGGAAAAGCAGATCCTCGAATTCTTCCGCAGCCAGCCGGGCGCCGCAGCTTCGATCCGCGCGCCGATCTTCGAAGAGAAGGTCATCGATCATCTGCTGACCGAAATCGACGTCACCGACAAGAAGGTGACCAAGGAAGAACTGCTCGCCGAGGAAGAAGGCGAGGCGAAGGCTGAAACCAAGAAGGCCGCCCCGAAGAAGAAGGCTGCCGCCAAGGCTGAAGCTGCCGACGCCGGCGAAGGCGAAGAAGCCGCCGCTCCGAAGAAGAAGGCCGCTCCGAAGAAGAAGGCAGCCGACGAAAGCGCCGAATAATCGCTTCCTGGTTCTGATGTTTGAAGGCCCCGCCATCGTGCGGGGCCTTTTCTATTGCGGGCATCCGGCAGTCCCCCGTCTTCATCCGCAACAACAAATAGTTGCAATAAAGTATAATTCGGCGCAGATTTGCCGGTGGGTGGAGGGACCTGAAAATGACCGCAAAGAACGACATGAAGAAGCTGGTAGAGGATATCTATGCTGTGCGTGGCCGCGGCGATATCGAGGGCACGCTGGCGCTGTTCGGGGAGGATTGTACCTTTCGGATGGCCGGCAATGCACGGATGGCGCCTCTTTCGACTGAATCCGGCGGGCCTGCCTTTCGTCAGGTGATAGAGCAGCTCATCACTGTCTGGGATCTATCCAAGATCAAGACAACCGGCATTTATGTGGACGAGGACGAGCATATGGTCTTCGCCCATCGCGAAGGTGAGGTCCGGCACATCCCATCGGGCGTGAGCTTCCATACGGAATTCGTCGACAAAATCCATTTCAAGGATGGGAAACCAGTCAAGATCGTCGAATTCGTCGACACGCTGCAAGTGGCTGAGATAGCCCAGATAAACCAGGTCGCTCAAACCTCAAGCCGCTAAAGCGTATCGCGTCGAACGTGATCCGTGCGACGCGCTCTAGCGGAATTGCAATTCAATGCGCGGTCCGCGTCAGCTCCGCGACTTTCCTCACATGGCTGACGGCAGCAGTGCCGCCGGCTGTTTTGGTGAAGAGGCTGAGTGTCTCTTCCTCATCGTCGGCGACCGGCGTCAGGGCTTGATCCATATAGGTCTTCGACTTCGCTTCCCTTGAAATCAGGAATGCCGAAATCGTCAGGCCGATGATCGTGCCGGCGAGCGAAGCATGTTTTCTGAAGGTTTCCCAGGCAAAACGCGGCCAGAAGACCAGCGGATTTTCGCGCGGCAGGTCGGGACGCCGCTCTGAAGGTGTCTTCAGGCGCAGGAGGCCGCTCTGCAGCGGATGCACGTTTTCCAGCGGCACGGTGGTTGCGAAGGAGACGAGAACCTTGACGAGTCTTGCGAGCGGTACCCCGGTCGCCACGGCCCGGCGCAGCAGCGTCTTCATATGATCAGCTGAATAATAGAGCGCCCAGGCCTCGTGGTAGATGTCTTCCCACTCCTGCTTGCTCATCTTCGGATGCGCGGTGCAGACGTGCTCGACATCGTAGATGTTGAGATCGGCGTCCATCTCGACATTCTTCTTCCACAGAACCTGATGATCCTCGGAGCCGGGCAGCGGCGTCAGGATGAAGAATTCGATGACGTCGAGCGGCAGCTCTTCCTGGATGATCGCGATGTCGCGGCGGATCGATTCCGGCGTATCGGCGGGGAAGCCCAAGATATAGCCGGCGAGCGTCATGATGCCCTGCGCCTTCCAGGCGAGCAGCATCTTGCGATATTCGGTGATCTTGTTCTGGTTCTTCTTGGCGGCCGTCAGATTGTCAGGGTTGACGTTTTCGAGGCCGATGAAAACGCGGGTGACGCCGGCCCGCCGGGATTTCTCGATAAAATTCGGGATCTTGTGGCAGAGCGTGTCGACCTGAATCATCAGGCCGAGCGGAATGCCGTCCCGCTCCTTGAGTTCGATCAGCCGGTCGAAGATCGCTTCCCAATCCTTGTTGCGAGCGAAATTGTCGTCGGTGATGAAGAATTTATGGATGCCCTGCGCCCAGTTCATCCGCACCAGCTTCTCGACGTCGTCGGCCGAGCGGAAACGCGACTTGCGTCCCTGCACGTTGATGATGGTGCAGAACGAGCACTGATAGGGACAGCCGCGTCCGGCATCGAAGCTGGTGCTGAGCCCGAGCGTGCGCTGGATATTGTCCTTCGGCAGGAAAGGAACCGGCGTGCCGCCGATGCCGGGAAGGTCGTTCATGAAATTATAGAGCGGCTTCAACTCGCCGCTCGCGGCATCGCGCAGCACCATCTCCAGCCGGCCCTCGGCCTCGCCGGCAAACATCGAAATGCCCATATCGCGGCAGGCTTCGAGCCCGACCGCCTTGCCGTCCAGCATCGACAGGCAGCCGGAAACATGGAAGCCGCCGATCGAAACCGGCAGACCGGCATCGCGGAAGGGCCGGGCGATATCGAGTGCGCGCGGATATTGGTTGGTCTGGACGCCGACCAGCGCGATCATGCCGAAATTGTCGTGGCGCTTGAACTGTGCGAGCAGCCCGGCGAAGTCGATCCGCGTATTGGTCTCGTCGATCACGGTGATGTCGATCGCCGTATCGGGCCCGAGCACCTTACGCTCAGCGCATTCGGCAGCGATGCCATAGAGAGCCGCGAGCGAATTGGAAGGGATCATCGCCCGCCACCAGCGGATGACATAGCCGTCGTCGTCATAATGCGACGGCTTGATCAGGATTAGCTGAAAACGTCGGCGCGCAGCTTCCAAGACATGGGACAAGATTATCTATCTTTCTTCAGAAGCTTTTGCCGGAGGCAAAATGGCGTTGAATGCATCTATCAGGCATGGCGTATCAATACGATTCAGGCGGTCAAACTAAGGCGTAAAAAACGGCGCTGCACGCAAAACGCTTCTCGCAGCACATTCCTCAATATACTACCCGATATCGAGCAGCAATGCGCGGTGGTCGGAGACCTCGGGCGCCTCGACCACCTCGAACCTGGCAATCTTCACCTCCGGTGTGACCAGCATGTAATCGGCAAAGCGGCCATGCTTCAGATAGTAGGAGGTTCGCGTGTCTACAAGGCCGTTTCCGGTGACGAGTTCGGAAAGCCCGAGTCTGGCGAGAATCGTGAAAGTCTCGCTGTCGGGCAATATGTTCAAATCGCCACAGACAACGAGCCCTTCACCGCCGGGCCAGACGCGCTCGACAAGCGCAACCAGTGCGGCGGCCTGCTTCTTACGCGCCGCCGTGTCGTTTTTGCCGGCCGGATCACGCAGGCCATGCATATGGGCGATGGTCAGGCTGGAAGCGTTCTCATGGCTGACGATGCGGATGCAATGGGCGTTCCGCGGCCGCGGATGTTCACCCCAGCCATTGGCGGAAAAACTGCCATGCACGAAGTCCAGCCCCTGGGCGATGACCGAATGCGATTTGCGCACGAAGGTCGCCAGCCCGAATTCGGCGGCAATGGCGCTATCGCCGTTAAATAGCTCGCCTCTCGATGTCGGGCAGAAGAAGCCGTCGTGGCCGGGCAGGGCGGCGCTGATCTCTGCAAACAGATTGGCGCGCTGCGGCAGTTCCAGCCCGGCATCCCGATAGATCGACCATCCCCAATCCGCACCCGGCGCCCGCAGCACCTCCTGCAGGCACAGCACGTCCGCCTCGGCCTGCCTGATATAATCGATCAGGGCCTCATGCAGCCTGCCGCCCCAGGCGTTGAGCGAAATGATGCGCAATGTCGTTCGGCTCCGTTTTTGGACGGCCGGATCGAGTCGACAGCTCTGTCGTCCGGGATGCGTTCTAAAGTTCCGACTTGATGTCGCCCATCCGGTTCCAGGCGTCGAGGCCGGCGATCTTGTAGGCTTCGGCAAGCGTCGGATAGTTGAAGGTGTTTTCGACGAAATATTCGACCGTGCCTTTGAGATTGAGCACCGCCTGGCCGATATGCACCAGCTCGGTGGCGCCTTCGCCGACGATATGCACGCCGAGCAGGCGGCGTGTCTTCAGCGAGAAGATCAGCTTCAAAAGCCCGGTGTCGAGGCCCATGATATGACCGCGCGAGGTTTCGCGGAAACGGGCGATGCCGCATTCATAGGGAATGCCGCGCTCCTTCATCTCCTCTTCGGTCAGGCCGCAGGTGGAAATCTCCGGCACGGCATAGATGCCGTAGGGGAAATATTTCGGCGGCTCCTTGGCAACCGCGCCGATCGCGACGCGGGCGGCGATGCGGCCCTGTTCCATCGAGGTCGAGGCAAGGCTCGGAAAGCCGACGACGTCGCCGGCGGCATAGACGTTGGCAACCGATGTCTGGAACGTTTCCGGATTGACCTTGAGACGGCCGCGGCTGTCGGCTTCGAGGCCGATGGCCGGAAGGTTCAATGCGTCGGTCGCCCCCATGCGGCCGGCGGCAAACAGCACCATGTCGGTCGTCAGGCGGCGGCCGCTGTCGAGCGTCAGCTCGACCTTGCCGCCCTCAAGCGTCTCCACCTTGTCGGCCTTTTGGCCGAGCAGCAGCTTCATGTTGCGGTCGCGCAGCTGGTAGGTGAAATCCTCGACGATTTCCTTGTCGATGAAGTCGAGCATCGTCGCCTTCGGATCGATCACGGTCACGGCCGTGTCGAGCGCGCTGAAGATCGTCGCATATTCGATGCCGATGACGCCGGCGCCGATAACGACCATCGAGCGCGGCAGCTCCTGGATATCGAGCAACTCGTCGCTGTCGAGAACGGTCTTGCCGTCGAAGGGTATGTAATCGGGGCGGAACGGCTTCGTGCCGACGGCAAGCAGCACGCTGGCGGCGGTGACCTGGGTAATCTCGCCGTCATCCTTGATCACCTGCAGCGTCGACGCATTGATGAAGCTCGCCTTGCCGCGAATATGCTGCACGCGGTTGCGGGCGAACTGGTGTTCCAGCACCTCGACCTCGTGGTTGAGCGTGATCAGCAGACGGCGGCGCAGGTCATCCGCACTGATCTCTTCCTTGACGCGGTAAGACCGGCCGTAGAAGCCGCGTTCGCGCCAGCCGGAAAGATTGAGCGCGGTCTCGCGCAGCGTTTTGGAGGGAATGGTGCCGGTATGCACGGAGACGCCGCCGACGCGTTTGCCCTGCTCGATGACAAGCACCTTCTTGCCGAGTTTCGCAGCCTGGATCGCGCCGCGGCGCCCCGCGGGACCGCTACCCACCACAACAAGATCGTACTGAAGCATCATCTGGCCCCGGATTGGAAATGGAATCATTTGCGACGCAAAGATGTCGCCCGTCTATCGGTAGCCGGTCAATGTTACAGATTGTTTTACAAGTGCCGTTTCAGCCGGATCTGTGTTTTATCAGCGTCGGGCCCGTAAGGCCGACATCGCCGTTGATGATGTGGTCATGGACGATGATATCAAACGCATTCGCCGCGTCGATGATCACCATCGTCAAATCGATGTCAGCGCGCGACGGCTTCAGATCAACTTCAGCCCCTTCAGGCTGACATGGCCATCTTTGCCGATGATGACGTGGTCGTGGACGGTGATATCGAGCGCCTTGGCTGCCTCGATGATCACCTTCGTCATGTCGATGTCGGCGCGCGACGGCGTCGGGTCGCCGGAGGGGTGGTTGTGCACGAGGATCATCGCCGTTGCCGAAAGCTCGAGCGCACGTTTGACCACCTCGCGCGGATAGACCGGCGTATGGTCGACGGTGCCGCGGCCCTGCACCTCGTCGGCGATCAGCACGTTGCGCTTGTCGAGGAAGAGGATGCGGAATTGTTCGCGCGTCTCATGCGCCATGGCGGCATGGCAATACTGGATGACCGAGGACCACGAGGACAGCACCTGCTTGCTCCTGAGTTCGCTCTTCAGCGTCCGGTGGGCGACGGTCGAAATCAGCTTCAGGTCGAGCGCCACGGCCTCGCCGACACCCTTTACCTCCGTCAGCAGCGCCGCCGGTGCGCCGAAGACGCCGGCGAGCGAGCCGAAGCGTTCGATCAGCGCCTTGGCGATCGGCTTGGTGTCGCGCCGCGGGATCAGGCGAAAAAGCAGGAGTTCGAGAATTTCATAGTCGGCAAGGGCGGTGTCGCCCTGTTCGCGGAAGCGGTCACGCAGCCGCTCGCGATGGCCGTGATAATGCTCCTGCGCAGCGAGCGAAGCGGGCAGGGCGGCCTTGGCATTCGGCGCGGCCGTTTTTTGCGGCTGTCCGCCGAAGAACGAGCGTTCGTCGGCGGCAACAGGCTCTTCGGTCTCGAAAGGCAGCTCGTCGTCGGAAGATGTCGCTACCGGCCCCTTCGCCATCGGATCGTCACCCGGCAAACGATGGCAGGCCGGGGCGGTCGAGCCCGCCGGGCGACAGGGTGAAGATCTCGCAGCCGTCGGAGGTGACGCCGACGGTGTGTTCGTACTGCGCCGAAAGCGACCGGTCGCGGGTGACCGCCGTCCAGCCGTCGGCCAGCACCTTCACATGCGGCCGGCCGAGGTTGATCATCGGCTCGATCGTGAAGATCATGCCTTCGCGCAGTTCCGGCCCCTCATTGGCGCGGCCGTAATGCAGGATATTCGGCGAATCGTGAAACAGCCGGCCGACGCCGTGGCCGCAGAAATCACGCACCACCGAGCAACGCTCGGCCTCGGCATAGGTCTGGATCGCCTCGCCGATTGCGCCGGTGCGGGCGCCGGGCCTGACGGCGGAAATGCCGCGCATCAGCGATTCATAGGTGACCTCGAGCAGTCGCTCGGCGGCGCGCTTGATCGTTCCGACAGGATACATCCGGCTGGAATCGCCGTGCCAGCCGTCGAGCACGAAGGTGACGTCGATATTGACGATATCGCCTTCGCGCAGCGGCTTGTCGTTCGGAATGCCGTGGCAGACGACATGGTTGATCGAGGTGCACGTCGATTTGGTGTAGCCGCGATAATTCAGCGTCGCCGGATGGGCGCCGTGATCCATGCCGAAATCGAAGACGAACCGGTCGATGTCATCGGTCACCAGCCCCGGCTTGACGACGTCGGCCAGCGCATCGAGGCAGCGCGCGGTCAGCTGGCATGCCCTGCGCATGCCCTCGTATGCTTGCGCGTCGTAAAGCCGGATGGCGCCCGTATTCTTCGAGGGCGCGGAAGAGGCTTCTATATAGTTCACCATTGCAGGGCCTTAGCGGAGAATATTAGAATTGTTCATAATGCAGCTATGCCGGGTTCGTCCATCGCGATCAACCGTCGGGGTGAGATTTCTGAAAAGATACGGCCCGGGACGGTCAGCCCGCTCTTTGAAAGTAAAGTCGTTCGTTGTCACTTCGATGCGGCGGACACCGATTTCCTGAAGCCGTCATGCACCCAAATCAACCCGTAGGCCTCGCAGACCTTGGCCGCCATAAGGCGATGCAGCTCTTGGCTATCGTCGATGTCGAAAGATTGGACCACGCCGCCACTGATGGCGAATACCGCGTGCGGTTCAAGGCCGCTGTTGTCAATCAGCAAAACCTCGTCCGCGATCGTCAGGGCGTCCGTCAGCTTTGCCAGCGATCCCTTGTGCCGCCTCCGGATGTCGGCTTCAGGAATGTTGTGTCCGCCCTTCTGGACGCGCTGCCTGACGCGCTCCACGTTCGTTTCTACGGAATCCAGGGCCACATAGTAGAGATCGACTTTGAAACCAGCCGACTTCGCCTCGCGCATCAGCCGGAGAGATTGCTGGCTGCTCAGTGTTGTCTCAAAGATGAATGATTGCCGGGTTTCGATCATCTCTGCGATCCGGCGAAGGGCGACCTCGGAAGCTCGCCGTTCCTTTGACTTGCCGTCGTCGCTCTCAGGCAGAGACTTGGCAATCTCGTCGGCATTGATCCATACGCCTTCAAGATCGAGCTTCGCGAAGGCGGATGATTTGCCGGAGCCGTTCGGCCCACCAAGGATGATGCACGTCAATTCCGGCATGAAGCGATTGCTACCTTACTGTAGCAGGAGCGCGATCCTTGTTACGCTCACGTTTCGCCCGATCCTTAGCTTCGTTCTGTCGATCCTTGGCAGAGATCGTCAGACCCATGCGACGGCTTTCGGCCAACGCTTCCCGGCCGATTTGCTTGAGCGCTTCCTTGTTTTCTCGATACTTCCGCAACAGCATCGGCAATCTCCTATTCGTTGCCAACATAATGCGTCAGGCCGTCGGCTGCAAATTTCTCTTGTTCCAGGTTCCGCCCGCAAACAACACCGGTTGCAACAGGTCGCGGGAGACGGCTTTTAAGCCCTGTCGCCGGGTAACCCAACCACGGATCGCCTGCCGGTCCTCGTTCGCCGTCAAATCATTGGCCAGGATTGAATATCCACAATCTTCTCAAGAGGATAGGATTGATTGCGTGAAACCTCCCCGCTACTCACCGATTGGTGACAGCGGGGAAGGGTCGTTCGTGCTTGATGAAGCGGTAAAACTTGAAAATTTGCCTGAGGTCGGCGGCGAGCCGGAACGGCGTGTGCGGGATCGCGGCGCCACGGAGCGCGCCATCCTTGCCGCTGCCAAGGGGTTGCTGGCCGAGGAAGGCTTCCAGAATTTCGGCATCAATGCCGTCGCCCGCCGTGCCGGTTGCGACAAGCAGCTGATCTATCGTTATTATGGCGGTCTTGACGGATTGGTCGAGGCGATCGGCGCCGATCTCGGCACATGGGTCAGGGATCGCATTCCGGAAGACGCCGGCGGCATGTTCCTGCTCACCTATGGCGACCTGATGGAGCGGCTGTCGCTTCTCCTCCTCGAAGCCTTGAGGAACGATCCGCTGATGCGACGCATCCTCGCCTGGGAGATATCTGAGAACACCGAGCAGGTGAGGCGGCTTTCCGAAGCGCGTTCGAAGGCGCTCGCTCTCTGGCTGGAGCGCATGCGCGGCTCGCTGGCGCCGCCGAAGGGCGTCGATGCCGCAGCCGTCAATGCCGTCATCATCGCCGCGATCCAGCATCTCGTGCTTGCCGCTGCAAGCGGCGGGCAGTGCGCCGGTCTGTCGCTGAAGACGCCGAAGGACTGGGAGAAGGCGGCGACGGCGCTGAAGCGCATCGTGCGCGGCGTCTACGGCTGACAGCTCATTCATCCACAGGCAGCGGCTGCCGCGTTAACCTTAATGAATGGTTTACGTTGCCTGGCCTCGGTTAACCCGACAGTGTGGAGGGGAGCAGAGATGGAATGAGTAAGAGCCCCCGAGTTGACATCAATGGGAACCAGGATCGCCAAAGCCGCCTTTCTCGTGACTGCGATGATGTTTTTCGCAGTCCTGGCGCTGGATATCGCAATTCCGACGCTGGTGCTTTGCATCATGGCATTGTCGACCCGGTTGGTTTCCCTCGATCTGCCCGTCGCGCGCAAGCATGGAGGAGAGGCCGCATGAAGTGGTTTCTGATCTTCTGGGCCGGCCCCATCGTCTTTCTGGGCGGATGGTACTGGCTCTCCTATTACGACATGAATTTCGGCATCTTCATGCTGTCGCGGCAGGTGCATGACCTGACGTTCCAGCTGTATGGCGAGGTCCTCGGCATTCCGCCGGAAACCATTCCGCCGCTCGTTGCCCGTGCGATCGCGGTCGACAGTCTCGTCGTCTTCGCCATCCTCGGTTTCCGGAAACGCAGGTCGATCGTCGCCTGGTGGAAGGCGCGTCAGCTGAATTCGTCTCCATCGGATCTCGCCAGCAAGGAAAGCCTGTCGAGCGCGCCTTGAAGGATGAAGCTCGCGGCGGCCGAATCGATCCGTTCGGCCCGCTTGGCGCGCGAGACGTCCATTTCGAGCAGCGTCCGTTCAGCCGCTACCGTCGATAACCGCTCGTCCCAGTAGACAAAGGGCAGCGCCGTCTTCTGCTCCATGTTGCGCACAAAGGCGCGCGTTGCCTGCACCCGCGGACCTGCCGATCCGTCCATGTTCATCGGCAGGCCGATGACGAATCCCGCGACCTTTTCCGCTGTCGCAAAATCCATGAGCGCCTGCGCATCGATGGTGAACTTGACGCGCCGGATCACCGGGCGGGGCGTGGCGAAACGCCGCCCGAGATCGGACATCGAAAGCCCGATCGTCTTGGTGCCGAGATCGAGGCCGGCAATCGCCTGCCGCGGGGCAAGCGTCTCGGCCATTTCCTCGATCGTCAGCACCGTCATCGCCATTTCATCCCGTCAAAAGAAATTGAAGTCGCCGCCGCTTTTCTTTGCGGCCGCATGAGATATGTCCATAGCATCCAAACAGGCTTTTGCATCACGTAATAAAGGAGAGATTTCATGAAGATCACCTGGCTTGGCCATTCCGCCTTCCGCATCGAGACCGGAAAAGCGACGATCCTGCTCGATCCGTTCCTCAGCCATAACGCTTCCTTCTCCGGCCAGGATATCAAGCATGTCTCTTCAGGCGTTACTCATATCCTGCTGACGCATGGGCATGGCGACCATGTCGGCGATACAGTGGCGCTTGCCAAGGAAACCGGCGCCGTTGTTCTCGCCAATGCCGATCTCGCTGCCTGGCTCGGCTCCAAGGGTCTCGACAGGCTCGAGATGGGCAATACCGGCGGCACGATCGCGCTCGGCAGTTTCTCGGCGACCTTCACCAATGCGCTGCACTCGTCCGCCCAGATCACCGAAGACGGCGTCTCGCATGCGCTCGGCAATGCCAACGGCCTGATGCTGCATTTCGACGATGAAGCCTCGATCCTCGCCATGGGCGATACCGACATCTTCGCCGACATGGCGCTGATCAATGAATTGCACCAGCCCGATATCGGCCTCGTGCCGATCGGCGACCGCTTCACCATGGGCGGCGCGGTGGCGGCCCTTGCCTGCCGGCGCTACTTCAACTTCAAGACGGCGATTCCCTGTCACTTCGGCACCTTCCCGATCATCGAGCAGACGGCCGATAAATTCGTTGCCGGCATGGAGGGATCGAAGACCGAAGTGAAGGCGCTGAAGCCCGCCGCGAGCCTGTCGATCTGACGAAATCCCGTTGCACCGGGCGGACATGGCCTTTATAGCGGGTAGGAAAAATCCCATCCGGAGAATGCCATGTCCGTCGATCTTGCCACCGTGAAGCGCGTCGCCCACCTTGCCCGTGTTGCCGTCTCCGAAGACGAGGCAAATCGCATGGTCGGTGAGCTGAACGGCATCTTGGGCTTTGTCGAGCAGCTCTCCGAAGTCAATGTCGATGGCGTCGAAGCGATGACATCCGTCACGCCGATGGCGATGAAGAAGCGGACGGATGAGGTGACCGACGGCAGCAAGGCCGCCGATATCGTCGCCAATGCGCCTGTCACCGATCACAATTTCTTCCTGGTGCCGAAAGTCGTCGAATAGGGCTTCAAGCCTCGTTCCGACCCTGTTGCCATTTTCAGATCTGAAGCGAAAACATCATGAGCGAACTCACCAGCCTGACCATTGCCGAAGCCCGCCGGAAGCTGCGCGCCAAGGAAATCACCGCACTCGAACTGACCGAGGCCTATATCTCGGCGATTGATGCCGCCAATGGCCATCTGAATGCCTATATAAAGGTGACGCCGGATCTCGCCCGCCTGATGGCGAAGAATTCCGACGAGCGTATCGCTGCCGGCAAGGCCGGTGATCTCGAAGGCATCCCGCTCGGCATCAAGGATCTCTTTGCCACCGTCGGCGTGCATACCCAGGCCTGCAGCCACATTCTCGACGGTTTCGAGCCGCGTTATGAATCGACAGTGACGCAGAACCTCTGGGACGACGGCGCCGTCATGCTCGGCAAGCTGAACATGGACGAATTCGCCATGGGCTCGTCCAACGAGACCTCGCATTATGGCGCGGTGATCAATCCCTGGCGTGCGGCAGGTTCCAACCAGCAGCTCGTTCCTGGCGGCTCCTCCGGCGGCTCGGCCGCGGCCGTCGCCGCGCATCTTTGCGCCGGCGCCACCGCAACCGATACCGGCGGCTCGATCCGCCAGCCGGCCGCCTTCACCGGCACCGTCGGCATCAAGCCGACCTATGGACGCTGCTCGCGCTGGGGCACCGTCGCCTTCGCCTCTTCCCTCGACCAGGCAGGCCCGATCGCCCGCGACGTGCGCGATGCCGCGATCCTTCTGAAGTCGATGGCCAGCGTCGACGCCAAGGACACGACCTCGGTCGATCTGCCGGTGCCGGATTATGAGGCAGCGCTTGGCCAGTCGCTGAAGGGCATGAAGATCGGCATTCCAAGCGAATACCGTGTCGATGGCATGCCTGAGGAGATCGAGACCCTCTGGCGCCAGGGCATCGCCTGGCTGAAGGATGCCGGTGCCGAAATCGTCGACATCTCGCTGCCGCACACCAAATACGCGCTTCCGGCCTATTACATCGTCGCTCCGGCCGAGGCATCCTCGAATCTGGCGCGTTACGACGGCGTGCGCTACGGCCTGCGCGTCGACGGCAAGGATATCGTCGACATGTACGAGAAGACGCGCGCCGCCGGCTTCGGCAAGGAAGTCAAGCGCCGCATCATGATCGGCACCTATGTGCTGTCGGCCGGTTACTACGATGCCTATTATATCCGCGCCCAGAAGGTCCGGACGCTGATCAAGCGCGATTTCGAGCTCGCCTTCGACGCTGGCGTCGACGCCATCCTGACGCCGGCGACCCCGTCGTCCGCCTTCGGCGTCGCCGATGAGAACCTCGCTTCCGACCCTGTGAAGATGTATCTGAACGACATCTTCACGGTCACGGTCAACATGGCGGGCCTGCCGGGCATCGCCGTGCCCGCCGGTCTCGACCAGAAGGGCCTGCCGCTCGGCCTGCAGCTGATCGGCAAGCCCTTCGACGAGGAAACCCTCTTCAAGACCGCTCACGTCATCGAGCAGGCAGCCGGCCGCTTCACGCCGGCCAGGTGGTGGTAACGGATCTAACGATCCGGCTCTTCCACAAGCATGAGTGTCGAATGCGAAAAGGTGCATTTCAAGAAGCGGTTGGCTGATCAGTAACGGGCATCAGGAGGGGCTAGTGGCAAGCAATGATCTCAAGCGATTGATCGAAGCCGCCGATCGCCTTGCCGTCGGCGGCTTTGTCATGGGCGCGGAGTGGCAGGAGGTCCATGAAATCTGCCAGCGCCACGAAGGCGAACAGCCGTTCGACTGGGGTCATGCTCTCTGCCATCGCATCGAGGGCGACGACTGGAATGCCGATTACTGGTATCGCCGCGCCGGCAAGAGGCGCGGCACGGGCACGATGGCCGAGGAATGGTCGGCGATGCGGTCAGAACTTTCTGCAAAGGCTTGAGGCTGAGCTCTGACCGCGTCGGTTCGAGACGCGGTCAGGATGGTTGAGTATTACCTGTTGTTCAGCTGCGACCTGACCAGCTTCAGCCCTCTTTCGGTGATCCGATAGGGCTGGCCGCTCGAGGACTTGATGGCTCTCAGCCGCTTCAGCCTGCGGAAGAGATCGAGGTCGACGCCGGGATAGAGCCAGCCATCGCGGGTGAAGCAGCTGACTGCCTCGATCTTCCTGTCGTCGTCGCGGCAAATTTCAATGCGGCCGCCTTGGGCCATGAGATGCAGGATGCGCTGCTCCGTGCGGGAAATGTCCATGTGTTGAGATCCGGTATCGCGCCCGATAGGGCGCACAAAAACGATCTGGCGCTCTTTCGAACGTCAGGGCTTCGTTTTTTCGGGCCCATGCGCGCAAGCGGGCTTGCGGGCAGGGCCTTTACCGGGTCTGTGACTGGCTCAACATAAAGAGTTTCTTATTTCGCGCGGAAAAGGCGGTCAAGACCGTGCTTGCCGATCAAACCGGTCGAAAACCGCAGTTTCCAGCCGTCATCCCGCTGGGGGCACTGGTAAATTCCCCGACTCAATGGTCTGTTGCGGGGTAACGCGGAGGTGTCGTTGATCCACATTCGCAATGCCCGCGACGGCGAAGCGGAGCTGTTGAGCGAGATCGGGCTGAGGGCCTGGCAAAAGGCGATGGCGTCGATCGGCGAATCGGATGCGATGATCGATGCAGCCCGCAACGCCTTTCGCAACTTCGTGGAAAACGACTGGCTGACCATCACCGTCGTCGAGCAGAACGGCCAGGTCGCAGGCTGGGCGGCGCGCGAGGGACTGGACGAAACCATCTCGGATTTCTGGATCGATCCTGCCTTCATCCGCCAGGGGCTGGGTTCGGCCCTTCTCGAGCGCATCGAAAAGGAGATCGCCGACCGAGGCTTCGAGAAGGCGGCGATGCAGACCCATTCCGGCAACAACGAAGCGATCGGCTTCTTCCGCAAGCACGGCTATAGCATCCACTGGCTCTCGGTCGCCTATAATCCAAAGCTCGATCGCGACGTGCCCTCGGTCGGGCTGACGAAATTGCTGGTTTCGGACGGGCAGGGTGGATACGGGCAGGAATTCTGACGTTTCGAAAGTCCGGCAGAAAGCGAAGGATTGCTCGCGGTGCGAATGTGAGCGTTCCGCCCATGGCGGACTATTCGGACGTCACGCAAAAATTGTTGCCTTCGGGATCATTCAATACGCTGTAGCTATCCGTCTCGCGGACGAATGTCGCACCGAGGGATAAGAGCCGCTGCACTTCTTTTTCTCGATCTGGAGCGGCGATATCGAGATGAACGCGGTTGCGGACGGGACGTTCTCCCTGACGAAGGTGGAAGCAAAAGCGCGGGCCCGGACCATCGACCATTACGGTCGGGTCCGTTTCAGGCGTCAGTCCGATCGCGGCAAGGCGGGCCCACTCCGCATCGTCATAAGGCATCACTTCATAGCCATCGAGCGCAGCCGCCCAGAAACGAGCAACCCGTGAGGGGACGTCGCAATCAACCACGATTTCTTTCAGCTTTGCCATGGGAGCTTTCTGATCAAGGTTTCTTTTACTGAAGATAGAGATCAGTATGGTGTCGACAATCTGGGCGGTCGAAATCTTGCCCACCGGTTCGTGTCCATGAAATGCATGGCCGCTCCTGGTGCAATACGGCCCTTCTCCGCGGGCGGAAGCGGGCAACGGCCACTGCTACACAATTCCGCGAAAGCCTTGCACCGACATCCCATTTCCTTTACCTCACCAATGGAAAAGAACAGCCTGCAAAGAGTATCAGATGACCCTTGTCGACGTCCGCACGCCTGATCCGAAACGCTTCATCCCCGGCGCCACCGGCGACTGGGAAGTCATCGTCGGCATGGAAGTCCATGCCCAGGTGCTGTCCAATTCGAAGCTCTTCTCCGGCGCCTCGACGGAGTTCGGCAAACCGCAGAATTCCAACGTTTCGCTCGTCGATGCCGCCATGCCCGGCATGCTGCCTGTTATCAACGAGGAATGTGTCAGGCAGGCCGTGCGCACCGGTCTCGGTCTCAAAGCCCAGATCAACAAGCGCTCGCTCTTCGACCGCAAGAACTATTTCTATCCCGACCTGCCCCAGGGCTATCAGATCTCGCAGTTCAAGGATCCGATCGTCGGCGAGGGCAAGATCGTCATTTCGCTCGGGCCGGACCGCCAAGGCCAGTTCGAGGATATCGAGATCGGCATCGAGCGCCTGCACCTGGAGCAGGATGCCGGCAAGTCGCTGCATGACCAGCATGCGACCATGTCCTATGTCGATCTGAACCGCTCCGGCGTCGCGCTGATGGAGATCGTCTCCAAGCCCGACATGCGCTCGTCCGACGAAGCCAAGGCCTATATGACCAAGCTGCGTTCGATCGTGCGTTATCTCGGCACCTGCGACGGCAACATGGACGAAGGTTCGATGCGCGCCGACGTCAACGTCTCCGTCCGCCGCCCGGGCGAAGGTTTCGGCACGCGCTGCGAGATCAAGAACGTCAACTCCATCCGCTTCATCGGCCAGGCGATCGAATATGAAGCCCGCCGCCAGATCGGCATTCTGGAAGATGGCGGCACGATCGAGCAGGAGACGCGGTTGTTCGACCCGAACAAGGGCGAGACACGTTCGATGCGCTCCAAGGAGGATGCGCACGACTATCGTTATTTCCCCGATCCGGACCTGCTGCCGCTCGAGTTCGACGATGCCTTCGTCTCAGCACTCGCAGTCGATCTGCCGGAATTGCCTGACGACAAGAAGGAGCGCTTCGTGCGCGAGCTCGGCCTGTCGATCTACGACGCGTCGGTGCTCGTTTCCGAAAAGGCGATCGCCGATTATTTCGAAGCCGTGGCCGCGGGCCGTGACGGCAAGACGGCGGCAAACTGGGTGATCAACGATCTGCTCGGCGCGCTGAACCGCACCGGCAAGGATATCGAGCAGACGCCGGTTTCGCCGGCCCAGCTCGGCGCCATCATCGATCTGATCAAGGCTGGCACCATCTCCGGCAAGATCGCCAAGGATCTCTTCGAGATCGTGCTGACCGAGGGCGGTGATCCCGCCGAGATCGTCGAAGCGCGCGGCATGAAGCAGGTGACCGATACCGGCGCCATCGAGAAGGCCGTGGACGAGATCATCGCCGCCAATCCCGATCAGGTGGAAAAGGTCAAGGCGAAGCCGACCCTGGCCGCATGGTTCGTCGGCCAGGTGATGAAGGCGACCGGCGGCAAGGCTAATCCGCAGGCCGTCCAGGCGCTCGTCAAGGCGAAGCTCGGCATCGAGGAATAAGGCGGTGTATTTCGTCCGCACCGCCGGCGAGCGCGACCTGGAGAAGGTCCGCGCCCTGCTGGTGGAGAGTTTTCACGCCACCTATGACGGCCTCCATGGCAGAGCAAAGGTCGACGAACTGACCGCGCAGCTCTTTTCGCCGGCGGCGCTGAAGGTGCGCCTGGTGCGCAAGGATGCCGAATTCCTCGTTGCCGACGACGGCCGCAAGATCGGCGGCATGGGCTATGCGGCGATGTCGCAGGAGCTGACGAAGACGGTCATGCTGCATCTCCTCTACGTCGCTCCGGTGCTACAGCGCCAGGGCATCGGCCGCGATCTGTTCGCCGAGCTCGAAACCTGCTTTCCCGATGCGGAGATCATGCGCCTCGAAGTCGAGCCGCAGAATGCAGCGGCAATCGCCTTCTATCAGGCGCACGGCTTCACCGAAGTCGGCCGCAACGAAAATGGCGCGGCTGGGCAATCCGGCATTCCGTCGCTGATCCTCGAAAAGCCGCTGGAAGGGCATTGAGGCGTGGACGTCGAATTGCCCGCCATTCGCATTCGCCAGGCGCTGAGGGAGGATTTGCCCGCCCTCGTGTCAATATTTGCCGCGGATGCCGTCGGCGGTCATGGCGACACCACCGATCCAGTGGCCTTTGCCGATTATGTCAGGGCCTTCGCGGCGATCGAGGCTTCGCCCGACCAGGTGCTTTATGTCGCGGAGCGCGGCGGCGAGGTCGTCGGCACGTTTCAGACGATGGTCACGACCACGCTGACTGGCCGAGGCTCGTCGGCAATGATCATCGAGGCGGTGCAGACGCGGGCCGACATGCGCGGGCAGGGGATCGGCGCCGGGATGATCGAGTTCGCCATTGCCGAGGCAAAAGGCCGCGGGATCAAGCGGGTAGCTTTGACCTCGAATGCGATCCGCAAGGATGCCCATCGTTTCTATGAAAGACTGGGCTTCAAGCCCTCGCATCTCGGCTTCAAGATGGCTTTGAAATGACCTTTGGCTGTCGTGGAATCGCTGGACAATTCGGCTTGACGACGGCATAAGCGAGAAAACGAATTCTGGTTTGGCCCGCATCTGGTGGGCACAAGGAAAAGACATGTGGAATCTTCTGGTTCAGACCTTTACCTGGTGGAACGGTCAGACGATGGGCACGCGTTTTGCGACCTGGCGTTTCGGCAAGCGCGTCGGCGAGGATGAATTCGGCAACGTCTATTACGAAGGCGGCATGTCTTCCTACGGTCTGCCGAAGCGCTGGGTAATCTACAAGGGTTATGCCGATGCCTCAGCCATTCCACCGGGCTGGCATGGCTGGATGCATCACCGCACCGATGTTCCGCCCTCCAAGGAAAATTACGTCGCCAAGGAATGGCAGAAGGCGCATCGCCCCAACTTCACTGGTTCTCCGCAGGCCTACCGTCCGCCGGGCTCCATCGCCGTTCCGGGCGAACGTCCGCGGGTCACCGGCGATTACGACGCCTGGACGCCGGGCAACTGAGACGGCTCGACCGGGGCAATCCCAAACCCGGCTTTTGGCCACAATTGACCTTTACCCGCAGGTTGGCCGCGCTTGACCGCGGCCGTGAACGAAGAATGTCTGGAGACGGGTACACATGAAGCTCTTCACGCGGAACATGGCGCTGCGTGCCGCCGGGTCGCTGCTGGCGCTCTCTGCCCTGCTTCCGCCGGTTGCGGCACATGCCGCACGCATCGAAAATCCTGTTGCGGTCTTCTCCGGCCTCGACAAGATCACCGGCCGCATCACCACCTTCGACGTTTACGTCAACGAGACCGTCCAGTTCGGCGCGTTGCAGGTTACGCCGAAGGCGTGTTATTCGCGTGACCAGGCCGAAGCGCAGAAGATCGACGGTTTCGTCGAAGTCGACGAGATCACCCTCGACCGCAAGATCCGCCGCATCTTCACCGGCTGGATGTTTGCCGCCAGCCCCGGCCTCAACGCCGTTGAGCACCCGATCTACGACGTCTGGCTGAAGGACTGCAAGGCAAACTCGGATGTCCCAGCGCCTGACAACGCCAAGGCGACGGCCCGCTAGAACGCCTCTCGCCAACACGCCAACCTTCCCTTCGTCGAACTGCACGTGCCTCGGGACGTTGGCAATGACGTCTTCGATTTCCTTACCTTCGTGGGGAGTGGAGGCCCAGCGGCAAGCGTGATCTTCTGAGCCCGATGTCGTCCGCCTGCATGACAGGGTGCGGCGGGGATGCGTGCGAGAATGTTTCAGATGAAGCCCCGAACCAGGAGGCATCAAATGGATCTTCAGTGTCTCGTCGCTGCTCACATGCCGAACCACCGCCGCCCCACGCAGATGGACGCCGCGGCCGAGGATCGATACTACCGAAATCAGATCACCCTGCCGCCGCCTCTGGGGCTGCGTTTACTCGGCCTGATCGCAACGACCGGCAGCGTGACGCTGCTTCTGGCTGGCATCATCAAGGCATGAGGCGACCTCATGGTCAGACAGATCGATCATGCTATGCTGCGATCCCTTGTCACTGGGGAGCGGAAGATGGACGACAGCGAGGCTGACCGGGCGTCGATCATGGCGGTGATCCGCGCCGAAACCGAGGCTTGGCTGCAGCGGGACTTCGAGGCGCTGGCGAGCCATTGGGTGCAGTCGCCGCAGACCCGGCGGATGGAATCCTTCGCCTCGCTGGGCGTCCGGGTGGACGAAGGCTGGGACCCAATCGCGGCACGAATTAAGAAGATCGTGGAGCGATTCCCGGAGAAACACGCCTTTGAGGGGCGCGTCCGCTGGGAAAAGGTCAACATCGTCGTAGACGGTAATATGGCCTGGGTGACTTTCGATCAGATTGGCAGCGACACCGGCGAGGATCGCAAGCGCCAACTGCGCATACTTCACCGGATCGGCGGCGCCTGGAAGATCGGCTGCATGGTAATGATGGAGAGCAGCGTCGACGAGGCGAACTGTTCGCTGATCGAGGTCGACGCGGATGTACGAATCCTCTGGACGAACCGGCTGGCGCGGGAACGGATGCGTGGCCATCCGGGGCTCGTCGCCGCTGCCGGCCGCTTGCGCGCCCGGCGGCGTGATCGCGACGTTGCGCTGCGCGAAGCGGTGCGCCTGGCATTCTATGAGCTGCAGAGTCAGAGACCTTTGAACATCGCGCCGAAGCAGGCCTGGTCGGTGGCGCTCGGCGAGGACGCCGCGGGGATTCCGCTCTACTGTTGGGTCCTGCTCGAGGATGGCAAGACGCTGGTTTCCTTTGACGACGCCGAGACGGTGGTGCGCCGAATTGCGAGCGCGCGGGAGGTCTTCGGCCTCTCGCCGGCGCAGACCCGGCTTGCTCGCCTGATCGTCGATGGCCACGACCTCGCCGCCGCCTCCGATCAGCTTGGGGTCAGTGTCAACACGTTGCGCACGCAGTTGCAGCGCATCTTCGACAAAACGGGCGTCCGCAGCCAGGCGGCATTGGTGCGGGCGCTGTTGAGCGCCGGGGGGCCGAGCAGATAAACTCGACTGCCGGGCACCGAGGCATCCGGATAACCGCTGGTACCTGATCTGTCGGAGTTTAAAACTTAAGGTGCGGCGATTGCATTGCCGCAGCAAGCATCACGGCATAGTCCGCCTTCGCAACATCGATCGCGCCGAACGTCTTCAGGTGTTCGGTGGTGAACTGTGTGTCGAGCAGCGTGAAGCCTCTTTCCCGTAGTCGCTCGACCAGGTGCACGAGGCAGATCTTCGAGGCGTCCGTCCGGCGCGAAAACATGCTTTCGCCGAAGAAGGCCGAGCCGAGCGAGACGCCATAGAGACCGCCGACAAGTTTGTCACCGTCCCAGGCTTCGACGGTATGAGCATGGCCCATGTCGAAGAGCGTCGCGTAAAGGGACCTGATCGTCTTGTTGATCCAGGTGCTCGGGCGACCGGATGTCTCCTCGGCGCAGGCCGCGATCACCTGATCGAAAGCATGGTCGAAACGGATCTCGAAGGGTTTCCTGCGCACCGTCTTGGCAAGGCTCTTCGACAGGTGGAAATGGTCGAGCGGCAGCACGCCACGCAGTTCCGGCTCGACCCAGAAAATCTCCGGGTCGTCGGCGGATTCAGCCATCGGGAAGAGGCCGATGGAATAGGCGCGCAGGAGAATTTCAGGGGTAATGCCTGGTGACTTCCTGCGCGATCCTGCCATTCCTGCCCTATGCCGCCGGTTCGTTGGCGAGGTAGTGTTCCAGCCAGTGGATGTCGTAGTCGCCGTTGGCGATATCCTGGTTGGAGACGAGATCCTGGAACAGCGGCAGCGTCGTATTGATGCCGTCAACGACGAATTCGTCGAGCGCCCGGCGCAGCCGCATCATGCATTCGACGCGGGTACGGCCGTGCACGATCAGCTTGCCGATGAGGCTGTCGTAATAGGGCGGGATCTTGTAGCCCTGATAGGCGCCGGAATCGATGCGCACGCCGAGTCCGCCAGGCGCATGGAAATGCGTAATCGTGCCGGGCGAGGGCACGAAAGTGCGCGGGTGCTCGGCATTGATCCGGCATTCGATGGCATGACCGGAAAAATGCACTTCATCCTGCGTCACCGAGAGACCGCCTCCGGAGGCGACGCGGATCTGCTCGTGCACGAGATCGATGCCGGTGATGGCTTCGGTGATCGGATGCTCCACCTGCAGGCGGGTGTTCATTTCGATGAAATAGAACTCGCCGTTCTCGTAGAGGAATTCGATCGTGCCGGCACCGCGATATTTCAGCTTCTTCATGGCGTCGGCGCAGACCTGGCCGATCTTCATGCGCTGCTCGACGTTGAGTGCCGGCGAATTCGCCTCTTCCCAGACCTTCTGGTGGCGGCGCTGCAGCGAGCAGTCGCGCTCGCCGAGATGAATGGCGTTGCCTTCGCCGTCGCCGAACACCTGGATTTCGATGTGGCGCGGCTTGCCGAGATATTTTTCCATATAGACGGCGTCATTGCCGAAGGCGGCTGCGGCTTCCGTGCGCGCCGTCGACCAGGCCTCGATCAGGTCGGCCTCGCTCTTGGCAACCTTCATGCCACGTCCGCCACCGCCGGCCGTTGCCTTGATCAGCACGGGATAGCCGATTTCGGCGGCCGTCTTCAGCGCGTCCTCTTCGGTCTTCACTTCGCCGTCCGAGCCCGGAACGACGGGAATGCCGAGCTCCAGCGCCGTCGTTTTGGCGGTGATCTTGTCACCCATGATGCGGATATGGTCCGCCGTCGGCCCGATGAAGGTGATGCCGTGGGCCTCGAGAATATCGGCGAACTTGGCATTCTCCGACAGAAAGCCGTAGCCCGGATGCACCGCATCGGCGCCGGTGATCTCGCAGGCGGCGACGATCTGGTGGATATTGAGATAGCTCTCGCGCGAGGAGGGCGGACCGATGCAGACGCTTTCGTCGGCAAGGCGCACATGCATGGCATCGGCGTCGGCGGTGGAATGAACCACGACGCAGGCGATGCCGAGCTCCTTGCAGGCCCGGAGCACGCGAAGGGCGATTTCCCCGCGATTGGCGATGAGAATTTTCGAAATCATGGGCATCGGCCTATTCGATGACGACGAGGGCTTGGCCGTATTCGACGGGATGTCCGTCATCGACGAGGATCTCGGTCACCTTGCCGGACTTCGGCGAAGGGATCTGGTTCATCGTCTTCATCGCTTCGATGATGATCAGCGTCTGGCCTTCCTTGACGGTGGCGCCGACTTCGATGAAGGCACGCGCACCGGGAGCCGGCGCCATATAGACCGTACCGACCATCGGTGCACTGACGACATTGGCGGGGTTGCGGGCGGGAGCTGCGGCCGGTGCAGCGCCTGCTGCTGCCGGAGCGGCGGCTGCGGGTGCGGCATAGGCGGGTGCCGCGATCGGCGCCTGGACATATTGCGGGGTGCCGGCGCGCGAAACGCGGATGCGCAGGTCGTCCTGCTCGACCTCGATTTCGGTCAGATCGGTCTCGTTGAGGATATTGGCGAGATCGCGGATCAGTGCCTGATCGATACCCGATTTCTTTTCAACCATGGTGTTGCCCTGTCTTCTTCTTATGCCGTGATGTTCTTCAGCGCCTGGAGCGCCAGGATGTAGCTGTGAGGCCCGAAACCGCAGATCACGCCTTTGCATGCCGGCGCGATCATCGATTTGTGGCGGAATTCTTCCCGTGCATGGACGTTGGATATGTGGAGCTCGATGACGGGAATGGAAATAGCGCGGATCGCATCGTGCAGCGCAACCGATGTATGCGTATAGGCGCCCGCATTGATGGCAACACCGGCGGCTTTCTCGTCGGCCTCATGGAACCAGTCGACGAGCGTACCTTCATGGTTGCTCTGGCGGAAATCGATGTCGAAGCCCAGTTCGCGGCCGGCGGCTTTGCAGTCCGCCTCGATGTCCTTCAGCGTCTTGCCGCCGTAAATGCCGGGCTCGCGTTTGCCCAGCATGTTCAGGTTGGGGCCGTTCAGGACAAAAATCGTTTGCGTCATCGAATGATCCGTAAAATGTACGACGGCAACCTATAGACTCCGCGAAGGCTGAATGAAAGCCCTTACGGATTGCCGGCAGGAATCGCGCCACATTTGTCCACATGGTTGAAACGCTTCGATTTTGGCGATTTGATGGGCAGCCGTCCGGCGGCCGACGTGCTCAGCAGGCGGTCTTGCCGCAGCTGCGCATGTTCTTGACCTTGGCTTCGAGATCGTCGAACCCAACGGCGCCCGGCACCAGTTCGGTGCCGATCACATAGGACGGCGTGCCGCTGATGCCGAGACTGGAGGCGAGCTGGTAGGTCGCCTGGACGATGCCGTCATTCGGGTTCTTTGCCATCTCGGCGCGGATCTTGTCCTCGCTGACGCCGAGCGAAGCGGCAACCGCGATCGCCGTTTCGTCCGAAGCGCGGCCTTCGCTGCCGAGCAGGGCGACATGGAAATCGGCATATTTTTCAGGCGCCAGCTTGCGGAAGGCGTCGGCCACCTTGTGGGCGGCGACCGAGTCCGGCCCGAGGATCGGAAATTCCTTGAGCACGAAGCGGACGTTCTTGTCCTTCTTCAGCATTGCCTGCATGTCGGGAAGCGCGTGACGGCAGTAGCTGCAATTATAATCGAAGAACTCGACGACGGTGACATCGCCTTTGGGATTGCCGAGCGTGACGTCGTTCTTCGAATCGAAGATGTCGGTGGTGTTCTCTTCGATCGCCATATTGGCCTTCACCAGCCGCTGGGCTTCCTGCTTCTTTTGCAGCGCATCCTGGACATCGAGCATGATCTCGGGATTTTCGATCAGATATTGCTTGATGAATTCACCGAACTCCTTCTTCTGCTGGTCGTCGAGCGCTGCCGCCGGAAAGGGAAGGGCGATCGATGCGGCAAGCGCCAGTGCGGTGAAGGTTTTCGGAAGAAAGGCCATGATATCCTCGTCAACGGCGATGGGGTCGTCTCCTGAGCGAGAAGACCGTCGCCGGGTTAATGGACTTGAATGCGTCGCGTCAAGGTACGGCGCGTTGCGTTCCGCTCAAACAGGAATTTTCACCCCCGCGCGGCCCTCGCGGGATTGTGATGAGCCGATTAATGCGGCAATTGTCGGGCCATCATTGCAGAAGCCGAGCGAGAAGCGATCTTGTTTTCCATATCGAAACGCAGCGAAGTCGAGCCTTTTCATGCCATGGACGTGCTGGCGGAGGCGACCAAACGGCGCGCAGCCGGCCATCCGGTGATTTCGATGGCGGTCGGCCAGCCCTCGCATCCGGCCCCCCAGGCAGCCCTCGAAGCAGCGCGCGCAGCCCTTGCCGAAGGCCGGATCGGTTACACCGATGCGCTGGGGACGGCGCGGCTGAAATCGGCCCTTGCCCAGCATTACAAAGATCGCCACGGGCTAAAAATCGATCCCACGCGGATCGCCATCACCACCGGTTCCTCGGCCGGCTTCAATCTCGCCTTCCTGTCGCTCTTCGATGCCGGCGATGCGGTGGCGATCGCAAGACCCGGTTATCCCGCCTATCGCAATATCCTCGGCGCGCTTGGCCTGAAGGTTGTCGAAGTGCCGGTAACCGCCGAGACCCACTTCACCCTGACGCCTGAAAGTCTCGAGTTGGCGCAGAAGGAAAGCGGCCTGACGCTGAAAGGCGTGCTGCTCGCCAGCCCCGCCAACCCGACCGGGACGGTGACCGGCCGCGATGGGCTGAAGGCGCTTGCGGATTATTGCGCGGCCCATTCTATCGCCTTCATCTCCGACGAAATCTACCACGGGCTGACCTTCGCTGGCGAAGAGGCGAGCGCGCTGGAGCTGACCGACGAGGCGATCGTCATCAACTCCTTCTCCAAATATTATTGCATGACCGGCTGGCGAATCGGCTGGATGGTGCTGCCGGAACGGCTGGTGCGGCCGATCGAGCGGGTGGCGCAGAGCCTCTATATCTCCCCGCCCGAGCTCTCCCAGATCGCCGCGGTGGCCGCGCTCGGCGCCGGCGCCGAACTCGACCGCTACAAGGCGAGCTATGCCGCCAACCGCGACTTGCTGATGAAGCGCCTGCCGCAGATCGGCCTGTCGATCGCCTCGCCGATGGACGGCGCCTTCTACGCCTATCTCGACGTCACCCGCTTCACCAATGACAGCATGGGTTTTGCCAAGCGCATGCTCGCGGAAATCGACGTCGCCGCAACACCCGGTCTCGACTTCGATCCGCTGGAGGGACATCGAACCTTGCGTCTGTCCTATGCGGGCTCGCAAGCCGAGATCGCCGAGGCGGTGGAGCGAATCGCAGCCTGGTTGAAGTAGCGCAGGCAGGCCAGCGGCTGCCTGCTCTCCTATCGCTTAACTGCGCGATGAAAACAGCGAGGCGAGCGTCGAAGACGGCTTGTTGTTCAGCCGCGGCACGACCACGAGCTGCCTGATGTCGCCGCGCTTATAGGCCGCGAGGAAGCGCTTGTAGTCCTTGAAGGAGACGCAGCCGTTGGAATCGCCGTTCTTGCCGAGCATGTAGGTGTGGGCGAGCAGACCGACACGGTCATAGATGGCGTCCGAGCCCTGGAGCGGCGTCAGCCGCAACGCCTCGACACCATGGAAAAGGCTTTCGCGTATGGTGAGGGCGTAGGTATGCGGCGGCGTCGGCCCGCGCATCTTCTTGTCGACGTAACGCGGGTTGTCGCGCATCTTGCCGAGACCGGAATGAGCTTCCAGCCTCTCGCCGTTCGGCAGATAGACCGTGCTGTTTTCGATGTCGTAGATGGCGACGCCGGCGCGCAGTTTCGGCGAGAAGACGGGCTTGTCGTAGCGCGGCACTGCATCGTCCTGGTCGTCCTCGATCGGCGAGTTCGGCTGGGCATAGGCAAGGGCGGGCTCGCCGGCGCGCTGCGACCCCTTGGCGGCCGGTGCCGGCTTGCCGATAAGGCCGTCGGGACGCGCCATCGGCAGCGGCACGGAACCGGCATCCGGCGCCAGAACGAGATCGAAAGGCTGTTGGTCTTCGGCCGCGGCAATTTCTACCGGCGCAGATTTTTCCTGCGGCAGTGACGCTGTCTTGAGGGCGGGCGCGGGCGGCTCGACCGGGGCCGGCGCAATCTGCTGCGGTCCGGCATCGGCAAGCGCCAGCAGGGCCGGGAGTTCGGCAGCGGCGACCGCCTCCTTCGAGGGAACGACGATCCGGTCGCTGTCGTCTTCTTCTACTGTCTCTGCCGAGGCAACCTCGACGGCCGGCGGCGTGACCACATCATCCTTGCGGAATTTGGCGCTTTCGGAAATCGCGGCTACCACGGGCTGCTCGGCAGCCATGACAAGCCGATTGTGTTTTGTAAGTGCTGCCAATGCCGTTGCGGCTGCACTGGTCTTCTGCGCATGCGCTTGGACGAGGTCGGCCGTCAGGGCGACGACCGGCTTGGCGTCGAAGGCGGCCAGCCGATCGGCCTTGCCGACATGGATCAGCCGTTCGTGCGTCGCCGGCTTGGGTTTCGGCGCCAATGCGACCTGGGTGAATCTTTCGGGCGGCGAAACGGGCGCGGCAACCGAATGCATCGTCGCCAAGGTCGTAATCAGCCATGTTGAGGTCAGAAATCCGGCGCCGACGACGCCGTAAAGAAAGCCACGAGATCTGCGCAAACGAAAAGCAGATCCGCCAAGAGGGGTGACGTCATCGAACGTCCCGACCGCAAACGCCATACTGAACTCGTCTTTCAAACTCGCTACGCAGGCCGGCGGCACTGACTGACTACACTTCGCCGGGGCCGGTAATGGCGCAAATGGGCCGAATTTAGACCACTCGCGACATCCGACTGTTTCGCAAGGATGACGAATTATGGTTTCTAATTTATTTACGCGGCGTTGCGCTTTCTCACGACGTCTCAAAAAGAGATGCGTGGGATCTTTCAGACGCGTTCCATCACGTAACTTCCGGGCGCTTCCTCGATCGCATTCAGCGCGTCGCCGCCCGGTTTGCGCGCCGCAACGCGCCTGCCGTCATGGGTCTCGATCCAGGCCCGCCAATGCGGCCACCATGATCCCGGCGTCTCGGTCGCCTGGTCGATCCAGGTTTCATACTCGCCCTTGGCCGGGCCGCCCGTCCAGAATTGATACTTCTTCCTGTCGGGCGGGTTGACCACGCCGGCGATATGTCCCGAGCCGGTGACAACGAATTCCACCTTGCCGCCGAAGAACTGGCTGCCGACGAAGACGGATTTGGCAGGCGCGATGTGGTCCTCGCGGGTGGCGAGATTATAGATCGGGATCTTCACATCCTTCAGCGACACCGGCTTGCCGTCGAGGATCATCTCGTTGCGGGTCAGCGCGTTCCTGAGATAGCAGTTGCGCAGGTAGAAGGCATGGTTTGCCGCCGCCATGCGGGTCGAATCGGCGTTCCAGAACAACAGGTCGAAGGGCAGGGGATCCTGGCCCTTGAGGTAGCTGTTGACGAAATAAGGCCAGATCAGCTCGGAAGCGCGCAGCATGTTGAAGGCCATCGACATCTTCGAGCCGTCGAGATAACCGGTCGCCTGCATATGCTCTTCGAGCGCTGCGAGCTGCTCCTCGTCGACGAAGACCTTGAGATCGCCGGCATGGGTGAAATCGACCTGGGTGGTGAAGAGCGTCGCGGTTTTGATGCGCTTGTTCTTCTCCTTGGCGTGCAGCGCCAGCGTTGCCGCCAGAAGTGTACCGCCGACGCAATAGCCGACGGCATTGACGTCCTTTTCGCCAGTCGCCTTCTCGATCGTCTCGAGCGCGAAATCAATGCCCTCGCGGGCATAGGCCGCCCAGTCCTTGTCGGCATGGCGCGCATCCGGGTTGACCCAGGAGATGACGAAAACGGTCTGACCCTGATCGACGCACCATTTGATGAAGGATTTCTGCGGGTTGAGGTCAAGAATATAGAATTTGTTGATCCAGGGCGGGCAGATCAACAGCGGCCGCTTCAGCACCGTTTCGGTTGAAGCCTCATATTGGATGATCTGGCAGATGTCGTTCTGGGCGATCACCTTGCCCGGCGTCAGCGCCATGTCGCGGCCGACGGCGAATTTCGTCATGTCGGTCTGGCGAAGGCGAAGATCGCCCTTTCCGGCAGCGATATCCTCGGCCAGCATCTTCATCCCGCGGACGAGGTTTTCGCCGCTGGTCGCGATCGTCTCGCGGTAGAGCTGCGGATTGGTGGCGACAAAATTGCTCGGCGAAAGTGCTGCCGTGATCTGCTTCACATAGAAGCCGGCCTTGTGCTTGGTGTGCTCGTCGAGGCCGTCGGTCTCCGACACCAGCTTCTCCGCCCAGTCGGTGGTGACGAAATAGACCTGGCGGAGAAAATCGAAGAACGGGTTCTTCTGCCAGTCCTCGTCGGAGAAGCGCTTGTCCTTGCGGGTGTCCGGTTCCGGAGGCGAGGGCTCGCCCTGCATGCGCTGCATTGAGCGCATCCAGATGCCGAAGAACGAGGACATCAGCTGCGTCTGCGCCTCGAAGGTGCGGCGGGGATCGGCAATCCAGTATTCGGTGACCTTGGAAAGCGTCTTGACCATGTCGGTCATCGGATCGATGACGGTTTCGCTGATCTCGCCGCGTTCGCGCGGCGCAAGCCAGGCCGAGGCCGCCTGGCCGAGATTTTCGAGCGCCCGGGCGAAATTCATCGCCATCGCCTCGGGATCCTTCAACAGATAGGGATCGAGATCGGTCGCGTCGAAACCGGCCTTGCCGCCATTCTTCTGGCCGCCATTCTCCTGCTTGCTGTCGGTCACCATTTCCTCCGGCGGCAGCACTCTTTTTATCCATTCGTTGTACATCGTGATTGAACGAGAAAACAAGTTCCACCCGCGCAGGCTCATGCTATTGCTTTGTGGCTGCGACAAATTTAACAGTCGACGCAGTCAGAACTGGATTTTGAGGCATGACGAAGAACGGCATTCGGCGCATCGCAACCTTCAACCGCACCGCATTGATCTGCGCCGCGGCGGCGATGGCCCTGGCCGGATGCAATCTGACGGCCGAGCAGAAGGCCGCAGCCGCCGCCAAGCGAGCGGCGCCGACCGCCGTCGTCATGCCGGCCACCAAGGGCGATGCGGTCGAGGGCGGCCTGGCGAAGTCGCCAGACGGCTATCCGAATTTCGGCGCCCCGCTGACGGCCGCAAACGTCCAGATGAGCGACGAGCAGGCAGCCGAACTGCAGCATCAACTGACCGCACTTGCCGCGCGGCGCAAGGCCGGCACGATCTCGGAAGCCGAATATCAGGCCAAGGCCGCTGAAATGCGCCGCCTTGCCGCCGAGCACGGCGCTGATACGCTCTCCGAAATCTCCAAATAGACCTTGCCTTTCAGGCAATTTGGACGCAAAGCCTTCCGGATGGATCGGAAGACAAGATTTTCCCGATAATGCGCTTTACGCGGCTTTTCCGTCAAAGATTTGCCGCGTGTTTTGGGTCTGATGAATACGGCGTTGCGATTCTGAAGTTCGTGTCGCAGCCGCCGGGAGACGGAACGAACTTCGACTGCGGCCCGAAAGCCGCCTTTCCATGGGGAATGAAATGGAAGAGTTTCACAAAGTCCGGCGTTTGCCGCCTTATGTTTTCGAACAGGTCAACCGTTTGAAGGCAAGCGCGCGAGCGGGCGGCGCCGATATCATCGATCTCGGCATGGGAAACCCCGACCTTCCCACTCCCCAGTCGATCGTCGATAAGCTGTGCGAAGTCGTGCAGGATCCGCGCACCCACCGTTATTCGTCCTCCAAGGGCATTCCGGGGCTGCGCCGCGCCCAGGCCGCCTATTATGCCCGCCGTTTCGGCGTCAAGCTCAACCCGGATACCCAGGTGGTCGCCACCTTGGGCTCCAAGGAAGGCTTCGCCAACATGGCGCAGGCGATCACCGCGCCCGGCGATGTCATCCTCTGCCCGAACCCGACCTATCCGATCCACGCCTTCGGCTTCCTGATGGCGGGCGGCGTGATACGCTCCATGTCGGTGGAGCCGGACGAGAGCTTTTTCCCGCCGCTTGAGCGCGCGGTCCGGCATTCGATCCCGAAGCCCCTGGCGCTGATCCTCAACTACCCCTCGAATCCGACGGCCCTCGTCGCAACGCTCGATTTCTACAAGGACGTCATCGCCTTCGCCAAGAAGCACGACATCATCGTGCTTTCCGACCTTGCCTATTCGGAGATCTATTTCGACGGCGCACCGCCGCCCTCGGTTCTCGAAGTGCCGGGTGCAATCGATGTGACGGTCGAGTTCACCTCGATGTCGAAGACCTTCTCCATGCCCGGCTGGCGTATGGGCTTTGCCGTCGGCAACGAGCGGCTGATTGCGGCACTCACCCGCGTCAAGTCCTACCTCGACTACGGCGCCTTCACGCCGATCCAGGTGGCGGCGACGCATGCGCTGAACGGCGACGGCTCCGACATTGCTGAAGTCCGCAACGTCTACAAGCGCCGCCGCGACGTTATGGTCGAAAGCTTCGGCAAGGCCGGCTTCGACGTGCCGCCGCCGGCTGCGACCATGTTCGCCTGGGCGAAGATCCCGGAAAAGTTCCGTCATCTCGGTTCGCTTGAGTTTTCCAAGCTGCTGGTCGAGAAGGCCGACGTCGCCGTTGCCCCGGGCATCGGCTTCGGCGAGCAGGGCGACGACTACGTCCGTCTGGCGCTGGTCGAGAACGAACACCGCATCCGCCAGGCTGCGCGCAACATCAAGAAGTTCATGTCGACGGCAGACGAAACGATGCACAACGTCATTTCGCTGAACGCGCACCGTTAATCCAACTCTTAAGGCAGCCGCGTCCTGCGGCTGCCGCCACACAGACATTCAGGATCGATCCATGGCAGATGCCCTCAAAATCGGCATTGCGGGCTTGGGCACCGTTGGCGCCTCGCTAGTCCGCATCATTCAGCAGAAGAGCAACGAGCTTGCCGTCACCTGCGGGCGTCCGATCACCATCACGGCGGTCTCCGCGCGTGACAAAACGAGAGACCGCGGTATCGATCTTTCCGCTGTCACCTGGTTCGATCGGCCGGAAGATCTTGCCGAAAAGGGCGATATCGACGTCTTCGTCGAGCTGATGGGCGGCGCCGAAGGAGCTGCCAACACCTCCGTACGCGCCGCACTTAAGCGTGGTCTCCACGTGGTGACAGCCAACAAGGCGCTGCTTGCCTATCACGGCGTCGAGCTTGCGACGATTGCCGAGGAGAAGGGCGCGCTTCTAAACTTCGAGGCCGCGGTGGCCGGCGGCATCCCGGTCATCAAGGCGCTGCGCGAATCGCTGACCGGCAATGCCGTCTCGCGCATCTATGGCATCATGAACGGCACCTGCAATTACATCCTGACCAAGATGGAAAAGGAGGGGCTTTCCTTCGCCGAGTGCCTGAAGGAAGCCCAGCGGCTGGGTTATGCCGAGGCCGATCCGGCCTTCGACATCGAGGGCAACGACACCGCCCATAAGCTTTCCATCCTGACGACGCTCGCCTTCGGCAATCGCATCGCGGCCGACGATATCTATCTCGAAGGCATCACCAACATCTCGATCGAGGATATCCACGCCGCCGCCGAGCTCGGTTATCGTATCAAGCTCCTGGGCGTTGCCCAGCGCACCGACACCGGCATCGAGCAGCGCGTGCATCCGACCATGGTGCCGGTCGATTCGGTCATTGCCCAGGTCGACGGCGTTACCAATGCGGTGGCGATCGAATCCGACGTGCTCGGCGAGCTGCTGATGGTCGGTCCCGGCGCCGGCGGCAATGCGACGGCCTCGTCCGTACTGGGCGATATCGCCGATATCGCCAAAAGCCAGCCGGGCGCACAACGCGTGCCGGTGCTCGGCCATCCCGCAAAAGCGCTGGAACCCTACCGCAAGGCGCAGATGCAGAGCCACGAGGGCGGCTACTTTATCCGCCTGACCGTGCTCGACCGCACCGGCGTCTTTGCCAGCGTTGCAACCCGCATGGCGGAAAACAACATCTCGTTGGAATCGATCGTCCAGCGCTCCAAGCAACATCTGGCGCCGTCGCACCACCAGACAATCATTCTCGTCACCCATGCGACGATGGAAGAGTCGGTGCGCAAGGCGGTCGCCTCGATCAAGTCGGAAGGCTATCTCTTCGGCGAACCGCAGGTGATTCGTATCGAGCGGCCGAAAGAAGACGCTTAAGCTTTTACAGCGGCGAATATCAGCCGCCCTGTCTTGTTGAACTGGCAGTTCAACAAGACAGGGCGTTTTTTGTTGATCGTCCGGGCTCCCCTTACGGAAGTCTATATTAACAAATACCGAAATATTGATATAAATAAAACCATAGATGGTGAGTCGTCGGCGTGGAGAATTTCATGAGCAAGGACAGCCACGCCGGTAAGGGGTATGGCCGCCCGAGCGAGGTGCCGCCTGATCGTCCTGATATGCTTGGGGAAATTCTCAAGCCTGGCTACCGTGACATTTGCGACGAGGTCCCTGACGAGGCTGACGGCGATGAACATACGGAAGGCCGCAACTGGGCTATTCTGCTGACGCTGTTTTCCTTCCTGGTCGTGCAGCTTGCCGGCGTCGCCGCGATCATCTGGGCGGTATTCTGGTAAAAATCCGTGTCTGCAAATCCATCGCTATGTTATCTCCGCTGCTTCTGTAGAAAGAGCAGATGAAATCAGCGGAGTATGGCATGGCAGATCTCGTCGATCCGGTACAGCGCGCGTTTCTCGGCGTGGAGAAATCCGCGCTCGACAATCGCTGGGTGGCGCGGCTCGACCAGGCCGGGCAGAACCGGGCGCTGGCCATGTCGCAGATCCACGGCATGCCGGATCTGATCGCCCGCGTGCTGGCCGGGCGCGGCGTGACGGCGGACGAGGCAATCGAATTCCTCGATCCGACGATCCGCGGGCTGATGCCCGATCCCCATATTTTGACCGATTGCGAAAGGGCCGCCACCCGCCTGGTGAGCGCCATCGAGCGCGGCGAGAATGTCGCGATCTTCGGCGACTACGATGTCGACGGTGCGGCTTCCTCGGCGCTGATGTTTCGTTTCCTCACTCATTTCGGCGTCAAGGCGAACATCTATATTCCCGACCGGGTTTTCGAGGGTTACGGCCCCAATCCGGCGGCGATGAACCAGCTGATCGACAACGGCGCCCGGCTGATCGTCACCGTCGATTGCGGCTCGACCAGCCACGAGGCGCTGGAAGCCGCCGCCGCGCGCAGTATCGATGTCGTCGTCATCGATCACCACCAGGTGACACATGAGCTGCCGCACTGCCATGCGCTCGTCAATCCGAACCGTGAGGACGATCTGTCGGGGCAGGGGCATCTTTGCGCCGCCGGGGTGGTCTTCATGGTGCTGGTCGCCACCCTCAGGCTGCTGCGGGCGTCCGGCAACAAGGGCATCCTGGCGCTCGACCTCTTGCAATGGCTGGATATCGTCGCATTGGCGACAGTCTGCGATGTCGTGCCGCTGAAGGGCCTCAACCGCGCCTATGTGGTGAAGGGGCTGGTCGCCGCCCGCCACCAGAGCAATGCCGGCCTCGCAGCGCTCTTCCGCAAGGCCGGGCTCGCCGGCCCGGTCACACCTTATCATTTCGGCTTCCTGATCGGTCCGCGCATCAATGCCGGCGGTCGGATCGGCGATGCCGCGCTCGGAAGCCGCCTGCTGACGCTCGATGACACCGGCGAAGCTGAGGTGATCGCCCAGCGCCTGGATGAGCTCAACCGCGAGCGCCAGGCGATGGAGGCGATCATGCTGCAGGAGGCAGAGGCGGAAGCGCTGGCCGAATATGGCGACGGCGAGGGTGCCTCCGTCATCGTCACCGCCCATGAGAAATGGCACCCCGGCATCGTTGGACTGATCGCGGCACGGCTGAAGGAGAAGTTCAAACGGCCGGCCTTTGCGATCGCCTTCGATCCCTCCGGCCGCGGCACCGGCTCGGGCCGCTCCATCAACGGCTTCGACATGGGCAGGATGGTGCGGGCCGCGGTCGACGAGGGGCTGCTGGTCAAGGGCGGCGGTCACGCCATGGCCGCCGGGCTGACGGTCGAGCGCGCCGATCTCGGCAGGTTGAGGACCTTCTTCACCGAGAAGTCGGCAAGAACCGTGGCGAACCTCGTCGCCAACGAGACCTTGAAGATCGACGGAGCGATCGGCGCCAGCGGCGCCACGCTCGAACTCATCGACCGCCTGGAGGCCGCCGGCCCCTATGGCTCCGGCCATGCCCAGCCGCTCTTTGCCGTGCCGGCGCATCGTGTGCGCGATGCACGCCTGGTTGGGGAGAAACATGTGAAGGTGACGATGGAGGCAATGGACGGATCGCGGCTCGACGGCATTGCCTTCCGCGCCGCCGATACGGCACTCGGCAATCTTCTCATCAATTCACGCGGCGCCAGCCTGCATGTCGCGGGTGCGCTCGGTGCCGAGCATTACCAGGGCGCCCGCCGCATCCAACTGCGCGTCTGCGATGCTGCGCCGGCTAAATAGAATAGCCGCGCACAAAGGCTGATGATGAGGGATTGAGAGAGAAGAAAGTGGCACGCCCTAGGGGAGTCGAACCCCTCTTCCCAGAATGAAAATCTGGTGTCCTAACCGATAGACGAAGGGCGCTTCCTTCGTGGTGGCGCCCTTATAGTCAGCACCTTCAAAAGCCGCAAGCGCCAAGACGCGAAAAAATCATCGTTTTCGCCGATTTATTTGTGGCTGTGGAAAACGCGGCGGGATGAGGCGATGCAACCAAAACAGCGCGCTCGCCGATGTGACCAGCCAGCTCGATGATTACTTTGCCACCGAGAAAGTCTCCCTGAAAAAGCAATGAACTACTTGGCTGTGAGTCACTGGGGTGGACATATAAGCGCCTGGGCAAACGGAACGCCCAGGCATTTGGGCCTGATGTGGTACGCCCTAGGGGAGTCGAACCCCTCTTTACAGAATGAGAACATCTTTTTCGCTTGCGCCAAGACGTGCAAAGAGACGTCAAAATCGCGAAACATATTGAAGTAACTTGACTTTTCGCTGCCGTACTTTGTAAAGAAGTGCCATGCCTTGACGGCTTGAACTGCCCCTGAGATGCCCCCGCCAAAAATATTCTGTAAAGACTGACGAGACCAACACACAAACAAACAGAGTCATCCGTGAAGACCAGATTGACCCCTGATTTCGTCAAAAACCTTCGGCCGGAAGAGGGCAAGCGGCTTGAATTCCGCGACACCGAAGAGCGTGGTTTGGTACTACGTGTGACGCCCACAGGCAACAAATCATGGTCCATGCGCTACGAAGCGCCCGATGGGACGATGCGACGCAAGACCTACCAGTATCCGGAGATAGGTCTGGCACGAGCGCGCGAACTGGTCCGCAAGCTCAGAGGGCAAGTTACGGAGGGCCGCGACGTAATTGCAGAAGAGCGTAAGGCCAGGAATGAGGCCAAGGCGGAAGCGGCAAGGGAAACCCTATCCGATGTTGCGACAGCATATTTCGCCGCGTGCTTGGTCGGAACCCAGCGCATCGGCGATAGAGTCCGCATTAAGGCGCCAAAAACCCTTGCTCAAGAGGAGCGCGTTTGGAAGGCAGACATCGAACCGAAGTTCGGCAAGCGCATCGTTGCAACTCTAACTAAGAAGGAAATTATTCAATGGGTCGATGCGCTCACTGGCCGCGCGCCATCGGCGGGCCGTGCTGGCTTTCACCTGTTGCGGCAAATGCTCAACTTCGCCGTGACCCGCGATATCATTCCGATGAACCCCGCGCCGCACGTCGCCGTGAAGGCGATAGCCCCGCGCACCCGTTGGCTTACTGATGATGAACTTCGCAAGATCTGGGCGTTGCTAAACGATATCGAGGCGCGTGCCGAAGTCGAGGTTTCCGACGAAATGGCGCTTCTATTGCAGATGATGCTTCTAGAGCCACTGCGCGCGTCGGAAGTCGCCGGGATGGAATGGGCCGAAATCGAGGGCGACGTTTGGACTATCCCGGCACCCCGCATGAAGGGGAAACGTCAGCACGTTATGCCGCTTACGGCCCCCGCGATGGCACTGTTGGAGCGCGCACGACAAATCATTGGCGACGACGTGTTGGTGTTTCGTTCCGCGAGGACGGGACGCCCGTTACATGCCGCTTCGATTGGTGCCGCCTTCAAGCGCATTGTAGAGCATTTGGACATGCCGCGCGCCACGCCGCACGACTTCCGCCGAACGGCACTCACGAATATCTGCGGAGACCGTATCGGCATTCCGCGCTCGACTGGGAAGCTGCTACTGGCTCATGCCGACCACGACATGACAGGCAAGCACTACGACATGAATGACTATCTTGGCGAAAAGCGCCGCACTGCCGACGCATGGGCCAATTTGCTGATGGGCATCATTGCAGAGACGCCAAGCGATGGCGGCGGCAGGGTAATAGCATTTCCACGCAAGCAGGCGTGACGGATTAAGAGAGCTTATGCGTCTGAAATCCGCAGCCTTGCGCGGGAGGTTCGAAGCCGGTTTAAGCGAAAGTTTAAACCGGTTCGACACCCATGCCGCTGATTTAGCGCCACTTACAGAGAATTGACTTTTAACCTAATTTAAACCTGAACGACAAAGTGGTGTTGAAACAAATTTCCCCAACGCCGTCAGTGGCTTCCATCGATTTTTTCATTTGTCACGTCTCCCTCTGACGCGCCATAGTTATGACCGTCACCGCACAACTCAAAAGGGCTTTACACCGTCCGACCGAAGCAGCGATGATTCTGTGTGTCACGGCAAGACTCTGAAAATTGGGAGAACCGGACAATGATAAGTGAAAGACTTATTCGGCCAAAGGACGCGGCCCACCGACTTGGTGTAAGCACCCGCACGCTCTATCGGGAGGTTTCAGCCGGTAACATTCCCGCGCCGTTGAAAATCAGCGAACGAACCTCCGCTTGGCGTGAAAGCACCATTCTGCAGATCATCAGCGATCGGGCGAAAGGGCAGATGTCGACGACTGCCGTCGCTGTCGTCGTTTCGGAAAAGCGCGGGCCGGGGCGTCCAAGGAAGTTGCCCGTCACTGACGGTGCCATCGGCACCGACCCCAGAGGTGCAGCATGACCAGGATGGATATCCCGAGGCCACCTTTCACCGACGACTATGGCGGGCTCTGCCCCATCTGCCATCGCAACGATGGAATGCTCAATGTCGGGAAAACCCATTGGACGGTTTGCCACACGCATAAGGTCCGCTGGTCTATCGGCTCTAACCTGTTTTCCGGTTGGCGCAATGAGACCGAGGAAGATTGGGAGCGGAATAGCAAGCTGCTGTCTGCCTATGAGGATGTAGCGCCGTTCTTGTATCCGCGCGACGAAGATGACGGCGGCGGCGACTCCAACCGCTCATAAGCAGAATGGAGGAGGCGATGCAATGAAAAGCAAGCGCTTCGAATTCGAATGCGTATCGGCTCGCCACGTCGGCGGTGGCACCGCCCTTTTTGGTTTTGCCGATCTGCGCATTGCGGAATGCCGGATGATGCTTGTCGGCGGCGGGGTCTTTTCCAGCAAGGGTAGGCAATGGGTCAACCTTCCCGCAAAGAAGGACAGCAGCGGCAGCTACACAGCGACCGTCATCTTCGATAGCCCCGAACTGCAGGGCGATTTCTCCGATGCCGCGATTGATGCGGTCTTGGCCCTCGATTCTGCATTTTTCGAGGGCTGCCTATGATAGGCGCTGCCCTTGGTGTCCCTGGCCATCCCAGCCGCCCCACGATCCATATTGTCGTCAACCGCAAGCTCATCCCGGCCAGCAAGCCCGATGTCGTCCGACGCGTCGAGCAGTCGCGGCGGGATTTCGAGCGCGAGACGCAATCGCGCCGCCGTATGCTTAAGGCCATCAACGCCAGCATGGAAGGCCAATTGGCGGCGTCGCCCGACCCGTTGCTAGAGGCCATAAATCGGCAATGGGATCGGCTCGCCGTCTACCATCTGCTGGGCAGACACCGGCAGCCGCAGCCGAGACCAGCATTGCGGCCGGTGCAGCCGGTTGGCACCGATCCTAAAGATTGGCGAGTGCGGCACTGGCAACTCGACCGCAACCTCCGCCCGGTTTCCAACCTTCACAACGCTGCGGCAGCGCTCCGGGAAAGCCCGATGCTATCTGGCGTCATCGCGCTGGACGAAAGGCAAAATGCCATCGTGCTTAGAGAACCGCTGCCGTTCGCCTGTTCGGAACGCTTCGATTTTGAGATGCGACGGCTCAGGGACACCGACCTAGCCAGCCTGCTCGAATATCTGCAGGCCATCGGCCTTTCCAAGCTTAGTCTCGACGACTGCCGTGCCGCCGTGCGGCTGATTGCTCGTGAAAACGCATGGTGGCCACCCGATGAATGACGTTAGCCAATGGGTCGACGACTATGTGCCCCCGGGGTCTCGCGACAGCAACCGAAACTTTGGCCCCGGCCCCAAACGCGATAAACGAGACCCCAGACGCAAGCCGTTCAAGGGGCTGATGTCGTCGGCCAAGTTCCTCGCGGACATGACGCCGCCCGATTACCTCGTGCACGGCCTCATAATGCGCGGCGGCACGTACACACTGACGGGCAACACCGGCCACTGCAAAACCCTGCTCGCTATCCTATTGGCAATCCGAACGGCGCTTGGCCAATGGTTTCTTGGCCGCCAATGTCGAAAATCGCGGGTGGTGTTCTTTGCAGGTGAGAACCCCGACAACGTGCGGTATCAGCTTTACGGAGTGTGCGCCGAGATCGGCGTCAATCCCGATGAGCTGGATATCAAGTGGCATGATGGCGTGTTTTCTATCGAAGACGCCATGTGCGCCGTAAAGGCCGAGCTGGCTGCCCACGCTGACTTGGGGCTCTGTATCTTCGACAGCCTGCAGGCATTCTTCGAAGGCGACGACGATAACCAAAATGCCGACATGCTGAGGCTTGCAGTCAGCTTTCGCGAGCTGACGGAAGGCCACCCGAACAAGCCGTCCGGCTTAATCATCGCGCACCCGGTAAAGAAGGCCAGCCGCGAAAATCTTCTGCCACGAGGCGGCAGCGCGCTTACAAACGAGCTGGACGGCAATTTCACGGCTTGGGTGGAACCAGGCAGCGTAGTCGGTGAATTCCATTGGTCCGGCAAATTCCGTGGCGTTCCATTCGATCCGCTCAAGTTTGAAACCGCCGTTATCAAGCCAGAAGGGCTTGTGAACGCCGACGGCGATCAAATGCCGATGACGATCATCAGACCGTTGTGCGAGCTGCGGGAGGCCGAGCTACGCGACGACGCCGACAAGAACGAGATCGATATCTTGGCGGCCATCCATGTCGAGAGCGGGATTACTGCAAACGGCTTGCATTCGAAAACCGGCATCGGCCGCCGCGGCGTCGACAAGGCCCTCAACCAGCTCGTCAGGGACAAGCTCATCCGCCGGTTCAAACGCAAGCTCGCGATCACGCAGCTGGGCAAGAAGGCGCTCGAATTGCACGGGAGATAGCCATGAAAATGACCCTACAGCCCGCGCCATTTCTTTGCATTTTAGTTATCGAGATAGGCGTGCAACTCGAAGAGCCAGTTGCACGCCTATTTGGAGGTTCTTTTGCACGGAAAGATGCACGCAAACATGGGTGTGAAGCAATTGCCGTTTTGATCGAAAAATCAAACCATTGTGTAGAAATTCGGCGTGCGGTCCAGCGTGCAACAGACGTATGGTGGATGCAGGCATGTTGCACACTGCCTCCCTCTATAGGAGGGAGGTGTGTGCAGACTGCTCCACGTTTGCGCGTCCGAAGCAGAGGCACTTACAAAACCGACCATTCGTTATCCGTCATGAGGAATAGCCGCCATGGCCGCGCTCAAAAACCAGAGACATGAAGCTTTCGCCCGCGCCATCTGCCGGGGCGAAAGCGCGTCCAAAGCCTATTCCGGCATCTATCACGTCACTGGCAACAATGCGGAGGCAGCTGCCTCTCGTCTGTTAAGAAACGTCAAGGTCGCCGAACGCATATCGGAACTGCAGGGAACGGCGGCCAAGCGAACCACAAAAACGGTCGAAAGTCTCGTCGCCGACCTCGACGAAATCATTGCGTTTGCAAGGCAATGCGGCAATCCGACCGCCATGGTTGCTGCCGTTAATACCCAAGCAAAACTGCTTGGTTTGATGATTGATCGAAGCGAAACGACCGTGCTGCAGAGGCCAGCACCCTTGCCGACTAAAGTCCTCGAACTTTCCGAAAGCGAATGGATCGCCCAATTCAGCAAAGGACCGGGCCAACGGCACGCGCTCACCGATGGGGCCAAGCAGCGGAAAGCCGAGGCGCGGAAATTGGGCGGCGCGGGCAATCGGCGTGCCGTAGAGCCGCCCATCACATGGGATATCGAGACGGACGAGATAAAGGCTAGAGGAGTGATAGGGCTTGATGACGATGATTGACGAACGCACCCTAGTCACCCGCGAGGGAATTGTTGCCGATCTTCGAAGTCTAGCCGACCTGGCGGAAGCGAGTGGCGACAGAGTTTCCGCCGTCAGGGCGTTGAAAGTTGCATGGCATATCGAGCGCCGTGCCCCTACCAATCCTATGCCGCCGTCCATCGACTGCATCATTGATCTGGGTGGGCTTGCTGCAGCGCTCGCTAGCCGGTTCAACCCGGAAGCTGCCGCCGCCATCAAATCCGCTGTTGCCGATCTGCGCAAATGCCGGGTCGATCTGGCCGAGGCCGAGAAAGAAATCGCCACCATTCATTGACTTCCTCATACATTGATGTGATACGCACACAACGAACGTTGACACGTGTAACATGCGATAATATTGGTATTATCACTAGACGCCTAATGACGGAAACCGCCAGATGATGATGGCCAAGAAGTCCACCAAATTTGTGATCTACACCCGTGTTTCCACCAAGGAGCAGGGCAAGTCCGGTTTGGGATTGGAAGCTCAAGAGCGCGATATTGCCACGTTCCTCGAAATGCACCAGGGCGAAGTCATCGGCTGCTTCAGTGATGTCCAGTCTGGTGCCGATATCGAGCGCCCTGAATTCCAGAAGGCTCTGAAGCTGGTCATGAAGGAAAAGGCGGTGCTCTTAGTTAGCAAGCTTGATCGTCTGTCGCGTGACGTGGCCGATATCGCCACGCTGATGAAGGAAATCCATTTCCGAGTGGCCACCATGCCGGATGCGGACGAATTCCAGCTGCATATCTACGCCGCACTTGGTCAACAGGAGCGCAAGCTTATCAGCCAGCGCACCAAGGCCGCTCTCGCTGCAGCAAAGCAACGTGGCGTAAAACTGGGCGGTTATCGTGAAGGCGCATTAGACAGCGCCAACGCCCAGCGCGCCGACGACGCGAATGCCTTTGCAGCAAAGACCTTTCCGGTCGTGAGAGCGCTTCTGAAGGAAGGCTTATCATTTCGACAAGTCGCCCAGCGGCTTAACGATACCGGGATTGCCACTCCCAACGGCGGCAGTTGGCAGGCAACTACTGTGACACGGCTAGTCAAGCGCATGGAGCATGCACCCTAGGCCATAGGAGGGCAGGGCAGCGGGTACGGTCACCCCTCCCTGCCTGCTATCGATTAGCGGTCCCGACCAGCCAGCCGCGTGCCTGACTGAACCCGACATGACAACGACGAGGAGGATGGCAAAGCCCGCCACCCAGCCAAGCCAATTGCGTTGCGACCTCTCAGCAACCAACGCTTATCCAGATCGAGCCGAAGAACGCGTCTAATGTGATGCCGGGGCGGCCCTACCCAAATTGCCTACCAAGACGGTGATCTCGCTGGGGGACGTGATCCGAAGATACATTGCGCGATCCAAGGGCACTAGCCGCGCAGTGCTCCTGACCATGCCCTTCACCGCGAAATACGGTGCGGGCATCGGCGGCACCATGAAGCTTGAGCGTGCTGTCCTCAGCAATCAGCGACTTCATTACCAGACAAATGGATAGGAAGCGCGCAGTGGTTGTAGTGAATTTTTAGCAACTATGTGTAACATCTTCTTTGTCTGCGCAGGCCAGATATTTCGAAATGTAAGGACGACCGAGTTGGCAGTGTTAGTTGATGAAAGCGGAGAAGCAGTTCTAAGCGATCTGGTGCTTCGTAAAATTACCATATTCGAATATCGCGGAAAGATTGATCCGCTCGTCATTGATTTGAAACGCGACGCCAACTTCCTTATTGGGCGGAACGGAACCGGCAAAACGACGCTTATAAACCTCATAAACAACATTCTGTCTGCAAGATACCAGGCCCTAGCTCGATCGCCATTTTCGGCGGCCGAGGTAGTCTTTGCACACTCCGATAAGCGATATAGCCCGACGCTTTTCGTTGAGAAGCTATTTGACGAAGAGGGTTTTGTCGCAGGCGTCAGATTTAGATTTCGCGATTACAAATCCAGGGAAGACAGTTTCTCTTATGTTCTTAGAGTGCGCCCATATCGCAACGCAGAAGAGCCAAACCCTGCCGTATTGCGAAAACTCAAGCACGAGCTTTCAAAACGATATAGCACAACATGGCTGGCGCTTAATAGAAGTGCAGGCTTGAATGATCCTGAAGCGGATAAGCCCAGGATGCCGGAGATTGACCGCAAAGTCTTGGACACGGTTACAAGACTTGCAACCTACTTCACAAAACTTGATAACGAATTTGCTGCGGAAGTCCAGACGTTCCAACAAAAGTGGCTTCTTTCGTTTCTCGTGGAAGAACGCCAAGACAATATGTTGCGACGCGTCAATGATCTTGATCTGGAGGAGGAGAGGTTGCACCTCACCTCTATGCTTCAGGAGCTGAAGATACCACCTGAAGAGTACTTGCCAAAGGTTGATCGTCATATTGCCACTGCCAAAAGGTTGGCGACTGAAGGTTTCGACAAGGTAAGCACGTTTGCCGCCGCAGTTAATCTGATCGAAATCTCAAAGTTGCATGGATGGGTGGTACGGTGGAGAGTCCTTCAAGAAAAGCGTGAGCAAATATACTATTTCAAGAATAAGTTCTTAGAGAAACTTGAAGAAATGCTTTTCCGAAAGCGAGCCTATACTGACGACGGAAATACTCTCCGGGTAGAATTCAAGCATGGCTACGCTATACCGTCGGATAGAAAAGAAATAAGTCGATCAAAAAGCCATGAGATACAGATACCTGACCTATCTTCTGGCGAAAAACAGCTGATAATATTTTTGGGAGAGACCCTACTTAGAGAGAAAAAGCCATACATATTTATAGCTGACGAGCCAGAACTGTCATTACACATTGAGTGGCAAGAAAAGCTTGTTCCAGTAATCTTGGAAATTAGCCCGCAAGCTCAAATATTATTTGCAACCCATTCCCCGGATATCGTTAATCGGTATGGCGAGAACGTATTTTCAATGGAACAGCTGGCTTACTGAAAATGCTGATGAGATCGAATTCGGGGCTATCGAACCGTAGCCTTTTCACTGATGCGATATTTACGCTTTATGTTGAAGGTGGTGGCGGACAACCAGGAAAAGGCTCAACTGACGTCGTCTTTTGGCGGGCAATTTTCACCAGACTTCGCCCTGAGATCAGGATCACGATCAGCGTCCTCGGCGGGAAGCCGCAGCTCGAGACTATCGCGAAAAAAGTGGCATCGAATGATGTGCGCAATTCCATTGTTGCTATGGATGCCGATTTCGACGAACTTCTCAATGAAAAGATTCAATCACCGTTCGTTATTTATACGTACGGTTATAGCTGGGAAAATGACGTTTTCTACGGACCAAGTCTGATATTAGCAATCGAGCGACTGTTGCATATGGATCAACTTCCATCTCACGTCCTAGAGGGGTTGACTAACAGCTACGAAGAATTGCTGCACGGACTTCGACCATTCGTGAATATTGATTTCTATCTGAGAGCCTTGAAGACGTCGTTGTTCCCACAGATGAGCCCTGGTCACTTTATATCCCATGACCCTGCGACGGCTAAACCGTTCCTCAACACTCTATCATTGCGCAAGAAATACATAGAGACGCTGCGCAAAGTTCCGGTAGCCAAGCGGAGAAACCGTCCGAAGCTTTCCATTATCGACACAGCGTCATACACACAGGGGCACGCGATTGAATTTCTGATGCGGAAGGTTGTTGCTTTTGCAGTTCGATTGGGTGGGCGAACGATGAACGTGAACGATGATTTGTTGTTTCAAACTATTGTTCCGGCGTTTTGCGACGCAACCCTCGGATCAACCCTTCCAATTAGATCTTATTACACCAATATGCTTCAAAATATTACCTCGCAGGCTCAGGAGGCTAACTAGACTTGAGTCGATAGAAACTCGCCGCCCAGCCACTGTAAGGCAAACTGGCCTCTACATCTTGGAGATGTCTTGGCTGTCAATTTACCCCTCTTTGAAACCCGCCGATTTCGCCGCGGGTCGGTGATCTGGGACGTATGGGCTTCATGGGGCATGGTTGTCCCGCACCTGCCGGAGCGCTCGGTTGAAGAAATGGCGCGTGGCCTTGTCGCGTGCATCGGAATCGGAAAGGACGATGTTGCGCATCTCGTTGTCGCGCTGGAACATGCGGATCGCGCCCTGAAAGAAGGCTTGGGCGAAAGCGGTATACACCACATCGGGCGGGTTGTTGCGGAGCATTTCTGAAAGGTCGGTGCTGAGGATTTCGTTGTTCACGGCTTCGAAGCGGATCATGTCGGCTTCGGTGAACTGCGTGCCGTGGCGCTCATTGAACGCCTTCACGATCTGGGAAAGCTCTTTCTGCTCGTCTTCGGTGTAGGGCTTCGCGCCGAACTCGCTGATGGGTTTGAGCGGCGCGCGGTCGCCCGCCGAAAGCGAAGCGTCACCCTGCTCCTTCTGCTCCACCTTGAACTTTTGAAGGCGGAGCATGTCGTCGGTGATCTCGATTTCGGGCGGGATTTCGCGGTTGGGAAGAAGCCGCGAAAGCCAAGCGGCATAGGCTGACAGTTTCTCTAGACTCGTATCCTCCAGCTTCATGACTTGGGAGATGAAGCTGTAGAAGCGCATGTAGCTCCGCAAGAGTTGGCGGAACTCTTCCTGCCGGCCCTCGTCGTCGTCAGCCTCAAAGCGTGTGACGGCCTGACGGACAAGCCCTTCAAGGCGGGCGCGGTCGCCGCCGTCCAACGGCCCTTTGAAATAGGTTTGCGCGAAGCGCTCGATCTCTTCCTTGTCGAGATAGCCGAATTTGAACAAGCGACCTTCAAGGTCGTAGACAAGGTTTGGGTCGGAATTGGCCTCCAGCGCCGTCACATCATAATAGGGGCGGAAGGCGCTCTGAATGTCCTCGATGGTATTCTGGAAGTCGAGAATGAAGGTCTGGTCTTTCCCCGGCCGCGTGCGGTTCAAGCGCGAGAGGGTCTGAACGGCTTGCAAGCCCGCGAGCTTGCGGTCGATGTACATGGCGCAAAGTTTGGGCTGGTCGAATCCGGTCTGGTATTTTTCGGCGACGATCAGGATTTGATATTGCTCGGGATAGGACGTGCCGTCGGGTTTGAAGCCATCGAAGCGGCGGGGAAGCTCGGTTTCCGCGAAGCCGTTCAGGTCCGCCTCGGTGTATTTCTCGCCGTTGAAGGCGATTTCGCCCGAGAAAGCGACAAGGGCGCGAAGATCGGTGTAACCCTGCTGAGCGATGTAGTCGCGCACGCCGAAATAGTAGCGCAGCGCGTGATCGCGGCTGCTGGCGACGATCATCGCTTTCGCCTGTCCATCTAGCAGCTTGGCGACGTGGCGGCGAAAGTGCTCGACAACGATCTCGACCTTTTGGCCGAGGGCGGTGGGGTGGAGGTTGGCATATCGGGCAACCTTGCGCTGACCGCGCCGCCCGCTCAATTTCGGATCGTCCTCGACTGCCTTTTCAAGCGCGTAATAGGCTTTGTAGGTCATGTAGTTCTGGAGGACGTCCAGAATGAAGCCTTCCTCAATGGCCTGACGCATGGAGTAGAGGTGAAAGGGATGTGGCATCCCATCCGACCCCTTAGTCCCGAAACGCTCCAACGTGACGTTGCGCGGCGTCGCCGTGAAGGCGAAAAAGCTGATATTCGGCTGCGGGCCGCGTGCCTTCTGGTAAGCGGCGATAATATCCTCGATGTCGTCACTGGAATCGGCTTCGCGGCTTAGCGCATCAGTCATGGCTTGCGCGGTCGCGCCCGATTGGCTGCTGTGAGCCTCGTCCACGATGACGGCGAAGGTGCGGCCCGATTGGCCGGAAATCTCCCGTAAATGCTCGGTCGAAAACTTCTGGATGGTGGTGACGATGATGCGCACGCCGTTGGCAATGGCTTCCTTCAACTGGCGGGAAGTGCCGTCAATCTTGCGCACGATACCTTGCACCTGTTCGAACTGCGAGACGGTGCCTTGAAGCTGGCGGTCAAGCACGATGCGGTCGGTGACGATGATGGCGGTGTTGAATACGGCCTTGTCAGCCGCGTCGTGCAGGTTGATGGCGTGGTGGGCGAGCCAGCCGATGGTGTTGGATTTGCCCGAACCTGCGGAATGCTGAATGAGGTAGTTTTGTCCCGTGCCGAACGCTTGCGCGTGGCTCATCAGCTTGCGCACCGCGTCAAGCTGCTGGAAGCGGGGGAAGAGCATGGCTTCTTCCCGACCGCTCGTGTCGAGGTGCATGAAACGCCCAAGGATGTCGAGCAACACGGGGCGAGAGAAAATCGCTTCGCCCCAAGCGCCAGAGTGATAGAGATATGCGACACGAAATTCGCCTTCCACATCGGGATTCCCCGCTCCCCCATCGCGACCACGATTGAAGGGCAGGAAGCGGGTGCGGCCATTTTGCAGCCGCGTGGTCATGGATACGTTGTCTTCGTCCACCGCGAAATGCACTAACGCGCCGCGCTTGAAGGTCAGCAAAGGCTCCCCTGCGGGGGAGCGGTCTTTGCGATATTGCTTTTCGGCGTGGCGGAAGTTGGAGCCGGTAAGAAGGTTCTTCGCTTCTAGCGTCGCGACGGGAAGGCCGTTGACGAAAAGCGCCACGTCCAGCCGATTGCCGTTGCGTTCGCTATATTCAACCTCCTTCATGACGGAGAGGATATTGGCTTCGTATTCGGCGACGCGATTCGGCTCCAAGGCGCTTGCGGGGCGGAAATAACAGAGCATGAACTTGATGCCGGGGACGATCTTGATGCCCTGCCGCAGCACGTCCAGCAATCCGCGATCTTTGAGCGCCTTTTCAAGCTGTTTAAAAAAAGTCACCTCGGCGGAAGCCAAATAGTGTCTTTCGAGCTTCGTCCATTCCTCGGGCTGAGTGCTGCGGACGAAGCGCAGCACAAGCGCCTTGTCCATCGCCAGGGCGCGGTCATAGTCTGTCTTGGCGTCGCGCTGCTCATACTGCTCGCCCGCTACAAGCTGCGCGATCAAGTGGACTTGAAGCACCTGCTCCTTGTGGGCGTTGTGGGCGGCGGTGTTCATGCGCGAAGCGTCTCCTCGATCTTGTCCAAGCGGCGGTCGGTAAGGCCCTGTTTGTCCCACGTCGCCACGTTGATCTGTCCCGTAACGGCGGCGGTGATAAGCGCGCTGCGGAGTTCGCGGAGGCGGTCGATAGACCGACTGACTGCCTCACTAACGTCCCGTAGGTTCTTGAGGACGCGGTTCACTGAGGTGGCAATCTGCCTCTGCTCATGCAACGGAGGAAGAAACACGGGAAGTGACAGAAACTTCTCTGGCTCCATACGCCACTGGTCAATTCGAATTCCGTTGGAAATCAAGTGATAAGCGGTTGGCATAGGTCTGGCGCGTAGGAGGTGGTGCATATATCCAGCGTCGTGTTCACCGATAGGAACCATGACAACATAGTCAGGGCTGGTGATTCCGGTAAATGTTGAAACACCTAATGACCCCTGCCAAGCCTTCATCTTGTTTATAACAAGGTCGCCCGGTTCAACGAGTTGGTATTTTGATAGGTCTTCGGGAGTTTTGTTAATGTTGTCGTCGCGTGACGATTTCTCAATGACGCCAAACTCCCGATACACAGAGAGAACAGTTCGATCCTCAAATCCCTGACGCTTGCGCATCTTGAAATGCGCCTTAAGACGGCTCTCAGTCCAATGGCTTGGGACAGCACCTCGCCAAACAATGCCGCTGGGGAACGTGTCAATGTTTGCGTCGGTCCCTCTAAGAACAAGCCTAGAAATCTCGGCTTTCTCCTTTTCAGGAAACAGGGCCAATTGCCCTTGTTTCTTTTGGATCAACTGGTCGATCCGGGCTGTTTCGCGGTTGAGGAAATCAGCGATGGATTTTTGGGTGGGGAGGTCGGGAATCGGAATGAGGATGCTTCCGAGAGCGGACGGGTTAATTGCAGGATAGCTAACGCCTGTAGAGGCTGCAACAACGCTTTCCACAAAAGGATTTGATTGAACGGCTCGGTAAAGAAAACCGGGCAGTATCTGCGAATTAGGACGCAGCACAGCGAAACCTGTCGAAACTATCCAGTTGTGCGCCTCGGGCCCAATGGACGCGACGGCTTTCAAATAGGTTCGTACTGTCGAAATGATGACATCGCCAGATTGCACGGGTTTCCGTGCGCGGCTAGGAGAGTTCGCAAACTTCATCTGCTCGCGTGCTGTAACGCCGCCCTCAAGTGTAACATTGCCGATGTCGACATATTCAAACTCGAAATCGGGGTCGGTAGATTCCGACAAAGCCTCGGGATTGAGCGTGCAGGCGTGCTTTAACGGAAGAAGCTGACGATGACATGAAGAAGGCCAGAAGCTCACGCCGCCACCTCTTGCAGCAGCACTGCGATTTCCGCTTCGAGCGCCCTCAGTTCCGCGTCGATCTCTTCAAGCGGGCGCGGCGCGACGTAACGATAGAAGTAGCGGTTGAAGTTGATCTCATAACCGACGCGCCCGACCTCACGGTCGCCCGCGTCACGGTAGTTTTGGTCCACCCATGCGTCGGGTACAAAGGGGATGACTTCCCGCGCTACGTAGTCCCGCCAGTTCTCATTGAGCGGCACAAGCTCGTGGTCGCGCAAATCGGCGTCTGGTTCGGGGTTGCCGTCCTTGTCGGTGCAAATCTCGGCATTATCGTCGCGCTCGGCGAGTGCTACGAGGATGGCCTTTTTGACGGGGCCGCCGATCTTAACAGCGTTGCCTTTTAAAGCCTTGGCCAGGACTTTCTCGAAAGCGTCGCGGTTGGTGAAAAGCTTGTCGCCAAGGACGAGCAAGACGACCTCGATCTGCTCCTGCTCGTTTTCGGAGAGGCGCAAGAAGGCCTTGTCGTCGCGAAGGCGGGCGATACGCTCGGCACTGGCCCGAAAGTTAAGGCGCAACGGGCGCTCGACGCGGATTTCGCGGTAGCCAAAATCGCCAGTATCGAAGATTTTGGCAACGTCGCCTTCGCCGCTCCCGCCGTTCAGGTAGCCCTCGTAAATGCGCACGATCTCGGCGCGGGCCTCGTCGGGAATCTCGCGGCGTTTGGAGCCGAGGGATTTGCGCATGGGTTTCCAAAACCGCTCGCCCGATGCGTCGATCAACTGCACCTTGCCTTGTCGGTCGGCGGGCTTGCGATTGGTCAGCAGCCAGACGTAGGTTTGGATGCCCGTGTTGTAGAAAAGGTCCGTGGGCAGGGCGACGATGGCCTCGACCCAATCGTTTTCCAGCATCCATCGGCGAATTTCGCTTTCGCCGGAGCCTGCCCCTCCGGTGAAGAGCGGGGAGCCGTTCATGACAATGCCGATGCGCGAGCCGTCTTCGTCGCCGCGCATTTTGGAAATCATGTGCTGGAGAAAGAGAAGCTGACCGTCCGATATACGCGGCGTTCCGGCTCCGAAGCGGCCGGAGAAGCCGAGCGTGTCGGCCTCCTCTTTGACCGGGTCTTGATACTTTTTCCAATCCACGCCGTAGGGCGGGTTCGACAGCATATAATGGAAGCGCTTGTCCTTGTGCGCGTCCTGCGTAAGCGTGTTACCGAAAGCGATCTGTTCGGGGTCGTGGCCCGTCACCAGCATGTCGGATTTGCAGATGCCGAAAGACTCGCCGTTGATCTCCTGCCCGAATAATTCGACGCGGATGGAGGGGTTGAAATCTTGCAACGCCTCTTCGGCCAGCGCCAGCATCCCACCCGTTCCGCACGCGGGGTCATAGACTTGGCGGATGATACCGCGCTTTGTGAGCTTAGTGTCGTCATTTGCGATCAGCAAATCAACGATCAGGCGGATGACCTCGCGGGGGGTGAAGTGCTCTCCCGCCGTCTCGTTGGAGATTTCCGAAAACCGGCGAATAAGCTCCTCGAAGAGATAGCCCATCTCGATATTGCTCACGTGGTCAGCGTGAAGATCAATCTCGGTCATGCGCTGGAACACGTTCCAGAGAATGCCGCCATCCTTGAGCCGCTTGAGCTGGTCGGTGAACAGGAACTTGTCGAGGAAGATGTCGCGGACGTTGCCGGAGAACTTCGTGATGTAATCAACGAGGTTCTGGTGGAGCTGGCCGGGGTCTTGCCCCTTGAGAGTGGCGAAGGTGAAGCGCGAAAGGTTGTAGACCTTCACGTTGCCGCCGATCGCGCCGAATAAAATCATGTCGCGTGTGGGGTCATCCACGCCGTCGGGAAGCGTCTTGGCAGCGTCGAGCACTTGGGCTTTCGATGCTTCGAGAATGCAATCGAGTCGGCGCAGCACCACGAAGGGTAGGATGACCTTTCCATATTCCGACTGTTTGAAGTCGCCGCGCAGAATCTCGGCAATCGACCAGACAAAACCGCCCAACGAGCGGATTTCTTCTTTTTGCATCTCTACTCTCTTCCCCTGACAGACGTGGCGGCTCGCGTCGCTGTGACCGGACTACCCTGCAGGCTGGTTAACAAGGCGTCCCCGGTCCTCGCATACTTCAGCATCAAATTCACTGACTCAATTAAGAATCGTTGCGGTGGGAATAGGTAAGATCGAACGGTGTTGCCAAGCTGACCTTGTCACGGCGCTCATCAGGTTTTCCGGACGCTCGAAATTCCAACGCACCCCGACTTTTGGCTATTTTTTACCGCCCGGAAGGCTTTGGGGCACCGCGCGGCCGACTTGGATCAAGAATGGAACCGCGACTATCGCTGAAAAGCGCTGCTTGGCGGGGGCAAGAGGCATGTGGTGGCGGCTGGTAGGAACCAGTTCTTCCATCGCCACCCCGAGAAAATGCCCTTGCCTTTTCAATTGCCCCCGAATTGCCCCCGGACGCTGATTAATTAGAGAATAATTTCTCTGCCGTATCGCCTTGAATTTATCCGATTGATTTTACGGTGAAAAATTGGTGCGCCCTAGGGGAGTCGAACCCCTCTTTACAGAATGAGAATCTGTCGTCCTAACCGATAGACGAAGGGCGCAGGCCAGCCCCGTTAAAATAGGAACGCGCGCAGACTTCTGCAAGCGGATGCGATGGCTTCTATATGGAGAGAAAGTGGCACGCCCTAGGGGAGTCGAACCCCTCTTCCCAGAATGAAAATCTGGTGTCCTAACCGATAGACGAAGGGCGCTTCCTTCGTGGTGGCGCCCTTATAGTCAGGCGTTATGAATCCCGCAAGCGGCAAATTCGGTTTCTTTCAAAAAAATGACAGGAAATCCGTATGCGTTCGAGCAGCTGATTATTGAAGCTGAATCAACGGGCTGCCGACTATCTCTTCAACAAGACGAGGCGGCGCTTCCGTAAGGTCATGCGAAAAACGCGCGGCCGTCAGATCGCTCTTGCGGTCGCCATAGGCGCGCGTTTGCCGCCGCAGCCCCAGTTCCAGTCGCGGGTTTTGCCGGTATCGAGATGGACCGAATCCGTGTGGCAATAGGTGCCGACGCCGCCGCGGTTCGGCAGCGAGCGGATATAGGCGGCGATATCCCATTTCGTGACGCCGTCGATCTGGATGTCGGCCGCCTCGCAGCTTTTGTGCATCGATTCGTCGGCGCCGCCGACCAGGCGGTTATGCTCTTCGTCGCGATAGCCTGACGTGACGATAACAGGCCGGCCGAAATGGGTTTCCACCGTCTTGATCACGTTCAGCAGCTCGGGCTTGAAGCAGCCGACCTCGACCTTGTCGTTCTGGACATGCAGCCCGTTCGGCGCGATCCGCGTCATGCCGGGCAGCGACGCTTTTTGCAACAGGCCGGTGAGGCTGCCGAGCAGGTTCTGCTTCGGCGCGCTGTAGAGCGCATTCATCGTCGGGGCCGGATTGCCGTCTGCCGCCAGCGACGCCGTTTGGACGGGCGCAAGCTGTGTGCTGCCATTCTGCGAGGATTGCTGCGGCAGCACCGGCTCCGCAGGCGGTTCTGTTACCGGTTGCTGGCTGTAGACGCTGCTTCTCGCGGGTGCTGCACCAACAGGCGCATAGGCCTGCGGCTGAATGACCGTCGACGTGCTGTTGTTCTGCGGCGCCGGCTGGTGGTCGGAAAAGATGCTCATCGCCTGCGCGTTGATCCGGGTCGACTGCAGCACCAGCCCGCCGATATTGGCAGGCGCTGCCGCCGCCGGATCGGCGGGCGGGACGGGCGCATTCGGGTCCGTTGCCAAGGCCTGGGGGGCGGCTTGAGCGCTAGAGACATTGACGAGCCGGGGATCCGTGTAGACCGAACGTGGGGCAGGGCCTGCGGGTGCTGCCGCGGCAAGCTGCGGTGCGGCTGCCTGCGGTGCCGGAACGGCTGCGGCGGAATCGAGTGCCTTCTTGTCCGACGCGCAGCCGGACAGCGCCAGCACCGAAGTGGCGATCAGCAAAGCGCCCATCAGGGGCATCCGCATCTCAATGTGACGCAAGCGACAGTCTCCAGTTGATGCGGAAAATGGTCGAAAACCGCCATCTTCCGCGTCGAGTCGCCAGGAGATTGCCTGCAGGGCCGGATCGCGGCAAGCGTCGAGGCGCCGGCCGGACCCGAAATCGCAAAAGCCGCAAGCCTCGCAAAAGCCTTGCGGCGAAAAGCCTTACCAGGCGCCGGTATTGCCCATCGAGGCCCAGGGCTCGGCGGCGGCGAGCGGGCTGCCTTTCTGCAGGATTTCGATCGAGATGCCGTCGGGCGAGCGCACGAAAGCCATGTTCCCGTCGCGCGGCGGCCGGTTGATGGTGATGCCGTTGTCCATCAGCTTCTGGCAGGTTGCGTAAATATCGTCGACCTCATAGGCGAGGTGGCCGAAATTGCGTCCGCCGCTATAATCTTCCGTATCCCAGTTATAGGTAAGCTCGAGGCAGGGAGCCTTTTCGCTGCGCGCACGGCCGAGATCGTCGCGAGCAGCCAGGAAAACCAGGGTAAAGCGGCCCTTCTCGTTTTCGTGCCGGCGAATCTCCTCCAGCCCGAACAGCGTGGTGTAAAAGGCGAGTGAGGCATCCAGGTCTTTGACGCGAACCATTGTATGGAGATAACGCATTCTATCTACTCCTTTATTGGGTCTGGCTTTTTCGGCGAGCTGAGGTCAGCCTCGGGCAAGTCAACGATATAAAATGTGCAGTTGGGAATAACCGAAAACTAGGACTTGCGCTTATCCGTTACCAAGATGTTAATCTTGATTTCAAGAATCAGTTAACCGTAACAGTGTGACGCGTATTCGAGGGGCTGGCGACTATGGCTGACAGGATTTCATCGAACGAATACTCCGACCTTGACGAGCTATCGGCAGAGGCGGTCGATCTTGTTGAAATCACCGGCGTCGTCAAGTGGTTCGACGTCGCTAAGGGTTTCGGCTTCATCGTGCCCGACAACGGCATGCAGGATGTTCTCCTGCACGTGACCTGCCTGCGCCGCGACGGTTACCAGACGATCCTCGAGGGAACGCGCATCGTCGCCCTCATCCAGCGTCGCGAACGTGGCTACCAGGCTTTCAAGATCCTTTCGATGGATCAGTCGACTGCGGTTCATCCCTCGCAACTGCCGCCGGTGCGCACACATGTGCAGGTCACCGCGACGAGCGGCCTTGAGCGTGCGCTGGTCAAATGGTTCAACCGCACCAAGGGCTTCGGCTTCCTGACGCGCGGCGAGGGCACGGAAGACATCTTCGTGCACATGGAAACGCTCCGCCGCTTCGGCCTGACGGAACTGCGCCCCGGCCAGGTGGTGCTCGTCCGCTTCGGCGACGGCGAAAAGGGCCTGATGGCCGCGGAAATCCATCCCGACATTCCGAGCCCGGCCAGCCGGTCGCATTGATATGCGTGACATCGTCCTTCTTCATGCGATCAAAAGCGCCATCCTGGCGCTTTTTTTCATGGTTGCGCTGCCGGCTTTCGCCGAGGAGCAGATCCACTTCGACAAGGAGCCGCTGCTCATCCAGACCGCCGCGGGCAAGGTGCTGCATTTCACTGTCGAGATCGCCTCGACGCCGGATCAGCGCGCCTACGGGCTGATGTTTCGCAAGACGATGGCCGATGATGCCGGGATGATCTTCGATTTCGACGAGCCCAGACGCGTCACCATGTGGATGGAAAACACCATCCTGCCGCTCGACATGCTTTTTGCCGACGGCACCGGCACGATCCGCCACATCAAGGAAAACGCGACGCCCTATTCGCGCGATATCATCGACTCGATGAGCCCGGTGAAATACGTCGTCGAACTCAATGCCGGCATCGCCGCCAAACTCGGGATCAAACCGGGCGACAAAATCGTCAGCGCCACGACGACCAAGAAGTCGAAGTGACGGGACCGGGCGGCTTCAGGTCATTGAATTTGTGGCGACCCCTGCAGGAATCGAACCTGCGACAACCTGCTTAGAAGGCAGGTGCTCTATCCAGCTGAGCTAAGGGGCCGTCTGGCGAACGCGTTCAGGGAGCGCGACCGGATGCGGCAGTTCTGGACGAGAAATCTCAATGCGTCCAGGGCTGCGTGCGGGTATAGCGGAAATTATCCGGATAGGCCACAACCTGGCGGACGGGATCCTTCGGTGCGATGACCCGGTATTCGATGCCGTTGCGCTGGGCATAGGCTTCGGCCAGTTGGTGTGTTTCGAAGGTGAGTTTCACCTGCTGGCGCGTATCGCCGGAGGAGGTGTAACCCATGATCGGATCGATCTTGCGCGGCGACTCCTGATCGAATTCAAGCACCCAGAGATGGCTCTTGGCCTTGCCGGACTGCATGGCGGTCTTGGCTGGACGATAGATCTTGGCAGACATGACTGCGCGTCTCCGACTATGCGGGCAACACCCGCCTTTAATGGTCTCAATTCTCGTTGCCGAGGCTCTTGCTTCATCTTGAGAGATAGCGCGAAGAGATGAATTTTGCTTATCCGCGAATCCCCGCCTTATCAAGAAAAAAGGCGGCGTATGAAGCGTTGCCGGTATCATCGCGATGATAGGGCGATGCTGCGGAAACACGACACCGGCAGACAGGCCGGTTGCGCAATATTACCGATCGTCTCATGTTGTGATCACAACCTGATTGCCGCGGCCAGCCCGCGGGACTATTTACGGCTCAGTCAATTTCAGTGGATTGCACGCATGATGAGACGTTCGGCGGAGTTCAATGCCATTGTGATCGGGGCCGGCATTACGGCTTTCTTCTACGTTGCCATCAGCTACGCTCAATATATCGGTCTGCTCGAACGCGGCTGAGGCAGCGCTCTCCTGACGTCCAATTGCGTCCGACGGCGCAGACGCGCGTCATGCAGCTTTTTCTAGAGACATCGACGTATCAGGCGGGATTCTTCGACCCGCGCTGGATTTATGGGTTGCGACGGCGAAGTGAACCGTGTATCTCCCCGCCACGGCACGGAGTGTAGCGCAGTCTGGTAGCGCATCTGGTTTGGGACCAGAGGGTCGGGAGTTCGAATCTCTCCACTCCGACCATTCAATATCCCGATATCTTGCATCTTTGACAGCCGCATCATGGCCCGCATTGTCGGGCGTGGTGCCGGCCAACTGCGTCCGGAAACGGATGACAGACAGATAAAGCGCGTCGCATCAAACTTGATTGATGCGACGCGCTTTAGCTTTGTTTTATGCATGAGTGCCACGTTAGTCACCAGCAACCTTCCGTCGACGATGACGGAGACCTTGGTGTCCGAACGCCTGATCGGCGCTCGGATATCAGCACGATGGTTGTGGCGATCGGACGACCGCCACAACGGGGACAATTACAGGAGAAAATCGCCTGCCCCCAAGTGGACCAAGCCCTTCAGCTGAACCTCGAAGTCATGAACACCGTCGCCGTTCGTGTCGGCCTGGATAACGGTAACATCGTTCGCGGTTCCGGACTGGTCGTCATAGTGCCAAGCGAGCGCGCCAGCCTTGTGGTCGAACAGGGCATTCTCCTGTGCCTGAAAATGGAAGGTTCCATTGCCCGCCGCAGAGCCATTCGCATCGATCGCCGAGAGGTCGATCTTATCGATGCCGTGCTGGAAGTCGGTGATGACGTCTCGGTTCAAGCCGGACCCGGTTTCCGTCGGTGCTTTCAAGATAAACTTATCCTCGCCGGTGCCACCGGTCATAATGTCCTTTCCGGCACCACCAATGAGGACATCATTGCCGGCGCCGCCGTCCAGCTTGTCCGCGCCAGCCCCGCCAGTGAGAACGTTGCCGCCGCCGTTGCCGCCGGTCAGTACGTCGTTGTAGCTTGAGCCGGTCAAGTTTTCGATACTGGCGATCTTGTCGCCGGTCGCCTCGCCGCCCGATGCGACCTTAGTCGCCAAGTTGACGTTGACCGCGCCGGAGCCCGCATAGCTGGCGGTGTCGTTGCCAGTACCGCCGTCGAGCGCGTCCGCGCCGGCCCCGCCCTTCAACACATCACTACCACCGAGACCCTTGAAGGTTTCGTTGCCGCCGTTCGACTGACCGGTGTGTGGCAGGATATCGTTGCCATTGGTGCCGACGAATTCCTTTGTCGGCGCGGTTGGCGTTGTCGGTTGCGTCGGGGTGGTTGGCGTTGTTGGCGTTGTCGGTTGCGTCGGCGTTGTCGGCGTTGTCGGCGTGGTTGGCGTTCCCGGGGTCGAGCTGGAGCCCGATTCGTAGGCACCGATATCGACAGTTCCAACGACGCGAGCGTGGCCGTCCAGATCGACCGATGCGACACCGTATTTGCTGGTTCCGCTGTCGATCGCCGACGAGCCGGAGCCGAGGTGGAAGTTGTCGCTCGCTGCCCCCGCGAATGTCGGGTCGACGCCGAGCTTATTGCCGTTCGCCGTGCTGGGCATCGCGTTGCCGCCGTCGGTCTTGACCGATGCCTGGCCGGCCGTGCCGTTGTAGGTGATGTTGTTGGCCCAGACGACGTTGCTGTTGGCGCCACTGGTAGACGTGTTATCGATCGCAGTGTTGTTCTTGTTCACCGATGGGTCCGCTACGGCGACGTTGTTGACCCAGGTGTTGTTGTTCGACGCGGAGTTGCTGAGCTCGCCGCGCCAGGTGCCGGTGTTCGCGTTGTCCTGATTGTTGTGGTATGCGGTGTTGTTTTTCACCGTGACAGAGTCGCTCCAGGTAACCTGAATGCCCTTGCCACCGTTCTCGTAGACGAGGTTGTTCTCAACCAGGGTCTTGAATGTGTAGTTCGGATGACCGCTCGACTGCGTGCTCTGGAAATCGTCGATGATGATGCCATTGCCATCGGTGTGTGCACCCGCCTTCGTGACGTTGTCGTGTGAGATATTGTTCCGCACGATCGTCCGGTAGCCGTCCGTCGAGGTATCGCCGGTAATGTTCCGGTTCTCGTAGATCGAGATGCCCGAGTACCAGCCGGACGACGCGTTATTGTACGTCTCGTTCCCTTCGACCCGGATGAAATCCGATTGGTTGAACTGAATGCCCGACTCGCCGCTGTCGTGGACAGTATTGTTGAGGATCTGGATGTGGTGGACGTTGTTCGCTTCAATGCCGTCGCCAGTGCCGCCCTTGATGTCAAAGCCGTCGATGACCACGTAGTTGCCGTTGACACTGATCCCGGTGTATGAGCCCGCTGGCGGCCGGATCAGCGCCCCCCCGGGCACTTCCGAGCGCAGCGTGATGTTGCCTGCCGCTGAGCCGTCCTTGTCGATGTTGATGGACTCGTTGTAGGTCCCCGCTTTCACCACGACCTCGTCGCCGGGCTTAAGGTTCGACGCCATCGCGTCACCGATCGTGCGGAAAGGCGAGGAGGCACTGCCGTTACCGCTGCTGCTGCCAGTCGTCGCTACGTAGTATGTTGTCATTGTCTTGTTCCTCAACCCCTGCCCGTTAATATTTTAGGTTAATCATGTCTTACGGCGGGGGGTTATAGGGCGACATTTTGGAGGGCGCAACAGCAACGCAACGGTAAGTACTTGAGAAACATAGCCATATTGCTGCCACATTATCCCAATCACCTCGATGTTACGTTTTGAAATATTTGTAGAATTTCGAGTCGCCCAAATTGAGGCAGTATAAATGTCTCGCATTTCGCGAATTATTCTTTCTGCAACTATAGCGAAATGCGTCTATTGAAAACATTAGAAAAACTTGACGGCGTGACTGGATTCCTCTCGCCAAAGGCGGAATCGACATTTTTTTCTGAATTTAGCAATTTTTGAGCAGAATCGCCCTAAAAATGGGGGCTGATCGAGATGGTTGGGGGAGGCAAGACCGTCGAATCGCCTGCACTTCGGACTTCACAATAAGCCCCCCATCAAACGGATCGGCGATCAGGCAAAGCTCTCGTTTTCTGATCCCGATGCAGCGTTCAGGTACTCGGAACGCCGCTGCAGGCATGCCGCAAGAAGCGCGTCTACACTCCGGCGAAGTCCCGCTCTATGACATCGAGCTTGCTCCGACGGCTATTGCAATGTCAGCCGTTACTGAAACATCGGCTTTGCCAAAGCTGTCGTCGATACGACAACGGTAATGAACCGTGCCTAAGGTTTGAATGACAACCGCGTTTCGAGCGGGCCATTGACGGCTTGCGAGGGTCGGGACCGCAAGCCGTCGCTTGATCCAGTTTAACGCCCTTGGAAAATCTTGATCAGCTTCGGTGTGAACTTGTGGCTTTTGATGGCAACGAAATCATCGTAGGTGGCGCGACCGGAAATCATCGCCGCTAGAAGCCGATTGCAGGCAACGCGCGGAGCGTCTTTGTCCGAAGCGTTTGTCACGATGCCAGCGTTGCGGCGCGCATTTGCATCGAAGCTCTTCACGCAAATATTGACAGCCTCATTTCTCGCTCTTGCACTCCCCTGCGTCAAAGTAACGAAGGAATCATATTCCTGGCGAGTCGGTACGCAGGCAGCGAGCAAGGCCATGGCAATCAATACTATTATGGTGCGAGTAGGCATTGTTATCTTATTCCTTTAAATATCCGATGGTCGGTTTCTGGTGTTTATTTCGATTCGTGTGATGCAGGAAAGACCACGCGCAAAAATTGCGATGTCGCCCAGAAGAAAAATTGCTGCATTTTGACAGTTCAGCCTGCAGTATACTGCCCTAATCACAATAGGCGGGATGTTGTTTCGCCCGACGGGTTGTAATTTGGCCGCCAATCCTGAGGAGGCGGAACATGAGAACCATCCTATCCAGCGTCGGCGCTGCGGCCTTCATGCTGTCGGCTGTGAACACCTATGCCGTCGATCTTCCGGCCGGCGCCAAGAAGGTCACGATGGAAGAGTTTAAAGCATTTGCTGATGGCAAGCATGTGAAGGTGGAGATCGTTGATCTGGACAAGCCCGTGACCGCCGATCTGGTCTGGAACTGGAAGAAGGGCACGATCACCGGTAAGGCTGATGTCGGCGGCAAAACGATCGACGTGAAAACCAAACTCACATTCAAGGGCGATAAAGCTTGCTCCAATGGCAAGGGCGAAAAACCGAGCTGCCATTCGATCTATATCGACGGCGACAAGTTCTACGAAGTTCGCGATGATATGAAAGTTCATGCGGTCTCGACGGTCGGCTGAAGCCGCGGCTCGAGAGGAACTTGCTGACATGTGGGCAGTCGCAGCGGAAACGGCCCGCCAACACGGCGGGCCGATGTTTTACCTTGAAGGTCCATGACGGATCTGCGCTGCTCGGATCTTCTTAGCGATCGAGGAAATGCTCGAAGTAGACCTCGGGGATCGGGTAGGCGTAGACGCCTCTATCGACGAAGCCGTGTCTGTAGAGGCAGTTTCTGAGCGCCGCATTGTAATGCAGGCTTTGCGGATCCGGCGAGCCGCGTCGCCAGGAGCCCGCCTCCGGCACGCACCACCGCAGCGATTTGTCGTATCGAGCCAGGAGGACCGGGTCGGTATCGACCCGGATGCCGCTGTAGGATTGATAGTTTGAAGGAGATTCCGCGGCCGAAATACAGCCCAAGCTAAGCGCAACGCCAACGACTGCCATCAATCTCATTGGATTTCTTTCTCCCGTGATCGATTATCGAAGTAATCGAGCGGAACGATATTGGTTCCAGCGTCTGCGGGCAAGGGGACTTGTTGCCTGCGGTCTGAGCGGCGCATGCCCTGGATTGCCGACGCTCCGTGACAGATGAGCCTCTATCGCGAAGCGCCGGGCGCTCTTCGATCAATCCAGGAGATCGGCGGGTACTTTGCCGCCATTTTCCGACAGGCGTTTCATCAGTGCCTTGTGCAGCCACATATTCATTTTGGCGGAATCACCGGTGTCGCCGGTATAGCCGAGTTCAGAGGCGAGCTCCTTGCGCTCAGCCATGCTCGCATCCATCCCGACCGCTTTCATCAAATCCACGATCGAGTGGCGCCAATCGAGTTTCCGGCCGCTCTTTTTCACCGCCGCGTCGAGGATCGGGACGATATCGACATTTGCTGCGGCCGGGGCCGTGGCCGGCTTGCTTTGAGCGGGAGAGGCGGTCGGTGCCGGACTGGGCGCCGCCGAGGGCGAGACGGGAGCCGGGGCGGGCGGCGCCTTCGGCGCGCCTGATGCAACGGGTTCGGCTGCTTTTGCTTCCCCGAAGATTGCATGTTTGATCTTGTCGAAAATGCCCATTCTTGGACCTCCAGTTCCATTAGATGAGAACATGCTGAAACATGGACTTCTTGCCTGATATATCCAGAACGGAAGGGCGTTATTTTTCGCTATCTCAATCAGTGATGGAGAAGCCAGTTCCAAGGCAAGGCGCAGGCGATCTGCAAAACTGCCTAAGGTTCAATCGCCGTCAATCGCATCGACAACTGCGTTTTTGCTTGCCGCACTGAAGATCCCCGACGCAGTTCGGAAGGAAATACTCAGCCGGCGTTCCAGTGACGGCAAGCCATGTTCGCTTTCGGCACAGTCGGGTCGGTAATTCGCATTTCAATAACCCTGAAAGATCATTGCACGCCACGAAGCCGACTTGCCGCGCCGGGTTGTGAAACATTCGTCATCTTTTCACGTTGCCTTGCAATGGATGTCCTGCAGGTTGCAGGCGTCCAGACGATCGAAGGCACGCGCGTTCCTCGATTTTCGATTGCCGGGCAGATCGCCCGGCGAATGGAAACGGAGGAAAACATGACCCATAATCACAATAGACTATCCATAGCGGTGCTCGTATCCACCTGCGCCCTGTTTGCCATGACGGCAAGCGATGCACATGCCATCGATGTCGGCGTATCGGTAAATGCCGGCAATGCCGCCAGCGCCGATGTCGGGGCATCGCTTGGCGGCGGCAGTGGCATTAGCGCCGATGCCAATGCTTCCGTCGGCGGTTCGAGCGGCGTCAACACCAATGCGACCGCCAATGCCGGCGGCGGGCGGGGCGTTGATGCCGATCTCAATGCACGCATCGGCAGCACCGGTGGGCTTGATACCGACGCCACGGCCTCGGTCAGACGCGGCAGCGGCGTCGATGCCAATCTCGCCATCGGCGGGGCAGGGGGCAGCAACAAATCCGCGACTGAGGGTAACCTCAGCGCATCCCAGGCCCGCATCCTGGACGACTTCCGGTCGAGGCCGGTCAATGAGCAACGCAAGATGCTTGTCCGTTGCGTTGATATCTCATCGCCTGGCGGCTCGGCCTCAGGTGGTTCTGATTCCGGCCTTGCCGGTCTCTGCAGCCTGCTGCAGGCGTCAGCCTCGCGCTGAACGTGAAAGACCCGCCGAACCGGAAGGCGCGGCGGGTCTCAAATAGCTTCAGCTCCCAAGCCTATGCAGGATCTGGCCTAATGCAGAATCTGGCTGAGGAACAGCTTGGTGCGTTCGTGCTGCGGATTGTCGAAGAACTCGGCCGGCGAATTCTGCTCGACGATCTGGCCCTGGTCCATGAAGATGACGCGGTTGGCGACCTGGCGGGCAAAGCCCATTTCATGGGTGACGCAGAGCATGGTCATGCCTTCTTCGGCGAGACCCACCATCGTGTCGAGCACTTCCTTGATCATCTCGGGATCGAGCGCCGAGGTCGGCTCGTCGAACAGCATGATCTTCGGGTTCATGCACAGCGAGCGGGCGATCGCTACGCGCTGCTGCTGGCCGCCGGAAAGCTGTCCCGGATATTTGTTGGCCTGCTCGGGGATCTTGACACGCTTCAGAAAGTGCATGGCGACTTCTTCCGCCTGCTTCTTCGGCATCTTGCGCACCCAGATCGGCGCCAAAGTGCAGTTTTCGAGGATCGTCAGGTGCGGGAAGAGGTTGAAGTGCTGGAACACCATGCCGACTTCGCGCCTGACCTCGTCGATCTTTTTCAGGTCGTTGGTGAGTTCGGTGCCGTCGACGATAATGCGGCCCTTCTGATGCTCTTCCAGGCGGTTGATGCAGCGGATCATCGTCGACTTGCCGGAACCCGACGGGCCGGCGATGACGATGCGCTCGCCGCGCATGACCTTGAGGTTGATGTCGCGCAGCACGTGAAAATCGCCGTACCACTTGTTCATGTTGATGATATCGACCGCCACTTCCGTTGCGGAAACGGTGAGCTTTTTAGCTGGAGCTTCAGCCATGATTGTTTTCCCTCATTCTTATCGTTTTAGCGTTCTTATCGTTTGTGGCCGGTATCGAGATGGCGTTCCATGAAGCCCGAATAGCGAGACATGCCGAAGCAGAACAGCCAGAAGATGAAGCCCGCGAAGATCAGGCCCGTAATCGGCGTGACGGCGCTTGCCCAGTTGGCATCGGAGAAGTTCTGCTTCACAATACCGAGCAGATCGAACATGCCGATAATGGTGACCAGCGACGTGTCCTTGAAGGTTCCGATGAAGGTGTTGACGATGCTCGGGATTACCAGCTTGATGGCCTGCGGCATGATGATCAGCCGGGTCTTTTGCCAATAGCCGAGGCCAAGTGAATCGGCGCCTTCGAACTGTCCCTTCGGAATCGCTTGAAGACCGCCACGGATCACTTCGGCCATATAGGCCGACGTGAAGATCGACACGCCGATCAGTGCCCGAAGCAGTTTGTCCACGTTCCAGCCTGTGGGAAGGAAGAGCGGCAACATCACGCTTGCCATGAACAGGACGGTGATCAGCGGAACGCCTCGAATGACCTCGATGAAGGTCACGCAGAGCATGCGGATGACCGGCATCTTCGAACGGCGTCCCAGTGCAAGCAGAATACCGCAGGGCAATGACACTGCAATGCCGACAAAGGACAGGACGAGCGTCACCATCAACCCGCCCCAGAGCGGTGTCTCCACCACTTCGAGGCCGTACCCGCCGTGAAGAAGCCAGAAGGCGATGATCGGCAGGGCGGCGAACAGAAGAATGGCGTTCAGGCCCTTGCGCGGCGCCGACGGGATCAGCATCGGAACCAGAAGCAGAATGAAGAGGATCCCGACGATCGCCGGTCTCCAGCGCTCGTCGAGCGGATAGCGGCCGAAGATAAACTGATCGTACTTGGCGCTGACGAAGGCCCAGCACGCGCCACTCCAGCCCTCGGGCTGGATGCCGCCCTGGATTGTCGTCGCGCAGAATGTGCGGTCGGGCCCGGACCATACGGCCTGGATGAACAGCCAGTTGACGAGATGCGGCACGGCCCATGCGATCAGCGCAACAGCCAGGATTGTCAGGATCACGTCTTTCGGAGTTGCCAGGAGGTTGCGGCGTATCCAGGCAACGGCTCCCCTCTCGCCGCGGGGCGGCGGTTCGGCAGCAAGGATGGACGTTCTGACGAAGGGTTTATCGGCGACCGACATCTTATCTCTCCACCAGTGCCATCTTGGCATTGAACCAATTCATGAACAGCGACGTGAGAATGCTCAGGCTGAGATAGGCGATACCCCAGATGCACACGATCTCGATCGCTTGACCGCTCTGATTGAGGATCGTGCCGCCGACGGCAACGAGATCGGAGAAACCGATCGCGATGGCGAGCGAGGAGTTCTTGGTCAGGTTCAGGTATTGGCTTGTCAGCGGCGGAATGATGATGCGCAGCGCCTGCGGCACCACGACAAGTCTCGTCACGTTCGACGGATGCAGCCCCAGCGCGCCGGCTGCCTCGGATTGTCCCTTTGGAACGCCGCGAATGCCGCCACGAACGATCTCGGCGATGAACGAGGCGGTATAAAAGGACAGAGCGAGAAACAGCGACATGAATTCGGGGCCGACGACCGAGCCGCCCGTCAGATTGAACTTTCCGGCGACGGGAACATCGAAGGTGAGCGGAAAGCCCGAGGCCACGAAGACCAACAATGGTAGGCCGACGATCAGCGCGATCGACGCCCATACCGTATGGAACGGCTGGCCGGTTGCGGCCTGTCGTTTATGAGCCCAGCGCGCCATGATGATGGCGGCGACAATCGCAATCAGCAGGGCAATGCCGACCGCTAGCATGCCTGTCTCGAAGATCGGCTTCGGGAAGGCTAGTCCTCTGTTGTTGAGGAACATGCTGAACGGCAGCCCCACCGATTCGCGCGGCTGCGGCAGGACGGAGAGAACGCCGAGATACCAGAAGAAGATGACGAGCAGCGGCGGAATATTGCGGAAGATTTCGACATAGACCGTGCAGAGCTTGGCAATCAGCCAGTTCCGCGACAACCGGCCGATCCCGATAATGAACCCGATGATGGTTGCCGTGACGATACCGGTCACCGCCACCAGCAAGGTATTCAGAATACCGACGAAAAGCGCGCGTGCATAAGTCGAGTCGCTTGAATAGCCGATCAGCGACTGGCCGATTTCGAAACCGGCGCGACCGCGAAGAAAGCCGAAACCGGATGCCGTATTGCTGCGGGCAAGGTTCACGGCCGTGTTGTGGGCCACCCACCACACAAACGCCACGAGAACAACGATTGTTAGAATCTGGAAGAATATGCTCCGGTATTTCGGATCGTACATTGCCGACCGGAAAGTCCAGCCGGTGTCATGCAAAGGTGTCCTATCCACAGCCCCATGCGTCATGCCGCGCCAATCCCCTTGTGCCCGTTTTCGGGCTTTCTTTTTGACTTTTTAGAAGCGGGAAGGCGGCTGGCCGCCTTCCCGGCATTTCATGCCAAGGCTCGATTAACGAACCGGCGGTGCGTACTGGATGCCGCCCTTGTTCCAGAGAGCATTCAAGCCGCGGGCGATCTTGAGCGGGCTACCCTGGCCGATGTTGCGCTCGAAGATTTCGCCATAGTTGCCGACGCCCTTGATGACGTTGGCGGCCCAATCATTGGTCAGGCCGAGATCCGTGCCGATCTTGGTGTCGGTCTCGCTGCCGAGGAAGCGCTTGATGTCCGGGTTCGGCGAATTCTTCATCTCGTCGACATTTGCCTGGGTGATGCCGAACTCTTCGGCATTGATCAGCGCATAAGCCGTCCAGGAAACGATATCGAACCACTGATCATCGCCCTGACGGACGGCTGGGCCGAGCGGTTCCTTGGAGATGATCTCAGGGAGGATGACGTGTTCGTCGGGGTTCTTCAGCGTCAGACGCAATGAATAGAGCCCGGATTGGTCGGTCGTGTAAACGTCGCAACGACCGGCGTCGTAGGCAGCGTTGACCTCAGGAAGGTTTTCGAAGACGACCGGATTGTACTGCAGATTGTTCGTCTTGAAGTAATCGGCGAGGTTCAGTTCCGTGGTCGTGCCCGACTGCACGCAGATTGCGGCGCCGGAGAGTTCGAGAGCCGACTTCACGTTCAGGCTCTTGCGCACCATGAAGCCCTGGCCGTCGTAATAGGTGACAGGACGGAAGTTGAAGCCGAGTGCGGTGTCGCGATTGATCGTCCAGGTCGTATTGCGCGAGAGGACGTCGATTTCACCGGACTGCAGGGCGGTGAAGCGTTCCTTCGCGTTTGTCGGCGTGTACTTGACTTTGGTGGGGTCGCCGAACACAGCCGAAGCGACGGCCTTGCAGAAGTCGACGTCGAAGCCGGCCCAATTACCGGAAGCGTCAGGCGCGGCAAAGCCAGTAAGACCGGTATTGACGCCGCATTGCACGAAACCCTTCGCTTTGACGTCTCCGAGAGTGGTGGCCGAGGCAGCCGAGGTGCCAAGAGCGAAAACTGCTGCGCCGATAGCGGCGGACAGAAGCTTGTTCTTCATTTTTTCCCAACCTTTTCCGTTGTCTTATATTTTCTTGTGGGGAAGTTCCGGCGGAAAAACCTGCCGCCCCCAATGTCTCGACACCCTCCCGGCGCGAGTACCCTATCACAGTCGCAAATGTCACCATGGTCAAGTGTCACCATCAATAATTGCGGCAAAATTCAGAATTTTGGTCGATTGCGCCGCATTCGAGGGCGGTTGGCTATGAAATAGGCGTCCGATTGCGGAAAAATAACGCGAAATTCGGAAATTCCATCATGTCCAACCGTTGTCGCCAACCCACCGTCAAGGGGTTGACCGGACACGGCGGGGCGTCCAAAAGTCTGGTTTCGCGCCCCTCGCCAAAGGCTATTTCCGACATGAAAGAAAAAGACAGCTTGCTGCAGAACGCCGGCATCAACACCCGCCTGACGCATATCGGCAACGACCCTTTCGACTATCACGGCTTCGTCAATCCGCCGGTCGTGCATGCCTCGACGGTGCTGTTTCCAAATGCGCGCACGATGGAGACGCGCTCGCAGAAATACACCTATGGAACGCGCGGCACGCCGACGACGGATGCGCTCTGCGAGGCAATCGACGCACTCGAAGGCTCGGCCGGCACGATCCTCGTCCCCTCGGGCCTTGCGGCCGTCACCATTCCGTTCCTGGGTTTCGTTACCGCCGGCGACCATGCGCTTGTCGTCGATTCGGTCTATGGCCCGACGCGCCATTTCTGCGACACGATGTTGAAGCGGCTTGGCGTCGAGGTCGAATATTACGACCCGTCGATCGGCGCCGGCATCGAGACGCTGTTCCGGCCGAACACCAGGATCGTCCACACCGAGGCGCCCGGCTCCAACACCTTCGAGATGCAGGATATCCCGGCGATCTCGGCGGTGGCGCACCGCCACGGCGCCGTTGTCATGATGGACAATACCTGGGCGACGCCGCTCTATTTCAAACCGCTCGATCACGGCGTCGATATCTCGATCCACGCATCGACGAAATATCCGTCCGGCCATTCCGATATCCTGCTTGGAACGGTGTCGGCCAATGCCGGGCACTGGGAGCGGCTGAAGGAAGCAAACGGTGTGCTCGGCATCTGCGGCGCACCCGATGACGCTTACCAGATCCTGCGCGGATTGCGCACCATGGGCCTGCGCCTCGAGCGGCATTATGAAAGCGCGCTTGGTATCGCGCAATGGCTGGAGGGCAGGGAGGACGTCGCCCGCGTGCTGCATCCTGCCCTGCCGAGTTTCCCCTCTCACCATCTCTGGAAGCGTGATTTCAAAGGCGCCAGCGGCATCTTTTCCTTCGTGCTCGCCGCCGATGGCCCCGAAAAATCCAGGGCAAAGGCGCATGCCTTCCTCGATGCGCTCCGGATCTTCGGTCTCGGCTATTCCTGGGGCGGCTTTGAAAGCCTCGCATTGCACGCCTATCTCAACGACCGCACCGTCGCCAAGGCCCCGACGGATGGTGCTGTCATCCGCCTGCAGATCGGCATCGAGGATGTGGTTGACCTCAAGGCCGATATCGAACGGGGATTTGCCGCCGCAAGCGCCGTCTGACACGATGCGCTTTATGGCAGACGCAGGGCCCGGTAGCCGTAAATCCAGTCGAGGTCCGCCGCGAGGCTTTGCGGCGGCTTGAGGCCAAGCACGAGATCGCGGCCGATCCGGATCGGCCCCTTGGCATGATAGGCGAACCGGTTGAAGGCGCCGCGCTGGCGAAGTTTCGCGATGCGCGGCGCTCGATGGCTTTCAAAGAGCTTTAGAGCTTCCGCCGTTGGACGATTGGAAAGAAACGCGGCAAGTTCGTAGGCGTCTTCGATCGCCATGGCCGCGCCCTGTGCGGCAAAGGGCATCATCGCATGCGCGGCATCGCCGATCAGAACCGTCTTGCGGCCGTCCTGCCACGCACCGGCGGAGGTTTCGAACAGCGGCCAGAACGTCAGGTTCCGGTGTTGGTCGAACAGCGAGACGATCGCGGCGTTCCAGCCGGAAAAGCGTTTCCTGAGTTCTGCGCGCTGCTCGGCCGTCGGTTCGCTTTGCCAGGCCTGCGGCGCGATATTGCCGGCGGTGATCGCCACCATGTTGAAGCTGGCGGTCTCCCTCAAAGGATAGCAGACGAGATGCGCCGACCCGCCGAGGAAAGCGCAAACGCTTTGCCGGTCGAGAAAACCGGGCGCTTCGCTTTCGGCAATGGTGAAGCGGTAGGCGATATTGCCGGAAAACCGCGGCGAGGGGCTGCCCGGAACCAATTGCCGCAGCTTCGACCAGACGCCGTCGGCACCGATGACGACATCGGGGTCCCGCTCGAAATCCGGCAGCGCCGATTCCATCCTGATACCAAGGTGAAGCCGGCAGAGCGGATCGGCCTCCACCGCGGCCAAAAGGGCTTTCTGCAATGTGCTGCGATGCAGGACGCCATAGGGAGCGCCCCAGCGCTGCCGTGCGAATGCGCCTGCAGGCACGGCTGCCAGCTGGCGCAAAGAACTGCCCGAGATCAGCCGGATCGTTTCCGGCTCGAGCCAGACCTTTGACAGCCCGTCAAGGATACCGAGTTCGGCGAGGATGCGCGAGGCGTTGGGCGAAACCTGCAAGCCGGCGCCCACCTCGGTGAGTTCGCCTGCCTGCTCGAAGATGTCTGAGCTGATGCCCCGGCGCGAAAGCGAAAGCGCAGCGGTCAGCCCCGATATCCCGGCGCCGATGATGGCGGCATGTTCGACCGGCATTATCCGTCCGATCCGAAATCTGGACGGGTTACGCCGCCTTCACGTGGAAAACACAGCCGGCCGGGTTGGTCTGGCTCGGCTTGAGCGCGGAATTGAAGCGATAGAGCGTCGAGCAGTAGGAACAGACCTTCTCGTTGTCGTCGCCCATGTCGATGAAGATATGCGGATGATCGAACGGGGCCGAAGCGCCGGTGCACATGAATTCCTTGACGCCGACTTCGATAACCCGGTGACCGCCGTCGTTCTGGAAGTGGGGAATGTTGTGGCCGGCCATGTCGCTCTCCGAATGCTTGAAATCTACGCGGACCTTATAAGTCTTCGCCGCAAATGTGTAGAGCCAAAGCGCCGCGGTGGGTACTGTTTTTAGGCACAGTTTCTGGCTTCACGATGAATAGCGGCTCGATTATGGTCACGCCGAAAAGGCCCTGAAGGAAGACGCGATGAACCTGAACACGCCTGCATTTTCAAGCTTCACGCATGATGGATTGAAGCTCGCCTTCTTCGATGAGGGCGATCCGGCCGGCGTGCCCGTCTTGCTGATCCACGGATTTGCTTCGACCGCAAACGTCAACTGGGTGCACCCCGGCTGGCTGAAGACGCTGGGGGATGCCGGCTACCGGGTGATCGCCGTCGACAATCGCGGCCACGGCGCAAGCGACAAGCCGCACGATGCCGAAGCCTATCGTCCGTGGGTGATGGCCGGCGATGCGATCGCGCTTCTGGATCATCTCGGCATCCCGGAAGCCAATGTCATGGGTTATTCGATGGGCGCGCGCATTTCGGTCTTTGCCGCCCTTGCCAATCCGCATCGGGTCCGCTCGCTGGTGCTCGGCGGTCTCGGCATCGGCATGACCGACGGCGTCGGCGACTGGGATCCGATCGCCGATGCGCTGCTTGCTCCCTCGCTCGAGGACGTCACGCATGACCGTGGCCGCATGTTCCGCGCTTTTGCCGAACAGACCAAGAGCGATCGCGTCGCCCTTGCCCTCTGCATCCGCGGCTCGCGCGATCTCGTTGCCCGCGCTGATATGGGAAAGCTCGACATGCCGACGCTGATCGGCGTCGGCACGAAAGACGACATCGCCGGCTCGCCGCAGGAGCTGGCGGCGCTGATGCCCGATGCCGAAGCGCTGGATATTCCGGGCCGTGATCACATGCTCGCCGTCGGCGACAAGGTTTTCAAGCAGGCGGTGCTGGCCTTCTACGCGAAAGTCGCCAGGGGATGATGTCTCGGGTGACATTGGCGGGTGACATCATCGTGATGCCGAAAACCCATGCTAAAAAACCATGGCGACGGCACCCATTTATGTTATTGGCGTTTTCCACTATATATTGGCATTCCGAAAACGGCATTCCTGTTGGCAACGAGGAGAGCGGCGATGGTCGCCAAGACTGATATTCGTGCTTTTGAGACAGGTCAGCCGCTGAAGGTGATGGATCCCATCTGGGACAGCCTGCGCGAAGAAGCCCGGCTCGCCGCCGAACGGGACCCGGTTCTTGCCGCCTTCCTCTACTCGACGGTGATCAACTACCATTCGCTCGAGGAATGCGTCATCCACCGCATCTGCGAACGTCTCGATCACCCCGACATGCAGGCAAACCTGCTTCGCCAGACCTTCGAGGAAATGCTCTCCGATTGGCCGGAATGGAGTTCCATTCTGCGCGTCGACATCCAGGCCATCTACGATCGCGATCCCGCCTGCCTGCGGTTCATGGAAGCCGTGCTCTATTTCAAGGGTTTCCACGCGCTGCAGACACACCGTCTCGCCCATTGGCTGCTGAACCGCGGCCGGCGAGATTTCGCGCTCTATCTGCAGAGCCGCTCCTCCAGCGTCTTCCAGACCGACATCAATCCGGCCGCGCGGATCGGCAAAGGCATCTTCCTCGATCACGCCACCGGCCTCGTTGTCGGCGAGACGGCTGTGATCGGCGACAATGTCTCGATCCTGCATAACGTCACGCTCGGCGGCACCGGCAAAGAGGGCGCCGACCGCCATCCGAAGATCGGCAGCGGCGTCATGATTGGCGCCGGCGCAAAGATCCTCGGCAATATCGAGATCGGCTACTGCTCACGCATCGCCGCAGGCTCCGTCGTCTTGAAGGCGGTGCCGCCGAAGAAGACGGTCGCCGGCGTGCCGGCCAAGGTCGTCGGCGAAGCCGGGTGTTCCGAGCCGTCGCGCAACATGGACCAGGTGATCGGCGCCGATATCTGATCGGCTGCCGGAAAATAAGGATTGGGAAAAGTCGGCGGTCCTCGGGCGGGGATGGAAATTGCCAACTGGCAACCTTGCCTTTACACCGCTGCTTTTCCTGTGCAAGAAGCGGCCAATCAAGACCGTTTACGGAGATAACAGAGTGAAGCCTGAAGAAATCAAGAAGCTCGACGCCTATTTCAAACGCACGCTCAATCCGCAGATCGTCGTCAAGGCGCGTCCGCGCAAGAATGATTCTGCGGAAGTCTATCTCGGCGAAGAATTTCTGGGCGTCGTCTATATCGATGACGAGGACGGCGACCGCTCCTACAACTTTTCGATGGCGATCCTCGACGTCGATCTCTGACCTGCTCGAACGCTTTCCAAGGGACCGAACGGCGCGATCCGTTCGGTCCTTTTTTTGTTTTCTGGGCTTGGGGCCAAAATTTATTTGAAGCTTCAGGTTGCGCTTATCTGATATATATTAGCAAAAACAGTTAAAGACGTACGTGCCCCGGCGCGCATCCTTTGTTTTATTATTGTCGCACAACCCATAGGTGTTTTGCAATGCACAAGACTACTTGACTATTTGTGCGTTGCAGCTACCCTGCCGCCATCCCACAGCCCAACGGAGGACGGTCATGTTCAACTTTGACGACGCAAACAAGAAGAGCAAGGAAGCCGTTGATACGGCGCTGAGAACCTATTCGGATACGACCAGAGGCTTCCAGGCGATCGCTGCCGAAGCTGCAGACTATTCGAAGAAGTCCTTTCAGGACGCGGTGACGCATTTCGAAACGCTGGCCGGCGTCAAGAGCTTCGAGGCCGCTTTCGAACTGCAGACCAACTACGTCAAGAGCTATTTCGAAGGCCTCGTCTCCGAGACGACGAAACTCAGCGAGATGTATGCCGATCTCGCTAAATCCGCTTACAAGCCCTATGAGGCGCCGATCGCCGCTGCCGTTGCCAAGACCACCCGGCAGGCGCAGCCGGCAACGCCTGCCGCTGCATGAATTGACTGCGACGGCGCAACCTGCGCTACATATTGAAAATTATGGACCGGCTACGCATCTGTAGCCGGTCTTTTTGTTTCCACTTTCGCTGTAGCACCTCCGTGGGACCGGCCGGGGACTTTTTTGGTCTTTCCCGTGCATGCCGGCCATTTCTTGATTGCAGTGACTGACAGGGGGCTTAAAATCGGCCTATTATGAACTAAGTTAGTGTTTCAGATATTCGGCGGGAAAAGCACCCTCCCATGCTCCGCCGGATTGCTTGAGGAATGAATGACAATGATCGCAAAGCCGATCCGGATGCAGAACGACAGCGATAGGAACGGGGAGAACGGAAATCGAACCTCGGTCATCACACGCACCAAGCCGAAGACCAAGAAGCCCAATCTCTACCGCGTGCTGCTTTTGAATGACGACTACACGCCCATGGAATTCGTCATCCATATTCTGGAGCGTTTTTTTCAAAAGGATCGTGAAAGTGCCACCCGCATCATGCTCCATGTCCATAACCACGGCGTCGGCGAATGCGGAATATTCACATACGAGGTGGCGGAAACGAAGGTCAGCCAGGTGATGGACTTCGCCCGGCAACACCAGCATCCGCTGCAATGCGTCATGGAAAAGAAGTGAGGATCTGAACGTGCCAACATTTTCGCCTAGTTTAGAGAAGGCGCTCCATCAGGCACTGACCTTTGCCAACGAGCGGCACCACGAATATGCGACGCTCGAGCATCTGCTGCTCGCCCTGATCGACGATGCCGATGCGGCCGCGGTCATGGGAGCCTGCAATGTCGATCTCGACGCGCTGCGCAAGACGCTCGTCGAATATGTCGATAACGAACTCTCCAACCTGATCACCGGATATGACGAGGATTCGAAGCCGACCTCCGGCTTCCAGCGTGTCATCCAGCGTGCCGTCATCCACGTGCAATCCTCCGGCCGCGAAGAGGTGACCGGCGCCAACGTGCTCGTCGCGATCTTTGCCGAACGCGAGAGCCATGCCGCCTATTTCCTGCAGGAGCAGGAGATGACCCGCTACGACGCCGTCAACTATATCTCCCACGGCATCGGCAAGCGCCCGGGCGCTTCGGAAGCGCGCCCCCCGCGCGGCGCCGAGGAGGAAGCCGAGAGCAGCAAGCCGACGGCGCGCGGCGGCGAGGAAGAGGGCGGCCCGAAGAAGCAGCAGGATGCGCTCAAGGCCTATTGCGTCAATCTCAACGAGAAGGCCAAGGGCGGCAAGATCGACCCGCTGATCGGCCGTCACGCCGAGGTAAGCCGCACCATCCAGATCCTGTGCCGCCGTTCGAAGAACAATCCGCTCTATGTCGGTGATCCCGGCGTCGGCAAGACGGCAATCGCCGAGGGTCTGGCCAAGCGCATCGTCGAAGGCAAGGTTCCCGAAGCGCTCGCCGATGCGACGATCTTCTCGCTCGACATGGGCACGCTGCTTGCCGGCACGCGCTACCGCGGCGATTTCGAGGAGCGCCTGAAGCAGGTCGTCAAGGAACTCGAGGAATATCCGGGCGCCGTGCTGTTCATCGACGAGATCCACACGGTGATCGGCGCCGGTGCCACCTCGGGCGGCGCGATGGATGCATCGAACCTCTTGAAGCCGGCTCTGTCGTCGGGTGCGATCCGCTGCATCGGGTCGACCACCTACAAGGAATATCGCCAGTTCTTCGAAAAGGACCGGGCGCTGGTTCGCCGATTCCAGAAGATCGACGTCAGCGAGCCGTCGATCGATGACGCGATCGAGATCATGAAGGGCCTGAAGCCCTATTTCGAGGAATACCACCACCTGCGTTATTCCAACGATGCCATCAAGTCGGCCGTCGAACTCTCGGCCCGCTACATCTCCGACCGCAAGCTGCCGGACAAGGCGATCGACGTGATCGACGAGACCGGTGCGGCCCAGATGCTGCTGCCGCCGTCGAAGCGCCGCAAGCTGATCACCGAAAAGGAGATCGAGGCAACGGTCGCAACAATGGCGCGCATTCCGCCGAAGACCGTCTCCAAGGATGACGAAGCGGTGCTTGCCAATCTCGAGCAGGAACTGCGTTCGGTCGTCTATGGCCAGGATATCGCCATCGAAGCCCTTTCGACCTCGATCAAGCTGGCGCGCGCCGGCCTTCGCGAGCCGAACAAGCCGATCGGCGCCTATGTCTTCTCCGGTCCGACCGGCGTCGGCAAGACCGAGGTGGCAAAGCAGCTGGCATCGTCGCTGGGCGTTGAACTGCTGCGCTTCGACATGTCGGAATATATGGAACGGCACACGGTGTCGCGCCTGCTTGGTGCACCTCCCGGCTACGTCGGTTTCGACCAGGGCGGTCTTCTCACCGATGGCGTCGACCAGCACCCGCATTGCGTGGTCCTGCTCGACGAAATCGAGAAGGCGCATCCCGACATCTACAATATCCTGCTGCAGGTCATGGACCATGGCACGCTGACCGACCATAACGGCAAGAAGATCGACTTCCGCAACGTCATCCTGATCATGACGACGAATGCGGGCGCATCCGAAATGGCCAAGGCGGCGATCGGCTTCGGCTCGTCCAAGCGCACCGGCGAGGACGAGGAGGCGCTGACCCGCCTGTTCACGCCGGAGTTCCGCAACCGTCTCGACGCGATCATTCCTTTCGCGGCATTGCCGACGGCTGTCATTCACAAGGTCGTGCAGAAGTTCATCATGCAGCTGGAGGCCCAGCTTTCCGAAAGGAACGTTACCTTCGACCTGCATGAGGATGCGATCGCCTGGCTGTCGGAAAAGGGTTACGACGAGAAGATGGGCGCCCGCCCGCTTGCCCGCGTGATCCAGGACACCATCAAGAAGCCGCTTGCCAACGAAATCCTCTTCGGCAAGCTGAAGAAAGGCGGCGTCGTCAACGTCACGGTCGGCCCGAAGGAAGACGGCAAGCCCGGCATCGTGCTGGAGGCCATCCCGGATACGGCGCCGATCAAGCCGAAGCCGGAAGCCGAAGTCGTCCATCCCGACGCCGACGATCAGGGCGACGGCGAACTGAAGACCAAGGCGGCGCCCAAGTCCCGCGCCAAGACGGTCCCGCAGGCCGAGCCCGAGGTCCGCGACGCCCCGAAGAAGGGCAGCACGGTTCCGAAGGTTCCGCGCAAGAAGTAAGATCCACCAATTGAAGAAGGCCGCGTCATGCGGCCTTTTTCGTCTTGGGACTTTTTCTCCCGCTGAACCGGCCGCATCTCATCGAGGCGGCATTAGCCAGTCAGCTCCAGTGGGCGAGGCTGCACCATCGTGGCTGTTATCGGAGTGTCATGCTTCGGACCTACGAGTGGACCATGCACCGTCATTTCCTTGTCCTGTTTTGTCTCACGCTGACCCAGATCACCGGCTGGGGCGTAGTCGGCGTCCTGCCCGTGATTGCGACGCCGGTGGCAGCGGAATTCAAAACCTCGCTGCCGTCGGTCTTTCTGGGAACCTCGGTGATGTTTGTCACAATGGGGCTTGCCGCACCCTGGGCCGGCCGCGCCTTTCGCAGGTTTGGAACGCGCCAGGTCATGGCGGCGGGAGCGGGCCTGATCGGCCTAGCTCTGTGCCTGCTCGCGCTGTCTCCGAACCTGCCTGTCTTCTGGGTCGGGTGGGCGCTGACCGGACTGGCCGGCGCGATGTTCCTGACGACCTCGGCCTATGCCTATGTCGCGGAATACGCAGAGGATCGGGCGCGAAGCCTGATTGGAACATTGATGTTGGTAACCGGTCTGGCAGGCAGCGTCTTCTGGCCCATAACCGCCTTTCTCGACCACCTTGTGGGGTGGCGGCAGGTTTTCGTCGTCTATGCCAGTGTCATGGTTTTCATCATCTGCCCTTTGGTCCGCTTCGGCCTGCCTGCCACCGGGACGGCGACCGCAGCGACAGCTGATCGGCGACGCGGGCGATGGGAACCTGTCTTCATCCTGCTGGTCGCCGCCATCGCCTTGAACAGCTTTGTCACCTTCGGCGTCGAGGCAGTGGGAATCAAACTCCTGCAGTCGATGGGGATGGATCTTGCCGGCGCCGTCGCGATCGCCTCCCTCCTTGGGGTCTTCAAGGTCGGCGGGCGCGTGATCGACCTTCTCGGCGGGCAAAAATGGGATGGATTGTCTACCGCAATTGTCTCCGGCGCGATGATCCCAATGGGACTGGTTACGATCTGGATCGGCGGCGCCGGTATTCTATCGGTGGGCGGCTACCTCGTCCTGTTCGGGGTCGGCAGCGGTGCCTTTGCCGTCGCACGCGCCACGATGCCGCTCGTTTTCTTTGAGAAGGCCGATTATACGGCCGCGATGGCAACCATCGCCCTGCCGATGAACCTGATGAACGCACTCGCCCCGCCCGGCATAGCGGCGCTGATGGCCGGTATCGGGGCGCAGGCGACTTTCGCGGTTCTGGGCGGGCTGAGCATGGCGGCTTTCGCAGTTCTGTTGCAACTGAACGGCATGAAGGCGCGGCCAGCACTCGCCAAATGACCTTATGCCAGCGCCGCCCGGATCTTTTCGGCATGGGCGGCAAGCACGGCGCCATCCTCCATCTTGCCGGAGTGCGGCTTGAGTGCGGTGCCCTCGTGGCGCGGGATGACGTGGAAATGCAGATGGAACACCGTTTGCCCGGCGGCCGGTTCGTTGAACTGGGCGACGAACACGCCGTCGGCGTCGAAGACCTCCTTGACTGCATTGGCAATCTTCTGGACGACGGTAATCGCATGGGTGAGGGTGGCTGGATCGGCATCGAGAATATTGCGCGACGCCGCCTTCGGCACGACGAGCACATGGCCCGGCGCCTGTGGCATCACATCCATGAAGGCAACCGTATGCTGGTCCTCATAGATACGGTGCGAGGGAATTTCGCCGCGCAGGATCTTGGCGAAGATATTGTTGTCGTCATAGGCGCTGGTCATCGCGAAATCTCCTCATTTCATCTTGATCGGGTAACGCCGCCAGCAGGGCGGCGTCAATCCTCCTGCTGGCGCTCGCCCTTGCGGAAGGGGCTGTGTTCGCTCAGCACCTCGCTCATCTGTTCGACATCGGCGCGCTCGCGGGCGAGATAGTCGCCGATCGCCCGGCGAAGGCCGGCGTGGGCGACATAATGGGCCGAATGTGTCGTCACCGGCAGGTAGCCGCGGGCGAGCTTGTGTTCGCCTTGGGCGCCGGCCTCGACCCGCTTCAGCCCTTTCGATAGGGCGAAGTCGATCGCCTGGTGATAACAGACCTCGAAATGCAGGAAGGGATGATCCTCGACGCAGCCCCAGTGACGGCCATAAAGCGTATCGCCGCCGATGAAATTGATGGCGCCGGCGATATAGCGCCCGTCACGCTTGGCCATGACTAGCAGGATGTCGTCGGCCATGCGCTCGCCGATCAGCGAGTAGAATTTGCGGGTGAGGTAGGGCCGGCCCCATTTGCGCCCGCCGGTATCCATGTAGAATTTGAAGAACTGATCCCAGATGCGTTCCGTCAGGTCGCGGCCGGTCAGCCAGTCGATGCTGATGCCGTTTTCGAGCGCGGCGCGCCGCTCCTTGCGCAACGCCTTGCGTTTGCGCGACGCGAGTGTTTCGAGAAATTCCTCGTGATTGGCATAGCCGTCATTGATGAAATGGAACTGCTGGTCGGTACGGTGCAAATAGCCGTCCATCTCGAAAACGCCGATCTCCTCATCAGGCACGAAGGTGACGTGGGCAGACGAGATGCCGAGCCGGCGCACGACCTCCTTCAGGCTTTCGGCGATCGCGCTCTGGATCGGCAGTCGCTGCAGTCCCTCGGCGACGAGAAGACGCGGGCCCGTCGCCGGGGTGAAGGGGATCGAGCATTGAAGTTTGGGATAATACCGTCCGCCGGCCCGCTCGAAGGCATCGGCCCAGCCGTGGTCGAAGACATATTCGCCCTGGCTGTGGCTCTTGAGGTAGCCGGGCAGGGCGCCGATCAGTTCGCCGTGCTCGGTCTCGAGCAGCAGGTGGTGGCCGAGCCAGCCGGTCTCGGCGCTGGCCGAACCGGACTCTTCCAGCGACGACAAAAAGGCGTGCGAGACGAACGGGTTATAGGCAAGCGTCGGGCAAGTCTTCGACGCCCCGGAAAGCCTGGACCAGCTTTCCGGGGAAATCGCGGTGAAGGAGCGTTCTACGCGAATGGATAGTTCATCGGTCATGGGGCAGATACGAAGCCTGTGGGAGAATAGTCTCGGCTCTGTCTCAATCTGCGCATGATCTTGGCCAAAAAGCGAGCGTCAAACCGCCACACGCGGGTCGAAGCCTTCGAAGGTCATCTGGTCCGCGTTGGCGAAGGTGCGCCGGCGCGCTTCTTCGTCGCGCACAGTCCAGGTTATGACGGGGATGCCCTTTTCACGTTCGCCTGAGATGAAGGCGTTCGGCAGGTCGTCATAATAATAGGAGATGAAATCGAGACCGATCTCCATCGCCTTCGCATGCGTCGCAAACTCCTCCGGCGTGTTGCCGTTGGCGGTAAGACCAAGCGGGTAGGGGGCGTCAAGCGCCTTCAGATCGCGCAGCAGCCAGTGGTCGAAGCTCATCAGCGCCACCTTGCCCTGATAATCCTGAAGCACTTCGAGCACGGCTTCTGCAAATCCCTCGTCATCGGCCTCGCGGCCCTTCAGCTCCAGCACCAGCGGCACCTTGCCCTGGACGAGATCGAGGAGCTGGCGGAGCGTCGGCACCTTGTCTCCAGTGCCACCGACGGCGATCAGTCCGAGCTCACGGGAGGTGCGCTCGCGGATGTCGCCCGGAAGATTGCAGAGCCGTTGCAGGTCCTCGTCGTGAAAGACGACCGGCACGCCGTCGGAGGCGTAGTGCAGGTCGCATTCGATCGCAAAGCCCGCTTCGACGGCGCGCGAAAAGGCTGAAAGCGTGTTTTCCCAGACGAGTTTATTGAGGTCGTGATAGCCGCGATGGGCGACCGGCACGTCCCGGATCCAGGCCGCATTGGTCATTCCGCGATTTCCATGATAGCATCGATCTCGACGGCGGCGTTCAGCGGCAGGGCGGCCATGCCGACGGCGGCACGCGCATGTTTGCCGGCCTCGCCGAGCACGCCGGCAATCAGGTTCGAAGCGCCGTTGATGACGAGATGCTGCTCGACGAAGTCGGGCGCCGAGGCGACGAAGCCGTTCAGTTTGATGACGCGCCGGATGCGGCCGAGATCGCCGCCAAGCGCCGCCTTCGCCTGGGCAAGGATGTTGATGGCGCAGAGTTCGGCGCCGCGCTGGCCGCTCGCAACGTCGACGGTCTTGCCGAGATGGCCGGAGACGGCGATCTTGCCGCCTTCGAGCGGCAGCTGGCCGGAGATGTAGAGAAGATTGCCGCTGATGACGTAAGGAACGTAATTTGCAGCAGGCGCTGCGGCTTCGGGCAGGGTTATCCCCATCTCAGTCAGGCGCTTTGCAATTTCATCCGACATTTTCGTCTCCGCTTTTGTTGTCAATTCTTCAAAAATTATGCATCAAGACTAGAATCTTTAATATGACAGGTTCGAGCCTCGATTTGGCCGAAAGCGTTCTTATAACATCGCGACCGAGTCCAACAGGAGTTAATGAATGTTCCGATCAGGTCTTGTCGCTCTGCTTCTCGCCAGCGTTTCCGCCAATGCATGGGCGGCTGCGCCCGCGGTAAGCGCTGCGATCGCGACCGGCCTCGTCGCACATCGCGCCGTCTACGATCTGGAACTGAAGGATGCCTCTGACCGCTCCGGCATTGCCGGCATGTACGGTCGCATGGTCTATGAGTTCGACGGCAGTTATTGCCAGGGCTTCACCACCAACTTTCGCTTCGTGACGCAGATCGACACCGGCGACAGCGTCCGCGTCAGCGACCAGCAGACGAAGACCTTCGAGAATCTCAAGGACGGCAAGTTCACCTTCGACACCAAATCCTTCACCGACCAACAGCTCGACAAGGAGGTCAACGGTGCGGCTCAGGATCAGCCGGATGGCGTCAAGGTCGATCTCAAGCAACCGTCGAGCCGCGAACTGCAGCTTGCCGAAAGCCGGTTCCCAACCGAACATATGCTCGACGTGATCCAGAACGCCAAGGACGGCAAGCGATTCTTCGAGGCCCGCGTCTTCGACGGCTCGGATGACGGCGACAAGTCGCTGGTGACGACGACGATCGTCGGCAAACAGGAGACGCCGGTTGCTGAGGAGGCTGATTCCGGCAATGCCGGCGCTTTCTCCAAGACAGCCTTCTGGCCAGTGACGATCGCCTATTTCAACGAGAATGCAAAGTCCGATGCTCTGCCGGTCTACCGCATGTCGTTCAAGCTCTATGAGAACGGCATCACCCGCGACCTGACTATGGATTACGGCGATTTCGTTCTGACCGGCAAGCTCGCCAAGCTGGAATTGCTCGATCGCAAGGCCGAGGCTTGCAAGTAAGACTGGAGCTTTTCGACTGTCATAAAACTGTATCATAAAGTTCATTATTGTGCGGCGACCAGCGATGATTGAGTCGTCTTCCGTCGTCCTGCTTTTCGGGTCGGTGTGATCCTAGCGGCCAGTCCATCGTGACAAGGCCTGTTTATTGCGAAGATGGGCCTCCAGACGATTTACCTGTCGCAAGCCTGGAAAGCCCGCCTCATGGCCGATACCGATCTCGCGACTGTTCAGAACGCCGCCCTGCCTGTGGTCGCCGCCGATCCGGCGGAAATCGCCCGCATTTCAGACACCATCAATATCACCGATCGCGCCGGCATCTCGGTCTATGGCGACCGCGCCCAGCAGGCGGTCAGCGACTATGCCGACAGGATCCTGCGCGAGGTCCGCAACAAGGATCTCGGCGAAATCGGCCGCCTCTTGAGCGACATCATCCTCAAGTCGAAGGGCCTCGACCCGGCGTCGCTGAAGGACAAGGGTTTTCTCAGCCGCATCTTCCTCTCCGCCAAGGCACGGCTCGAACGGTTCAAGGCGGAGTTTGAGGACGTGGCCGGCCAGATCGACCGGATCGGCCTCGAACTCGACCGCCACAAGGATACGCTGCGGCGCGATATCGCGCTGCTCGACGACCTGCATGAGGAAACCCGGCAATCGATCATGCGGCTCGAGGCCTATGTGCAGGCCGGCAAGGCGTTTGCAGAGCGTTTCCGCAGCACCGAGCTACCGAGGTTGAAGGCTGCAGCCGATACGGCTGCGACCGGCCCCGGCGGCGGCATGCTGGAAGCGCAGACCTATCAGGACAGCCTGCAGGCGCTGGACCGATTGGAAAAGCGGGTGTTTTACCTGCAGCAGGCACGCCAGCTCGGCATCCAGCAATTGCCGCAGATCCGCATCGTCCAGGCGGGCGACGAGACGCTGATCGAGAACCTGCAGGCGACCTCGGCGCTGACGGTGCCGGCCTGGAAGCAGAAGATGGTGATCCTGCTCGGGCTGACGCGGCAGAAATCGGCGCTTGAGCTGCAGAAGGCGGTGACCGACGCTACCAACGACATGATCCGCCAGGCATCGGAGATGATGAAGGACCAGGCGATCGCTATCGAGCAGCAGTCGCAGCGCGGCATCGTCGATATCGACACGCTCGCCAAGGCCAACAGGGATCTGATCGACACGATTTCAGGCGTGCTGCAGGTTCAGGACGAGGGGCGCCGGAAGCGGGCGCAGGCCGAGCAGCAGATGGAGCAGATGACGGTCGAACTCAAGAAGGCGATGACTGGGGCGTGATCGGCAGGATGACGATGCGAGCACTGCTTTCAGGCCTGGCGCTCCTTGCGGCTCTCGCCCTTGCCGGCTGCGATCCCTTCGGCAAGGGGCCGGACTTCTCGATCGTCTCCGGATCGGAAAATACCGTTCTGCAGCCGATCGTCGAGGAATTCTGCAAGCAGAAGAATGCGACCTGCACCTTCAAATATGAAGGCACGCTCGATATCGGCCTGGCGCTGCAGAGCGATCAGGGCGTCGAGCAGGATGCGGTCTGGCCGGCCTCCAGCGTCTGGGTCGACATGTTCGACACCAAGCGCCGCGTCAAGAGCCTGACTTCGATCGCCCAGACGCCGGTGGTCCTGGGTGTGCGCAAGTCGAAGGCCGAGCAGCTCGGCTGGATCGGCAGGGATGTGTTCATGAAGGATATTCTGGCGGCCGTCGAAAACGGATCGCTGAAATTCCTGATGACCTCGGCGACGCAATCAAACTCCGGCGCCAGCGCCTATCTCGCCATGCTGTCGAGTGCGCTCGGCAACAAGCCGGTTATCGAGCCCGGCGATCTCGACGACAAGGGTGTTCAGGAGAGCGTCCGGTCGCTGCTTTCGGGCGTCATGCGCTCTTCCGGCTCTTCCGGCTGGCTTGCCGATCTCTACGTCGAATCCGCCGGCAAGGGCACTGTCTACGACGGCATGTGGAACTACGAGGCGGTGCTGAAGGAAACCAACGACAAGCTTGCCGCCTTGTCGCAGGAACCGCTTTACGCGATCTACCCGGCCGATGGCGTGGCCATGGCGGATTCGCCGCTCGGTTTCGTCGATCATGGACGCGGGCCTGAAGCCCAGACTTTCTTCAACGATCTGCTCGCCTATCTCCGTTCGGCCTCGGTGCAGCAGCGTATCGCTGATACCGGCCGGCGCATTCCGCTCAGCGGCGTTGCCGCAAAACCGGAGCCTGGCTGGAATTTCGATCCCGCCCGGCTTGTGACGGCCATCCGAATGCCGGAGCCGGAGGTCATCCGCCAGGCGCTCACTCTTTATCAGGCCGCGCTGCGCAAACCGTCCCTGACTGCGCTCTGCCTCGATTTCTCAGGCTCGATGCAGGGCGACGGCGAGGACCAGCTGCAGAAGGCGATGCGTTTCCTCCTGACACCTGACGAGGCGAGCAAGGTGCTGGTGCAATGGTCGCCCGCCGACCGGATCATCGTCATTCCTTTCGACGGCAGCGTGCGCAACACCTTCATGGCAAGCGGAAACCCGTTGGAGCAGGAAGGGCTGCTGAACGAGATTTCCCGGCAGAAGGCCGGCGGCGGCACGGACATGTATACCTGCGCCGCACAGGCTCTCCAGCAGATTGCCCGAACCGACAGGCTCTCGACGTATCTGCCTGCCATCGTCATCATGACCGACGGCAGGTCCGACGATCAAAGCCAGGCTTTCATGAGCGAATGGAACGCGACAGAGCCGCATGTGCCGGTGTTCGGCATCACATTCGGCGACGCCGACAAGACACAGCTCGATAGCCTTGCCAAGCAGACTTCGGCGCGCGTGTTCGACGGCGGTTCGAATCTCGCCACCGCTTTCCGCACCGCACGCGGCTATAATTAGGACCGGCATGCGCAACTGGCTCGGCAATGACGGCAACTGGATCGTGGCGGGACTGGCTGCGGCCATCACCGTGCCGCTCTTGAGTTTTGTTGCCGGCATGCCGTTCTGGATCGCCGCCATCATCGCTCTTCTGATCTTTGCCGGCCTCGTTATTCTGCTTGCGCCACGCCGGCTGTTCGAAGGCCTCGATATCAAGAGCATCGGCAGCGGGCGCATCGCCTTTGCCCGCGACCTCCTGGAGGCCGCCGTTCCCTTTGCGCAGAGGCTGGAGGTCGCCGCCGATGCGATCACCGATCGGAAGACGGCAACCGCAGTCCGCCATCTTGCCGAAATCGCCGCCGATGTCTTTCGCAAAGTCGAGGCCAAACCGGAGAGCGCCAATGCCGTCCGGCGGTTCCTTTCCTATTACCTGCCGCGTGCCGCCGAGGTGGCGGAAGGTTTTGCCGTCATCGAGGCGAAACGCGTTCCTGATACCAAACAGCTGGAGGAGGTCCGCACCGTGCTGGTCAAGCTCGAAGAGGCCTTCGTCCATTATGCCGACAGCTTGATCGACGAGGCGCTCGGCACGCTCGACACCGATCTGCGCCTCATCCAGGCTTCGCTCAAAGAGGATATCGGACGCTGATGGCCCTTTCTCGTCGCGCCTTTGGATTGGGACTGCTCGGAGCCGGCGTCGTCGGCACCGGCGGTTATTTCGCCGTCAAGGACCGGCCCGAGCTGCAGGGCCTGCTCGGCGGCCGCACGACGCTTTCCGGCTTCATCGGCGGCGAGAAGGAAGCCTTTCTCGCCGACCGTGGCGTGGTGAGCGCACTTGGGGCATATGGCCTGACGGTAAACGGCCGCGTGGCGGGTTCGGTCGAGATGGTGCGCGAGCAGGCGCTGCTGTCGCAGAGCCCGCAATTTCTATGGCCGTCCTCGTCGATCATGGTCGATATCGCCAGACAAAACGGCGTCAAAATCCGCAATGACCGGGTCGTGCTGAACACCCCCGTCGTTGTCTATTCCTGGCAGCCGGTGGTCGACGGCCTGATGAAATCAGGACTGGTGACGGTGACAAATGAAGGCCATCATCAGCTCGATCTCAAAGCGCTGCTTGATGCGGTTCTCGCCGGCACCGACTGGTCGAAGCTCGGCGTGAATTCGCTCTATGGCCGGGCGCGCATCGTCTCGACCGACCCGAACCGCTCCAATTCCGGCTTCATGTTCGCCGGCCTGGCGCTCAGCCTCTTTAGCGGCAATGTCGCGACCGCAGACGATCTTGCCGCGTTCGGCGGCAAGGTGCAGGCGGTCTTCCGCAACATGGGCTTCAAGTCTCCCTCGTCAGGCAAGCTCTTCGACCAGTATCTCGCAGGCGGCCTCGGCGGCGAGCCGATGATCGTCGGCTATGAGAATCAGCTGGTCGAATGGATCCTCGCCGATCCCTCGCGCTGGGACCGCATCAAGGCAAGCCCGGGCGCAAAGCCGGTGGTGCTCTATCCGCGGCCGACCGTTTATTCAGCCCATCCGCTGATCGTCGTCGACGAGAACGCCAATCGGCTGATCGAAGCGCTGGCGAGCCCGAAGCTGCAGGAACTGGCCTGGACGAGACACGGCTTCCGCGGGCCGCTCGGAACTGCCACCGGCAACGCCGACAGCGCAATCGGCAGCCTGCTGCCGGCCGAGGTCGATGCCGTCCTGCCGATGCCGGACGCCGGCCTCATGCTGTCGCTGCTGACAATGCTGGCAAGCTGAGCCGCCACATGCGAAGGGCAGGGCAGCGGCTGAATTTTTCGGCATAAACCTTGTTTGTCTGCCGATTGGAATGTTTTCCTTGCTTTTATGCCGAACGGAATGTATGGGCAGCGGCATTCCACACGTAAGGCATGGGATTATCCGGGAGAAATCCGGATCGTTCCGCCCGGTGGCATTCTCGAAGAGGATGCTGTTCGCCTTGCGGAGGTTCAACCGGAAAAGGATACAAAGGCATGGCATTGCCCGATTTCTCTATGCGTCAGCTTCTCGAAGCAGGCGTCCACTTCGGCCACCAGACGCACCGCTGGAACCCGAAGATGAAGCCGTACATCTTCGGCGATCGTAACAACATTCACATCATCGACCTGGCCCAGACCGTTCCGATGCTGTCGCGCGCCCTGCAGGTCGTCAGCGACACCGTTGCCCGCGGCGGCCGCGTTCTCTTCGTCGGCACCAAGCGCCAGGCGTCCGAGATCATCGCCGACAGCGCCAAGCGTTCGGCCCAGTACTACGTCAACTCGCGCTGGCTCGGCGGCATGATGACGAACTGGAAGACGATCTCCAACTCGATCCAGCGCCTGCGCAAGCTCGATGAGATCCTCAACGGCGAAGCCCAGGGCTTCACCAAGAAGGAACGCCTGAACCTCGAGCGCGAGCGTGAAAAGCTCGACAAGGCTCTCGGCGGTATCCGCGATATGGGCGGCACACCGGACCTGATGTTCATCATCGACACCAACAAGGAAAAGATCGCGATCGACGAAGCCAAGCGCCTCGGCATCCCGGTCGTCGCCATCATCGACTCGAACTGCGACCCGGACCTGATCGACTATCCGATCCCGGGCAACGACGACGCGTCGCGCGCCATCGCTCTTTACTGCGAGCTGATCTCCCGCGCGGCCATCGACGGCATCGCGCGTCAGCAGAGCTCTTCCGGCCGCGATCTCGGCGCATCCTCCGAAGTTCCGGTCGAGCCGGCTCTCGAAGAAGCAGCCGAAGGCTGATGAAAGCCGGCGGATCGAAAGGTCCGCCAAAGCTTGCATGACTGGGAAAGGCCGCTCGCGACTCATCGAAGTTCGGCGGCCTTGCCTGTTTCAGGGCGAGGGCATCAGGCTCTTTGCCAGATAAGTTTCGTTATGACGCGTCTTCATCACGCTGTCATACATACAGGTACATTTCGTGCCTCAATCCGGTGCCGCGCCGTGCTTTGCGGCCCACCGTATGAACCGACAAGAGGAAGCTAATGAGCGAGATTACGGCTGCAATGGTGAAGGAACTGCGCGAAAAGACCGGCGCAGGCATGATGGACTGCAAGAAGGCTCTTGCTGAAACCGGCGGCGACATGGAAGCGGCGATCGACTGGCTGCGCGCCAAGGGCATCGCCAAGGCCGACAAGAAGTCGGGCCGCACCGCTGCCGAAGGCCTCATCGGCGTTTCGAGCCAGGGCACCAAGGCCGTTGTCGTCGAAGTCAATTCCGAAACCGACTTCGTCGCCCGTAACGATGCCTTCCAGGATCTCGTCCGCGGCATCGCCAAGGTTGCCGTCTCCACAAACGGCACCGTCGACGCCGTTGCGGCTGCGACCTACCCGGCATCCGGCAAGTCCGTTTCCGATACGATCAAGGACGCGATCGCAACGATCGGCGAGAACATGAACCTGCGCCGCTCGGTCGCTCTGTCCGTCGAGGACGGCGTCGTCGCCACCTATATCCACAATGCTGTTTCCGACGGCCTCGGCAAGCTCGGCGTTCTCGTCGCGCTGAAGTCGACCGGCGACAAGGAAGCCCTGAACGCAATCGGCCGCCAGGTCGCCATGCATATCGCTGCGACCGCACCGCTGGCGATCCGCCCCGAGGAAGTCGATGCCGCCGTCGCCGAGCGCGAGCGCAACGTCTTCATCGAGCAGTCGCGCGCTTCCGGCAAGCCTGACAACATCATCGAGAAGATGGTCGATGGCCGCATGCGCAAATTCTTCGAAGAAGTCGCCCTTCTCTCGCAGGCTTTCGTCATCAATCCGGATCTGACCGTCGCAGCCGCCGTCAAGGAAGCTGAAAAGGCCGTCGGCGCGCCGATCGAAGTCGCCGGCATGGCCCGCCTTCTGCTCGGCGAAGGCGTCGAGAAGGAAGAAACCGATTTCGCAGCCGAAGTTGCGGCTGCCGTCAAGGGTTGATCTCCCAGCCATAATTGGGAAAACAACAGGGGCATCGCGTGACAACGCGGTGCCCTTCGTGTATCGGGCACTCACGGCAATTTACGAGGAGCCAAGATGTCTTTAGAGCCTGTCTATAAACGCGTTCTACTCAAGGCTTCCGGCGAAGCGCTCATGGGTAGCCAGGGTTTCGGGATCGATGTTGCGGTGGCGGACCGCATTGCATCCGATATCGCCGAAGCAAGGCATATGGGCGTGGAAGTCGGCGTCGTCGTCGGTGGCGGCAATATTTTCCGCGGTGTCGCGGTCGCATCCAAGGGCGGTGACCGGGTCACCGGCGACCACATGGGCATGCTCGGCACCATCATCAATGCGTTGGCACTGGCGACCTCGCTGCGCAAGCTGAACATCGATACGGTGGTACTTTCGGCCATCTCCATGCCCGAAATCTGCGAAAGCTTCTCGCAGCGCGCGACCCTCTATCACCTGTCGATGGGGCGTGTGGTGATCTTTGCCGGCGGCACCGGCAACCCCTTCTTCACCACCGATTCGGCCGCAGCGCTGCGTGCCGCCGAAATGGGCGCGCAAGCGATCTTCAAGGGCACGCAGGTGGACGGCATCTACACCGCCGACCCGAAGAAATATCCCGATGCGACCCGCCTCGACCGGCTGACGCACCAGGAAGTGCTGGACAGGGGGCTTGCGGTGATGGACGTTGCCGCCGTGGCGCTCGCCCGGGAGAATTCCATTCCGATCATCGTCTTCTCGATCCACGAGAAAGGCGGTTTTGCTGAAATCCTGACGGGCGGTGGCCTCAAGACTATCGTCTCCGACAACTGATATAGACTGCGCCGCCTTTGTCAGGCGCAGCCATCGCGACGCGCTTTATACGGGAGCATCGACATGAGTGAAGGTATCGACATCAAGGAACTGAAGCGCCGCATGGACGGCGCGGTTTCCGCATTCAAGAGCGACATCGCATCGCTGCGCACCGGCCGCGCTTCGGCCAACATCCTCGATCCGGTCACGATCGAGGCCTATGGTTCGCGCATGCCGCTGAACCAGGTCGCCAACATCACCGTGCCCGAGCCGCGCATGCTGTCGGTTTCGGTCTGGGACAAGTCGATGGTCAGCGCCGTCGAGCGCGGCATTCGCGAATCCAATCTCGGCCTCAACCCGATCGTCGACGGCCAGAGCCTGCGCATTCCGCTGCCCGAGCTGAACGAGGAGCGCCGCAAGTCGCTCGTCAAGGTGGCTCATGACTATGCCGAAAAGAGCAAGGTCGCGATTCGCCATGTTCGCCGAGACGGTATGGACGGCCTTAAGAAGGCCGAAAAGGATAGCGTAATCGGCCAGGACGAGGGCAGGGCGCAGTCGGAACGTGTACAGAAGATGACCGACGAGACGATTTCCGAAATCGACCGCTTGCTTGGCGAGAAGGAAAAGGAAATCATGCAGGTCTAGTGGATCTGTGCCTTTGCCTGGAAAGACCGGACGGGAAATGTCGGAATCTGTATTTGTGACTGTGCCAGAGCATGTTGCCATCATCATGGACGGCAATGGCCGTTGGGCCAAGCAGCGCGGCCTGCCGCGCACGATGGGCCATCGCAAGGGCGTCGAGGCGGTTCGCGAGACAGTGCGCGCCGCCGGCGCGGCCGGCATAAAATATCTGACCCTCTTTGCCTTCTCCTCGGAAAACTGGCGCAGGCCGGAGGCCGAGGTCTCCGACCTGCTTGGTCTGCTCAAGGCTTTCATCCGGCGTGACCTTGCCGAGCTTCATCGCCAGAACGTACGGATCAAGGTGATCGGCGACCGCCACAGCCTGCGCAACGACATTCTCGGCCTGCTGCTCGAGGCGGAGGAAACGACCAAGGACAATACGGCGCTGACGCTGGTCATCGCTTTCAACTACGGCTCGCGCGACGAGATCTCGCGGGCTGTGGTGAGCCTGGCGAGGGACGTCGAGGCCGGCCGCCTGAGGGCGCAGGATATCACGCCCTCGCTGATCAACGCGCGTCTCGATACGGCCGGTATTCCCGATCCGGACCTCATCATCCGCACCAGCGGCGAGGAGCGGCTTTCCAACTTCCTCCTCTGGCAGGCCGCCTATTCGGAATTCATCTTCGTTCCGGAATATTGGCCGGATTTCAGCCCCGAGATCTTCCGCTCGGCGCTGGAGAAATTCGCCTCCCGCGACCGACGCTTCGGCGGCCTGTCGTCGCAGGCAGCCGCGGTCGGCACCTGATGCAGCAGGAATTGAAGCTCCGCATCGTTTCAGGCCTGATTCTTGCGGTGATCGTTCTTGCCGCCACCTGGTATGGCGGATTTGCCTTCCGCATCCTGGCGGCCGTGATCGGCCTGCTGATCTATTATGAATGGTCGACAATAACCGGCGTCGCGCGTGATTGGGTCGCCAATGCCGTCGGCTGGATCGGTCAGGCGGCGATTGCCTTCCTCGTGCTTGTCGGCAATTTCGAATTCGCAGCCGGCATGCTGGCTGGTGTCACCGCCGTCGGCATAGCGCTGATCATCCTACACGGCACCAGCCGCTGGTTGCCGGTGGGCCTGTTTTATGCTGGTGCCACGGGCCTCGCGCTCGCCGCGATCAGAGGTGATGACCGGCCCGGCCTTTATGCCATGCTCTTCGTCTTTGCCGTCGTCTGGGCAACCGACATCCTTGCTTATTTCGTCGGCAGGGCGCTTGGCGGACCGAAGCTTGCCCCTTCGATCTCGCCGGGAAAGACATGGTCGGGGGCAATCGGCGGCGCCGTTTCGGCGGTCGTAGCCGGCGTCGTACTCATCCACTTTCTCCTTCCTGGCACTGAAATCATCGCTGCCGTTGCGGCACTCGTTCTCTCGGTTTGCAGCCAGTCGGGAGATCTGTTTGAATCCTTCATCAAGCGGAAATTCGGTGTCAAGGATTCAAGCCGTCTCATTCCTGGTCATGGCGGCGTCATGGACCGTGTCGACGGACTGATTTTCGCCTGTTTTTCGGCGTTCTTGCTAGCTGGATTATTTTCCCTGATAAAGGGGACTGCGATGACGTCGCTCGGCGCGGCCTTGTTCGGCCTTTGATGACGCGGCAGCCTGACGGAAGGAACTGATAGAAGTGATGGCCGATATATACACATTCCTGATGGGGAATATCGTCACCTTCATCCTCGTGCTCTCACTGCTCGTCTTCGTGCACGAGATGGGCCACTACCTCGTCGGGCGCTGGAGCGGCATTCGCATCCTTGCCTTTTCCGTCGGTTTCGGTCCCGAGATATTCGGCTTCAACGACCGCCACGGAACACGCTGGAAGATCTCGGTGATCCCGCTTGGCGGTTACGTCCGGTTCTTTGGTGACGAGGACGCCTCGAGCAAGCCCGACAGCGACAAGCTCGCCGCCATGTCCGAAGAGGACAGGGCGCGCTCCTTTGCCGGCGCAAAGCTGTGGAAACGTGCAGCGACGGTCGCAGCCGGCCCGATCGCGAATTTCCTGCTGGCGATTGCCATCTTTACCCTTCTTTTCTCGATCTACGGCCGTTCGGTCGCCGATCCCGTCGTTTCCGAAGTCACGCCGGATGGTGTGGCGGCCGCCGCCGGCATCCTTCCGGGCGATCTGCTGGTCGCCATCGACGGCGGCAAGGTCGAGACCTTCGACGACGTGCGCCGCTATGTCGCCATCCGCCCGAGCCAGCAGATCGTCGTCACCATCGAGCGGGGCGGCCAAAAGCTGGACTTGCCGATGGTGCCGCAACGCGTCGACAGGACCGACCAGTTCGGCAACAAGATCGAAGTCGGCCAGATCGGTATCGTCACCAGCAAGGAAGTCGGCAATTTCCGCCTGCAGACGTACACGCCGCTCCAGGCGCTGCGCGAAAGTGTGATCGAAACCCGGGATATCGTCACCGGCACATTCAAATATATCGGCAATATTTTCCGCGGTACGATGCGGGCCGATCAACTTGGTGGGCCGATCCGCGTTGCGCAAGCCTCGGGCCAGATGGCTTCGCTTGGGATAGGGGCAGTGTTGCAGCTTGCCGCCATGCTTTCAGTTTCGATAGGATTGCTTAACCTGATGCCGGTTCCGGTACTTGATGGCGGCCACCTGATGTTCTATGCGGTGGAAGCGGTCAGAGGAAAACCGCTGGGCGCCAAGGCTCAGGAAATCGCATTTCGCATTGGCTTGGCCATGATACTAACATTGATGGTTTTCACGACCTGGAACGACGTTGGCGCGATCAGAGGGTAAACGCGCAAAGCAAGGGAATTACTATTTATTTACGATGTTTCAAGGCTGTAGTGGCGAATGGGTCACGCTTCGAAATGAAGTAAACAGAAATTAACGACCTCCCTTGCTTGTATGTCAAAAGCGGGTAAAACGACACACGTGACCGGAATCGGGTTTTCCTGAGGCCGGGGACGAGGGAAAAAAAGGTAATAGGTGAAATGAAGGCTGGTTCAAAGTTTTTGAACGCAGTATCGGCGGTTGCGCTGTCTGCTAGTGTTGTTGCTTCGGGCGCAGGTGCTTTGACGTTCGTTTCCGCTACCGCCGCTGAGGCCGCGGTCATCCAGCGCATTGATGTGCGCGGCGCAAGCCGCGTCGGCGCGGAAGCGGTCCGGTCGAACCTCACCATCGCTCCCGGAAAGAGCTTTTCGAACACCGATATCGATGAATCGGTCAAGCAGCTCTACGGGACGGGTTACTTCTCCGACGTGAAGATCTCGGTCTCCGGAAGCACGCTTGTCGTCAACGTCCAGGAAGCCCAGCTCGTCAATCAGGTCGTCTTCAACGGCAATCGCAAGATCAAGGACGACAAGCTCGCGACCATCGTCCAGACGCATGCTGCCGGCCCCTACAGCGACACCCAGATCCAGTCCGACATTCAGTCGATCAAGGAAGCCTACGCCGCCACCGGCCGCAGCGAAGTTGAAGTCACGACGCAGGTCGTGCCGCTCGGTGAAGGCCGCGTCAACTTGGCCTTCGTCATCAACGAAGGCGATCGCACTAAGATCGATTCGATCAACTTCGTCGGCAACAATGCCTACAGCGCCGGCCGCCTGGCTGCTGTCATCAACACCAAGCGTTCGAACTTCCTGTCGTTCCTGACCCGCAAGGACGTCTATAACGAAGACAAGCTCCATGCCGACGAGGAAGCGCTGCGCCAGTTCTATTATAATCGTGGCTATGCCGACATGCGCATCGTCTCTTCCGATGCCACCTTCGACGACGCGACCAACAAATACACGCTCACCTTCAACATCGAGGAAGGCCAGCGTTACGACTTCGGTCCGGTGACCGTCCAGTCGACCGTTGAAGGCGTCGGCTCCGAGCAGCTGCAGCCGCTCGTGCGCACCCACGAAGGTCATGTCTACAACGCCAAGGAAGTGCAGAAGTCGATCGAGGCGATCTCCGATCAGGTCGCATCTGCCGGTTATCCCTTTGCGCGCGTCACGCCGCGCGGTAACCGCGACCTCAACAACAATACGATCGGTGTCGAATATCTGGTCGACCAGGGCGAGCGCGCCTATGTCGAGCGTATCGAAATCCGTGGCAACAGCCGCACGCGCGACTACGTCATCCGCCGCGAATTCGATATGAGCGAAGGCGACGCCTTCAACCAGCAGATGATCACCAAGGCCAAGCGCCGCCTCGAAGCGCTGGGTTACTTCTCCTCCGTCAACATCTCCACCCAGCCGGGCAGCTCGCCGGATCGCGTCGTGGTGGTCGTCGACGTGCAGGATCAGTCCACAGGTTCGTTCGGTGTCGGCGCCGGTTATGCCGCCGGCGGCGATGGCCTGCTGCTTGAAGCCTCCATCGAGGAAAAGAACTTCCTCGGCCGCGGTCAGTACATCCGCATCTCGGCCGGCGGCGGTCAGGAAGGTTCGCGCGCCTACGGCGTCAGCTTCACCGAGCCCTATTTCCTCGGCTATCGTCTGGCCGCAGGCTTCGACGTCAACCACAGCGAAACGTCGAGCAACGACAATTACGACTACGAGGAAACCAGCGTCGTCCTGCGCGTCACCGCGCCGATCACCGAAGACCTGGCGACGACCTTCCGCTATAACTACAAGCAGATGAAGTATGATGCGGACAGCAGCGATCTTTCCGATCTGTCAGCTCCGTATCAGCACCTCGTTGAAGACAGCCCGTGGACGCGCTCTTCGATCTCGCAGACGCTGACCTATAACACGCTGGACGACACCGTCCTGCCGCGTGAAGGCATCTATGCGACGGCGACGCAGGAACTTGCCGGCCTCGGCGGCGACTCGCAATTCTACAAGATCTACGGCAAGGCCCGTTATTACCGTCTGCTCGCTGACGATGCCGATATCATCGGCTCGGTTTCTGCTTCGGCGGGTTATGTCATCGGCCTCGGCGACCATCTGAATGTCTTCGATCAGTTCACCCTGACCAATGGCGATATTCGTGGCTTTGAAAACAAGGGCATCGGCCCGCGCGTTTCCGGCACCAACGACGATCCGCTGGGTGGTACGACGTATTTCACCGCTTCGGCCGAAGCGACCTTCCCGATGCCGGGCTTCCCGCGTGACTTCAACCTGCGCGGCGCGGTCTTCGCCGATGCCGGCACGCTGTTCGGCAATGACGTTGACCTGAGGGGCGACGGCATTGACGGCGAAGACGCCTCTCTGCGCGCTTCCGTCGGCGTCGGTGTCGTCTGGCAGTCTCCCTTCGGTTCATTGCGCCTGGATTACGCTATCCCGGTTCTCAAGGAAGACTTCGACAAGACGCAGAACTTCAAGTTTGGCATCAACAACCAATTCTGATATCGGCAGTCCGGAACTGTAAGACTCAATTCCGTTCTGGAGCATTGCCGATGGAGCAAAACGTTTTTTTTCTGCCCCATGAAGGTCTGAAGCTCGCTGAGCTGGCAGAGTTTCTTGGGGCGGAACTCGCCAATTCCGACCATGCCGATATCGTCGTCCGATCCGTGGCCCCGATCAACCGGGCGCGCGCCGGTGATGTCTGTTATATCCTGTCGCGTCGCAACCGCGACGAACTGGCGACATGCGAAGCCTCGGCGGTGATCTGCGACAAGGCGCTCGCGGATCTCGTCCCCCCGCATATCCCCATCATCCTGTCGTCCAATCCGCACGCCGCCTTCGCGATGGCGGGCGGCCTGTTTTATCCCGCCGCATTGCGTCCTGTGGTCTTTTCGGGTGAAGGCGAGATCGCGCCGAGCGCGGTGATCGATCCGAGCGCCAGGCTTGAAAAGGGCGTGATCGTCGAGCCGTTGGCCGTCATCGGCGCGCATGCCGAGATCGGCGAGGGCACCCGCATCGGCGCACATAGCCTCATCGGTCCAGGCGTCAAGATCGGCCGCGATTGTTCGATCGCAGCCGGCGCCAGCATTCTCTGCGCGCTGATCGGCAACGGCGTCATCATCCATAACGGCGTTCGCATTGGCCAGGATGGTTTCGGTTATGCGCCGGGTCCGCGCGGCATGATCAAGATCGTCCAGATCGGCCGGGTGATCATCCAGGATAAGGTCGAGATCGGCGCCAACACCACGATCGACCGCGGCGCCATGGACGATACGGTCATCGGTGAAGGCACCAAGATCGACAACCAGGTACAGATCGGCCACAACGTTCAGATCGGACGCCATTGCGCCATCGTCGCGCAGGTCGGCATCGCCGGCAGCACGAAGATCGGCAACGGCGTGCAGATCGGTGGCCAGGTCGGCATCAAGGGACATGTGACGATCGGTGACGGCGTGCAGATCGCTGCCAAAAGCGGTATCATGACCGATCTTGCCGCCGGCGGGCAATATGGCGGCGTACCGGCCCGTCCGCTAAAAGACTATCTGAGAGAGGCCGCACAACAAGTGTCGAAGTCCAAGTTGCGCGGTCGGAACCCTGGAGGCAAGGAAAATGACTGAAGAAGCCACGACAACGCTTTCTTCGGCGGACATCATCGAGATCATGAAGCTGCTGCCGCATCGTTACCCCTTCCTCATGGTCGACAAGATCATCGAGATCGACGGCGACAACTCAGCGATCGGCATCAAGAATGTCACGGTGAACGAACCGCATTTTACCGGCCATTTTCCGGAAGCTCCGATCATGCCTGGCGTTCTCCTGATCGAGGGCATGGCGCAGACCGCGGGTGCGATCTGTGCCAAGAAGGAAGGCCAGCCCGGCAACCTCGTCTACTTCATGACCATTGAGAACGCGCGCTTCCGCAAGCCTGTCGTTCCTGGCGACCGCGTCGAATTCCATGTCGCCAAGCACAAGCAGCGCGGCAATATCTGGAAATTCCATTGCGACGCCAAGGTCGACGGTGCCCTTGTCGCCGAAGCCGATATCGGCGCAATGATCGTTCGTAAGGAACAGGCATGAGCACTATTGCCGAAAGCGCCCGCATTCACCCGATGGCCGTCGTCGAAGACGGGGCTGTGATCGGTGAGGGCGTCAAGATCGGTCCGTTCTGCCATGTCGGGCCGCACGTCGTCCTGCATGAAAATGTCGAGCTCCTGTCGCATGCTGTCGTCGCCGGCCGCACCGTGATCGGCAAGGGTACGCGCATCTTTCCGATGGCCGTCATCGGCGGCGACCCGCAGAGCGTGCATCACGGCGGTGAGGAGACGACGCTTTCGGTTGGCGCCAACTGCACGATGCGCGAAGGCGTGACGATGAACACCGGCACGGCTGATTTTGGCGGCCAGACGATCGTCGGCGACAACAACCTTTTCCTTGCCAATTCCCACGTCGCGCATGACTGCAAGGTCGGCAATCACGTGATCATGTCGAACAACGTCATGCTCGCCGGCCATGTCGTCATTGAGGATCGTGTCATCCTGGGCGGCGGCTCGGCTGTTCACCAGTTCACCCGCGTCGGCCGTCAGGCCTTCGTCGGCGGGCTTTCGGCCGTGAGTTACGACGTCATTCCCTACGGTATGCTGAACGGCAATCCCGGTCTGCTGAGCGGCCTCAATGTTGTCGGCATGACCCGCGCCGGCGTCGACCGCGCCGTCATCCACAGGGTACGCCGCGCCTATAAGTCGATCTTCGAAGGAACGGGCTCGGTCCGCGAAAATGCCGCCGCCATCCGCGACGAATATGCCGATTGCGAGCAGGCGGTCCAGATCCTCGACTTCATCGCCGCCGACAGCGACCGTGCTCTGTCCTCGCCGACCCGGGGGCAGAAGGGCTGATCCGTGGCTTTATCAGGCGACACCGCTGCGGGCCGGCTGGCGATCATTGCCGGCGGCGGTCTTCTGCCTTCCTATGTCGCCGAAGCCGCGCGTGCGGCGGGTGAAAATCCCGTCATCGTCGCCCTGAAGGACGAAAGCGACCGGCGCTGGGAAGACTATGACCACGCCGTCATCGGCATCGGCGATTTCGCAGCTCTAGATGGATTGCTCAGCCGTTATGGTGTCGGCCGTGTCGTGATGTCGGGCAGCGTCGCCCGCCGGCCGGAATGGCGCGAGGTGCGTCCGACACTGCGCATTCTGATGAAAGTGCCGGCCGCCATCCGCACGCTGCTTTCCGGCGGCGACGACACGGTTCTGCAAATGGTCATCCGGCTGATCGAGGGAAACGGCCGCCGGGTTGTCGGCGCGCATGAAATCGCCCCCGATCTGCTTGCCTCTGTCGGTCCGCTTGGCGCGACAACGCCCAGTGAGGAGGACCGGCGCGATATCCGCCGCGCCGCCGAAGCCGCCGACATGCTCGGCCGGCTCGATGTCGGGCAGGGCGCGATCAGCATCGGCGGGCGTGTCGTCGCGCTGGAGGGTCTTGAGGGCACGGATGAGATGCTGGACCGTGTCGCGGGTCTCAGAGCCGCCGGGCGCATCTCGCCGCGGCGCCGCGGCGCGCTCGTCAAGCTCTGCAAGCCGCAGCAGGATATCCGCGCCGACCTGCCGGCGATCGGCGTTTCCACCATCCTGAACGCAAAAAAAGCTGGTCTCGGCGGCATCGCTGTAGAGGCCGGCCGCTCGCTGGTGCTCGATCGCCCCGCCGTCATCAAGGCCGCCGACGAGGCAGGGCTCTTTGTCTGCGGCATCGATCGCGGGCTGCCGGCATGGGGGCTCGAATGAACGCGGCGCCCCTGAAGATCGCCGTCATTGCCGGTGAGGTATCGGGTGACCTGCTCGGTGCCGATCTCATCGCCGCCCTGAAGCGGGTCCACACCGGACCGTTGGAACTTGTCGGCGTCGGCGGCGAGGGGCTGCAGGCCGAGGGCTTGCGATCCCTGTTCGATTTCTCCGAGCTGTCGATCATGGGCATTACCCAGGTGCTGAGCCGGCTTCCAAAACTGTATAGCCTGATCCGCCGGACCACCGCTGCCATCGTCGCTGCAAGGCCTGACATCCTCCTCATTATCGACAGCCCGGATTTCACCCATCGCGTCGCAAAGCGCGTCCGTACTGCGCTGCCCGATCTGCCTGTCGTCAATTACGTCTGTCCGAGCGTCTGGGCCTGGAAGGAATATCGCGCCACGCGCATGCTCGACTATGTCGATCATGTGCTCGCCGTCCTGCCTTTCGAGCCGGCGGCGATGCAGCGCCTTGGCGGACCGGCGACCACCTATGTCGGCCATCGCCTGACCGCCGACCTCGCGCTCTTGGAGACCCGGCGCCGGCGCGCCGGCAGGCAGCCCGGCAACGGCCCAATCCTGCTTCTGCCCGGCTCACGCTCCTCCGAAATCCAGAAGCTTCTGCCGCATTTCGAGGTGGCAGCAAGCGAACTTGTCGCCCGCAATGGGCCGACGCGCTTTGTTCTGCCGACGGTGACGCACAGGCAAGCGCTTGTCCGCCAACTGACGGCGGGATGGGCGGTCAAGCCGGAGATCGTTGTCGGCGCTGAAGCTAAATGGAAGGCCTTCGCTGAAGCCGATGCGGCGATGGCTGCATCCGGAACCGTCATTCTTGAACTGGCGCTTGCCGATGTTCCCGTCGTCTCCGCCTACAAGGTCGACTGGATCATGCGTCTGCTGACGTCAAGCATCAAGACTTGGACTGGCGCACTGCCGAACCTGATTGCCGATTACGCCGTCGTCCCGGAATATCTGAACGACGTCGTTCGCGGCGCAAGCCTCGCCCGCTGGATGGAAAGGCTGTCGGCCGACACCTACCAGCTCAAGGCGATGAAGGAAGGCTATGATCTCATCTGGCAGCGCATGCAGACGGAAAAACCGCCTGGCGAACATGCCGCCGAAATCCTGCTCGAGGTGCTGAACAAGAAAAAACCCGGTCGTCTCTGACCGGGTTTTCTTCTTCTCTAGCCGATATATTGGCCGAAGCGATCAGCGCTTCGAAACCGGGATGTAGTCGCGCTTCGGTTCGCCGATATAGAGCTGGCGCGGACGGCCGATGCGCTGCTCCGGATCCTCGATCATCTCGTTCCACTGGGCGATCCAGCCGACGGTGCGGGCAAGCGCGAAGAGCACGGTGAACATGGTCGTGGGGAAGCCCAGCGCCTTCAGCGTGATGCCGGAATAGAAGTCGATGTTCGGATAGAGCTTCTTTTCGATGAAATATTCGTCGGTGAGCGCGATGCGCTCCAGCTCCATCGCCACTTCGAGCAACGGATCGTCCTTGATGCCGAGCTCGCCGAGCACTTCATGCGTCGTCTTCTGCATGATCTTGGCGCGCGGATCGTAGTTCTTGTATACGCGGTGACCGAAGCCCATCAGGCGGAACGGATCGTTCTTGTCCTTGGCGCGGGCGATATATTCCGGAATGTGATCGACGGAGCCGATCTCATGCAGCATGTTGAGCGCTGCTTCGTTCGCGCCGCCATGGGCGGGGCCCCAGAGGCAGGCGATGCCGGCTGCGATGCAGGCAAACGGGTTGGCGCCCGACGAGCCGGCGAGACGGACGGTCGAGGTCGAGGCGTTCTGCTCGTGATCGGCATGCAGTATGAAGATGCGGTCCATGGCGCGGGCAAGCACCGGATTGACCACATATTCTTCGCAAGGCACGGCAAAGCACATGCGCAGGAAGTTCGAGGCGTAGTCGAGATCGTTCTTCGGATAAACGAAGGGCTGGCCGATATGGTACTTGTAGGCCATGGCGGCAAGCGTCGGCATCTTGGCGATCATGCGCAGGCTGGCGACCATGCGCTGGTGCGGATCGGTGATGTCGGTGGAGTCGTGATAGAAAGCCGACAGCGCGCCGACGCAGCCGCACATGACGGCCATCGGATGCGCATCGCGGCGGAAGCCGGTGAAGAAGCGGCTCATCTGCTCGTGCACCATGGTATGGTGCGTGACGCGATAATCGAAATCCTTCTTCTGCGCGGTGGTCGGCAGTTCACCGTAGAGCAGCAGGTAGCAGACTTCGAGGAAGTCGCCATGCTCGGCCAGCTGCTCGATCGGATAGCCGCGGTGCAGCAGCACACCTTCGTCGCCGTCGATATAGGTGATTTTCGATTCACAGGATGCAGTCGAGGTGAAACCCGGATCGTAAGTGAAGGAAGCCGTGTTCTTGTAGAGGGCACCGATATCGATGACGCTCGGGCCGATCGTGCCGCTCTTGACGGCTAGGTCGACAGATTTGTCACCGATTTTTATTGTAGCGCTTTGATCCGTCATGCTGATCCTCCGAAATGGCGGTGGCGCCATAAAAGCGCCATAGGGGTTAAGCGTCCTCACCGATAGCTATATGATCGCGAAGCTAATGCCAAGTTACCGTGACGGCATTTTGTGCATTGCGGTATCACCTTTTAGGCACTGCAGCGATGAGCCGCGCGCATAGCGGAAGCCAATGATTCGACTGCTCTTTTGGCGGTGGCGATTTTCCCTCATATTTCAATCGATTATTCTTGCTCGTTTTGATTGAAGGTTGCATTCTGGCCGCGGGTGCGGGTGATGTTGGGCGGGACATGGAGGAATTGACGACAGTCGAATTGCGGCCGGAAGCGGGCGCCGGCTTGGCCGATTCCCCGGGTTTTTCCGCGCCCGCCGTGGTGAATCGGCCGGCAAGGACGCAGTCTGCGATGCCGTTGCGCCACCGGCTGCCGGCCGCGGCCTCGCAATCGCTGCGTGCCGGAATCCGCATGCTGGGCGAGGAGACCGACCATGGCCGACTGCTGCTGTTCTCGCCGGTCTTCCTCGGCGCCGGGGCGGCCTTCTGGTTTCTGGCGCCGTCGGATTTTCCCCTCATCGCATCGCTGCTCTGCCTGGCGACGCCGGCGGTCGTGGTTCTCGTCGCCGGCCCCAGCCGGCCGGTGTTGCGGGCCAGCTTCATGGCGCTGGCGCTTTTCGCATGCGGCATGCTCTCGGCCCAATTCGAGAGCTGGCGGGCTTCGACCGTGATGCTCGATTCATCCGTGACGACGACGGTGACCGGCCGTGTCGAACGGCGGGAAGGTGATGGCCGTGGGCGCTGGCGCTACATCCTTTCCGTCACCGGGACGGAGAAGCCGGAGCTGAAGCGGTGGCCGGGACGCATCACCGCGATCGTCCGCGGCGCCGATACACCTTTCGAGATCGGCGACATCATCACCGGCAGGGCGCGGCTGACGCCGCCGGCGGGCCCAGCGCTGCCCGAGCTCAACGATTTCTCCTTCAGTGCCTACTTCGACGGCATCGGCGCAAACGGCTTCTTCTATGGCGCGCCGGAGAAAGCCGATCTGCAGGCAGGCCCGCAGCCGGCAAGATCGACATCGGAAGCAATGCTCGAATGGCTTTACCAACTGCGCAGCCGCATCGGCGACCGCATTCGGTCGATCCTGCCCGGCGATACCGGCGCTTTTGCCGCTGCACTGGTGACCGACGAGCGGCGCGCCATCTCGAATGCGACGACGGAAGCGCTGCGCCAGTCCGGTCTTGCTCATATTGTTGCGATCTCCGGCCTCAACATGGCGCTGTCGGCCGGCATCTTCTTCGTCGGCTTCCGGATGCTGCTCAGCCTCTTTCCGGGCGTTGCCCAGGCTTATCCGACCAAGAAGATCGCCGCAGCAGGCGCGCTCATCGCCGTCACCGCTTACTACCTGATCTCCGGCTTCGGGGTCTCGGCTGAACGCGCCTTTATCATGATGGCCATCATGCTGATCGCCGTCTTCTTCGATCGGCCGTCGATCAGCCTGCGCAATGTCGTTCTCTCGGCCCTTGTCATCATTGCCATTTCGCCCTCCGAAGTCCTGGGTCCGAGCTTCCAGATGTCCTTTGCCGCGACATTGGCATTGGTATCGGGTTATCAGCTGTGGAAAGACCGGCGCATCCGCGAAAACGCCTGGCTGAAGTTGCCGGTCTTCCGGCCGGTCGTTGCGGTCGCCGGTTTCTTCGGCGGCGTCTTCCTGACCTCGCTGATCGGCGGCTTCTCCACGGCGCTGTTTTCGATCGAGCATTTTCATCGCCTGACCGCTTACGGCCTGCCGGCAAACCTCGCGACGATGCCGATCATCTCCTTCATCGTCATGCCGGCCGGGCTGCTGGCGATGTTGCTCATGCCGTTCGGTCTGGACGCTCCGCTCTGGAAGGTGGTCGGCTTCGGGCTCGATCTGGTGATCGCAGTCGCCAAGACGGTGTCCGGCTGGGGCGGCGATATCGGCGTCGGCCGCTTGCCCGCCTGGTATTTCGCCGTCGCCGTGGCAGGCTTCCTGCTGCTGACGTTGCTGCGTACCCGGCTTCGCCATGCCGGCACATCGATCCTCGCCGTCTCGACGCTTCTGGTGCTGATTCTGCCGGTTCCGCGGCCGCCGGATCTGGTGATTTCGGAGGACGGCGGTCTGGTCGCGCTCGTCGAGACCGCGGCAATGGCTTCCAATCGTGAAAACCCGCCGGATTTCATCTTCGACCAGTGGCAAAGAGCGCTGGTCCTGCCGACCCATCACCCGCCGAAGATGCTGGATGGCCCCGCTATCCCACCGGAGGGAGAAGACCGCCGCGTCAGGCTTTCCCGCGAGCAGCAGAATGAAGCAAGGACAGCAATGCGGGCGGCTGCCGCGGGCGGAGAAACAAACCGCTTTTCCTGCGTCAAGAAGGCCTGGTGCACATCGAGGCTTGGCAATGGCCGTGTGGTAACCATCATCGACAATGCCGCTTATCTCGGTCCGGCCTGCGATTCGGCCGATATCGTCGTGACGCCGGTCCGTCTGCGTTTCAACAGCTGCCGCTCAGGCGCGACGCTCTTCACCGGTGAGACGCTGCGCAGGACCGGTTCCGTCGAGTTGCGTTTCGCGGATGCCGGCCTGGAGGTCGCAACCGCATTCGAAACGCTGTCGCGGCCGTGGATGCGCCAGCGCGCCTATGACTGGCGCAGCAACAGTTTTACCGAATCCGGCCTGTCCGGTGTCAGTGATAGCGGCGAATGAGGCCGACGAGTTTGCCCTGCACCTTGACGCGGTCCGGCCCGAAGATCCGGGTCTCGTAAGCCGGGTTGGCCGCTTCAAGTGCGATCGAGGCGCCCTTGCGGCGGAAGCGCTTCAGTGTCGCTTCCTCGTCATCGACGAGGGCAACGACGATGTCGCCGGGGCTTGCGGTGCTGCCGTTGCGGATGATCACCGTGTCGCCATCGAAGATGCCGGCGTCGATCATCGAATCGCCTTTGACCTCCAGCGCATAATGTTCACCGGAGCCAAGCATGTCGGCGGGAACAACGATGTCATGGGTGTTGTTCTGGATCGCCGAGATCGGAACGCCGGCAGCGATTCGGCCCATGACCGGCACCGAGACCGAGTTGCCGTTGTCGGCGACGGGTTTTGCAGGCGCGGGGGCAGCAGCCGGCTGGGGCTTGCCAAGGCTGCCCTCGATGACGCTTGGCGAAAAGCCGCGCCGGGGCTGGATGCTGGGGCTATAGGCTTCGGGAAGCTTGATGACCTCGAGCGCCCTGGCGCGGTTCGGTAGGCGGCGAATGAATCCGCGTTCCTCGAGCGCCGTAATCAGGCGATGAATGCCGGATTTCGAGGCCAGATCCAGGGCATCCTTCATCTCGTCGAAAGAAGGCGGAACGCCGGATTCCTTCATGCGCTCATGAATGAAAAGGAGAAGCTCCTGTTGTTTGCGCGTGAGCATCGGCGTGTGACCCCTGATTGAAACAAATCCAGAACAGACACTATATGTTCCATATGTGTTCCGCAAGGTGCTAAATTTCCGTAAAACTTGCCGCCAACTCGTTGAGATTTTTATTTTCATTCGCCGGATTGGCACACATGTCTTGCAATGGGGGTGGCGCTGTCGCACATCTCTTGTCGTTTGAGGGAGGGATATGATGAACGAGCGTTCCGCCAAACCGCACCCGCTGGATCATGTGGTGCTGCCCGTCGTCAATATCGATCTGGCTCGCGAGCGGCTCGGCAAGCTCGGCTTCACCGTTGCCGCCGATGCCCGCCATCCCTTCGGCACGGAGAATGCCTGCGTCTTCTTTGCCGACAAGACCTATCTGGAGCCGCTTGGTATCGCCAGCGTCGAAGAGAGCGAGGCGTCGGCGCGGCAAGGCAATGTCTTCACTGCCCGCAACCGAGCCTTCCGCTTCCGTTGCGGCGAGGAGGGGCTTTCCGCGGTGGCCTTTGCCACCAGCGATGCCGGCCGCGATCATCGCCACTTCGCCGGCAGCGGATCGAGCGCCGGCGAGATGCTGCAGTTCAGCCGACCGATGAAAATGCCTGATGGTTTCGAGACCATTGCCGGCTTCAAGCTGGCCTTTGCCGCTGAGTTGCGCGCGCCGGATTTCTTCCTCTTCAGCGTCGAGCGCATCAATCCGCTGCCGTCCGACCGCCGCGCGCTGGAGACGCATGCCAATGGCGTAACAGGCATTGCCGAGATTGCGCTTTGCGCGCCGGAACCCGCCGCATTCGCGGCCTTCGTCGGCCTTGCCGCTGCGCAGTCGGCCGTCGAAAAAACCGGTTTCGGCGTCAATATCGCCGCGCCGAACGCGAAAATCAGCCTGATGACCCCGGAGGGGCTGGAGGCCTATTTCGAGATCGCCGTCTCATCCGCCGACCGCGGCCTGCGCGGCCGGGCTATCCTCTTCACTGTCGCCGATCTTGCCGTGACAGAAGCGCATTTGGCTGCTAACGGAGTGACCTACACGCGCAAGAACAATCGCATTCTGGTGAAGCCGGCGCCCGGGCAGGGCACGCTCTTCGCCTTCGAGGAAACACGATGAGCACTGATACGAATTCTGAAGTCAGGATCGGCGAGGGCGCAGGCCAGGTCACCTTCTCCAATACCGGCCGCCTGTCGCTGATTGCCGGCCCGTGCCAGATGGAGAGCCGCGACCACGCTTTCATGGTTGCCGGGACGCTCAAAGAGCTCTGCGCCAAGCTCGGCATCGGCCTCGTCTACAAAAGTTCGTTCGACAAGGCGAACCGCACCTCGCTGTCGGCCGAGCGCGGCATCGGGCTTGAAAAGGGCATGCAGGTCTTTGCCGATCTCAAGAAGGAATTCGGCTTTCCGGTCCTGACCGACGTTCACACCGCCGAGCAATGCGCCGAAGTGGCAAAGGTGGTCGATGTCCTGCAGATTCCGGCCTTCCTCTGCCGTCAGACCGACCTTCTGATCGCCGCCGCCGAGACCGGCCGTGCCGTCAATGTCAAGAAGGGCCAGTTCCTCGCCCCCTGGGACATGAGGAACGTACTGAAGAAGCTCAACGCCAGCGGCAATCCGAACGTGCTGCTCTGCGAACGCGGCGCCTCCTTCGGCTATAATACGTTGGTTTCCGACATGCGCTCGCTGCCAATCATGGCGTCGATGGGCGCCCCCGTCGTTTTCGATGCGACCCATTCCGTGGCGCAGCCGGGCGGGCAGGGCGATTCCTCCGGGGGGCAGCGGGAATTCGTGGAAACGCTGGCGCGCGCAGCGGTAGCGACCGGTATTGCCGGCGTCTTCGTCGAAACCCACCAGGACCCGGACAATGCACCGTCCGACGGCCCGAACATGGTCTATCTCAAGGACATGCCGCGGCTGCTGGAAAAGCTGCTGGCCTTCGATGCCGTCGCCAAGGGCTGACAGTCAAAAGCCTGACATGTTCGTGCTATAGCGACGATCAGACATGCAGATCGAAGGTGTGCAATGCGCCATTGTAATTTGCACGCCTTCGATTATGACAGGCTTCGAACGATTGATCACCCACCGAGCAGGAAGAACCCATGACTGCAATCACCGATATCATCGCCCGCGAGATTCTCGATAGCCGTGGCAACCCCACCGTCGAAGTCGATGTCTATCTCGAAGACGGCAGCATGGGCCGCGCGGCCGTTCCCTCGGGCGCTTCGACGGGCGCGCATGAGGCGGTCGAGCTGCGCGACGGCGGCAAGCGCTACCTCGGCAAGGGCGTGCAGAAGGCGGTCGATGCGGCCAATACCGAGATCTTCGACGCGATCGGCGGCATCGATGCCGAAAACCAGATCCAGATCGACAACATCATGATCGAGCTCGACGGCACGCCGAACAAGTCGCGCCTCGGCGCCAACGCCATTCTCGGCGTGTCGCTGGCCGTCGCCAAGGCTGCCGCCCAGGCCTCCGGCCTGCCGCTCTACCGTTACGTCGGCGGCGCGTCCGCGTGCCTGCTTCCGGTGCCGATGATGAACATCATCAACGGCGGCGCCCATGCCGACAATCCAATCGATTTCCAGGAATTCATGATCCTGCCGGTCGGCGCCGACACGATCGCTGAAGCCGTGCGCATGGGTTCGGAAGTCTTCCATACCTTGCGCAAGGAACTCGCCGCCCAGGGTCACAACACCAATGTCGGCGACGAAGGTGGTTTTGCTCCGGGTCTGAAGAGCGCGCCTGAAGCCCTCGACTTCATCATGAAGTCGATCGAAAAGGCCGGCTACAAGCCGGGCGACGACATGTGCCTCGGCCTCGATTGCGCCTCGACTGAGTTCTTCAAGGACGGCAAATATGTTCTCGAAGGCGAAGGCCGCACGCTCGAATCGGGCGCCATGGCCGAATATCTGGCCGAGCTCGCGGCCAAGTACCCGATCATCTCGATCGAGGATGGCATGGCCGAGGACGACTGGGATGGCTGGAAGACGCTGACCGACCTGACCGGCAAGAAGACCCAGCTCGTCGGCGACGATCTCTTCGTCACCAACTCCGCCCGTCTTCGCGACGGCATCCGCATGGGCGTCGCCAACTCGATCCTCGTCAAGGTCAACCAGATCGGCTCGCTGACGGAAACGCTCGACGCCGTCAACACGGCGCACAAGGCAGCCTATACCGCCGTCATGTCGCACCGCTCCGGCGAAACCGAAGATTCGACCATCGCCGACCTCGCGGTCGCTACCAACTGCGGCCAGATCAAGACCGGCTCGCTGTCGCGTTCCGACCGTCTCGCCAAGTACAACCAGCTGATCCGCATCGAGGAAGGCCTCGGCCCTCAGGCTCAGTATGCCGGCCGCTCGATCATCCGCGGCTGATCGAATCTGCTTTCGACCACGTAACCCGCGCCTCCCGGCGCGGGTTTTTTGTTGCCCGTATTTACGGTCAACGAACGGTTAATCTCTGAGCGTTATGCTGAATGAATTGGTAATGCGTTCAAGAGCATGCGTGTATGTGGACAAAGCATCATAAGAAGAGAAAGATCGGCCGTTTCGTCATTCCGGCCATGACGGTCGCCTTCCTTTCCTACTTCGGTTATCATTGCATTCACGGCGATTACGGACTGCGCGCAACGGAAACGTTCGAGCATCAGCGTGTCGCGCGTGAGAAAGAGCTTGCGATCTTGAAGGCAAAGCGCGAACATCTGGAAAATCAGGTCGCGCTGCTGAGTGATGGCTCGCTCGACAAGGATATGCTGGACGAAAAAGCGCGCTATCAGCTCAATATGTCGCGCGCGGACGAGATCGTCATATTCAACCATTACTCCAATTAACCGGAATTCGGTTAATTGGAATTTTCGTTGTATTTCCAATAATTTAGCACCGAATACGAGCCATGCAATTATGGCATTGCTGTGGTCTTATTTCTTCCCTATGGTACGCGCCACCGAGAAACGACAAACCCATAGGGAGGGTTGAATGGCGCCGCGAAAGACCGCGACCGTTTCCAGCCGCAAAACTGCAGCGAAACCGGCAGCCAAGGCATCGAATGGAGGCCCGGTAGCCGACTTCGATCGCGATGAGGAGCTCAAGGCCTATCGCGAGATGCTGCTGATCCGCCGCTTCGAGGAGAAGGCCGGCCAGCTTTACGGCATGGGCTTCATCGGCGGCTTTTGCCACCTTTACATCGGTCAGGAAGCTGTCGTCGTCGGCATGCAGATGGCGCAGAAGGAAGGTGACCAGGTCATCACCGCCTATCGCGATCACGGCCACATGCTGGCAACCGGCATGGAAGCGCGCGGCGTCATGGCGGAGTTGACCGGCCGCCGCAGCGGCTATTCCCACGGGAAGGGCGGCTCGATGCACATGTTCTCGAAAGAGAAGCATTTCTACGGCGGCCACGGCATCGTCGGCGCCCAGGTTTCGCTCGGAACCGGTCTTGCCTTTGCCAATCATTACCGCGGCAACGGCAATGTCTCGATCGCCTATTTCGGCGACGGTGCCGCCAACCAGGGCCAGGTCTACGAGAGCTTCAACATGGCAGCCCTCTGGAAGCTGCCGATTGTCTATATCGTCGAGAACAACCGCTACGCCATGGGCACGTCGACGGCGCGCGCCACCGCCCAGTCGAATTACTCGCTGCGTGGATCCGGCTTTGGTATCCCCGGCATTCAGGTCGATGGCATGGACGTTCGCGCCGTCAAGGCGGCGGCCGACGAAGCGCTCGAACATTGCCGTTCCGGCAAGGGTCCGATCATTCTCGAAATGCTGACCTATCGTTATCGCGGTCACTCCATGTCCGACCCGGCGAAGTATCGCTCCAAGGACGAAGTGCAGAAGATGCGCTCCGAACATGACCCGATCGAACAGGTGAAAGCACGCCTCGTCGAAAAGGGCTGGGCTTCCGAAGACGATCTGAAGGCGATCGACAAGGATGTCCGCGATATCGTCGCAGACAGCGCCGATTTCGCCCAGGCCGATCCGGAGCCGGATGCATCCGAGCTCTACACCGACATTCTGCTCTAATCGGGGAGGGAACCCATGCCTATCGATATCCTCATGCCCGCCCTCTCTCCGACGATGGAAGAAGGCACGCTGTCCAAATGGCTGAAACAGGAAGGTGACAAGGTCACCTCCGGCGACGTGATTGCCGAAATCGAAACCGACAAGGCGACGATGGAAGTCGAAGCCATCGACGAAGGCGTCATCGGCAAGCTGCTCGTCGATGCCGGCACCGAAGGCGTCAAGGTCAACACCAAGATCGCCGTGCTGCTGCAGGACGGCGAATCCGCCGCCGATATCTCCGCCGCCAAGCCGGCCGCCGCTGCCGCGCCGGCGGTTGCCCAGGAAGAAAAGCCGACCAATGCCGGTTCCGCTTCCGCACCGCTTCCGGCCGAGCCGAAGGCCGTCGTGCCGAACGACCCGGAAATTCCGGCCGGCACCGAAATGGTGTCGATGACGGTGCGCGAAGCGCTCCGTGACGCCATGGCCGAGGAAATGCGCGCCAGCGAAGATGTCTTCGTCATGGGCGAGGAAGTCGCCGAATATCAAGGCGCCTACAAGGTCACGCAAGGGTTGCTGCAGGAATTCGGCCCCCGCCGCGTCATCGATACGCCGATCACCGAGCACGGCTTTGCCGGCGTCGGCGTCGGCGCCGCCATGGCCGGCCTTCGCCCGATCGTCGAATTCATGACCTTCAATTTCGCCATGCAGGCGATCGACCACATCATCAACTCGGCTGCCAAGACGCTCTATATGTCCGGCGGCCAGATGGGCGCGCCGATCGTTTTCCGTGGCCCGAACGGTGCAGCCGCCCGCGTCGGCGCTCAGCACAGCCAGGACTATGCCGCCTGGTATAGCGCGATCCCCGGCCTGAAGGTCGTCATGCCCTACACGGCAGCCGACGCAAAGGGCCTGCTCAAGGCTGCGATTCGCGATCCGAACCCGGTCATCTTCCTGGAAAACGAAATTCTCTACGGCCAGCACTTCGACGTGCCGAAGCTCGATAATTTCGTCCTGCCGATCGGCAAGGCCCGCATCCATCGTCCGGGCAAGGACGTCACCGTCGTCTCCTTCGGCATCGGCATGACCTATGCGACCAAGGCGGTTGCCGAACTCGAGAAGATCGGCATCGACGTCGAACTGATCGACCTTCGCACTATCCGCCCGATGGATCTCCCGACCGTGATCGAATCGGTGAAGAAGACCGGCCGCCTCGTCACCGTCGAGGAAGGTTATCCGCAATCTTCAGTCGGCACCGAAATCGCCACCCGCGTCATGCAGCAGGCCTTCGACTATCTCGATGCGCCGATCCTGACGATCGCGGGCAAGGACGTGCCGATGCCCTACGCCGCCAATCTCGAAAAACTGGCGCTTCCGAACGTCGGCGAAGTCGTCGATGCGGTGAAGGCTGTTTGCTACAAATAAGGGGAGGGTATCTCGATGCCGATCAATATCACGATGCCCGCCCTCTCTCCGACCATGGAAGAAGGCAATCTTTCCAAATGGCTGGTCAAGGAAGGCGATACGGTCAAGTCTGGCGATGTGATCGCCGAGATCGAGACCGACAAGGCAACGATGGAAGTCGAAGCCGTCGATGAAGGCACGGTCGCCAAGCTCGTCGTTGCCGCCGGCACCGAAGGTGTCAAGGTCAATGCGCTGATCGCCGTTCTCGCCGCCGATGGCGAGGATGTCGCGGCTGCCGCAAGCGGTGCGGGCTCCGCCGCTCCGGCGAAGGCCGAGGCCGCACCGGCACCGAAGGCCGAGGCTGCACCTGCTGCGGGTGCAGCGCCGGCGCCTGCCGCCGCACCCGCGGCGGTTTCCTCAAACGGCAACCGCGCCTTCTCTTCTCCGCTCGCCCGCAGGCTCGCCAAGGAAGCCGGTATCGATCTTTCGGCTGTCGCCGGCTCCGGCCCGCATGGCCGCGTCGTCAAGAGCGACGTCGAAGCCGCCGTTGCCGGTGGTGGCGCCAAACCTGCCGCCGCGCCGGCCGCTGCTGCCCCGCAGGCTGCCGCTCCGGCTCCGGCCGCAGCGCCGAAGGGCGCTTCCGAGGACGCCGTGCTCAAGCTCTTCGAGCCGGGCTCCTACGAACTCGTGCCGCATGACGGCATGCGCAAGACGATCGCCCGACGCCTGGTCGAATCCAAGCAGACGATCCCGCATTTCTACGTCTCTGTCGATTGCGAGCTCGATGCTCTGATGGCGCTGCGCGCCCAGCTGAACGACGCTGCTCCCCGCAAGGACAACGCCCCGGCCTACAAGCTCTCGGTCAACGACATGGTCATCAAGGCCATGGCGCTGGCACTGCGTGACGTACCGGATGCCAACGTCTCCTGGACTGACAGCAACATGGTCAAGCACAAGCACGCCGATGTCGGCGTCGCCGTCTCGATCCCGGGCGGCCTGATCACCCCGATCATCCGCAAGGCCGAGCAGAAGACGCTGTCCGTCATCTCCAATGAGATGCGCGATCTCGGCAAGCGGGCCAAGGACCGCAAGCTGAAGCCCGAGGAATATCAGGGCGGCACCAGCTCGGTCTCGAACATGGGCATGATGGGCGTCAAGAACTTCGCCGCCGTCGTCAACCCGCCGCATGCAACGATCCTCGCGGTCGGCGCCGGCGAGCAGCGGGTCGTCGTCAAGAACGGCGAAATGGCGATTGCCACCGTGATGTCGGTCACGCTGTCGACCGACCATCGCTGCGTCGACGGTGCGCTCGGCGCCGAGCTGCTCCAGGCCTTCAAGGCCTACATCGAAAACCCGATGGGCATGCTTGTCTGATAGCTGGGCGGAGGCGGAAATGACCAAGACCGTTCTTTGCTATGGCGACTCGCTGACCTGGGGTTATGACGCCGACACGATCGGCCGTCATGAGTACAAAAACCGCTGGCCGAGCGTGCTTCAGGCAGCGCTCGGCAGCGAGGCGCGCGTCATCGCCGAAGGGCTGAACGGTCGCACCACCGCATTCGACGACCACCTCGCCGATTGCGACCGCAACGGTGCGCGCGTCCTGCCGACGATCCTGCAGACGCATGCGCCGCTCGATCTCGTCATTCTCCTGCTCGGCACCAATGACATGAAGCCGGTCGTGGCGGGTTCGGCCTTTGCCGCCTGCCAGGGCATCAGCCGGCTGGTGCGGCTGATCCGCAATCATGCCTGGCCCTTCGAATTCGATGGGCCGGAGATCCTGATCGTGGCGCCGCCGGCGATCTGCGCGACGGGCAATGTGCCCTTCGCCGCGTCCTTTCCCGGCGGCATCGACGAATCGGCAAAGCTTGCCACGCTTTATCGTGATCTTGCCGACGAACTCGGCTGCGGTTTCTTCGACGGCAATTCCGTCGCGAGGACCACGCCGATCGATGGCATCCATCTCGATGCGGAGAATACGCGGGCGCTCGGGCGCGGGCTGGAATCGATCGTGCGGATGATGCTGGGGATCTGACAATGACCGCCTTCATCGCGCTGCGGCAGGCCTCACGGCGGGATGCCTCGGAGCTGGCGATCCTGGCGGATATTGCTTCGCACGGTTTTGCCTCCTGGCTCTGGTGCGCCGATGTGGCGAATGGCGTCAGCGACACGCCGCTGGAGCAGGGCCGGCTGAAGATGAGCGAGGAGGAAGCTGTCGGCGGCTGGCGGGATTCCGTCATCGCCGAGGCCTACGGCGAAGTCGCCGGTGTGGCGATCGGCCATGCGCTGGAGGACGGCATAGGTGATATCGAGGCGACCATCCCGGCGACCGAGCCGATGCTCGCCTTGCAGAAAACGGTTGTGGGAAGCTGGTTCATCGGCAGTCTCGGCGTCTATCGCCACCTGCGCGGCATCGGCATCGGACGCAGGCTGCTGGAGGATCAGATCGACAGGGCCGATCGCCGCCCCGTCAGCCTGATTACCGCAAGTGATAACGAAGCGGCTTTGTCGCTTTATGGAAGAAACGGATTTCTGGAGGCTGCGCGCGCCGATGCCGTGCCGCTCTTCGAAAACAGCAAGAGCCACGCGTGGGTGCTCATGACCCGCAGCGCAGCATAACAAGGGCAGGAAACACATGGCTGAATCCTACGACGTCATCATCATCGGCTCCGGTCCCGGCGGCTATGTCGCCGCCATCCGCGCCGCTCAGCTCGGGCTCAAGACCGCGATCGTCGAGCGCGAGCATATGGGCGGGATCTGCCTGAACTGGGGCTGCATACCCACCAAGGCGCTGCTGCGCTCGGCCGAGGTGCTCGATCACGCCAACCACTTTAAGGATTTCGGCCTCGTTCTCGAAGGCACGGTCAAGCCGGATGCCAAGGCCGTCGTCGGCCGCTCGCGCGCCGTCTCCGCCCGTCTCAATGCCGGCGTCGGCTTCCTGATGAAGAAGAACAAGATCGACATCATCTGGGGCGAGGGAAAACTTACCAAGCCCGGCGAGATCGTCGTCGGCAAGTCGTCGAAGCCCGTGGTCGAGCCGCAGCACCCGCTGCCGAAGAATGTCAAGGGCGAGGGCACCTACACCGCCAAGCACATCATCATCGCCACCGGCGCCCGCCCGCGCGCGCTGCCCGGCATCGAGCCCGACGGCAAGTTGATCTGGACCTATTTCGAGGCGTTGAAGCCGGATGCGCTGCCGAAGTCGCTGATCGTCATGGGCTCGGGCGCGATCGGCATCGAATTCGCCAGCTTCTACCGCTCGATGGGCGTCGACGTGACGGTTGTCGAAGTCATGCCGACCATCATGCCGGTCGAAGATGCCGAAATCACCGCCATCGCCCGCAAGCAGCTTGAAAAGCGCGGCCTCAAGATCTTCACCAGCGCCAAGGTGACGAAGGTCGAGAAGGGTGCGGGCAGCATCACCGCCCATGTCGAGACGTCAGACGGCAAGGTGCAGCAGATCACCGCCGACCGGATGATTTCGGCCGTCGGCGTTCAGGGCAATATCGAAGATCTCGGCCTCGAGGCGCTCGGCATCAAGACCGACCGCGGCTGCGTCGTCGCCGACGGGCACGGCAAGACCAATGTCGCCGGCATTTACGCGATCGGCGACGTTGCCGGCCCGCCGATGCTGGCGCACAAGGCCGAGCATGAAGGCGTCGTCTGCGTCGAGAAGATCGCCGGTCTGCCGCATGTTCATCCGACCGACAAGGGCAAGGTCCCGGGCTGCACCTATTGCAACCCGCAGGTCGCCTCCGTCGGCCTCACCGAAGCCAAGGCCAAGGAGTTGGGCCGTGACATCCGCGTTGGTCGCTTCTCCTTCGCGGCAAACGGCAAGGCGATCGCGCTCGGCGAAGACCAGGGCATGGTCAAGGTGATCTTCGACAAGAAGACCGGCGAACTGCTCGGCGCCCACATGGTCGGCGCCGAAGTCACCGAACTCATCCAGGGCTTCGTCGTCGCAATGAATCTGGAGACGACCGAGGAAGAACTGATGCACACCATCTTCCCGCACCCGACCGTTTCCGAAACGATGAAGGAAGCGGTGCTCGATGCCTATGGCCGCGTGCTGAACGCTTGATAATTTCCACGGCTGCCCTCTATCCCAGGGCGGCAAGCCGTCCCGCAGAGGCGGCGAAGCCGTCATCCGGGATGGCCTAGGCCATCCCTCGGGGGCTGGAAAAAACGAAAGGAAATTATCATGTCTATGGAGACGCAGGCGTTGCTGGTGTTTTTGCTGATCGGCCTGGTTGCAGGCTTCCTCGCAAGTCTGGTCGTCGGTGGCGGCGGCTTGATCAGATGTCTGCTGAGCGGCATCATTGGCGCCTTCGTCGGCGGTTATCTGTTCAGCGCGCTCGGCATTTCGCTGGGCATTGAAAATGCGCTGGTCGTGCAGATCATCCACGCCACCGTCGGCGCCATCATCGTGGTGCTGATCGCCAGGGCGGTCGCTTAAGGGTAAGGGCAGGCATGGAAGGCATGGGCTGGATTTCGGCAATCATCATCGGCGGGCTTGCAGGCTGGCTCGCCGGCAAGCTGATGGAGGCGCGGTACGGGATTTTCCTGAACATAGTGCTCGGCATTGTTGGCTCGATCGTCGCCACTGCCATCCTCGCTCAGTTCCATGTCCAGCTCGCCGGCGGACGGCTCGGTTATTTCGTGACGGGTTTCCTCGGCGCCTGCCTGCTGATATTCCTGGCGCGGCTGGTGCGGCGCTAAAGCATGTCGCGCAAAAGTGTGCAGCGGTTTTGCGGCAACGACATGCGCAAAAACAAGGAGCTAAAGCGCGAGGAGCGAATCTGAAAGATCGCGACGCGCTTTAGATCCAAGAGATGATGCCGCTTTAAGGGCGGCGGAAGGCTGATACTGCAATGGTGACCATTCTCGACACGATCAATCCCGAAGCCAAGCGCGTGCGCCATCCCGAGAAGGCGCATCGGCCGGATACCGAGGTCATGCGCAAGCCGGACTGGATCCGCGTCAAGGCGCCGACCTCCAAGGGTTACGCCGAGACCCGGGCGATCGTGAAGGAGCACAAGCTCGTCACCGTCTGCGAGGAAGCCGGCTGCCCGAATATCGGCGAGTGCTGGGACAAGAAGCACGCCACCTTCATGATCATGGGCGAGATCTGTACGCGCGCCTGCGCCTTCTGCAACGTTGCCACCGGCAAGCCGAACGCGCTCGATATGGCCGAGCCGGAGAACGTCGCCAAGGCGGTCAAGGAGATGGGCCTATCCCACGTCGTCATCACCTCGGTCGACCGCGACGACCTGGAGGACGGCGGTGCCGAACACTTCGAAAAGGTGATCTGGGCGATCCGCGCGGCTTCGCCGGCAACGACGATCGAAATCCTGACGCCGGACTTTCTGAAGAAGCCGGGCGCGCTGGAGCGCGTCGTCGCCGCCAAGCCCGACGTTTTCAACCACAACATGGAAACGGTCGCCGGCAACTATCTGACGGTTCGCCCCGGCGCCCGTTATTTCCATTCCATCCGGCTGCTGCAGCGGGTGAAGGAACTCGATCCGACCATGTTCACCAAATCGGGCATCATGGTCGGCCTCGGCGAGGAGCGCAACGAGGTGCTGCAGCTGATGGACGACCTGCGCACCGCCGATGTCGATTTCCTGACGATCGGCCAATACCTGCAGCCGACCCGCAAGCACCACAAGGTCGAAAGCTTCGTCACCCCGGACGAGTTCAAGTCCTACGAGACGGTCGCCTATAGCAAGGGCTTCCTGATGGTCGCCTCCAGCCCGCTGACCCGCTCCTCCCATCATGCCGGCGATGACTTCGCCCGGTTGCGGGCGGCGCGGGAGAAGAAGCTGCTGATGGCGGCTGAGTAAGGTTCGGGTGCCGCGATAGGAGAATATCTCCGCCCTCGAGATCGCCGCCTGCCCCTCATCCGCCTGCCGGCACCTTCTCCCCGCTTGCGGGGCGAAGGGGATATGCAGCAACCTCTCCATCCCTCGCCAGCGTCTCGCAAGGCACGTCCCCTCTACCCGTTTACGGGGAGAGGGTTAGGGTGAGGGGCAGCCTTTGGCGCAGACGGACCGAGGATGACCCGATGGACCACAGAGCAGAGTTGCTACCGCATCAGCAGATCACCGACCTTAAGCAGGCGGCGGAGCGCATCCGAAGAGCCGGACGCATCCTCGTGGTGGGCTGCTCCGGTGGCGGAAAATCCACTCTTTCGTTGAAGATTGCTAGACGCTTCGGGCTTTCCTATATCTCGCTCGACCGCGACGTATTTTGGCTTCCCGGCTGGGTGACGCGAGACAGGGCGGAGCAACGGCGTATCATCGCCAGCCGAATCCTCGAGGAACGCTGGATCATGGACGGCACCAATCCATCCTCGTTGGACATTCGCATGCCGCGGACCGATTTTGTCCTCTGGGTCCGTATGCCCCGACTTCTCTGTATCTGGGGCGCAATCAGCCGATGGGCGAAATGGATCGGTCGCAACCGCCCGGAAATGGCACCGGGCTGTCCCGAGAAGATCGATTTGGAATTCCTGCGCTTCATCTGGACATTCGAGGAGAAATTCGTACCGCGCATCACTGCCGGCATTGCTGAACATGGTCCTGATGTGCCCGTGTTCCAGCTAAAATCCCGCCGTCAGATGCGCGCGCTTCTTGATCTTCTTGCCGCAGCCGCTTAATTGCCGCCTATGCCGCAATTCGAAACCCATCGTCCCGTCCCGCACACGCCCGATCAGATGTTCGACCTCGTTGCCGACGTCGAGCGCTATCCGGAATTCCTGCCGCTCTGCGAAGCGCTCGCCATCAGGAGCCGCAAGGAGCGCGATGGCAAGGTCCTGCTCGTCGCCGACATGACGGTGGGATACAAGGCGATCCGCGAGACCTTCACGACGCAGGTGCTGCTGAACCGGGCCGAGCACGTCATCGAGGTCAAATATATCGACGGCCCGTTCCGATATCTCGACAATCGCTGGCATTTCGCCGAGACGCCGACCGGCGGCTGCACCGTCGATTTCTTCATCGACTACGAGTTCAAGAGCCGCATTCTCGGGGCATTGATGGGCTCGATGTTCGACCGCGCCTTCCGCATGTTCACCGAAGCCTTCGAGACCAGGGCAAGCAGGATCTACGCGCCGGCCTGATGCGGCGATTGCCGGCGTCCGTCAGCCGGCCAGCAGCGAGCGCACCATCTCCAGCGCCGTCCGGACCGTTGCCAGCCGAACCTCGCTGCGGCCGATATCGCCGTAAAACATCTTTTGGTGAATGAGCATGCCGCTGCGTGACTTGGCGGCGAGATGCACGAGGCCGACCGGTTTTCCCGCCGACCCGCCGCCGGGGCCGGCAATGCCGGTGACGGCGACGGCGATATCGGCGCGCGAGCGGAAGAGGGCGCCATGCACCATCTGCCGCGCCGTTTCCTCGGAGACCGCCCCGAAGCGCAACAGCGTTGCCTCCTGCACGCCAAGCAGCTCGATCTTTGCCCTATTCGTATAGGTAACGAAGCCGCGGTCGACGACGGCCGATGAGCCGGATATCTCGGTCAGCGCGCCCGATATCAGTCCGCCCGTGCAGGATTCGGCGGTCGAGATCATCAGCTCTGCGGCCGTGAAGTCACGGATGATCGTCTGCGCCGCCGAAAGGATATCCTCGGGAAAAAGGCTCATCGTTTCCCCCCGCGATAGACGACGGTCGCCGTGGCGATTGCCGCGATGCCTTCGCGCCGGCCGACGAAGCCGATGGTCTCGTTGGTCGTCGCCTTGACCGAGCAGCGCTCGATATCGATGCCGAGATACTCCGACAGCCTCGCCCGCATGCTCTCGCGATGCGGCCCGACCTTCGGCGCCTCGGCAATGAGCGAGACATCGGCATTCATGATCGTGCCGCCGTGCTCGCGCACGATCCGGGCGGCATGCTCGATGAAGATGCGCGACGCCGCCCCCTTCCATTGCGGGTCGGACGGCGGGAAATGATCGCCGATATCGCCGGCGCCGCAGGTGGCAAGCAGCGCGTCCGTCAGCGCGTGCAGCGCGACGTCGGCATCCGAATGACCTTTGAGCTTCTGGTCGTGCGGAATGAACACGCCGCAAAGTGTGACGCCGTCGCCCGCTTCAAGCTGATGCACGTCGTAACCGTTGCCGGTGCGCACGTCCGGAAGCTGCGAGGCCGATAGCTTGTCGTCCGCCATGGCGATATCCTTCTTCACCGTCAGCTTGACGTTATCGGCCGTCCCCGCGACGATCGTCACCGGAATGCCCATCCATTCGGCGATCGAAGCGTCGTCGGTGAAATCGCTTCGCCCGCTTGCCGCCGCCTTCTCATGCGCATCGAGGATCGTTTCGAAGGCGAAGGATTGCGGCGTCTGCGCCGCATAGAGATGCTCGCGCGAAACCGTCGCCAGCACGGTGCCGGCGCTGTCGGCGCGTTTCAGCGTGTCGGTGACCGGGATTGCCGGCAGCACCGCCTGCGCGCCATTGTCGAGGCTTTCGGCAATGCGGTCGAGAAGCACATGGTCGAAGAACGGCCGTACGGCGTCGTGGATCAGCACATGTGTGATTTGTTTGTTCTTGAGATGCCTGAGGCCGGCAAGCACGGATTGCTGCCGGGTCGGCCCGCCATACACCGTTTCGATCGGCGTTGCCGAGATGATATGGCGCAATGCTCTTGCAAACAGTGCCTCGTCTTCGGGATGAATGACGACGACGATCTCAGTTGCCGGCTCCCATGTCATGAAGTTTTCAAGCGTATGCACGATAACCGGCTTGCCGCCGATCATGCGATACTGCTTGGGGCCTTCCTTGGAGGAGCCTGCACGTTCACCGCGGCCGGCGGCGACGATGACAATTCCAGCCGATATCGGTTGCTTGGAAGGCATTTGCAGCATAAATCCCCTAAAATATGCGGAATTGACCCGAGTGCTCTAACGTCTTGCTTTGGCCTTTTCCAGCATCTGCCCGAAAAATATCGATTTCGATCACAGCCCCCTTGGCAAGGCGGGGAACAATGGCTAAAAATCATGCACTTCCACAGTGTGCCCGAAAGATAATCATTTGATTTCCAAGGACCTCGCAGCGCCTTTCCGAATAGGACCCGTATCGGTGCGGAACCGTGTTGTGCTGGCGCCAATGTCCGGCGTCACGGACATGCCTTTCCGCGAGCTCGCCTGGCGCTTCGGCGCCGGCCTCGTCGTCACCGAAATGGTGGCGAGCCGCGAACTGGTCAACGACACGGCCGAATCCTGGTCGCGGCTGAGAGCAGCGGGCTTCCGGCCGCACATGGTGCAGCTTGCCGGCCGGGAGGCCCACTGGATGGCGGAAGCGGCGAAGATCGCTGCCGATCACGGCGCCGATATGATCGACATTAATATGGGTTGCCCGGCAAAGAAGGTGATCGGCGGTTATTCCGGCTCGGCGCTGATGCGCGATCCCGATCACGCGCTCGGGCTCATCGAGGCGACGGTCAAGGCCGTCGATATTCCCGTGACGCTGAAGATGCGCCTCGGCTGGGATGAGAACTCGATCAACGCGCCCGAGATCGCGCGCCGCGCCGAGGCGGCCGGCATTCAGCTCGTGACCATTCACGGGCGCACCCGCATGCAATTCTATGAAGGCCGCGCCGATTGGGACGCGATCCGTCCCGTCCGCGACGTCATCTCGATCCCGCTGATCGCCAATGGCGATGTCGAAAACCCCGCGGATGCGCAGGAAATCCTACGCCGCTCCGGCGCCGATGCCGTCATGATCGGCCGGGGCTGCCAGGGCAGGCCGTGGCATGCCGGTGTGCTCGCCGGTGGAGCGGAGCCGCGACGCGAAGACATTGCCGATATTGCCGTCGAACATTATCGGATGATGCTCGATTTCTACGGCGAGGCGGTGGCGATCCGCCACGCCCGCAAGCACCTCGGCTGGTATCTCGAGCGTTTCGCCGCTGATCTTGCCGGCGGCGACAAGGCTGCGATCATGACCTCGCGCGAGCCGCGTGAAGTGGCCGCGCGCCTTTACGAGGCTTTGGCATCGGGTGTTGTCGACAGCCGGGAGGCGGCATGACGAAGGATACGACTTCTCCGCCCGATCAGGCCGGCGGAACCGTCGCCATGGCCGTGCTCAACGCCATCCAGAACCCCGTCGTCATGGTCGACGAATCAGGCTTCGTCGTTTTCGCCAATTGGGAGGCGGAGGCCTTCTTCGGCGCCAGCGCTTCGCATCTGGCGCGTTACCGCATCTCGACCTTCATTCCCTTCGGCAGCCCGCTGCTCGCCCTGATCGAGCAGGTGCGCGAGCGCAAGGCGCCGGTCAACGAATATCGCGTCGACCTGAGTTCGCCGCGCCTCGGCCAGGACAAGCTCGTCGATCTCTACGTCGCCCCGGTGCTCAGCGAACCCGGCGCCGTCGTCATCGTCTTTCAGGAACGCTCGATGGCCGACAAGATCGACCGGCAGCTGACGCATCGCGCCGCCGCCCGTTCGGTGACCGGCCTCGCGTCGATGCTGGCGCATGAGATCAAGAACCCGCTCTCCGGCATCCGCGGCGCCGCCCAGCTGCTCGAACAATCCGCAGTCGACGACGACCGGGCGCTGACCCGGCTGATCTGCGACGAAACCGACCGGATCGTCTCGCTCGTCGACCGCATGGAAGTCTTTTCCGACGAACGTCCGGTCGACCGCATGCCGGTCAACATCCATTCCGTGCTCGATCATGTGAAGGCCGTCGCCAGGGCGGGTTTTGCCCGCAACATCCGCGTGACCGAGAGTTACGACCCGTCGCTGCCGGCCGTCTATGCCAATCGCGACCAGCTCGTGCAGGTCTTCCTCAATCTGGTGAAAAATGCTGCCGAAGCGGTCGGCGATCGGCCGGATGGCGAGATCCTGCTGACGACGGCCTATCGTCCCGGCATCCGTCTTTCGGTCGCCGGCACGCGCGAGAAAATCTCGCTGCCGCTCGAATTCTGCGTCCACGACAATGGCCCCGGCGTTCCCGCCGATCTGCTGCCCCATCTTTTCGATCCGTTCATCACCACCAAGACCAACGGCAGCGGCCTCGGCCTGGCGCTGGTCGCCAAGATCATCGGCGATCACGGCGGCATCATCGAATGCGACAGCCAGAACAGCCGCACGACATTCCGCGTCCTCATGCCGGCGTCGAAGGACGCCTCGCTCGAAGACGCCTCTTCCGCAAGCTCGACAGGACCTTCTCGATGACAGCTACGATCCTCGTTGCAGATGATGATGCGGCCATCCGCACCGTGCTCAACCAGGCTTTGAGCCGCGCCGGCTATGACGTTCGCATCACCTCCAACGCCGCTACCCTCTGGCGCTGGATTTCGGCGGGTGAGGGCGATCTGGTCGTGACCGACGTGGTGATGCCTGACGAAAACGCCTTCGATCTGCTGCCGCGCATCAAGAAGGCGCGTCCCGATCTGCCCGTCCTCGTCATGAGCGCGCAGAACACCTTCATGACCGCCATCAAGGCCTCGGAGAAGGGCGCCTACGATTATCTGCCGAAGCCCTTCGATCTCACCGAGCTGATCGGCATCATCGGCCGCGCGCTCGCCGAGCCGAAGCGCAAGCCGGCCAAGCTCGAAGAGGACATGCAGGATGGCATGCCGCTCGTCGGACGGTCGGCGGCGATGCAGGAAATCTACCGCGTGCTCGCCCGGCTGATGCAGACGGACCTGACGCTGATGATCACCGGCGAATCCGGCACCGGCAAGGAGCTCGTCGCCCGCGCGCTGCATGATTACGGCAAGCGCCGCAACGGCCCCTTCGTGGCGATCAACATGGCGGCGATCCCGCGCGACCTGATCGAATCGGAACTCTTCGGCCATGAGAAAGGCGCCTTCACCGGCGCGCAGACCCGCTCGACCGGCCGCTTCGAGCAGGCCGAAGGCGGCACGCTGTTCCTCGACGAGATCGGCGACATGCCGATGGACGCCCAGACCCGGCTCCTGCGCGTGCTGCAGCAGGGTGAATACACCACCGTCGGCGGCCGCACGCCGATCCGCACCGACGTGCGCATCGTCGCCGCCACCAACAAGGATTTGAAACAGGCGATCAACCAGGGCCTCTTCCGCGAGGACCTCTATTATCGTCTCAACGTCGTGCCACTGCGCCTGCCGCCGCTGCGCGACCGCGCCGAGGATATTCCCGATCTCGTGCGCCATTTCATCCAGCAGGCGGAGAAGGAAGGCCTCGGCTCCAAGCGCTTCGATCAGGAAGCGCTGGACCTGATGAAGGCCTATGCCTGGCCGGGCAATGTCCGCGAGTTGGAAAACCTCATCCGTCGCCTGATGGCGCTCTATCCGCAGGATATCATCACCCGCGAAATCATCGACGCGGAGCTTCGCTCCGACGTGCCCGACAGCCCGATCGACAAGGGTCCGATGCGCAGCGGCTCGATGACGATCGCCCAGGCCGTCGAGGAGAACATGCGCACCTATTTCTCGGGCTTCGGCGAAAACCTGCCGCCGCCCGGACTCTATGACCGCGTGCTGACGGAAATGGAATATCCGCTGATCCTCGCGGCACTCACGGCAACGCGCGGCAACCAGATCAAGGCAGCTGATCTTCTCGGCCTCAACCGCAACACCCTGCGCAAGAAGATCAGGGAACTGGGCGTCTCGGTTTACAGAAGCTCCCGCACCGCCTGAATGAAAAGTGGGCGGCGGGCCCTCATGTTGCCCACCGCCCACTTCCTCCCGGCGTCCGCCGCCACGGTCGGGAAGATAATTGAATCTAGCCGAGCCGGGTCGGGGTTTATATCCGGGCGGGCAAACAAAAGCGCAGTGTCATTCAACGGTCACAGAGCATTTGCGACGTGCGGTTTGCCGTCGGGCGAATGTCATTGAAGTTGCTGCGGTCGTAGCCGCCGCGCCTGTGGATAAGCTGTGGATAATAGGTGGATTATCAGGGGGTGATAACGTCGCTGATCCACTTGCATGTTGCCAATCCGTTCCGAATCTCGTCATCTCCCTCTGCTGCTGTCGACCTCCGCCGCAAACGTCGTCGACTGCATGCTACGGGCGCTCCGACTTATGTCGTCGAGCGCCCTTTTTCTTTGAGGAAAGTCCTCGCATATCGGCGCCTCTGCCATAAATTACGCGAGTCGGTCGTCGATCGATCGCGCAATGCCGGCGACCGGCCGGCACATTTTTCGGGAGCTGCATGATGGAATATCGTCGTTTGGGAAAGTCGGGTCTGCAGGTGAGCGAGTTCTCCTTCGGTTCATGGGTCACGTTCGGCAAGCAGGTCCATGGAGGCGACGCCGTCGACCTGATGAAGCTTGCCTATGACAACGGGGTAAACTTCTTCGACAATGCCGAAGGTTACGAAAGCGGCAAGTCCGAGGTCGTCATGGGCGAGGCGCTGAAGTCGCTTGGCTGGAGCCGCGACAGCTTCGTCGTCTCGAGCAAGGTCTTCTGGGGCGGCCAGAAGCCGACGCAGCGCGGCCTGTCGCGCAAGCACGTGACCGATGCCTGCCATGCCGCGCTGAAGAGACTTCAGGTCGATTATCTCGACCTCTATTTCTGCCATCGCCCGGATATCGACACGCCGATCGAGGAAACGGTCCGGGCGATGCACGATCTCGTCGCTCAGGGCAAGGTGCTTTACTGGGGAACATCGGAATGGTCCGCGCAGCAATTGACGGAAGCCTACGCTGTGGCCCGCGACCTCCGCATCACGCCGCCGACCATGGAGCAGCCGCAGTACAATATCTTCGAACGCCAGAAGGTCGAATCCGACTATCTCCCGCTTTACGACCTGATCGGCCTCGGCACCACGATCTGGTCGCCGCTCGCCTCGGGCGTCCTGACCGGCAAATACAATAACGGTGTGCCGGCTGACAGCCGGATGAACCTGCCGGGCTACGAATGGCTGAAGGAGAAATGGTCCAGCGATGCCGGCCGCGCCCAGCTCAAGCAAGTGGGCGAACTTGCAAAGCTCGCCGACGAGATCGGCCTGTCGATCACCCATCTCGCTTTGTTGTGGTGCCTCGCCAATCGCAACGTCTCCACCGTCATTCTCGGCGCCTCGCGCGCCAGCCAGTTGCAGGACAATCTCGCGGCCCTTTCGCACAGGCAGAAGATGACGCCTGAAGTCATGGGCCGGATCGACACGATCGTTGGAAACAAGCCGGAAGGCCCGCGTCGATTCTAACGCCCGTCGCGCAACCGAAGCGGAGACTGCAGGCGCGGAACGTTCTTGTTCCGTGCCTGTGGCATCATGCGGATGGAACTAAGCGACGGCTTCGGCCTGACGAAGGAAGTTCTGGAACTGCTCCTCCGGAACGAATGAGCCGCCCGTCGTCCAGAGGATGTGCGTCGCCCGCGACATCTTCTCCTCGATGCCCTGTTCTGCCTGGAAGCGCCGACCTTCCCCATGGTGCACGAGGAAGTGCGGGCCGAGCAAGGCGGCGGCGGCAGAGGGCTCCAGCTTTTGTCTTTGGGTGATCCATGCCATGCGAAGCAGCTTGAACAGATCGTCGTCGGCGGCCGTGTAGACGCCGGCGAGCATCTCGCGCATCACCTTGGCGACGAAGGCCGACATACGGGCGACGGCCATGCCATCGGCTTCGGTCTTGTTCGTCAGGCCGACGTCATAAACCGACACCAGCTCCTGCGAACCCGACATCATATGGACGAGGGCACAGGGCGACTGAACCGGCTCGACGAAGAACGCGTGCACATTGTCGCCGAAGATCGCTTTGGCACCGAAGGCAACACCGCCCGGCGCTCCACCGATGCCGCACGGAAGGTAAAGGAATAGGGGATTTTCCTCGTCGATCGTTATCCCACGCTCGTCGAGCTGCGCTGCCAGCTCCGACGCCGCTGCGCTATAACCGAGGAACAGGTGCTGCGATTGTTCGTCGTCGACGAAATAGATCGTCGGATCGGCGTCGGCTATGTCGCGGGCGTTTTCGACCGCACTCGTATAATCCGCTTCGTGCTGGATGACTTCCACTCCAAGCCGCCGGAGGCGCTCGACTTTCCAGGCCTTCGCGTCGGAAGACATGTGAACCGTGGCTTTGAAGCCCAGGGCCCGCGCGGCAATGCCGACGCTCAGGCCCAGATTGCCGGTGCTGCCCACCGCCACGGTATAGCCGGAGAATAACGAGCGGGCCTCCTCCGCTGCCAGCTTGCGGATATCTTCGCCATCGCCGAGCAGTCCGTTCTGACGGGCGAGATTCTCGGCAAACAGGAAAACCTCATAGACGCCGCCGCGAGCCTTGATCGAGCCGGCGACCGGCAGGTGGCTGTCAGCCTTGATAAAAACATTGCCGAACTCTCTCGTTCGATAGCCGAGCGCCTCGCGGAGTTCGTTGAGCTCCACCAGTTCGGAGCGGATCTCGCCGTCCGAATCCTTCAGTTCCGGAAAGCATTCGGCAAGAAGCGGCGCCAGGCCCTGCCAGTTCAGGCGCGCAATCTGTACGTCGTCCCGTGAAACCGGCAGGTCTGAAGTGTCGATCGCCCGTTTCCGATAGGAGGGATTGACCCAGAGGGTGGGGCGGCCCGCGAGAACATCGTCTCGAGCGGGTTCTGCGGGCAGTATTGTGTTCATGTGGATTTCCAGTGTTCGTGAGCCGGTCTGCGTTGTGGCGGTCAGTGTTTTAGGACGCGTGCGAGGAATGAGCGAGCGCGTTCGTTTTTCGGATTGTCGAAGAACTCGTCCGGCTTCCCGACCTCGATGATCGAACCTTGGTCGATGTACACGACGCGGTCGGCGACCTCTCTTGCGAACCCCATTTCGTGGGTCACGACCATCATCGTCATGCCTTCTGCGGCAAGCTCCCGCATGACATCAAGGACTTCGCCGACCATTTCCGGATCGAGCGCGCTCGTAGGCTCGTCAAACAACATCAGATGCGGCTCCATGGCGAGTGAGCGCGCAATGGCAACGCGTTGCTGCTGGCCGCCGGACAGTTGACCTGGATATTTGTGGGCGTGCGCCCTGAGACCGACGCGGTCGAGAAGCTTCATAGCGGTCGCTTCGGCGTCTTCCCGCGATTTTTTACGAACCCGCATCGGCGCGATGGTGATATTGTCCAGCACAGTCTTGTGCGGGAACAGACCGAACTGCTGGAATACCATGCCGACGCCCTTGCGGATCGTCACGAGTTCGCGTTCCCCGCCAAGCTTCCGGTCCGCCTCGACGGGCATTTTATAGCCGTCCACGAAGAGGCTGCCATTCTGGTACATTTCGAGGCCGTTGACGCACCGGATGAGGGTCGATTTTCCTGAACCGCTGGCCCCGAGTATGACCATGACTTCACCGCGTGTGACGGCGAGATCGATGTCCTTCAGCACATGGTGAGCGCCGTAGAACTTGTTCACGCTTTTCATTTCGACGATGGCGTTCATCGTGATGTCTCCGTGTTGCATCGGCTCACCGGGTGCTCGTTGCCATATGGTCTTCGAGCTTTCTGGCGGCATAGGTGATCAGCGAGCCGACCAGGAAATAGGTGATGAGCAGGAACGAGAGGACTTCGAAGGTCCGGTCGCCATATTGTGGGTTCGCCAGGATCATCTGCCCGGCGCGGAGAAAATCCGTCAGCCCGATGATGAAGACGAGTGGTGCGGAGTTGAAGATGTCGAGCACATTGCCGACCAGCGGAGCGACCACGACCCGGAGCGCCTGTGGCAGAACGATCGAGCGGTTGATGTCGAATTCGCTCATGCCGAGAGACCTGGCCGCCTCGGTCTGGGCGCGGGGAACCGCCTGAAGGCCGCTCCGAACGTATTCGGCGACGTAGGCGGAATAGAAGATCGTGAACCCGATCATGCCGCGCGCGACGTCGGCCAGTCCCCACTGAGGCGCAAGGACCGGCATGAGGATCCAGATCCAGTAGACGACGAGGATGAGCGGGACCGACCGCATGACCTCGATGTACCAGGTGCAGATGATCCGCAGACTTGAGAGCCGGCTCTGCCGTCCGAAGGCGAGCAGGATGCCGATCGGCAAAGACAGGACCGAAGTCACGAGCGTCAGCAGGATGCTGAGAAGAAGTCCGCCCCAGAGCCCCACGCCCGGAGGGGCCATGACCGCCACAACGATGATGAAACCCGTGAATGCCGCGGCAGGCATCACGCTCCTGGACAATGGCACGTAGGACGTCAGCACCCAGCCCAGCATGGTCGCAACGACGACGCCGAAGGCAGGCAGTGCATTGCCCAGATCGCCATGATCGACGATCGAAAGCAGCAACGCTGGGAGAACGAGCACGAGACCGTGGTGAGGCTTGAACGAAAACACGCAGCCGAGGCCGGCGCCGAGTATTGCTCCTATGATCGCCGAAGCCGTCCATGCGCGCCACGCCTGATCGGCTGGAAACACGCCGATCATCAATACCCGCAGGCTCGCTGCGATGATGTCCCACCTTGCCGTGGTGAGCGCCCAGTCAAAGATGGAATAGGCGAGCCAGAGAACGCTTGGGATGACCAGCAGCGACAGGACGGCGTCGAAAGGCTTTCCAAAGAGGTTGTGACGGGTCCACTTCATCGAGGTGGTGATCATCGCGACACTCCCATTGGGTTGAGACGGCGGTTCGCCCAGTACACGGCCGAACTGATGATCCAGCTGACGATCAGGTAGGACGCCATGACGATGATGATGCCTTCGAGGCTGTGGCCGGTCTGATTGGCGATCGTTCCATAGATGTTGAACAGGTCCGGGTATCCGACCGCGATCCCGAGCGCGGTATTCTTGGTCAGGCTGATATACTGGTTCCCGAAAGAGGGGAGAACGACGCGGAATACCTGAGGAAGGACGATGTCGTTGACGGTGTCGCGCCGGCTGAAGCCCAGCGACCCCGCTGCTTCCCACTGGGACTTGGGAAGAGCGTCGATCGCGCCGCGGACTATCTCTGCGATGAAGGAAGCGCTGTTCACGACGACGGCAAGCAGGAGAGCCGCCATCTCAGGGCTTATGCTGGTTCCGCCGCTGGCCTTGAACTTGTTGGCGACGGGAAAATCGACGGTCATTCCGCCGGTTGCGATCAATAGCCCGAAGCAGACCACCGCCGCAGCGATGCATATCCGCCGCATTCCACGGATGGGGTCGAACACTGCTCCTAGAACCGAGACCCATGTGGCGGTGACGAGGATGAGCGAAAGGGTGGATACGCCGCCGCTCCAGGACAAGGTGGGAACGTATATGCCTTGTTGGCTGACGATAAGACCGCCGTAAAGCTTCGCTGCGGACGCCATTGGAGGAAAGCGCAGTACGACCGCGAAGTACCAGAAGACGAGCTGTATGAGCAGTGGCGTGTTGCGTACGAATTCTACGATCCAGAAACACAGGTTTCTCACCACCCAGTTGGTCGAGAGACGGCCGACGCCGAGCAGCGTTCCGAGGATCGTGCTGAGGGCGATTGCGAGTAGCGCGACCTTCGCGGTGTTGAAGATACCTGTGACGAAGGCCGACGCGACCGACATTTCCGAAGAGAACTGGGAGAGGCCGGGGACGACGCCTGCACCGGATGTCAGCGTCCATCCTTCGCTGATGTCGAAGCCGGCGGTGTTGGCCAGGAACGAGAAGCTGAACCGTATGCCTTTCTCGGAAAGGCCCGCCTTGACCGCGTAGGCCAGGATGCCAAGCAGCACCACGACCAGACCGACGATGCCCAACTGGATCGCCTCGTGCCGGATGCGATTGCGCAGGCGCCGCGACTTCAGGCTATCGCTCTCGACCATGCCATGGATCGCACTCGTTTCGTGGATTGTCATGTTCAGGCTCCAAGTGCTTGGGGTCGAAACCTTTGCACGGTCCCGACCCCCGGCCAGCATCAGTTCCAGAGCGGCGAGTAGATGGCGCCACCCTGCATCCACAGGGCGTTCGGCGTGCCCTTGCGGTCGAGATACATCTTGGTCTTCGGCCCCAGGTTGCGATCGTAGGCCTCACCGTAGTTGCCGACAGCCTTGATTGCCTGAGCAATGAAGTCGTCGGAGAGGCCGAAGTCCTTGCCGTAGCTGCCGCCGTTGCTGCCGAGGAACTTCTGAACGAAGGGGTCTTCGCTCTTCAGCTTTTCGGCCAAATTAGCCTGGGTGATCCCGGATTCTTCGGCCTGGAAGAGGCCGTATTCGATCCAGCGGAGCGCGTTGCGCCACTTGGAGTCGTTGGCGACCACGAAGCCGCCGAACGGGGATTTGTCCAGCGTGTCCGGAAGGATCAGATAGTCGGCGGGCTTTGGTGCATTCCCTGCCCAGGCGGCAAGTGCTGATTTGTCGGTGCTCATCGCGTTGCAGCGACCCGAGTTGAGAGCGGAGAAAAGCTTCTCGAGATTTTCGTAGGTCAGAACCTTGGAATCCTTCCAGCCACGGGCCTTAAAGGCAGCAGCCAGAACAGTCTCGGTCGCCGATCCCTGCGTGGTGCAGATCGTTGCACCATCGAGATCTGCGAATTCCTTGATCCCGGCATCAGCTTTCACCATGAGGCCGGTGCCGTCGTAGAAGTTGATGGGGAGGAAATCGATGGCGATCGACGATTCACGCGCGGGTTTGATTGTGGTGTGGGCAAAGACCACGTCGACCTGACCCGTCAGGACGGCGTCAAAGCGGCTTTTGTCGGTCACCGTGATGAACTTGATTTTCGCAGCATCGCCAAGAACACTGGCTGCGACCGCCTTGCAGAAGTCGACGTCGAGCCCTTCCATCTGTCCGGTCGTGGTATTGAGATAGCCGAAGCCCGGAGCAGTGTTGTCGGTGCCGCAGTTAAGCACGCCGCGCTGCTTGACCGTGTCCAGAACGGAAGCGGAAGCATGGGCCGCTGTGAACGCCACGCCCGCGAAAACGCCGGCAGTCAGGATTTTCAGTAGTTTCATCGAAGTTCCCCTTTCGGACCGCATAGGATGGACGCCAAATCAATGAGCGATGGCTCGATCGAAGGTTCGGTCAGACGCTGGTGGCATTGTCGCCATTCTGAACGCGTCGTTCCCATATTGGCCAAGGTCTGGGCGCGATCCCGGCTCCCAGTCCCATCAATTGGCAGACCGAAAGTAGGGGTGGGGTCTCTTCAAATCTACTTAATTCTCCTGAGGTGATACATTAGTAAATCTGTTGTTTTCTACGGCATCCATACCATTGGAATGTCTGATGCCGTCGTTGGCCACGCAGGCAAAACAATACGATTGGGGCCACTCGCGTGGTCGAGGCGCGAAACGATGCGGTATCGGTGAAGCGGCATTTACCGACGAGGCGCTCGCGGAGCGCTGGCGCGCTCGATCAGGAGAGCGGCGGCTTCTCCGCCATTCGGTCCAGGAATGCCTGGAGAGCCGGACTGCGCTTTTCCTCTTTCCGGAAGGCGAGAAATATTTTCCGGCGGATTTCTGGAACGAGCCTGCAGACCCAGACGTCTTCGAGATCGTAGCTGGCGCGCAGGCCGGGCAGGATCGAGATGCCGTAATTCTGCCGGATCAGGGCGATGGTCACCTCGAACCCTTTGCACCTCGCCACGATGTTAGGCTTGAAACCGTCTTCCTGACAGGCCTCCACCAGCATCCTCGTATAGGTGTCGGAAGCGGTATCGATCGCCCAGCGTTCCTCCCGAAGCTCGTGCAGGCCAACGGTCGGCCGTTCCGAGAGCCTGTGATCCTTGGAGACCATGACGTTGAAGACGTCCTCCATCAGGAAGATCGTCTCGATATTGGGATCGAGCGCGCCGGTCGGCATGTTCAGGTCATCGATAATCGCGACATCCGTCTGCCAGCTCCGCAGCGCGGCAACGCTTTCGGCCGGCTCCATTTCTTCGAATTGAACGGTGAGGTGCGGGTGTCGTTCGGCTAAGTCATAGACGACCTTTGGAATGACGGCGGCGGCTACGGAAGGGAAAGCAGCCACCCGGAGCTCTCCGGAAACGACGCTTTTCAATTCGGCGATGTCTGCTTTCGCCGATTCGATTTCGATGAGAATTTTCTCCGCTCGCAGCACCAGCTGCTGGCCGGCAGGTGTCATCACCACGCCCCGGCCGCGTCGCTCGACGAGCCGAATACCGACCTCTTCTTCGAGAAGCGCAATTTGTTGCGACACCGCCGAAGGGGAAACGTGCAAGGCTTCTGCCACCGCGGCCATGGTCTTGCGGATGGATAGTTCGCGCACTGCCCGCAGACGTCCGATGTCCATAACAATCTCCTCAGTTCGGCGGAATCATTAGCGCGTCTGAACGTATAAGCAAATAATATTAACTTTTTCTGGTGTGTTGCTCGATCTAGGGTCCTCACAAATTTCGAGATTTGGAGAACTCAGATGACCAACGCTGCAAGGGTGCATTTCAACACCACCGTCGAAGAGGCTGATCCACTTGTCGCCGATGCTCTCGCCGCCGAGCGGGCCCGACAGCAGAACCAGATTGAACTCATCGCCTCGGAGAATATCGTCAGCCGCGCGGTTCTGGACGCCTTGGGGCACGAGATCACCAACAAGACGCTCGAAGGTTATCCGGGCAACCGTTTTCACGGTGGCGGACAGTTTGTCGACATTGCAGAGCAGGCCGCGATCGACCGGGCGAAGCAGCTCTTCAGCTGCGGTTATGCCAACGTCCAGCCGCACTCGGGGACACAGGCCAACCTTGCCGTCTTCTTCCTGCTTTTGAAGCCGGGCGAAAAGGTCCTTTCGCTGGACCTCGCGGCCGGCGGGCACCTGTCGCACGGCATGAAGGCGAACCTCTCGGGCCGCTGGTTCGACGCCGCCAATTACAGCGTCAATCCGCAGAACGAGGTCATCGACTTTGATGAGATGGAACGAATCGCGGAAGAGATCCGCCCGAAGCTGCTGATCACCGGTGGCTCCGCATATCCGCGCGAACTCGACTTCGAGCGCATGTCGGGGATCGCCAAGAGGGTCGGTGCCTACTTCCTGGTCGATATGGCCCACATCGCCGGCCTCGTTGCAGGCGGCGTTCATCCTTCGCCATTCCCGCATGCCGACATCGTGACCTGCACCACCACCAAGACGCTGCGCGGTCCGCGTGGCGGCCTGATCCTCACCAACAATGAGGAATGGTACAAGAAGCTGCAAGCCGCCGTGTTTCCCGGCGTCCAGGGGTCGCTGCACAGCAACGTCCTGGCTGCGAAGGCGATCTGCCTGGGCGAAGCTCTCCGCGACGATTTCAAGGCCTACGCTCGCCATGTCGTGGCTAATGCGAAGGTCCTTGCGCAAACGCTTGCGGATCGTGGCGTTCGCATCGTTTCGGGCGGCACCGACACCCACATCGTTCTGCTCGATCTGTCGAGCAAGGGACTGATTGGAAAGCAGGCCGAGACGCTGCTCGCCAAGGCGAACATCACCTCCAACAAGAACCCGATCCCCGGCGACAGTCCCCGTCCTCCGGAGTGGGTCGGCATGCGGCTCGGTTCGTCCGCAGCGACGACACGCGGCCTGAAGGAAGAGGAATTCCGGGTTCTCGGCCACGTCATCGCGGATCTTATCGACGCCGAAACGAAGGGCGAGGCGGACGAGATCGTCGGCGCGGCCAAAGCGAAGATCGCGGAACTGACCGAGAAGTTCCCGGTCTACGGTCACTGAGAATGCGGAAATGCCGTGCCGACATTTCGAAGGCGCGGCACGGCTGCTGGTCGAGCTTGGATGCAATGGAGCACCCCATGGGAATGGATAGATTCACACGCGCGGCGAACATCGACGGCAAAGAATACGCCGCAGAACTCCTCCAGCGCATCAAGGCCGATGTCGAAACCCTGAAGGCAACGACAGGCGCCGTTCCCGGTCTGGCCGTCGTTCTGGTGGGCGACGATCCGGCAAGCGCAATTTACGTGGCTTCAAAGCAGCGTCAGACGGTCGCTGCAGGTATGAACTCCTTTGAGTATCGGCTCGCGGCGGAAACCTCGCAGGACGAATTGCTAGAACTCGTGCATCGCCTCAATGAAGATCCGGAAGTATCTGGAATTCTTGTACAGTTGCCGCTGCCGGCGCACCTCGACCCACATGCCGTGATCCAGGCCATCAATCCCGACAAGGATGTCGACGGCTTCCATATATCGAATGCCGGCCGCCTTGCGACGGGCAAGCCGGCCCTGGTTCCTTGCACTCCTCTGGGCTGCATGATGCTTATCAAGGCGACGCTCGGCGAAAGCCTCTCCGGCCTTCATGCCGTGATCGTCGGCAAGTCCAATATCGTTGGAAAGCCAATGGCGCAGATGCTGATGAACGCACACTGTACCATCACGGTCGTGCATTCGCAGACAAAGAACGCGGCGGAGCTTTGCCGGGCGGCCGACATTCTTGTCGTCGCGGCCGGTAGAGCGGGTCTCGTTCGCGGCGATTGGATCAAGCCTGGCGCCGTCGTGATCGACGTCGGCATCAACCGGATCCAGGACGGCGAAAAATCCCGGATCGTCGGCGATGTGGCATATGGCGAAGCCGGCCATGCGCGCGCCATCACGCCCGTGCCCGGCGGCGTCGGTCCGATGACGATCGCATGCCTGCTGTCCAACACGCTCACGGCATTCCGCCGTCACCACGCCATGGTCGCCGCGGCCTGAGAAGAACAAGGATAGTAGATATGACCACCACGGTTCCTCGCTACGCTCTTCGTGTGGCATGCCCGTCAATCCGCGGCGTGACGGCCGCTATTGCCACCTATCTGTCGCAGAGCGGCTGCAATATCTCCGACAGTGCGCAATTCGATGACGCGGACACCGGAAGATATTTCATGCGGATCAGCTTCCAGCCGCAGGACGGACATACGCTGGAGCAGCTTCGTGACGGCTTCGAGCCGATCGCTGCCAAGTTCGAGGCGAACGCGGAATTCTTCGACGAGACCGAGAAGAAGAAGGTGATCCTCATGGTCAGCCGCTTCGGACACTGCCTGAACGATCTTCTCTACCGCTGGCGGATCGGGGCGCTTCCGATCGACATCGTCGGCGTGATCTCCAACCACATGGATTACCAGCGGATCGTCGTGAACCACGACATCCCGTTCCACTGCATCAAGGTCACTGGGGAAAATAAGCCGGAGGCCGAGGCGAAACAGATGCAGATCGTCGAGGGCTCGGGAGCCGAACTCGTCGTTCTGGCCCGCTATATGCAGGTGCTGTCCGACGAAATGTGCCGGAAGATGTCCGGCAGGATCATCAATATTCACCACTCCTTCCTGCCGAGCTTCAAGGGCGCCAATCCTTACAAGCAGGCGTTCGAACGGGGCGTGAAGCTCATCGGCGCGACGTCGCACTACGTGACGGCAGACCTCGACGAAGGCCCGATCATCGAGCAGGATATCGTCCGCGTTACGCATGCGCAGAGCGGCGAGGACTATGTGAGCCTCGGCCGCGACGTCGAAAGCCAGGTACTCGCCCGAGCCATCCACGCCCACATCCATGGCCGAGTGTTCATCAACGGCAACAAGACAGTCGTATTCCCCGCTTCACCGGGCTCCCACGCATCGGAGCGCATGGGCTGACCGCGGCATAGCCTATGCTCAAATCAGCGGGAGCGGGATCACCCATCGAACTCCCCGCGTCGGCTGTGGGCAACTCTCCTTACTGAGGGACCACGTTCATCCGCGGCTTGACAATGTGAGGGCGTGCGTTGCATTTTCGCCACAATGCGTTGCTTAAAGGTCACGCAGGGTTTTGGACATTCGCTCCCGATCGAGTCGTTCCAGCGCTGGCTTTCTCGCCGGCGTTCTTTGGGTTCGATCGGATGGCGCGGGCGGCGGGTGCCGTCTGAAGAGAGGCCGAATGACGCAGGATGGGGTATCGCCGGCGGCGGCGGGCGAGGCGGTGACCACGGTGACCGATCGCCGCGCCCTTTTCGCCGTGCCCGGCCTGGTGCTCGCCGGTGGAGCGCTTCTCTGCGCCACGGCGACACTGTTTGTGCTGCTCGGCCTCACGCCGATCGCGCCGACGTCGCATGTCGTCATCACCTCGGTCATCGTCAATTCCTTCTTCGTCCTGACGCTGCTGGCGCTGATCGCCCGTGAGGTGGCAAGGCTGCTCAAGGCGCGCACCCGTGGCCGGGCCGCCGCACGCCTGCATATCCGCATCGTCGTGCTCTTCTCGATCGTCGCGATCACGCCGGCGATCCTCGTCGCCATCTTTGCCAGCATCACGCTGAATGCCGGCCTCGACCGCTGGTTTGCGCTGCGCACCCAGTCGATCGTCAGCTCGTCGCGCAACATCGGCCAGGCCTATATGATGGAAAACGCCAGCTATCTGCAGGGGCAGACGGTTTCCATGGCCAACGACCTGGAGCGCAACCGCGCGCTCTACAGCCTGGACAGGACGGGCTTTGCCGACCTGATGACGCGCCAGGCGAGGGGGCGCGGCCTGCTCGGCTCCTTCCTCGTCGAGCGCGACGGCTCGGTGATCGTCCAGGCCGACATCACCACCGAAAAGCCGTTGCCGGCCATTCCGCAGGACGCGCTGGAGAAGGCTGCTGCCGGCCAGCCGACGCTCATTCCGCCAGGCGTCACCAACCTCGTCGGCGCCATCATCAAGCTCGATGCCATCCAGGGCACCTTCCTCTATACGGTGCGCGCCGTCGATCCCAAGGTCATGGGCGCCATGCGCATGATGGAAGAGAACGCCACCGAATATCGCTCGATGGAAGCCAACCGCTTCTCGCTGCAGATCGCTTTCGCCGTGCTCTATATCGGCTTCGCGCTGATCGTGCTGCTCGCGGCGATCTGGACCGCGATCGCGGTGGCCGACCGCATCGTCCGGCCGATCCGGCTCCTGATCACTGCGGCCGACAGCGTCGCGTCGGGCAATATGGATATCGTCGTGCCGGTGCACGCCGTCGACGGCGACGTTGCCAATCTGTCGCGCACCTTCAACAAGATGATCTCGGAAATCCGCACCCAGCGCGACGAGATCCTCGAAGCCAAGGATGAGGTCGACGACCGCCGCCGCTTCATCGAAGCGGTGCTGTCGGGCGTCACCGCCGCCGTCATCGGCGTCGAGCAGGACCGCCGCATTGCCATCGTCAACAGTTCGGCCGAGACGCTGATGTCGCTGTCGGCCGATGAGATGCTCGGCAAGCAGCTGGCCGAGATCGCGCCTGAGGTCGATCACGTGCTGACCGAAGCGGCGTCGCGGCATCGCGGCGATTTCCGCAAGCAGATCGCGCTCGTGCGCGGCGGCACCGTGCGGACGCTGAGCGTGCAGGTCACCCGCGAGGAAGTGCGCGATATGAGCGAATCCTATGTGATCACGCTCGACGACATCACTGACCTCGTCATCGCCCAGCGCTCGACCGCCTGGGGTGACGTCGCACGGCGCATCGCCCATGAGATCAAGAATCCGCTGACGCCGATCCAGCTTTCCGCCGAGCGCATCCAGCGCCGCTACGGCAAGCAGATCGATCCGGGCGACCGGACCGTCTTCGACCAGTGCACGGATACGATCATCCGCCAGGTCGGCGATATCGGCCGCATGGTCGACGAATTCTCCGCCTTCGCCCGCATGCCGAAGCCGACCAAGGAGCCGAGCGACCTGCGCGAGATCCTGCGCGACGCGATCTTCCTGCGCGAGATGGGCAACAACCACGTCACCTTCGGGCAGGATTTCGGCGACCAGCCGCTGGAGGGCCTGTTCGACAGCCGCATGCTCGGCCAGGCTTTCGGAAATCTGATCAAGAATGCCGTAGAAGCGATCGAGGCCGTTCCGAGCGACGAACGGGACGAGCGCAAGATTCTCGTTCGCGCCGCCCTCGATACTGCCCGCGACCGCTTCACCGTCGATGTCATCGACAATGGCCGCGGCCTGCCGGTGGAGAACCGCCACAGCATTCTGGAACCTTATATGACGATGCGCGAGAAGGGCACCGGCCTCGGTCTCGCCATCGTCAAGAAGATCATCGAAGAACATGGCGGGCAGCTTGAGCTGCACGATGCGCCCGCCGATTTTGACCGGGGAAGAGGGGCCATGATCCGCGTGCATCTGCCACGCCGGGATTCGACGCCCACCTCTCCCGCAGCCAATGACAAGGAAAGCGTTTATGGCCTCTGATATTCTCGTCGTCGACGACGAGCACGATATTCGCGAGATCGTTTCCGGCATTCTCTCCGACGAGGGGCACGAAACGCGCACGGCCCATGACAGCGACAGTGCGCTGGCCGCGATCTCCGATCGTGTGCCGCGGCTGATATTCCTCGATATCTGGATGCAGGGCAGCAAGCTCGATGGTCTGTCGCTGCTCGACGAGATCAAGACCCGCCACCCGGATCTGCCCGTCGTGATGATCTCGGGCCATGGCAATATCGAAACCGCCGTCTCGGCGATCAAGCGCGGCGCCTTCGATTTTATCGAAAAGCCTTTCAAGGCCGACCGGCTGATCCTGATCGCCGAACGGGCGCTGGAGAATTCCAAGCTGAAGCGCGAGGTCTCCGAGCTGAAACGGCGCACCGGCGACGCCCTGGAGCTGATCGGCACCTCGGTCGCCGTGTCGCAGTTGCGCCAGACGATCGAGAAGGTTTCGCCGACCAACAGCCGCATCATGATCCTCGGCGCATCCGGCTCCGGCAAGGAGCTGGTGGCGCGGATGATCCACAAGAAGTCGACCCGCGCCAATGGTCCCTTCGTGGCGATCAACGCTGCCAACATCACGCCCGATCGCATGGAGGTGGCGCTGTTCGGCACCGAGGGCACGCCCGGCCAGGCGCGCAAGATCGGCGCGCTCGAGGAAGCCCATCGCGGCATCCTCTATCTCGACGAAGTCGGCGAGATGCCGCGCGAGACGCAGAACAAGATCCTGCGCGTGCTGGTCGATCAGCAGTTCGAGCGCGTCGGCGGCTCCAAGCGCGTCAAGGTCGATGTCCGCATCATCTCCTCCACTGCCTATAATCTCGAAAGCCGCATCACCGAGGGATGGTTCCGCGAGGATCTCTATCATCGCCTCGCCGTCGTGCCGGTGCGCGTGCCGGCGCTGGCCGAACGGCGCGAGGATATTCCCTTCCTCGTCGACCAGCTGATGCGACAGATTTCCGAGCAGGCCGGCATTCGTCCGCGCCGCATCGGCGACGACGCCATGGCGGTGCTGCAGGCCCATGACTGGCCGGGCAATATCCGCCAGCTGCGCAACAATATCGAGCGGCTGATGATCCTTGCCCGCACCGACGGGCCGGATGCACCGATCACCGCGGACATGCTGCCGACCGATCTCGGCGACATGCTGCCGAAGGTCTCCGCCAAGAACGACTATCACATCATGACGCTGCCGCTGCGCGAAGCCCGCGAGATGTTCGAGAAGGATTATCTGATCGCCCAGATCAACCGCTTCGGCGGCAATATCTCGCGCACCGCCGAATTCGTCGGCATGGAGCGTTCGGCGCTGCACCGCAAGCTGAAGTCGCTCGGCGTCTAGAGCATGATGCCGAAAACTGTCAGCGGTTTTCGGGCAACATCATGCTCCACTTTTTGATCTGCCAGGCGCCATTGCAGTGCCGCATTCCGTTATCGCTTTCCGCAAGACCAGGTTTCCTATGCCGAGAATTGCCTATGTGAATGGCCGCTACGTCAAGCATTCCGACGCCAGCGTGCATATCGAGGATCGCGGTTACCAGTTCGCCGACGGCGTTTATGAGGTCTGCGAGGTGCGTCACGGCTATATCGTCGATCTCACCCGCCATCTGAACCGTCTGGACCGGTCGCTCGGTGAGCTGCGCATCGCCTGGCCGATGGGCCGGGCCGCACTGACGCAGGTCATTCGCGAGACACTGCGCCGCAACCATGTCCGCAACGGGCTTTTCTATATGCAGGTGACACGCGGCGTCGCCCGGCGCGATCATGTCTTCCCGGCCGAGGGCACGCCGCCGTCGCTTGTCATCACCGCCAAGAGCACCGATCCCAAAATCATTGCCGCCAAGAACGCCAACGGCATCAAGGCGATCACCGTTGCCGACAATCGCTGGGACCGCGTCGACATCAAATCCGTCGGCCTGCTGCCGAATGCCATGGCCCGCCAGCAGGCCAAGGAGGCCGGCGCCCAGGAGGCGATCTATGTCGACGGCGACGGCATGGTGAAGGAAGGGGCGGCGACCAATGTCTGGATCGTCGATCGCGAGGGAATGCTGGTGACGCGGCCGGCCGAACACGGCATCCTGCGCGGCATTACCCGCACCACCTTGATGGATGTCGCAGCCAAGCTCGGACTGCAGATCACCGAGCGGAATTTCTCGGTTTCGGAGATGCTCGCGGCCCGCGAGGTCTTTATCACCGCAGCCACAAGTATTTGTTTTCCGGTCGTTTCCGTCGATGGCCAGACGATCGCCAACGGTCATCCGGGCAGCGTTTCGCAGAAAGTCCGCGAGGCCTTTTTCGACGTTGCGGAAAAGATTGCGATTTGATACCAAGATTTGCTGGACGGGTGAAATGAGGCACCGGTCTTGCGGGTGAGGTTGATTGATATTCTACCGGCCGGATCAGGTCGGCAATAAAGAAAGAAGCGGCGCGATGGCGGAACGTTCTCAGAATCTCCAGGATTTATTTCTCAATACTGTTCGCAAACAAAAGATTTCCCTGACAATCTTTTTGATCAACGGCGTGAAGCTCACGGGCGTTGTTACGTCTTTCGACAATTTCTGTGTTCTTCTTCGCCGTGACGGCCATTCACAGCTCGTGTATAAGCATGCGATCTCGACGATCATGCCGGGCCAGCCGATGCAGATGTTCGAGAGCGAAGAAGCAGCGTCCTAACAGGATCAGCCGTCATTTCGACACGCGATACCAAGAACGATTCGATCATCCCTGAGGCCGCCAAGCATAGGGACGACATGCGCGCGACCGTCGTCGTGCCGGTCCTGAAATCGCGCAGCCGCGGCGGCCAGAGCGAATCGGCCTCGACCCGCACACCGGAAAGCCGGCTCGAAGAAGCGACAGGGCTTGCCCAGGCGATCGACCTCGATGTCGTCACTGGCTCGATCGTGCCGGTCAATGATCCGCGACCGGCGACATTGCTCGGCACCGGCAAGATCGAGGAGATCAAGGCGCTGCTCAACGAGCGCGATTCCGGTCTCGTCATCGTCGATCATCCGCTGACGCCGGTGCAGCAGCGCAATCTCGAAAAGGAATGGAACGCCAAGGTCATCGACCGGACGGGCCTCATCCTCGAAATCTTCGGACGCCGTGCCTCCACCAAGGAAGGCACGCTGCAGGTCGATCTCGCCCACCTGAATTACCAGAAGGGTAGGCTGGTTCGAAGCTGGACCCACCTTGAACGCCAGCGCGGCGGCGGCGGCTTCATGGGCGGCCCCGGCGAAACCCAGATCGAAGCCGACCGGCGGATGCTGCAGGATCGCATCATCAAGCTCGAACGCGAGCTGGAGCAGGTCGTGCGCACCCGCCAGCTCCACCGCGCCAAGCGCCGCAAGGTGCCGCACCCGATCGTGGCGCTCGTCGGCTATACCAATGCCGGCAAATCGACTCTGTTCAACCGCATCACCGGCGCCGGTGTGCTGGCCGAAGACATGCTCTTTGCCACGCTCGACCCGACGCTGCGTCGCATGAAGCTGCCGCACGGCCGCACCGTCATCCTGTCCGACACCGTGGGCTTCATCTCCGACCTGCCGACCCATCTGGTCGCCGCCTTCCGCGCGACGCTGGAAGAGGTGCTGGAAGCCGATCTCATCCTGCATGTACGTGATATGTCCGATCCCGACAACCAGGCCCAAAGCTCCGACGTCATGCGCATCCTCGGCGATCTCGGCATTGACGAGGCCGAAGCGGCGAAGCGGCTGATCGAGGTCTGGAACAAGATCGACCGGCTGGAGCCCGAGGTGCACGACACCATGGTGCAGAAAGCGGCCGGCGCCAGCAATGTCGTTGCCGTCTCTGCCGTCAGCGGCGAGGGGGTCGACACGCTGATGGACGAGATCAGCCGCAGGCTTTCCGGCGTCATGACCGAAACGACCGTCCGCCTTCCCGTCGACAAGCTGGCGCTGCTGCCCTGGCTCTACGACCACGCAATCGTCGACGGCCGCGAGGACAATGAAGACGGCTCGATCACGCTGGAGCTGCGCCTCTCCGAAACCGAAGCCACCGAACTCGAACGCCGCATCGGCAACGGGCCGAAGGCAGCGAAAGAGGATTGGGAGCGGTAAGGTTGGCGAGGCCAGCCCCTCATCCGGCTGCCGCCACCTTCTCCCCGTAAACGGGGCGAAGGGGAATAGCCGCAACCTCATCATTCTCCGCAGACCTCTCGTAGGGCACGTCCTCTCTTCCCGTTTACGGGGAGAGGGTTAGGGTGAGGGGCAGCCATCCGCCCGAACCGACAGGCACAAATCACTCAGCTCCAGCCGTCACAGCCCGCTCAATCGCCTTTGCCGCCTGCCAGATTTCCTCCATCCGCTCCAGACTGGCCGCCTCCAGCGTCTCGCCTTCTTTATCAAGAACATGCTCGATGTGACTGAAACGACGCCGAAACTTCGTATTCGTTCCGCGCAGCGCCTGTTCCGGATCGGTCTTCACATGCCGGCCGATATTGACGACCGCAAAGATCAGATCTCCCAACTCGTCGCTCACCTTCCCCCGGTCGCCTTCGCGTAATGCCACCCGCAATTCGTCGATCTCCTCCTCGATCTTGTCGAGGATCGGCTCGGGAGCCGACCAGTCGAAGCCGACCTTGGCGGCGCGTTCCTGCAGCTTGAGCGCTTCCGTCAGGGCCGGGAAGCTGCGCTGCACGGAGCCGAGGAACCCGCCCTTGAAATCTTCGGTAATGCCGCGCCTTGCCCGGCGCTCGGCGCGCTCGCGTTTTTCCGCTTGCTTGATCTCGTCCCATTGGATCTTCACCGCGTCGGGCGTGTCGGCCTCCGAGCGGGCAAAGACGTGCGGGTGGCGGCGGATCATCTTGGTGGTGATGGCGTTGACCACGTCGCCGAAGGAGAATTCGCCGGCCTCCTCGGCCATGCGGGCGTGGAAGACCACCTGCAGCAGCAGGTCGCCGAGCTCGTCGCAGAGATCATCCATATCGCCGCGTTCGATCGCGTCGGAGACCTCATAGGCTTCCTCGATCGTATAGGGCTTGATCGTCTCGAAGCTCTGCTCGATGTCCCAGGGGCAGCCGGTCTCTGGATGGCGCAGCGCCGCCATGATCTCGATCAGCCGGGAAATGTCTTTGGAAGGTTCCATTGTGCCTCAGTTGAGCGGGCTTCAGTTAAGGGGAATATCGTTGGCGCTCTTCGACGACTGGTAGGTGGAAGACAGCGCGTCGTAGCGGGCCTTGATGCGGGCGGTCTGCGCCGTCAGCGCGGTCTTCAGCTGAGCCTCTTCGGTCTCGACGAGATCGGCGACGGCAAAACTGCTCCAGAAGGCGTTTTGCCTGCGATAGCCGCCGGGTTCAAGCCCGAAGACCTCCTTGAGGATCTTCAGGTCGTGCGGAATGGCGAAGGCGTCGCGGGAATCCTCATGGCTGAAGAAATAGTAGAAATTGTCGAAGCCCGCCCAGGTGATCGCCGACATGCACATGGTGCAGGGTTCGTGCGTCGAAAGGAAGATCAGATCCTTGGTCGCCGGCTTCTCGCCAAGTTCGTAGAAGCGCTTCAGCGTATGCACCTCGCCGTGCCAGAGCGGATTGTCGAGCTCGTTATTGGTCTCGGCGACGACGAGCGACAGATCGGATTTGCGCAGGATCGCTGCGCCGAACACCTTATTACCCAAGGAAACGCCGCGCTCGGTCAGCGGCAGGATATCGTCCTCGATGACCGAAAGCAGGCGGGCGGCGATGGTCTTGTCAGGCATTGGCGTCTCCGGTTTTCCCTCAGTCTATCGTCTTGGCGGCGCGAGCGAAATGCGCCAAACGCCGGTGGACGCCGTTTGTCACAGGCTTTATACTGCGCTGCAACAAAGAGAGTGGGATCAGGTGGTTTTCGTCAGCACGGTTGACTTTTCTCAAATCGCCGACGACGCGAGCAAAAGAATACGCGCTTGCTGGGGCTTTCGAATTTCTGTTCCTTCAATCCCTTGTCGATCACGGGCATATTCTGGCAACTTCGAAGTGGATTGATGATGTCTCCCAAGACTGAGCAGCTTTCGGTATTTCCAGCCTTCTTTCGCGTGGAAGGCCAGAAGACGGCTGTCTTCGGCAATGGCGACGAGGCTTTCGCCAAGGTGCGGCTGCTGCTCAACACGCGGGCGCGGATCGTCGCTTATGCCCACAGGCCGGAAGCCGATTATCACGCCTTCCTCATCGCCAACCGGATCGAGACTGTGCGCGCCGGCTTTTCCGCCGAACAGGTTGAGGGGGCCGCCCTCGTCTTTGCCGCCACCGGCGATGAAACCGATGATCGCGAGATCGTCGATGCCGCCCGTGCCGCTAGAATTCCGGCCAATGCCGTCGATCAGCCCGACTACTGCGATTTCTTCACCCCGGCGCTGGTCAATCGCGCCCCCGTCGCCGTGGCGATCGGCACCGAAGGGGCAGGACCGGTTCTGGCGCAGATGATCCGGGCGCAGATCGATCAGCTTCTTTCCCCCTCGCTCGGGCGGCTTGCCGGCCTGGCGACCAGCTACCGCAAATCAGTCGAGCAGCTGGTGCCCCGTGGCGTTTCCCGCCGCGTCTTCTGGCGCCGCTTCTTCTCCGGCGCCGTTGCCGATGCGGTCGCCAACGGCAACCTGCCGCAGGCCCGCCATGCCGCCGACCGGCTGCTGGGCTCGATGGACAAGGTCGCCGGCCATATCTGGCTGGTTGGCGCCGGCCCAGGCGCCGAGGATCTGCTGACGCTGCGCGCCCAGCGCGTGATGATGGAAGCCGATGTCATCGTCTATGACGCGCTCGTGCCGCAGGCGATTGTCGATATGGGCCGCCGCGATGCCGAGCGTCTTTCCGTCGGCAAGCGCAAGGGCTGCCATTCGAAATCGCAGGAAGAGATCAACGACCTCCTGGTCGATCTTGGCCGCCAGGGCAAACGTGTCGTCCGCCTGAAATCAGGCGATCCGCTGGTCTATGGCCGGGCGGGGGAAGAGATGGCGGCATTGCGCGCCGCCGGCATCACCTATGAGGTCGTGCCCGGCATCACCTCGGCCTTCGCCGCCGCTGCCGATTTCGAGCTGCCGCTGACGCTGCGCGGCGTTGCCTCCTCACTGGTTTTCACCACCGGCCATGATCTCACCGGCGACGTACTGCCCGATTGGGCAAGCCTTGCCGTCTCCGGCGCGACAATCGCCGTCTATATGGGGCGCACGGTTGCCGCCTCGGTCGCCGAGCGGCTGATGCAGGCCGGCATTCCCGCCGAGACCACAGTCGCCGTCATCGAAAATGCCAGCCGCGCGGAGCGCCGCCTGCTGCACGGCACGCTTGCCGATCTGCCCGATCTGCAGCATCGCGACGAGTTGACCGGGCCGGTCATGGTCATTATCGGCGATGCGGTCGCCGGCGCCAATTTCGAACTGTCCGAGCCGCTGGTGCGTGCGAACGCCCGGCTCGAGGAACTTGCAAGGAGCTGAATATGGTAGACAAGGTTCTGACGGCCAACCGGCTGACGGACGGCATTGCTGTCTGGCTGGATGCGAACGGGAAGTGGTCCACTTCGCTGCAGGAAGCGCTTGTCGCCCGCCATAACGAAGCCGTCGAAGCGCTGGAGGCGATCGGCAAGAAATCCTATGCCGACAACGAGGTGGTTGACGTTGCCGTCGTCGAAGTCCAGGACACCAACGGCATTCTCTGGCCGCTTCGCCTGCGCGAGCGCATCCGCGCGCAAGGGCCGACCATGGAATATGCACCGGGCTACGCTCCGGCCGATCCCGAATTCATTGCAGTCTGAGGAAGACGATGTACCGTTACGACGAATTTGACCATGCCTTTGTCAGCGAGCGCGTCGAGCAGTTCCGCGACCAGGTCCAGCGCCGCCTTGCCGGCGAGCTTGCCGAGGATGCGTTCAAGCCGCTGCGCCTGATGAACGGCGTCTACCTGCAGCTTCATGCCTATATGCTGCGCATCGCCATTCCCTACGGCACGCTGAGCGCGCGCCAGATGCGCATGCTCGCCCATATCGCCCGCACCTATGACCGCGGTTATGGTCATTTCACCACGCGCCAGAACCTGCAGTTCAACTGGCCGAAGCTCTCGGAAATCCCCGATGCGCTCGCCGATCTCGCAAGCGTCGAGATGCATGCCCTGCAGACCTCGGGCAACTGCATCAGAAACGTCACCGCCGATCACTTTGCCGGTGCCGCCGCGGACGAGATCGCCGATCCGCGTCCCTATGCCGAAATCCTCCGTCAGTGGTCGTCGGTCCATCCGGAATTCTCCTTCCTGCCGCGCAAGTTCAAGATCGCCGTCACCGGCGCCGAGCGCGACCGCGCTGCGATCCAGGTCCATGATATCGGCCTGCACCTGAAGAAGAACGACAAGGGCGAGATCGGTTTTGCCGTCTATGTCGGCGGTGGCCAGGGCCGTACGCCGATGATCGCCAAGCTGATCCGCGACTTCCTGCCCGAGGAGGATCTGCTCTCCTACACCACGGCCATCGTGCGCGTGTACAATCTGCACGGCCGCCGCGACAACAAGTACAAGGCCCGCATCAAGATCCTCGTGCATGAAACCGGCACCGAGGAACTGGCGCGCCAGGTGGAGGCCGAATTCGCCTCGCTCAGGGATAGTGAACTCAAGCTGCCGGAACAGGACGTCGAGGCGATCGCCGCCTATTTCGCGCCGCCGGCTCTGCCGCAGCGCGCAGAAGGATGGGAAAACCTCGCCCGCTGGAAGAAGGCCGATCCGGCTTTCGCCCGCTGGGTCCAGCAGAATGTGCAGCCGCACAAGAACCCCGATTACGGCATGGTGACGATCTCGCTGAAGCCGATCGGCGGTATTCCGGGTGACGCCACCGACGCGCAGATGGATGCGATCGCCGATCTCGCCGAAGAATATGCCTTCGACGAAATCCGCGTCAGCCATGAGCAGAACCTGATCCTGCCACATGTGGCGCTGGCCGATCTCGAAGCCGTCTATCGCGGTCTCGTCGCTATCGATCTGGCGGAAGCCAATGCCGGCCTGATCACCGATATTATTGCCTGTCCCGGGCTCGACTATTGCGCGCTCGCCAATGCGCGCTCCATCCCGCTGGCGCAGGAAATCTCCCGTCGCTTCGGCAGCGCCGAACGCCAGGCCGAGATCGGCGAGCTGAAGATCAAGATCTCCGGCTGCATCAATGCCTGCGGCCACCACCATGTCGGCCATATCGGCCTGCTCGGTGTGGAGAAGAAGGGCGCCGAACTCTATCAGATCACGCTCGGCGGCTCCGGCGACGAACATACCTCGATCGGCGAAATCATCGGCCGCGGCTTCGAGCCGGACCGGGTGACGGACGCGATCGAGACGATCGTCGACACCTATCTCGGCCTCCGCCTCGATCCGTCGGAGATCTTCCTTGCTGCCTATCGCCGCGTCGGGCCGCAGCCTTTCAAGACTGCGCTCTATGGCGCTGCCGCGGAAGCGGCATAAGGAGCGATGATGACGAAGATTTGGAGAGAAACCGGTTTTGTCGACAACGATCCCTGGGTGATCGAGACCGACGAGGTGAAGGCTTCAGGCGAGCAGAAGCCGCTGCTCAGCCTCGACGAGCTGATCGCCAAGGCCGACGAAAGCAATGATGTCGGTCTCGGCGTGCTGATCAAGCCGGCCGACGACGTGCGCCGGCTGGAGCCTTATCTCTATCGCCTCGAAATCGTTGCCGTCGCCTTTCCGGCCTTCAATGACGGGCGGGCTTTCAGCCATGCCTCGCTGCTGCGCCAGCGCTTGGGTTACACCAACGAACTGCGCGCCGTCGGCGACGTGCTGATCGATCAGGTGCCGCTGATGCAGCGCGTCGGCATCGACAGTTTTGCCGTCAGCAATGCCACGGCGCTGAAGCGGCTTGCCGAAAATCGTCTTCCCGCCATTCCCCATCATTATCAGCCGGCGGTGCGTGACGCCGAAGCCGGCAAGGGCTATAGTTGGCGCCGTCAGGCGAAGCCGGCCGCATAAGCGGACCGCTCCGTCTTTTCAGGATGACGGAACGGTAGCATGAAGACATTCGAAGTGGCGGTGATCGGTGGCGGTCTCGCAGGCATGATCGCCGCAATCGCGCTTGCCCGCGGCGGCCGCAGCGTGGCGCTGGTTGCGCCCGTTGCCGCAAGGGAAGACCGGCGCACCACGGCGCTGATGGATCAGTCGATCCGCTTCCTCGACCGGCTGGCGCTCTGGGAAAAACTGCGCCCGGCAGCCACACCTCTCTCCAGCATGCGCATCGTCGACGGCACCGACCGGCTGTTGCGCGCGCCGACGACCACCTTTCGCGCGGCCGAAGTGGGCCTTGACGCCTTCGGCTATAATTTCCCCAACAAGGCGCTGATTGAGGTCCTCGAAACAGCGGTCGCCGGTGAGGGCAATATCACCCGCTTCACCGATATGGCCGAATCGATCGCGATATCAGCCGAATCCGTGTCGATCACCCTTACCGGCGGCGAGACGCTGACAGCCGATTTTGCTGTCGGCGCCGATGGCCGTGGCTCGAAGCTGCGCGAGACGGCTGGTATCGGCGTCCGCAACTGGTCCTATCCGCAATCGGCCATGGTGCTGAATTTCGCTCATTCGCTGCCGCACCAGAATATATCGACGGAATTCCACACCAAACACGGACCTTTCACCCAGGTGCCGCTGCCGCAAGGCCGCTCCAGCCTCGTCTGGGTGCAGGAGCCCACTGAGGCCGCAAGCCGTATGGAATTGCCTCTGGCCGAACTCGGGCTTCTCGTCGAGGCACGCATGCAGTCCATGCTCGGCAAGGTCGATGTGGAGGAGGGCGTCCAGGTCTGGCCGCTGTCCGGCATGATGGCGCATCGTTTCGGCAAGGGGCGCATCGCGCTGATCGGCGAGGCTGCCCATGTCTTCCCGCCGATCGGGGCGCAGGGGCTGAACCTCAGCCTGCGCGATATCATGGCGCTGACCGAGATCCTCTGCGACCGGGCCGAATTGCCGGTGCCGGCCGATGCCGGCGAAAGCTTCGACCGCAAGCGCCGCGCCGATATCATGACGCGCACGGCAAGCGTCGATCTTCTCAACCGCTCGCTGCTTTCGGATTTCCTGCCGGTGCAGATGCTGCGGGCTGCCGGCCTGCATATCCTGTCGGCCATTCCGCCGCTGCGCAACATCGTCATGCGCGAGGGCATCGAGCCCGGCCGCGGCTTCCGCGATATTCCGGATTCCTTAAGGGAAAAGCTGAAGCGGAAGAAAGCCTGAGCGGATCGCGATCAGCCAGAGCGAAACGCTGACCACCGAAAGCACCGTGGTGATCAGGATCGTCGCCGAGGCGCGCTCCTGCCACACGCCATATTGCTGGCCGATGACGAAGACGTTGGTCGCCGTCGGCAGCGAGGCAAGCAGCACGGCGGCCTGGATCCACACCGGCTCGAAACCGCCGACGGCAGTCAGCGCCAGGAAAACCGCGATCGGATGCAGGATCAACTTCGCCGGCACGATATAGCCGATCTCTGCCGGAATCCGCTTCAGCGGCCGGAGCGCCAGCGTCACGCCCATGGCAAAGAGGGCGCAGGGAGCAGCCGCCTGGGCGAGGTAGTCGACGAGGCGCTGGAACGCCAGCGGCTGATCAATGTGCAGGGCGGCGACGGCAAAGCCTGATGCCGTCGACAGGATGAAGGGATGCAGCGCCACCTTCCGGGCGATGTCGGCGGCAAGCCGGCCGGCCGAACGTTTGTCGTCGCCGGCCGCCGCCATCAGCGCCGGCGCGACGATGAAATGCAGCGCGTTCTCGAAGCAGATGATCAGCGCCACCGGCACGGCCGCACCGTCGCCGAGCGCGAGAAGCGCCAGGCCCGGCCCCATATAGCCGATATTGCCATAGGCGCCGGCAAAGGACTGGATCGTGCAATCGGCGAGCGAATTGCCGCGCACGAGGCGGCCGATGACGAAAAGCAGGATGAAGACCGCATAGGTCGCGGCGATATCGGTGACGATGAAATCGACGCGCGTCAGTTCTTCGATCGGCGTGCGCGAGACGAGCTTGAAGAACAGAGCGGGCAGGGCGGCATAGATGATGAAGGTGTTCAGCCATCCCAGCGCCTCGGCCGGCTGCTTCGTCGCCCTGGCGGCGGCGTAACCGATCAGGATCAGGCCGAAGAACGGCAATAGCAGGCTGACGATATCGGCCAAGAGGTCTTCCAGTGCACGGGGATTACAGGCGGGTAAGAATCCGATTTAAAGCAATTCCAGCCAAAGTGCACAGCGGATTTGCTGGAGTTGGGTGAAAACAAAGAGATAGAGCGTTTTCGTCGTTCGAAGAAAGACGGAAACGCTCTAATTCTATCGAGGCCTAACCCAACCAGCGGTCAGTAGTCCCAGAAGGCCGGTACCCATCGAAAGGCGTCGCCGTCGACCGCCACCCGGCCGACGGACGGGAACGGCAGGTGAGTGGCCACCAGTTGCTCGCCGGTCTCCGCCAGTTCCCGTAAAAGACGGACCCGAACGCGAGCCGCCTCCTCCGGGTAGTGTTCGAAGCCGTTATACCAGTCGGGGTGTTCAAACCCGACCGCAAACACGGCGTCGCCGGCAAACATCAGCCGGTCCCCACCGGACGCGATGCGGATGACGCTGTGCCCGGGGGTGTGGCCGCCGGTGCGATGGACGACCACGCCCGGCGCCACCTCGTACTCCTCGTCGAACAGCCACAGATGGCCGCTGTATTCTTTCGCGAACCGCTTGGCAGCCGCCCGAAGCGCGTCCGGGAAGCCCGGCGGCATGGAAACGTGGGAGAAATCGGGCGCCTCCCAGAACTTGACTTCGGCGGCGGCCACATGGATCCGCAGGTCCGGACGCAGCTGCTCCTTAACCCCGTCGATGAGCAGCCCGCCAATATGGTCCATGTGCATGTGGGTCAGCACCACGTCGGTCACGGCCGCTAGATCGATGCCGGCGGCCTCCAGTCGCTTGATCAACTGCCCGGCTCGCGGCAGGTGCAAGTCCGGATCGACCCCCAGCCCGGCGTCGAGGAGTATGGTCTGGCCGCCGCTGCGCACCACGACGACGTTGAGCGCCCAATCCAATGCGTCCAGCGGCAGGTACATGTCTTTCAGCCAGGCCGCCCGGGCGGCCGGATCGGCGTTGTGGCCCAGCATCGCGGTTGGGAGCGGTAGCACTCCATCACTGACCACCAGCACCTCAATCTCGCCGATATTAAGCGCGTAGCGCGACGGAACCAACTCGTCGAGCCGAGGGCTCATCTTTGTCTCAAGGTTCATGTTCGTCTCCTTCTGACCGCCGCCTTAAACACGGCACCGACGACGCTACACGGAGGCGTGTTTGCGATCGATTGGGTCGAGGGATAAGGGCGAGTGGGGCCAAGGACAGGGCGAGCTATACCACCGCATAGGTCTTGCCATGCAGGTTGCCGGGGCGTCGAACAACCGGATCGATCGACCGGCCGTGCTTGATCTAGCCGATCTGCATCAGGATCGGGAAGGTCTGCTGAAACCAGATCGCCACATTGCTGACCCATCCGAACAGGAAGGCGAGGCCGGTCAGCACGAGGAAGACACCCATCACCTTTTCCACAGTGCCGAGATGGCGGCGGAAACGCGACAGGAAGCGCATGAAGGCGCCAGAAAAGCCGGCGGCGATCCAGAAGGGGATGGCAAGGCCGAGCGAATAGACGGCGAGCAGCCCGGCGCCGGAGCCGACCGTCTCGCGCGAGGCGGCAACGCCAAGGATCGCGCCGAGCACCGGCCCGATGCAGGGCGTCCAGCCGAAGGCGAAGGCAAGGCCCATGACATAGGCCCCCGTCAGCGTCGCCGGCTTGCCGCCGCCTTGGAAGCGCGCCTCGCGGGCAAGGATCCCTAACCGGAAGAGGCCGAGGAAATTCAGCCCCATGACGATGATGATCAGCCCGCCGAGCTTCGACAACAGGTCGAGATGCTGGCGAAGCGCCATGCCGATGCTGGAGGCGCCGGCGCCGAGCGCCACGAAGACAGTGGCAAAGCCGAGTGTGAAGAGCAAAGCGGAGAACAATACGCCGCGGCGGACGTCGGGGGCGATGGCAACCGCGCCGCCGCCGCGGAACTGCTCGACTGAAATACCGGCCATATAGCAGAGATAGGGTGGGACGAGGGGAAGCACGCAGGGCGACAGAAAGGAAAGCGCCCCGGCAATCAACGCGCTCCACAGGGAAATATCGGCAATCGACACGCATTCTCTCCGGCTGCAATCTGCATGATGTTCCTAGCTTTGCAGGCCGTGGATTGCCAATCACCTTTTTGCGTTTGGCGAGCCCTGAACCATGAATGGGAGAATGGCGGCCTGTCGGGATCTTCCGATCAGAGGCGACGGACCGCCGCCAGAGAGCGCATTTCAGCGGCAGAAACAATTCCGCAACCGCCTCATGCTCCGGCACCTCCGGAAAGAAGCTCAGCCGCTGGCAATAGATCGGGAAATCGCGTGTTTCTTCGCCGCTTAGCGGAAGCCAGTCGCGATAGAGATAGAGCGCAGCGGGCTCCAGATTATCGGTGTTGCCGACGACGCGCAGCACGGCGCAGCGTCCGCCGGGGATCTCGCCGGCCTTGATCTCGTCGCCGTTCACCGCAATCGGCTGATCGGTCCCGACACAAAGGTCCACGCTGTAATCTGCAGGCGAGGCGGGACGCCGCTCGGAACGCCAGACGTTGAAGGTCGGATTTGTCCTGGGGTGCAGGCCTGCGGCCGTGCGCCAGGCGATGAACCGCTGGATGGTGGCGCCGAGCGTCGCCGGGTCGCCCCGATGCTCGATGATCGCCACCGGCGTCGGCGGCACATATCGAATCGTCACGTCGTCAGTGGTAAAACTCTTCTGCATGAACTTGCTCCTAGCTTTGTCGAGAGGCCCGAAGGCCGCAAGCCACGGCTCCCAGTCGGGAGACTTCCGGAACGATGAAGGCGATTGCCCGAACCGTTGCCGAAAGGCGCGGGCGAAGGCATCCGGTGCGTCGTAACCGGCATCCATCGCTATCTCGGTAACGCTTTGCGCATCCCTGTAGGCCAGCCGGTGCGAAGCGCGCTTCATCCGGGCAAGCTGGATATAGCGATGCACGGACAGACCGAAGGTCGCCGTGAACTGCCGGTGGAAATGGAACTTTGAGAAGGCGGCAACGCCGCTCACCGTTTCCAGATCCAGATCGTCGCCTAGGTGCCGGTCTATGTAGTCAAGCACCCGCTGCATCCGGGCATGGTAGTTTTGCAGCGCCGCCTTCATCCGTCTGTCCTCCGTGGCAGCATCAACTAAGCGCAGGCCGGCCTGACGCGCTCGACCGATCTTGCGGTCTTCTCACGGGTCGCAGAACATCGCCAAGGATTCGATGACAAGCTCACCGCCGATTTTCTCGTCATGTGCCTTGCGCTCGCAAGCTATGTGCCCTGCGCGCGCAAAGCATATGCCTTTGCGTCCGCAAGAAATGTGCCGACTGCCGGAAAAAGCTGAATTTTTCGGTTGACCGCAATGGGTCGCCTGCCTATGTTCCGCCCACTTCCAGCCGGGGTGCTTCACCCGCGGAGAGGGAGAGCGTAGCTCAGCCGGTAGAGCAACTGACTTTTAATCAGTAGGTCTCGGGTTCGAACCCCGACGCTCTCACCATGATTTCAACGGCTTGCGGCCTTGATGTTGGTTGAAAACGAGCAGAACAACCTCACACATTTCTCGCACCATTTTGCGGGTTTCGCTGACATTCCTGAAGTGTCTGGTGACAGAATCCGCTATCGGCGATCTAATCGCTTCATATCGCAGTGCGCTGCCTACGATGAACCGACAATCTCTAACACGCTAAGGATTTCGAGCTGAACGGGAAAGCCGCTGCGGTCACCTGAAAAGGAGGACTTATGCAGATGCCAGGAGTTGGGTGACGATGCAAAATGCAGAAAAGGTAACGATTGCGCTCACAGCTGATATGTTGCGGAGTGTCCGAGATACCGTCGAGGCGGGAGTTTGCGACCATGAGCGAAGCGATGTGTGATGCGGTACGGGTGTGGCAGCGCCGTCGGTTTGAGAACGCCGAACGCCTAAACACGATGCGTACCCGCATCCGGCGTTCTCTGGACGACACTCGCCCGAGCTTGGCGGCGGAAGAGGCCGAAGCGGAGATGGACCGCTTCATGAAAAGTCAGGAAAAAGCCTCCCGCAATGCGGCACACTAAGGGCGTCTACCGGCCCCAGGCACTTGGCGACCTTTGCCAAATCTACCTCGACATTGTCGATATCGGTCAGAGCAACGTCTCAAGCGCATCATGCTGCCGGCCGGGTCATCCCTGAGATTTTCTACCGGCCGCGATCAATGCCTCAGTAATCTCACTGGTGTTTTTGCTCGACTCAAAGATGTCGTCTATTTTTCGTCGTTGCTCAGCCTGAGCTTCAAGGGTGAGCGCCTCCGGTGTCTGCCTCACATGTACCGTGAATCCAGCCTTCCGCAGCTTATCAAGCTCCATTGTTGCCAGCCTCTTCGAATTGAACTCACGGTGAATAAAGCCGTCCGCCCCTTCGATGCGATCGAACCGCCAATAGGTATCAGCGCCACCGCGGCCGTTCGGCAATTCCCGGCTATAAAAGTGATACTCGATCGGAACGCCAAGCTGGCCGTCGCTGCGAGGCTGCTTTTCTTCATTCCTCCATTTGTCACGGAGGCGCTGCTCAAGCTCGCGGTCTTCGTCGCTGATGTCTTCGGTCATATCTTCAACCTCTCGCGCGCGCGATTTTTTTTCCCAAGCACCCTTTTTCATTCTGAAAGGGTGAAAACTCTTCCTGAAACACCAAACCCACTGGTTCACCCCTATGCATGAAGGAGGAGGAGAGAGACAGAGGAGAGGGTGTTCTGTTTCTTATTGGGGTCAATTTTTAACCCCTTTGCCAAACTGAAATTCAGGTGGATCATTCGGTCCCTTACCGCCTTCGTGGATGCATTCTATCAATTCCAGCCGGATCAAAACGTCGCGAGCATCCTTCAATGTATTCACTGCCCACCCGATGCTGCTGGCGTATGCCTTGGTCAGATAGAACGTCCGTCCCCAATGGTTTCGCATCAGCAAAGAAAGAAGCGCAAAAGCTCGGGGCTCAGGTGCCGCCAAGTTGTCAACGATGGAGTGGTGCATGACGACGCGTGCCCCATGCCCGAACCAGTTCTTCCCCTCGACCTCGTATCCCCAAGCAGATGCCACCACCTTCAGGACCTCTTCTGTGGGTAGCGGCTGGCAATAGGCCTCGCCATTATGACGCATCGCCTTCTCCAGCAATTCTTCGATCTTGTGACAACCGCGTACCGCCTTCATGCAGAAGAGCCACAGCGTCTGGTTACGATTTCCTTCACCCTGCTTCCCAAACGTTGGGGCCGCGCTTTCGCGACGTTCGGAAGTTCTTCGGCTATCCTCCTGGAGTCGGGAGGTTTCGGGCTCGCTCGCAATTTCAGGATGAATCATCACCGGGAGGCTATCGAGATCATCCATCTTTCCCTGAATGACCTGATAGCGCCCTTTGCTGCCCAAGGATGGCGGAGCAACGACATAGCCATCTCCGAGAATATCAATCGGCAGTCGAAGATCCGGTCGCACGCGCCGCCGTTCGCCGTTGTGGCGATACCACGCTTGATAATGACCGGAACCACTGCGGACTATGAAGGGCGTTTGCCCATGACGGCTTAAGCCATCGGCTAAAACCCGCTCGTCAGTCGTGTCGACGTCGAGGACAGTGATGTTGTTTCGGCGACATGCAAGTCCGATGGCATCATGAGCAGGAAACCTGAGGGCTAGCTGATCGCTGACCTTAGAACCTAACTTGAGGTAGCCTTTGACGGCTGGCCGCTTGTCTTTGCCGTCAATCACCACGGGAAAAGTGGCAATCCCATGGGCTGCATATCGTGGTTGCCATTCTGCGAATGCGGCCATTAGCTATGTGCTCTCCGATAGCTGCGATAGCGAGATGCCAGAGCACACGCTTTGGTGACCTCCAAAGCAATCAATCCGAACGGCTCTTTGGGCTGTAGAATAACGTCATGCGTCGGCTCGCGTTCTGAGAGCAATTGCGCTGCAGAGACGATGACAGAGGCGCGCGCTTCGATCATGCGCTCACCTGTTGATCGTGTTGCGAGATGTGCTGGTCGGTCGAAGCCCAAATCTCACTTAAGACGAAGGCCTTGCGGATACCGTCATCACTGAGTTTCACTGGTTTGGGGAATTCGTCGGACTTGATATCGTGCCACAGGGTTGCGCGGGAAAGGGAGGTGAGAGAGTAAACTTCGCTGGTACTGATGAGACGCTTAACAGATGTGGATGACTTCATTCTGCCAAATCCGTTTCTGTATGTTTTGTGATGCGCTGATTGTACCACATGGCTTATTTGCGTTCAAAGATAACAATAGTAATTTCACAGTTTTCACGCGCTTGGCGCGACGTTTGTTGCGCTTTCGTCCGCGGGAGTTTTTGAAATGTTCGCTTTCATTATTAGAAAAATCTTCTTCGTCTACCGATCGAAGCCATCACGCTTTTCAGGCTCGGATGTCGCCTGGTTGTAGAGCCAGTTGCGCTAGCCTTGAAGCCGCTGACGTTGTTCAAGGTCGCCCAAATGATGTGCGGCATGATGGCGATTCCAGGCGTGTCGGTGGCGATGGTACGGCGGATATCGTGGGTGCGCGGCCGGAGAAAAGGGGAACGATATGCATCAGCTCGGTTCCCATCATACCCAAGCGCAGAATCACCAGACGGCTTAAAAATCAGCTTTGTCTCAGGAACCAACTTCCACTGCGGTCCGTTTTCTTCTCATCAACAAGCAGGAGAAATCGCTCATGGATTGGAATCGTGTCGAAGGAAATTGGAAGCAGGCGAAGGGCAAGATCAAGGAGCAGTGGGGCAAACTCACTGACGACGATCTCGACCAGATCGCGGGCAAGCGGGATCAGCTGGAAGGCAAGATCCAGGAGCGGTATGGCATCGAAAAGGACCGTATTAGAAGCGATGTCGACGACTGGTATGGCCGCCAGACTTGGTAATTACCTGAACAAAAGCCCGGTGAAAGCCGGGTTTTTTGCTATTGAAGGTGCTGAGGCGCAGCCAGCCCCGTCAGGCTTTGGAGCGATCAAGGTCGGGCGGATGTTCATGAATATCCACCAACAACCAAGAGAAGGGCGCCGACGGCGATAACGGCAAGGGCTGGCCAGTTCTTTGATATCCCGAGGAACCTGAGGCCTTGGCGCCGTGGTTCCAACGTGCTGCCGCCTTGCGGCTTTTGATGCGGATCGCTCGGTCTTCGACCAAGCGCCGACGAAAACAGAAGAAGAAGTCCGCCGATTATGAGAGCGGCCCCGATCAGGATTGCCCACATGGTGGCCTCCGCTAGTAACAGGGAGATCGGGACCTGTTCGTTCCGTGAACGACCGCTGAGCAGTCCTGGAGATCGCAATGGACAAGACCCCAAAAACAGCAATTCGCGGAATGATGCTATACGTGACCGCTCTTCTCGTCCTGGGCATTCTGGTCGGCGCCGCCTACACAATTTATGGCCATCCCGCCGATCCGTCTGAGCGACCAGCGGCTGAGACGATTCCGCAAAAAGCCACGGCTCCGCAGTGAGGCGCATCACTCCAACTATTTGATTGATCGCCCTTCGAGAACAAAGGGTGACTCGGGAAGCACTTGCCACATCGGCGTCCTACCCAGTCAGGTCGTGTTGGAACGGCCGGGTTCCACGACAAGAAAACAGCAAGCGGCAAGCAACCCGGCTTTGGAAGGCAAGGCAGAAACTCCTGTCGCAAGTCGCTCCAACCATTAGGGATCCTACTTATAGGGAGAACAACCTGCGACACGAAATCAGCCTCTGCTGAGAGAAGCCGTTGCGGCATTATATCTACCCATCGCCGATGGCCTTGGGAGCGCATCTAGAGAATTTCATATACGTCATACTCAACGCCGCCCGGACACCGTCCGCCCTTTGCAACCGCGACGATTTGGTTGAGCCACGCGTGCTGCGGCGCGGCCGTCTCGAAATAGGGAGTTGTCCGCAGATAATATTCGGAGGTGTCGACCGCTTCGCCGCGCGCCAGACGCTCGTCAACTGCCGGGGTGGAGCGCCTGATGCCGCGATAGGTCATCAAGATCAGATCGCCGTCATCGGCGACGAGCAGGAGCCTGACATCCTGCTGAAACGTGCCGTCTGCGCGAGCAAGCAGCAGATCGGAGCCAATCAGCGGCGACACGTCGCCTTTCAGGCGCTCGCCCTCAAAATATCCTCCGGAAACGGAAAATATGCGGCGGCCTCCGGCCGGCGTCTGGCCGAGCTCCAGGGCCGGATGAAGTGTCATGAAAAGTTTGAATAAGGGCCGAGATTGCAGGGGCATATCAGATCGCCTATTGTTGACTTCAACCCTAGCTGCAAGCGCTCTGTCCCCAAAACGCGCTTTGCTTGTGAGCATCACAAGAAAAACTCATCAAAAGCGAAGAGATCATGCGGCCGCCGTTGGAGTCCCTGCGAATTCTGGAAGCGTGCGTTTCTGCCGGCAGCTTTGCCCGCGCGGCCGAGCGTTTATGCCTCACTCCTGCGGCAGTCAGCCTGCGTATCCGTACGTTGGAGACCGAACTTGGTCAGCCGCTGTTCCAGCGCGCCGGGCGCCGCGTTGTCCCGACGGCTGCTGCCGCTGTTCTGGCGAGCCGAATTCGGGCGGCATTGGATGGCATTGCCGGCGCGCTTGATGAGTTCCAGGCGGCCATGCCATCGCTTCGGCTGACGGCGCCTCCGACATTCGCCTCGCGCTGGCTCGCACCGCGGCTGTCCCGCTATCCCTCAGTAGGAACATCCCCGATCGAAGTCGACGTCTCCGCCGATATTCGCGATCCCAGCGCATTTGACGTTGCCATACGGACGGGGCGTGGCGGATGGGAAGGGCTTGACGAATATCGACTCGCTCCGGTTGAGGCAACACCGATGCTGGCGCTCTCACTGCTTGGAGAGAGAACCCTGAACGGGCCGGATGGACTGGCCGATTTCGAGCTTTTGCCGCATCCGGATTGGGATGCCTGGTTCAGGGGCGCTCAATGCGAGACGCCGCCCGCTCTGCGGTTTGCGATGGTCGATTATCCCACGCACGAATTGGACGCCAGTGCGGCGGTGGCAGGTGTCGGCGTCGCGCTGTTGTCGCCGTCCTTGTTTCGACCGCTTTTGGAGAAGGGCCTGCTGATCGCACCCTTCCCATATGTGCTGACCGGGCCGGCCTGGCATTTCGCATTGATGCGCGCCGACGACTCCCGTCCCGCTCCCAGGCAGCTCTGCGCATGGCTTTGCGCGCGGGCTCACGAACCAGCCTGATAGGGAACAACCTGCGACAGGCCAAATCGACAGCAGGCACGCCCGATCAATTTGCCTTCCCGGAAGCACTCGAACCCCTATATCGCCCTCGGACAGTCGGACAGCAGGAGATTGCGTATGATGGAGCATGCAGTGGTGATAGCCGGAGGAGGGCCGACGGGCCTGATGCTGGCGGGCGAATTGGCCCTGGCAGGTGTCGATGTCGCGATCGTCGAACGCCGCCCGAACCAGGAAATCGTCGGTTCGCGCGCCGGCGGTCTCAGCGCACGCACCCTTGAGGTTCTCGATCAGCGCGGCGTGGTCGCCCGGTTCCTCGCGGAAGGGCAGATCGCGCAAGTCACTGGATTTGCGGTCACGCGGCTCGATATCAGCGATTTTCCGACCCGGCATAATTATGGTCTGGCGCTGCGGCAGAAGCATATCGAGCGCATTCTGGCGGAATGGATCGGCGAACTGCCGGTGACGATCTATCGTGGCTGCGAGCTGACCGGCTTCGCGCAGGACGACACCGGCGTCACCATCGAACTTTCCGATCGGGCAGCGCTCAGGGCAGGCTACCTTGTCGGCTGCGATGGCGGCCGCAGTCTGGTTCGCAAGATGGCCGGCATTGAATTTCCGGGATGGGAGGCGACGACCAGCAATATTCTCGCCGAGGCCGAGATGGAGGAGGAGCCGCCGCTCGGCGTCCATCGCACGGCGCTCGGCATGCATGCCTTCGGCCGGGAGGAATACGAAATCCGCGACGGCAAGGTCGTCTTTGCCAGCGAAGGCCCGGTCAATGTCATGGTGACGGAAAAGAATGCCGGCGACACCGCCGAGCCGACGCTCGGCGATCTTAAGGAAGCCCTCATCGCCGCCTGCGGAACGGATCATGGCATCCATAGCCTGAGGTGGATTTCCAGGTTCACCGACATGTCGCGGCAAGCGGCGGCTTACCGCAAGGGCCGGATTTTCCTGGCCGGCGATGCCGCCCATGTGCATTCTCCGGTGGGCGGGCAGGGCCTCAACACCGGTGTGCAGGATGCCGTCAATCTGGGCTGGAAGCTGGCACAGGTGGTGAAGGGAATATCGCCGGAAAGCCTGCTCGACACCTATCATGCCGAGCGCCATCCGTTGGCCGCCCGCGTGTTGCGCACGACGATGGCGCAGGTCGCGCTGCAGCGGACCGATGACCGCACCGAAGCCTTGCGAGACATCGTCCTGGAGCTCCTCGCCATGCAGGAGCCCCGCAAGAAGATCGCCGCCGAAATGTCCGGGCTGGCCATCCATTACGACCTCGGCGAGGGCCATCCGCTGCTTGGCCGCCGCATGCCGGACCTCGACCTCACCACGCCCGATGGCCGGCTCCGCGTCTACACGCTGCTCCAGAATGCGCGGCCGCTGCTTTTGAATCTCGGCGCGCCCGGCAGCCTCGACATCGCGCCATGGTCCGGCCGCGTCCAACTGGTCGACGCCAGCTATGACGGCGCATGGGAGCTGCCGGCGCTGGGTGCGGTCTCAGCCCCAACCGCAGTGCTGATCCGGCCCGATGGCTATGTGGCCTGGGTGGGCGAGGGGATGCCGGATGGCCTCCGCGAGGCGATGAACATCTGGTTCGGGCAGCCCGACTAAAAGCCGTGAAACTGGCTAAGCGGCCAGAGGCGTCGAACCGCAATCCGATATCGCCGCCTCCTGCACGGGCTTGCCACGGCGCTCCCATGTCCGGCGGCTGATGCCGAAAGCCTCCCAGGGGCGCGCCTGGCTGAAGGAATTGGCGAGACGGCTGAAACATCCCGGGCAAAACCATCCGAGTGATCGGCTATTACAGCACGCTTCCTGGATTGAGTCGCTTTATCCGCACCAAGACGTTCCATCGATTTCCCTCGCGACCGGCCCCGGGAAGGCCGAAACGCGTGACTGTAAAGGAAGTCGAGGGGGGTGATGTAGCCCATCCAACCGTCATCCGGTGGATTGTTGACGAAAACGGCAATGGAACGCGGCTCGAGCCTCGGTGGCCAAAGGCGGAGACAACGTCCGGCCAAGCTAAAGTCGACCGAAACAAGTCGCGCGGAAGATTATCGATCTATCGGCGCCAGCGGGTCTGATCTCCATTCTGATCCTGGAGAGAAGGCCCATCGCCACAATTTACATCAATCAGCGAAAGCCGAAGAAGCTCAAAATCGCGAGCACGATGACGACAGCGCCGACAAGCCAGATCAAATTGTTCATGGGGAACCGTTCTCCTGTTTTGAATTGAGCCAACCGTGACCCGTTGCGTTAACTGCGGGACGGGCTTGGAGTTCCCTCACTAGTCCTATTGCTTCAGCGCGCCTCCTCTTACGACGCAGGCATATCGCGGCTGCTCCCTGCGGCAATCGCAGCGATGCCCAGCACCAATGTCGCCGCTCGCGCCTTCAATAGCTGCACGAGCGCGCGTTGCCGGGTCTGAAACCACCCGCGCAAGCCGGGTTGATCGATGTGTCCCGTTGATATTGGAAATCTTCATGATCGGGCTTGCCCGGCGAAGTGCAGGAAGACGTGATCGCGGACACACCGAGCAGCGCGCCGACGGCTACGAACGTCAGAAATCGTTTCATCTGGGCTTTCCCTTGCGGAGTTGATCTTGGTCACAACCATGCCGTCACGAGCCTATACGAAACTTGCCGTCCGATTGATCACGCTTAGCTGAACACGTGTGCGATGGATCGACCAATCTTGATGGTCTGCTTTTGAACCTAGATCGCGGATCAATTGACTCAAGATAATCTGATCGGGCTATTCTGCCGTTATGGAAGTAGTTGCGGATGCTTTTGGGTAAATGCGGCCGATTTTGTCTTGAATAAATCAAGCTTTTTCAGTAATATAATCCTATAAAAAAGTAATATAAATGGGAGGATACTATGGCGGAAACTCGGTTCGATCCGGTTTTGCTTCATCGTCAGCATTTCATCGCGGAGATCACATGTCTCGATGAAATCTTCGATTTTCTGGATGAATGGCCGGAGGACAAACGAGGTCTGGCATATGACACGCTGTTGAAGGCGTGCAGGGACACCGCCAGCGGCCGTTTCCCGCTGAGCGCTGCGCGCGAGAATTTCCGGCGTTTTCTGAAGATGTCGGGTGTGCTCGCCAAGGTCGAGGCCGCCCCCAAATTCGAGCAACTGATGGGTGATCGAAATATCGGCAACGCCTGATAGGATAGAATGAGCACCGGCGCGCCGTCACATTATGTGCGGCGCGTTCTCGTTTCCCGGGGGTCTCCACGGGATCTCAGGCGGTCGCATCATTCGCCCAGTCGCATCGAAACACCATCACCGGCTTCGAAAAGCCCTTGAGCCGCCGGCGCGAGGCGTGACCGAAAAGATCGGCGGCGCCATATTCCCGAAAGATATTCTCTGAGACGAGGATCTGGTCGCTGGATGCGGCCGCACAGAGGCGTGCGGCGAGCTGTACGGTCGAGCCGAACAGGTCGTTGCTATCCTCGACCGGCTCGCCGCAATCCAGCCCGATGCGGATATGGATCGGCTCGGTGTTTCCGCCGTTGTAGAGCTGGAATTCCTTCTGGATCGCCATGGCGCATTCGACGGCGGCGGTGGTCGCGGAAAAGGCCGCCATGATGCCGTCGCCGGTGTGCTTCACTTCGCGGCCGGAATTTTGGCCGAGGCATCGGCGCACGATCGCGTCATGGGCTCTCACCATTTCGGTCCCGATGCGGTCGCCGAGCCGCGCCGTCATCTCGGTCGATCCGACGATATCGGTAAAGAGGATTGCCCGGTGGCCGGGATCTATCTCGGCGGAGGATTGGCCAGGCGCCGGATCGGGGTCGTGAATTCGGCCGAGAAACGCCTCGACCGCAGACAAAGCGACTTCAACGACCTCGCCGGCGACGAAGCCGTGCGCCTCGCGATGCACACATTGGGCGGTTTCCATGTCGGGCGCATCCACGAGACAGAAGGCAGTCCCGCGCCGTTGGTCGAACCAATAGGTCAGGAACTTGACGCCGTAGCGATCCTGAATGTCCAGATCCATGCGATGGGCCTGGGCAACGTCGGCCGCCGACGTTCCCTCGAGAAAGTGCCGATCCATGAAGATAGGCATTGTGCGTCCTCCCAGATCCGCTGCGTGCAAGCGATGGCATTCTACGATCCGGATGCTTCTGCGTCCACCTTTGGCACAATCAACGAATGAATATAAAGGCTGTTGCTTCCGGATAATTCGATGCGTTGCTGTAAATTCTATAGAATACTCGGGAACAGCCGGCTTTTAATGAGTAGGCTTGGCAGGAGAAGCCTGATATTTACCATAATCAGCCGTTTGATAACCAAGTTGCGGGGTTCTCGATGCCGATCTGAGCACTTGAAGCGTTGCGTGTTCTCAAAACGCCTGGCTGGAGGGGGCGAGGAGAATGTCTGCTCCCGCCCACCCCGCGGCACGCAAATTGCATCTTTAACTCGTAGGCTCACCGAAATTGGAAAAGCTGTAACAAAGTGAGACAGACGGCAAATTTTCGACCGGTCGGCTTGGCCTCAATGGGGCTTGGCCATTATGCCGTTATTAACTCTGTGTGGGACGCCGCGCGCACACTGCTGCACGAGTGGCCGGTCGATGACGGCGAAGACTATTTCGAAGCCGTGAAGTCCTGCCTGGATGCGATTATCGGCGATCTCCCGCCGGAAGAGGTGCGGGCATCCTTTATCAGGGCTGCGCAGGAAGCCGGCATCGCCGTCATCGAAGCTGCGGACTGAACGCTCGCCTGATCCAATCGTCCTGAACACTAGATCCGCCCGACTTGACATTTTCGGCCGAGAGTCTAAATTGGAACAAAACAGGAACATTGGAGATGGTCATGACGCATACGGAACAAGTGATCGCCAACGCCCTAGCCCTTGTCGAAGCGTCACGTGCGGCGCGCGAGCGCGATCAACTGCGACGCGCCGCCTGGCAGAGAAAGGTCGAACTCAGCCGGCCGCTGCCACCCTTGCCGCGTCCGGTTCAATTGCCTTTGGCGCTGAACTGATGCAGCCGGCGAAAATCCCGAAACCCGATCCTGCTTGGCCCGATCCCGTTTGGCCCGATCCGGCACGACCCGATCCTGCTTGGCCGGATCCCGCGTGGGAAGTCGAAGCCGTGCTGGCCTGGCATGACGACAATGCCAAGGCGGCGATCCGCTCGCTGCTCGACGACTGCAAACATCTCCGCCAGCAACTGGCGCTGGCGGAGCGGGCGATGAGCCGTGGAATGACCCGCGGCTGGACACCGCGATACAAGCGCGACGCCCTCTGAGAGGAGAGGGCTTCTCGCAGCCCACGCGTTTTCTCAGACGGGCCTCACAAAGTAAATTGAAAGCGCTGTCAGACCTGCGCCTAGCCACCGTCGACCCACAATGAAAGGCGGTCGAGGCGATCACAGCAGGATGGTTGTTTCGGAATGAGCGATTATGAGTGGGGAATGCACCGATCAGCGTGTCGCCGTATGAAGGCTCTCTTGCCCCCGGCCAAGGCCGACCTTGGCGAGATAGGCTTTCAGCGCCCAACTATCGCCGGACGCGACGATGGCGCCGATATAACCGTCTGGACGCACCAGCACGAAGTCGCCCGGCGTCAGGGTGTAGGCGTCAAGGAAGTGTCCGCCTTGGTCGATGAGATCGCCGCGCCGGCCGATGCTGTGGATGTGCAATCCGCGGCGGGGTGGCACGGCTGCCTGTTCGATCTCGTAGCCAAGTAACGTCCAGTGCGTGCCCTTGAACAGTTCGAACAAACGCCGCGGCTGGCCGGCCGCACCGGTGAGCAGTGCATCGGGCGCACGGTCGCCGGCCAGCAGGCCGCCGCGCCGCTCCGGCTTTTCCAGCGCGAGAGAAGACTCGGAATAGCCGATATCGAGCTGATGGACCTCGCGGCCGCGCCTGAGATCGCCGCGCTTCAGCGCATCGAGAAGACTGGTCGCAAGACCAAGCATCGCCGCTGCGATCGGGCGGCGCTCTTCCTCATAGCTGTCGAGTAGCGCATCCGGCGCGCCGGCAGCGACCGCCGCCAGTTTCCATCCGAGATTATAGGCGTCCTGCATGCTGGTATTGAGACCCTGGCCGCCGGTCGGCGGATGCGTATGGGCGGCATCGCCGGCCAGGAATACGCGGCCGAGCCGGTAGCGATCGGCAAGCCGGGCGTTCATGTTGAAGGCCGAGGCCCAGGAGACCGATCGGACGTGAATATCGTCGCGGCCGGTGCGCTCGCCCACCAGCGCGGTCAAGCCGGCCGCCGACAGGTCGATCTCGCCTTCGAGCGGGATCGGTCCCTGGATCTGGAACAACTCCGTTCCGGCGAGCGGGCAAAGCGCAATCTGCCGCTGCATATCGCCTTCGCCGAAACGATGCCAGGCGTCGCGATCCAGCCCCGTCAGCACAACATCGGCGACGATGGCGCGCACGCCGAGCGTCTTGCCGGGAAAGCCGATATCGAGCGCGTGGCGCACGAAGCTGCGCCCACCATCGGCGCCGACAAGCCAGCGCACGCGGATGGTCTCTTCGCCGGACTGGCCGTTGAGCCGCGCCGTTACCCCGGCATCGTCCGGTTCGAAGCCGATGAGTTCACATCCGAATTCCGGGCGGTGCCCGAACTCGAGCAGGCGCTCGCGCATCACGCCCTCGGTCAGGAACTGCGGCACCATCAGCGGCAGATGGTAGGGTTCGGCCGGCGTCGGCGGCTCATGCAGCACGACCTCGGATTCGCTGACGCTTCGATCGTCGCGATATTCCCGCTGCCGGGGATAGGCGCCGCCGAGCGCGACGATCCGGTCGAGGATGCCGAGATCTTCGAAGACCTCCTGGCTGCGCGGCTGGATGCCCTTGCCGCGGGAGCCGCGGAAGGGGTCGTTCATTTTCTCGATCAGGCGGAAGCTGACGCCGCGCCGCGCCAGCTCGATCGCCAGCGTCAGCCCGGCTGCACCGGCGCCTGATATCAGCACGTCGACTGTGGAATTCTGTGTCATTGTCATCTCCATATGTGTATTATGCACATAATAGGAGAATCGACATGCCGTCAAGAAAAAGCGTGCAAAATACACATATATCCGAAAAACTGCGTGAACTGCATGGGGCTTTGATCGAGATCGTCAGCGTCATGAACCGGCCGCAGCGCGACGAGCAGATGGTGCGCGAAGCCGGCATTTCGCTCGATCGTGCGCTGTTTCCGCTATTGGTCACGGTGGAACGCCTCGGTCCGATCGGCGTGGTCGAGCTCGCCGATCGGGCCGGGCGCGACTACACCACCGTCAGCCGTCAGGTTGCCAAGCTCGAAAGCCTCGGCCTGGTCGAGCGTCGCGGAGGTGCCGCCGATCGCCGCGTGCGCGAGGCGGTCATCAGCCCGAAAGGCAAGGCGATGACCGACCGCATCGACGTGGCGCGCGAAAGGATCGGCCGCGCCATCTTCGAGCGCTGGGACGAACACGACTTCAATGAGCTGGTGCGGCTGATGCGGAAGTTTGCAGAAGATATTGGAGAGGGATGATTTTAGGTGGCGATGACTGATTTTTCACAATGAGCTCACGGGGGACCGCTTTGTTGAGATCGGGCGTGAATTTCCGCCGAGTTGACGGAGTGTCCCTCGTTTCACTCCAGGGGCAGTTGGCTGAGCACCTTAGCCAGTGCCTCCGCGGTAAACGGTTTCGACAAATGCAAAGCGTCTTCAATGCCTGCTTGCGTACTGCCGTTGGTGGCGCCACTTGCAAAAACGATGTGGATATGAGGCCAACGCTTCCTGACATTTTGGGCCAGGTCTGAGCCCGACATGCCCGGGAGACCGATATCCGTAAGGAGGATATCTACCGGTTCATTCTCAAGTATGACCAACGCTTGTTCTCCCGAACCGGCCTCCCGCACCAAATGGCCCGTTTCTGTGAGCATGTCGACTGTCGCCATCAAGATCAGGGGTTCATCTTCGACAACCAGAATTTGAAGTGGCTGGCCTGATAGTCGAGTCGTTGCGCCCGAAGCTTGCAGAGATGCCATCCGGTCAGCAGAGAGTCTTTGTTGGCCCGCATTGCCAAGCACGTGGCGCACCTTGCGGGCCAGTGCCTCGCGCGTGTAAGGCTTGGATAACAATTCCACGCCAGCGTCCAGACGTCCGCCATGGACAATCGAATTTTCCGTATAACCAGACGTGAATAGCACGGCTATCTCAGGGTAGAGCGCCTTTGCCTTGCGGGCGAGCTCGGTGCTACGCATCGGTCCTGGCATGACGACGTCGGTAAACAGGAGATCTGCATGCACGCCGCTTTCCAGGATCGTAAACGCTGACTGAGCATCGCGGGCTTTCAGGACATGATAGCCCAGATCGGCCAGCAGAGCGACCGACGTTTCACGCACGCCATCATCATCTTCAACGACCAACACGGTTTCCGTGCCTCCCTTGGTCGGAGCCCCGGCCGGGTCGACTAGGTTATCCTCGACCTGCATTGTTCGCGGAAGATAGAGCTTGATGGTCGTGCCAAGGCCGACCTCGCTGTAAATCTTGAGGTGGCCACCAGATTGTTTCAGGAAGCCATAGACCATCGAAAGCCCGAGGCCGCTTCCTTTCCCCTCGCTCTTGGTGCTGAAGAACGGCTCAAGGACGTGTTCGAGAATTTCAGGCGCGATGCCGGAGCCGGTGTCTGTTACTGCGACCAGAACATATTGGCCGGGGCGAACATCCTCGTGCGTGCGGGAATAGTCATCGTCAAGGACGGCGTTCGCTGCTTCGATCGTGAGTCGCCCGCGACCGTCCATCGCGTCCCGTGCGTTGATCGCGAGATTGAGAATGGCGTTTTCGAGCTGCCCCGGGTCGATCAGCGTATTCCACAAGCCCCCGGATATAACCGTCTCCAGCTCGACCTCTTCACCAAGTGCCCGGCGCAGCATGTCGTCCATGTTTTGGATTAACTTGCGAACATTCACCGCTTTAGGTTCGAGTGGTTGTCGGCGGCTGAACGCCAATAGTTGCGAGGCAAGCTTTGAACCACGCGACACGCCGGCAAGCGCGTTCTGCACACGGTTTTCAGCCCTTTCGTTACCAGCAATGTCTCTTGATAGAAGCTGGAGATTGCCGCTCACCACTTGCAGTAGATTATTGAAGTCATGCGCAACGCCGCCGGTAAGTTTGCCCAGCGCCTCCATTTTCTGCGCCTGACGCAGGGCGAGCTGGGCAGCTTCACGCTCGGCCGACTCATTTTCCAGCTGGAGCAATGCGGCCCGCAGTTCTTCAGTGCGCTGGTCGACGCGTTGTTCAAGGGTATGGTTCAAAGTGTGGAGCTGCTCTTCGGCCCGTTTCTGGTGAGTGACATCGAAACCGTCGACAAAGATGCCAGAAACCTCGCCGTCCGCGTCAATGATTGGCTGATAGATGAGGTTGACGAACCGCTCTTCAGGTTCCTCACCTGCTGCCCGCTGGAGATAAACCGGCAAGTTTCGGCCAAGATATGCCTTCCCCGACTGAAAGACCCCGTCGAGTAATTCGAAAAAGCCCTGGCCAGCTATTTCCGGAAGTGCATCCCGAACAGCGAGCCCCAGGAGCTCTCTATGCCCGACAAGTTGAAGGTAGGCGTCGTTAACCAGCTCGAAGACGTGCTGCGGTCCACTTAGAATACACATGAAGCTCGGCGCTTGCTGAAAAAGCGCGCGCATACGGTCGCGCTCGGCGGTTCGTTGTTCAACTTCCGTCAGCAACTGCCGGTTCAATTGTTCGAGGGCGATGGCCGCGGCGTCACGCATATGCGCTGCCTCTGCAAGAGCGGCCGCGCGTCTGCGTTCTGTCTCATAGGCCTCAGCGCTCGCGAGGCGGGAAGCGATCTGGCCGCTGATCAACTTGAGGAAGTCGAGATAGTCTTCGCCAATATGTCGGTGCGGGTTGAGGCCGCTGATCAGCACGCCGATTGGCTTATCACCACCTTGGCCAATCAGCGGCACGAGTGCCGCCCGTGCTGGCGGGGTTTTCCAAGTGCCCATGGGCACGTCTTCGTAGGAAGTCAAATCAGCAAGCGCCGGGACTTGGCTATTGCGTATCGCCTCGAGATCCCATGGTCCATCTCCAGCGATTACAGTGGTTGGCGAAAGCCTATGTGTGTGCGAAATCCCCGTCGTCCAAATCCGCTTTGCGCTGCCGTCCTTTTCGAACAGGTAAAGTAGAGTGAAGGGCAGGTCCTGTTGGTTTTCTCCGAGGACGGCAGCAGATGCCTCATTGACTTGTGCGGTGCTGTCGGATGCAGCTAGGGCTGAACCAAGCTGCCGCAAGGTCCCCATCCGCCTCTCACTGATAACCCGTTCCGTTTCCTCGGTTACAGCGCAGAAGACGCCTTCAACATGACCCTTGTCACCGATCAGCGGGCTATACGAGAACGTGTGATAGGTTTCCTCGGGATAGCCATCGCGCACAAGCAAAAGCAGCAGCGCCCGATCCCATGTCGCTTGCCCGGTCTGATATACGGTAGCGAGACGATCCTTGATGTCATCCCAGATTTCTGCCCATAACAGCTTGGTCGGCACAGCCAGTGCGTGGGGATGCTTGTTTCCCAATGTCGGACGGTAAGCATCATTGTAGAAGAAATTGATTTCCGGCCCCCATCCGAGCCACATCTCGAAACGCGAGGTTAAAAGCAACCGAAGCGCCACCTTGAGGGATGCCGGCCAATCTTCGGGCGAGCCGAGGCTTGTTGCCGCCCAGTCGTGATTGCGCATCATCTGCGCCATCTCACCATCGCCTATGAAGATATCGTGATAGTGCTCTGGAGGTCGTGCGTTCATGACAATCCCATCGATGCTCAGCGGGCTTGACATAGGCGAGAGGCTTGATCTGTCCAGTGGTGTAGTCACGTGATCGACATATGCTGGAAGACCTTTGGTGCGCCAAGGACTCTTCCTGGCGCAATTATGAAGATACGCTCAACTAGATGACCACCAGAGATGGTGGAGGGCGCTGTAGACCGCTGAAGAGCGATACGCGCCTTTGCATGGGACGGTTGCACGTCGCGCGGAAAAATATCCGGGCCTCGATCGCCCGACGGACGATCTCGGCGCCGACCCGCTGGCCCTGGTTGGCGGTATTCAGATTGTCGAGCGCCTTGACCGCCCGCAGTAGCCACCCCGAGGCAGAATACCCTCCTCGACGGCAGCGCGGTCGCATGCAGCGCATCGTCGACGCGATCCTTCTTTTCCTTGACCTCAACTTCGGTGGAACCGCCGACGCGGACGACGGCGACGCCGCCGGCCAGCTTGGAAAGCCGCTCTTACAGCTTTTCACGATCGTAATCGGAGCTGGTTTCCTCGATCTGGGCCCAAATCTGCTCGACGCGGCTGTCAATCTCGGACTTCCGGCCAACGCCATCGATGATGGTGGTGTTTTCTTTCTCGGTCGAGACGAATTCGAGCTGCATTGAGACCGGGATCACAATTCAGTTTCCTTCTGACGGGCGACGGAGGCTCAATGGGGCCCGTCGTCATCCGTTTGTCGAGACGTTGCTCTCAATCCCGATGAACCTCCATGATTGTTGCGTTTTCGGAAGTAAATTCGAAAGTTTTATCGCAATTGCCGAATTCATGTGTCTTCGTCATTGTCCCTCCAACAGGTGAACGCAACGTCGCCTGACGTTTTCAATGACGAAATCGAACGATGCGAGGTAATCCAAACCCTTTCCGCCAGACGCGCCGAGGCGCATTGCTGTCCGCAGGCGTCGCCGCACGACCATCGCAATCTCTCTCTCCTAGCTGCTTCGCAGCCAATGCTGCTCCCGCCAACCCAACCGAAGGAACCAACACCATCGCATATGTAACCACAAAGGACGGCGTCGAAATCTTCTTCAAGGACTGGGGGCGCAAGGATGCGCAGCCAATCGTCTTCCACCATGGCTGGCCGCTATCCTCCGACGACTGGGACGCGCAGATGCTGTTCTTCCTGTCGAAAGGATATCGCGTCGTTGCCCACGACCGCCGTGGACATGGCCGTTCCGCTCAGGTCTCCGACGGTCACGACATGGATCACTACGCTGCCGACGCCTTCGCGGTTGCCGAACATCTCGACCTGAAGAATGCAGTCCACATCGGCCACTCCACCGGCGGCGGGGAAGTTGCCCGCTACGTGGCCAAGCATGGCCAGCCGAGCGGTCGTGTCGCAAAGGCGGTCCTGGTTTCCGCCGTGCCGCCGCTGATGGTGAAGACGGATGGAAATCCCGAAGGCCTGCCAATGGAGGTCTTTGACGGTTTTCGTTCGGCTCTTGCGGTAAACCGCGCCCAGTTCTTCCGCGACGTTCCGGCAGGGCCGTTTTATGGTTTCAACCGTGATGGCGCGACAGTCCAGGAGGGTGTGATCCAGAATTGGTGGCGTCAGGGCATGATGGGTGGTGCCAAGGCCCATTACGACGGCATCAAGGCGTTTTCCGAAACCGACCAAACCGAAGATCTGAAGGCGATCACCGTTCCAACCCTCGTTCTGCATGGCGAAGACGACCAGATCGTTCCCATTGCCGACTCGGCCCTGAAGTCTGCCAAGCTTCTGAAGAACGGCACGCTGAAGACCTATCCCGGCTTCTCCCACGGTATGCTGACCGTCAATGCCGATGTTCTGAACGCTGATCTGCTGGCCTTCGTCCAGGCTTGATCGGCACCGGCGACGGCTGCGGCCTCCCAAGCATCCGTCGCCTTAAGAGACCCACAAGGCTGAAAAGCGCGCAGCGCTCTGCCACATAACGCAAGGAAATCATCATGACCAACATAAGCTCCCACAAGAAGACCGCAAACCACAGCGTCGCCTGGGAGCAGGCTTTCGGATATGTCCAGGCCGTAAAGCTCAAGGACACGATCTACATCTCAGGGCAATTGAGCCACGATGGCGATGGCAAGCTCGTCGCTCCTGCTGAGCTCAATGCCGATGGCCGGCCTGCCGATTTCTCGCAGATGGAGCCGCAGATCCGGCAGACTTACGCCAATGCAAAAACGCTCCTCGCCGCATATGGAGCGACACTCGACGACGTCGTTGAAGAGACCCTTTTCGTACTCGATGTCCCAAGCGCATTCTCCGCTGGCTCGAAAGTTCGCAAGGAAATGTACGGCACGGACATGCCTCAGTGCGCCAGTAACCTCATCGGAGTCACCGCATTGGCGTTTCCGGAACAGGTCGTCGAGATAACTTTCCGCGCCGTGATCGACCACCCCGCTGACTGATCTGACAAAAGCCATAAGACGACCCGCCGGAGGCACCGATGCTCCGGCTCCAACCTTGTTGAAACAGGTTCCGCGATGCCAAGACGCACCACTGCCAAGACACGTGTGCCTGTCGCCATGCAGCTAACGGCCGACCTCGTCGCCAGAACCCTCAAGGTCGTCGAAGACGAGGGGCCGGAGCCGCACTGGACTCCGATCTCGTCTCAGCAACTCGATGAACTCGTCAGCCGGGTCGAGCAGGAAGCCGGGGACGAGGGGATCTGGGTGTTCGCTTATGGATCGTTGATGTGGAATCCGGGCTTCGAAGTTGCCGCCAGTGATGATGCCATTGCGTTCGGATGGCACCGCGCTTTCTCGCTCAGGATCAAACGGCTTCGGGCCACTTCCGATGCGCCAGGTCTGATGCTGGCGCTTCGGCCGGGAGGAAGCTGTTCCGGTCTCGTCCTCAAGCTTCCCTGCAAGACGAAGGGGCAGGATCTGCGTGCGCTTCTGGCACGCGAGATCCGCTATGCCGAGGTGTGCGACATGGTGCGGTGGGTCTCAGTCAAGACGCCGACGGGGACGCGTCGTGCGCTCACCTTCTGGGCAAGCGCGAGGCAATCACCTCTTACGGAGAAAATACCACTCGATGAAGCCGCAATGCTGATCGCCCAGGCATGCGGACCTGCCGGATCCTGCGCGCAATATTTGCATCGCACGGTTTCGGATCTGGCGGATCGGAATATCTACGATCGAAACCTATGGCGGCTCCAGGCAATGGTAGCCGCAAGATTGAGCGCTATCCCGGAAGCCTGACCAAGGCTCTAAAGCGCGTCGCGATCTTTCAGATTTGCTCCTTGCGCTTTAGCTCTATGTTTTCCGCATGTCGTTGCCGCAAAACCGCTACACACTTTTGCGCGACATGCTTTAATCCGCAACGAGCGGCCTCAAACAATCCGCGAAACGCACCGCCGCATGCGTCAATCCAGCATGACCATATGGGCCGCAACCTGCTCCTCGAAGAACTTCGAGAAGGAAGCGATACGCGGTGGCAGAGCCTGGTAAGGCGGATAAAATAGCGTCAGCCACAGATCCGGCGGCGCCCAGCCATGGAAGACATGGATCAGGCGGCCGCTTCGGATGTGATCGGCAATGTTGAAGCCTGGTAACAGGGCAACGCCTGCGCCGTCGGCGGCCATATCCGCCAGAACCTCGCCACTGTTGGCGCTGAATGCCCTACCTGCGGAAATCGTCATGCTGGATCCGCCGTCCGACAGGACCCAGTTCTCGCGACGGCTTTCACCGCTATAGGCGAGGCAGTCGTCGGGTGTCAGTTCGTTCGGGTGCTCCATGGTGGCAAATCGGCTGCCCGGTGCAGCGACCAGAATGCGCGGCACCACCCGGATTTTTCTCCAGATCGTGAACTTGTCCGAGGGCTGCGACGAGATACGGATCGCCAAGTCATAATCGCCATCGACGATGTCCACCAGACCGTCGGACAGGGAGATCTCGAAGCTCATCTTCGGATAGCGTTCCTTGAACCCTGACAGGATCGGCGGCAGTACCGTCTTGCCGAACCAGGTCGGTGCACTGATCCGCAGGCGCCCTTCTTCAGATTTGTGGGCATTCATCACCTCGCGACGCGCCTCTTCCAGCGTCTTGACCGCTGGCTGAATCTGGGCGGCGAAGATCGCGCCATCTGTCGTCAATGACACCTGCCTGGTCGTGCGCACGAAGAGCTGCACGCCGAGTTCGGCTTCAAGTGCTGCGATCGCGCGCGTGACCGCCGCAGGCGTCATGTCCAGTTCGCGGGCGACCTGGGCGAAATTCCGCTTCTCGGCGGCGAGGAGAAAGGTCCGCAGCGCTTTGTAATCGTTCATGTCATTGTTTCAATAATTGCAATTCAATCAAAAGAAATATTGCAATTCTTGTCGGCGTTCAAGGTGGCTAGATTGATTTCAACGCTTGAACCCACCGCTCATTGAAAGGCATCAACATGATCAAGGATATCAAAGGACTGCATCACGTAACCTCGATGGCTTCGGATGCCCGGCAGAACAACCGCTTCTTTACCGAGACGCTTGGCCTGCGCCGCGTGAAGCAGACGGTCAATTTCGACGATCCGAGCGTGTATCATTTGTATTATGGTGACGAGAACGGATCGGCCGGGACAGTCATGACGTATTTCCCGTTCCAGAACATGATGCTGAGTCGTCCCGGGGTGGGCGAGGTCGGCGAAACACAGTTCTCCGTGCCGAAGGGTGCGCTGAAATTCTGGCAGGATCGCTTCACCGCCCAGGGAGTTGAGAGTCTCCAAACGGATACCGTCTTCGGCGCCAACCGACTTCGCTTTATGGGGCCCGACGGCGACAGCCTGGCGCTGATCGAGTCTGCTGACGACAACCGCTCGCCATGGCTGGCTGACGGTATTCCGGGCGACACGGCCATTCGCGGCTTCGCCGGTGCGCGGTTCAGTCTCCATGAAACCGGTGCAACCGAGGAACTGCTCGGCTTCATGGGTTATCAGCGTGCCGACAGGGAGGGTGACGTGACCCGGTTCCTCATTCCGGGCGGCAACGGAGCAGATACGATCGATCTCGAAGCGATGCCGAAGACGGCGTTTGCCCGACAGGGTGCTGGTTCGGTTCACCATATCGCCTTTGCAGTCGACAACCGCGAGAAGCAGCTCGAGGTGCGCAAGGCTCTGATGGATACGGGCTACCAGGTCACCCCTGTCATCGACCGCGATTATTTCTGGGCGATCTACTTCCGGACCCCAGGCGGCATCCTGTTTGAGGTTGCCACGAACGAGCCTGGGTTCAACCGCGACGAGGACACCGCACACTTGGGAGAGTCACTCAAGCTGCCCAGCCGATATGAGGAGTTCCGCGATCAGATTCAGGCCAATCTAGAGCCATTGGCGGCGTGACGATACCGCTCAAAACTGGTGCTCTTTGCAACTGATCGACAACTGAACCCAAGGCCGTCGCACACGCAGATTTCTATGGAGAAAATGCCAATGGATCAATTGGGAGCAATCAGAGCCTTTGTTCGCGTCGTCGAGGCAGGATCTTTTGCAAAGGCTGCAGACACGATGGGTGCGCCGCGGTCGACCGTGAGTAAGCTTGTTCAGGATCTCGAGGCAAGCTTGAGCCTAAAACTGCTCGAACGCACGACACGTTCCGTCACCGTAACACCTCAGGGCATTGCGTATTACGAGCGAGCCCTTCGCCTGATCGCCGATCTGGATGAAATGAACAATGAGGCCACCCGTGGGCGCCTGGCGACGAGCGGAAAACTTCGGGTTGACATAGGAGGGACCTTCGCGAATGCGATTTTGATCCCTCGGTTGCCAGAGTTTTACGCACTCTATCCAGAGATCGAGTTACATCTTGGTGTAACAGAACGTCAGGCCGACATCGTCGAAGAGGGTATAGACTGCGTCATACGTGCCGGCGATCTATCAAGCGCATCTATTGTTGCGAGGAAGTTATGCAGCGTCGAGATAGTGACCTGCGCAACCCCGGGATACCTCGAAAAATACGGCGTTCCAGCTTCGCCATCGGACCTGCAGCGTGATCATATTTTCGTGCAATATTTTTTCGCACGTAGTCTTAAAGCAGCACCCGTTCGACTGATGAAAGGTGAGGAAAAAATAGAGATATACAGCCCGATCAAGCTTTCCACCAGTGATGCGACCGCGCATTTGCAAGGAATATTGGCAGGACTGGGTATAGGACAGACATTTGAATTCTTGGCACGCCCTCATATCGCTCGTGGCACTCTGGTCCCAATCATGAACGATTGGGCGCCACCCCGTTATCCTGTTCACATTTTAAGGCCAGCGGGCCGGTTTCCGAGCGTCAAGTATCAGGTCTTCGCGGATTGGGTTGCAGGCGTATTTTCTGCCTACGACCATGGCACCCGGACATCCTAGGGTGTTTATCCATATTCATGGATAGTTACTCCACAACGACGGGCTTCTCCGATTTCTCCTTTGAAGTTATCTGCCACGGCTAATGTCAGCCATCGCCCGAAAGAGCCGAGTCCTGGCCGGCCCACTACCGGGTGGGCTGCGACATCGGGCTTGGTTTCTGGTTTGGCAAAAGCGACTTCTAACTGGAATTGCGGTTGTTGAGAGTAAACAGAAGACAACGTCGTCGGGAGAGTGCGGAACTACCTTCGGGCCGAGTGTCCGAATGAAATTTCCCTTAGAACCTTTGGAACGAATGGCCTCTTGGCGCCGCCCACACGACGTCCATACCTGAGTTGAAGTTAAGGCAATTATTGCAAGAAATGAACTTCAATCGCAATTAATATTGCCATTTTTCACAGGCGCCCGTCACGGTACATTTCCTTCCAGCGGCCCAGGCAGTCCGTGGAAGCATCGGTTTCGACTCCTCAGGGTCAAGCTCATTTCATAACCAGCCGCATTCGCGGTCTAAACAACCAAAAGGAAAATATCATGTCTAAGCTCGAAGTCTTGACCCCGGCAAACAGCCAGCTCATCTTCATCGACCAGCAGCCGCAGATGGCTTTCGGCGTGCAGTCGATCGACCGTCAGACGCTGAAGAACAACGTCGTCGGTCTCGCCAAGGCTGCGAAGATCTTCAAAGTTCCGACCACGATCACAACGGTCGAGACGTTGTCATTCTCGGGCAACACCTTTCCGGAACTGCTTTCCGTCTATCCGGAGAACGACATCCTCGAGCGTACCTCGATGAATTCCTGGGACGACCAGAACGTTCGTGATGCGCTGGCAAAGAATGCCGCCAACGGCCGCAGGAAGATCGTGGTGTCTGGCCTTTGGACGGAAGTCTGCAATACGACCTTCGCGCTTTCCGCCCTCCACGACATTCCTGACTATGAAATCTACATGGTCGCGGACGCCTCCGGCGGCACTTCGGCCGACGCGCATAAGTACGCGATGGACCGGATGGTGCAGGCTGGCGTGATCCCGGTCACCTGGCAGCAGGTTCTGCTCGAATGGCAGCGCGACTGGGCTCGTAAGGAGACTTACGACGCGGTCACCACGCTCGTGAAGGAGCATTCCGGCGCCTACGGCATGGGGATCGACTATGCCTACACGATGGTTCACGGCGCCGACGAACGCGTCAAGCATGGCAACCGCATCGGCCCGAACCCCGCAAAGTAATAGCCGGATCCGGCCGCTCCGAGGACCCCGTCGGAGCGGCTTTTCTCGCAACCGGAGAACATTCCATGAAAATCTACCTTCTGTCGCTTGGCGCGGGTCTGCTTGTTGGCATCGTCTACAGCCTGCTTAACGTGCGTTCGCCCGCCCCACCGGTCATCGCACTCGTCGGCCTCCTCGGCATTCTGGTCGGCGAACAACTGATACCGTTCGCCAAGACACTTATGAATAGGGAGCCGGCCGCGGTCTCGTGGATCCATCAAATCAAGCCGCACATGTTCGGTCATTTGCCGAAGGGCGGCGACAGCATTGTCGGTGTTCATCAGGCGGAGGCGAGGATGGAGGATCATAGCTGATGACGACGCGTCGATCTTTTCTGGGAGCAGCATCGAGCCTGGCGTTCTCGAACCTCTTTTCCCCGGCGAAGGCCGCCGATCCCAACCAGACCGGAGTAGACACCATGCATCCCGACCTGATCCTTCACAACGGCCGCGTCACCACGCTTGACCGGTCCAATCCGAATGCAACGGCTATCGCCGTTAAGGACGGTCTCTTTGTCGAAGTCGGATCCGACAGCGAGATCATGGCGCTGGCTGGGTCCAGCACCAGGCTCGTCGACCTCAAGGGTAAGCGGGTCTTGCCCGGGCTCATCGACAACCACACCCACGTGGTCCGCGGCGGCCTGAACTACAACATGGAGCTGCGTTGGGACGGCGTCCGGTCGCTCGCCGATGCGATGGACATGCTGAAGCGCCAGGTGGCGGTCACGCCCGCGCCGCAGTGGGTGCGCGTCGTCGGCGGGTTCAGCGAACATCAGTTTGCGGAAAAGCGCCTCCCGACGATTGAGGAAATCAATGCTGTCGCGCCCGACACGCCGGTGTTCCTTCTGCACCTCTACGATCGCGCACTGCTCAACGGGGCGGCTTTGCGTGCAGTCGGATACACCCGTGACACGCCAAACCCGCCCGGCGGAGAGATCACCCGCGACGCCAATGGCAATCCCACAGGCATGCTGCTGGCCAAGCCGAATGCAGGGGTTCTGTACTCGACACTCGCCAAGGGACCGAAACTTCCTTTGGACTACCAGGTCAACTCGACCCGCCACTTCATGCGCGAGCTCAACCGCCTGGGCGTGACGGGCGTCATCGATGCCGGCGGCGGCTTCCAGAACTATCCTGATGACTACGAAGTCATCCAGAAGCTCTCCGATGCGAACCAGATGACCGTTCGCCTTGCCTACAATCTCTTTACCCAGAAGCCCAAGGAAGAGAAACAGGACTTCCTGAAGTGGACGCAGTCGGTCAAATACAAGCAGGGCAACGACTACTTCCGCCACAACGGTGCCGGCGAGATGCTTGTCTTCTCCGCCGCAGATTTCGAGGATTTCCGCCAGCCTCGTCCGGAGATGGCTCCGGAAATGGAAGGCGAGCTGGAGGAGGTCGTCCGTGTTCTGGCTGAAAACCGCTGGCCCTGGCGTCTGCACGCCACCTATGACGAAACGATTTCCCGAGCCCTCGACGTGTTTGAGAAGGTCGACAAGGATATCCCGCTAGAAGGTCTGAACTGGTTCTTCGATCACGCCGAAACGATCTCCGAACGTTCGATCGACCGGATCGCGGCGCTTGGCGGCGGCATCGCCACCCAGCATCGCATGGCCTATCAGGGGGAATACTTCGTCGAACGCTACGGTCACGGTGTAGCCGAGGCGACGCCGCCGATCCGCCGCATGCTCGAAAAGGGCGTGAATGTCTCGGCAGGCACCGACGCCACCCGCGTTGCCTCTTACAACCCTTGGGTTTCGCTCTCCTGGATGGTCACCGGCAAGACGGTCGGCGGCATGCAGCTCTATCCGCGCGCCAACTGCCTCGATCGCGAGACGGCGTTGCGCATGTGGACCGAGAAGGTCACATGGTTCTCCAATGAGGAGGGCAAGAAGGGCCGTATCGAGAAGGGCCAGTTCGCCGATCTGGTGGTGCCGGACAAGGACTTCTTCTCCTGCGCGGAAGACGAGATCTCCTTCCTCACTTCGGAACTGACCATGGTCGGCGGCAAGATTGTCTATGGGGCAGGCGACTTCAAGACGCTCGACGAGAACGACGTGCCGCCGGCGATGCCCGACTGGTCTCCCGTCCGCAGATTCGGCGGATACGCGGCCTGGGGCGAACCGGAAGGCGCAGGCTCGCGCTCTTTGCGCCGTACGGTGATTTCCACATGCGGATGTGCCAGTGACTGCGGCGTGCATGGCCATGACCATGCCGGAGCCTGGACATCCAAACTTCCGATCGCCGACCTAAAGGGATTCTTCGGCGCTCTCGGGTGCTCCTGCTGGGCGGTATAACTCAGCTTTGCGCTCAGGCGACACGTCGTCGCCCGAGCGCCTTTGTCGAGAATTGCAAAAACCGCAATTAAGTCAAAATGATTGCTGCAATTGTTGTTAATGCAGTCGTCAGCCATTCTCGCTTCACCAACGCAGCCGCTCTCGCGGCGAACATGCAGGAGCAGATATGACCTACCAATCCCATACGTCGAATCCGATCCGGAGCAATCTGGTGCGCATCGTCAGTTCTCCTCATATGCGAACCGTTTCGCTGATTGGGCTCTGCGCCGCCTACATCCAGGGGCCGATCACCAAGATCTTCGATTTCAATGGTGCGCTGGTCGAGATGGATCATTTCGGTCTTCATCCGGCTGCGTTCTTCGCCGTTGTCGTCATTGCCTTTGAACTGACGGCTTCAGCCATGGTGATTTCCGGCTTCATGCGTTGGGCGGGTGCATTCGCTCTGGCCGGTTTCACGCTTCTGGCAACCTTCATCGCTCTCCGCTTCTGGGAAATGGCTCCGGGGATGGATCGCATGATGGCGACCAACGCCTTCTTCGAACACCTTGGCCTCGCAGGCGCATTCGTCTTCGTTGCAGCATTTGATCTCACCAATGGAGGAGACAAATGAGTGCCGCTAAAACGTCCGGGGGCACTTTCGCTCCTCTTGCGCAGCCCGTCTTTGCGGTTCTCTGGATCGCTACGGTTCTCGGCAACACCGGCAGCTTCATGCGCGACGTCGCCAGTTCCTGGCTGATGACGGATCTTTCTGCATCGCCTGCCGCAGTTGCCATGGTTCAGGCGGCCGGAACCCTGCCGATTTTCCTGCTTGCCATTCCGGCAGGCGTTCTCACGGACATTCTCGATCGCCGCAAATTCCTGATCGCCGTCCAGCTTTTGCTGGCATCAGTCAGCATTTCGCTGATGGTTCTGTCGCAGACGGGGATGTTGTCGGTCAGCGCGCTGATCGGTCTGACCTTCCTTGGCGGCATCGGTGCCGCTCTGATGGGACCGACCTGGCAGGCGATCGTGCCGGAACTGGTGAAACGCGAGGATGTGAAGAGCGCGGTCGCTCTCAATTCGCTCGGCATCAATATCGCCCGCTCTATCGGGCCAGCTGCTGGTGGCCTGCTTCTAGCAGCCTTTGGAGCCGGGATCACTTATGGGGCGGACGTTGCCAGCTACTTCGCCGTGATCGCGGCTCTGGTCTGGTGGCCAAGAGCAAAGAATGCCGACGACGTGCTTCAGGAGAACTTCTTCGGTGCGTTTCGGGCCGGACTTCGCTACACCCGCTCAAGCACCACGCTCCATGTGGTTCTGCTGCGCGCCGCAATCTTTTTCGCCTTCGCCAGTGCTGTTTGGGCTCTTCTTCCCCTCGTTGCCCGGCAACTGCTCGACGGTGGCGCCAGCTTCTACGGTATCCTGCTTGGTGCCGTCGGCACAGGCGCGATCGGCGGTGCCTTGGTCATGCCCAAGCTGCGCCAACGCCTGAGTTCTGATGGTTTGCTTCTCGGCGCAGCACTCGTCACTGCAGTCGTCATGGGTGTCCTGTCGCTTGCCCCGCCGAAGATTGTCGCCATCATTGTTCTTCTTTTCCTCGGTGGCGCATGGATCACCGCGCTCACAACGCTCAACGGCGCAGCGCAGGCAGTGCTTCCCAACTGGGTGCGCGGTCGTGGCCTTGCCGTCTATCTGACTGTCTTCAACGGTGCGATGACAGCCGGAAGCCTAGGCTGGGGTGCGGTCGGCGAGGCTGTCGGCATCCAAGCTACCTTGCTTATCGGAGCCGTCGGACTGCTCGTTGCCGGTTTCATCATGCACCGCCTGAAGCTTCCGACCGGTGATGCCGACATGGTGCCCTCAAACCATTGGCCCGAGCCGCTGGTGGCTGAACCTGTTGCCCACGATCGAGGCCCGGTTCTGATCTTGATCGAATACAAGGTCGAAAAGGAGCACCGCAGCGCATTCCTGCACGCCATCGATCATCTCTCCAAGGAGCGTCGCCGCGATGGTGCCTATGGATGGGGTATCACGGAGGATTCGGCCGACCCAGAAAAGATCGTCGAATGGTTCATGGTGGAATCCTGGGCCGAACATCTTCGCCAGCATAAGAGGGTTTCCAACGCTGACGCCGACCTGCAAAGCAAAGTGCTCGGCTACCATATCGGTCCCGACAAACCAGTTGTCCGTCACTTCCTGACGATTAACCGGCCTGATGCCGCATAACAAACGCGTAGGGCATGGCGGCTTCGGCCGCCATTTCATCATCTCGGCGGACGCAATGAAGTGAAATTGACGCATTTGCGACTGGCAGCATTCAGCTGCAAAACGTATAGCGCAGGCGCGCTGCTGATAGACGCATGACGAGCGCGAAAGATCGTGGTGCGCGAAAGGATCGGCCGCGCCATCTTTGAGCGCTGGGACGAACACGACTTCAATGAGCTGGTACGGCTGATACGCAAGTTTGCAGAGGATATCGGCGGTGATACCGGCGGCGGCGTGGGAGAATCCAAGGGACAGGGCTGCTGACGAGGGCGCTTCCCCAGGCTCGCTTCAACAAAACAGTTTGGCGGCCGTGACTTCGACTTCCACAAGGAATTCGGGGCGGGTGAAGCCGCTGACGATGATCAGCGTCGAGGCCGGCTTCGGATCGAGCGTATAGCGATCTCGCATGGCCATATAGGCAGGGAAATCCTCGCGCTTCGTCACAAACCCTGAGATGCGGATGACGTCGGCAAAACTCATTTCCGCCTCTGCGAGAATTGCCTTGATGGCCTCGAAGCAAAGTTCTGCCTGAGCGCCGGTATCCTCCGGCACTTTCTCGTCGAGACCGATGCCGAGCTGCCCCGAGGTCACGAGCAGCGAGGCGCCCGCCGGCACCAGCAGCCCGTGATTGTAATTTCCGAACGGGCGGCGGACGGACGGGGGATTGAAAATCGTCTTCATAGGCCTTTCCTAGGGTAGCAACGAGGAAGATGCGGGCTCTCAAAACCGCTCCATCGCCGTCTTCACCTTCGCCAAAAACCTGGCCCGGCTTTCCGGCGTGCAGTTGTTCATGTCGTAATGGGCAAGAAAGGTGACCGGCCGCAGCGGATTGATCTGCGCCCTCAGCACACGCTTGACGATCTTCTCCGGCGGGTTGCCGGCGACGAAGGCGCGAAACGGCGTGGCGCCATATGTCAGCACGGCCGCGAGTTTCCTGATGTGGCGCAGGCGCGATTCCACCTTGCCGTCGACCAGTTCGAAGGAGACGCCGGGAAGCCAGACGCGGTCAAAATAGCCCTTCAGGATCGCCGGGAAACCGAAATTCCAGATCGGCGTCACCAGCACCAGCGCTTCGGCCTGCTTCAGCCGCTCGACATAGGGTTTCACCAGCGCGGTATTGCCGGGATAATCGTGATAGGCGAGCCGGTCGTGTCGGGAGAGCACCGGATCGAAATTCTCGGCATAGAGATCGCACGCATCCACCGCGTGACCGGCCTCTCGCAGGCTTTCCAGCGTCTGTTTGTAGAGCGCTTTGCCGTAGCTTTCCTCGACCGGATGCGAATGAAGCACGAGAACTCTCATCAGGCCTCCATGACGCTCGCGAGCCCCGGGAAGAGATAATTCTTGCCGGCGTTGAAATCGAAATCGGGATTTTCCCAGGCGATCATCTTGCCGGGGTTCAACAGCCCCCTCGGGTCGGTTTCCTGCTTGAAGGCGAGCTGTACCTTGTCGGTGCGCTTCATGCCACCTTCTTCAAGCGTATAGCGATGCGGATTGAAGATCGGGCAGCCGTGATCCTGGTGGATCTTGATGATCTCTTCGAGGCGCTCCTCCGTGGTATAGCGCACCAGCGGCAGGCCGGAGCATTGGATCTGCCCGTCGAATCTGATGAATTCGAGATGTCCAGGCACTTCGTCGCCGAAGATCTCGACCATCTTGGCGACCTTGGCGACGTGATCCGGGCCCGGATACTGAACCTGCAGATAGGTGAAGCCGGGATCGACCTTCAGCGCACGCAGCGTCGTGTGGTTCCAGGCAAGCTCATAGGCATGCGGAATACCTTTCATGCTTTCGACCGTGTCGGAGCGGAAGATCATCTCGCCCTTGTGGGCGGCTGAAAAGGCGAGGAAGGCATCCATCGAATGCGGCGCGATCATCAGCACCACCACCGACTGGCCCTTGCGGATATAGGGCCTGTGGCGGGTGAAATAATCGTGCGGGATCGGTGCCGCGATCGGAGCGATTTCCTTGACGAGGATGCCGTTGCATTTGGCCAGCGCATCCGCGAAGCGCACCGATGCCATGAAGTCGTCATAGCCGACAAGCACGTCGACCCAATCATAGGCAGGGGCGAGCGGCATTTCGATTTCGGTGATGATGCCGTTGGTACCGTAGGCATGGCTGACCTTCTGCAGGTCCCAGCCGGTGAGGTCGAGCACGCGCGGCTCTGCCTCCATGGTGACGACGCGCAGACGCAGAATATTGCCGAGATCGCGCAGACCGCCCCAGGTGATCGAGCCGACGCCGCCGGAGCCGCCGGCGATAAAGCCGCCGACCGTTGCCGTCTGCGCCGTCGACGGGTGGAAGCGTAGTTCCTGGCCGGAATGCGCCTTGGTCTGCTTGTCGAGCTGGGCAATGACGATGCCCGGTTCGCAGATCACCCGGCCGGGATGGATTTCCTTGATCTTGTCCATGGCGGCAAGGTTGAGCACGATGCCGCCGGAAAGCGGCATGGCTTGGCCGTAATTGCCGGTGCCGGCGCCGCGCGGCGTCACCGGCACGCCGTGCGCGAAGGCGACCTTCAGGGTCCGGATGACCTCGTCTTCGTTTTTCGGGGTGACGACGAGATCGGCCGTGACATTGTCGAGCTGCGCCTTCAGGATCGGCGAATACCAGTAAAAATCGCGGCTCTTCTGGCGCACCAGCGCCGGATTGTCCTCGACGGCAATGCCTTCGAGTTGCGTTTTGATCGTCTGATAATCCGGCATGTCATGCTCCAACGACGCTGTCGAGTTCACGATAGTCCGGCAGGCTGCGGTCGATCACCTTGCCGCGGCGAAGCACGACGCGGTCAGACTGCGGACGGGAAAGAAATTCGCTCCAGCGCCGGGCGCTGAAGAGCACGAGGTCGGCCAGGGCGCCGACGGCGATGCGCCCCTTGTCGGGCCGGCCGAGAATATCCGCAGGCGAGGTGGTGACGACGCGCGCGGCCGTATCCAGCGGGTGATCGAGATGCAGAATGCGCACCGCCTCGCGCAACACCTCGACCGGGTCGAGATCGCCATAGGCATAAAAGGGATCACGCGTGTTGTCGGAGGAAACTGCCGTCGCAACGCCGGCCGCCGCCAGTTCCTTGAACAGGGTGACGCCGCGCCAGCGAGGCGTTCGGCCGGGATAGCGGTCCTGTAGATAGAGGTTGCACATCGGCAGCGAGACGATGGAGATGCCAGCTTTCGCGACGAGCTCGACCGCGCGTTTTGCCGTCTCCTCGTCCTGCCTGGCGAGCGAGCAGCAATGGCCTGCCGTCACCTTGCCGTCGAACCGGTTGCGCAGCACGGCTTGCGCGATCGCCTTCAGCGTCTCGGCGGCGGGATCGTCGCTCTCGTCGACATGAAGATCGACGTCGAGGCCGTTATCGGCGGCGGCCCTGAAAAGTACATCGAGCTGGCTGTCGAGATCGGCGGTCATCCGGGTGACGCCGCCGATCAGCCCGCCTTTTTCGCGGACGACGGCGACCAGGTCGGCGAAATAGGTCGCGTCCACCATATTTTCCAGCGGGAAGAGCGCCACCGCCTGCAGCGCGATCCGGTCTTTCCAGGCCTCGCGCATCTCGGCAAAAACCTCGAAGGAAATACGGTGCTGCGGCGCCAGCGAATCGAGATGCGTGCGGATCAGGCTGGTCCCGTGCGCATAGGCCGAGCGCAGCGAGAATTCCATGCGCTTGCTGACATCCGCCGCCGACCAGTACGCCTCCCGGTCGGCCCGCACTGCGTCCAGGGCGCCGATGAAGGTGCCGTCGGGATTGGCGTTGCGAGGCCAGATATGCCCCTTGTCGAGATGGGTGTGCATATCGGTGAAGCAGGGCCAGACCATGCCATCCTTCAGATCGGATCTTGGCAATTCCACCGGCGCGGCACCCGCCGGCAGCAGCGTGGAGATCACGCCATCGGCGATGACGATATCCGTCTTGACCAGCCCCTCGGTGGCCGGCGCGTCAAATCCCTCGACAGCGACGGCAGGCAGCGTTGCATTGCTCAGCACGAAGCGGCCGGCATTGGGCGGCGAAAGGAAGGAATGGGTCATCAGTTTTCCCGTTTCAGGCTGCTCTCATGCCAACGGTGCAGGGCGAGCCAGGAAATGAACGAGGTGACGGCGAAGATTGCGACGCCAAGCAGGGAAAGCATCAGCAGCGCGGCGAAGAGACGCGGAATGTTGAGCCGGTACTGTGCTTCGAGCAGCCGGAAGGCGAGGCCGGAGCCGGCGCCCGCCGAGCCGGCCGCAAATTCTGCGACGACGGCGGCAATCAGCGCCAGGCCGCCGCCGATCCTGAGGCCGGTCATGAAATAGGGTTGGGCGGCGGGCAGCTTGAGAAAGAGCAGCGTCTGCCAGCGCGAGGCGCCGTAAAGCTCGAAGAGGTTGATCAGATTGTGGTCGACGCTCTTCAGTCCCTGGACCATATTCGAAAGGATCGGGAAGAAGGCGACGAGGAAGGCACAGATCAGCAGCGCCACCTGGGTCGACGGCGCATAGATCAGGATCAGCGGCGAGATCGCCACCACAGGTGTCACCTGCAGGATGACGGCAAGCGGATAGAAGGCAAGCTCGATCCAGCGCGACTGCACCAGGAAGATCGCAAAGCCGACGCCGCCGACAAGGGCCAGCATCAGCGACAGCAAGGTGATCTTGGTGGTGACCCAGAGGGCCGGGGCAAGCGTACCCCAGTCCGTCACGAAAGCGTTTGCGACGGCGGCTGGACCCGGCAGGATATAGGGCGGCACGCCTGAGAGCTTGACATAGGCGTACCAGATCAGGATCAGCAGGCCGATAACGAGGAAGGGGATGGCGATGCGCAGCGCGAGATCGCGGCGCCTTGCACCTGCGGCGCTGGGATTGATATTTGCCGAAAGGTGAAGGGGCTGCGGCGAGGTATCCATTTGGTCACGCATCAATGCTCTCCCGCTGCGTTGATCGCCCCGATCAGCGAATGGGAGACCGTCTCACACGCCCTCCGGTATTCCTCCGAGGTACGGTAATGCTCGTCGCGTTCCAGGCTGGTGGTCAGCGGAACATCTGCATGCACACGGCCGGGCCTTGCCTTCATCACGACGATCCGGTTCGACAGATAGGCGGATTCATAGACCGAATGGGTGACGAAGATGACGGTGATGCCTGTCGTCTGCCAGAGCCGCAGCACGTCGTCGTTCAGCCGTTGGCGGGTGATTTCGTCAAGTGCGGCGAAGGGCTCGTCCATCAAAAGCAGCTTCGGTTTGGTCACCAGCGCGCGGGCGATCGAGACGCGCATCTTCATGCCGCCGGAAAGTTCGCGTGGATAGGCCTTGGCGAAATCCTGCAGGCCGACGGTGGTCAGCACCTGCATGATCTCTGCATGCGCTGCCGCTTTCGAAACACGCCTCAACCTCAGCGGCAGGTGGACATTGTCGAACACGTTCTTCCATGGCATCAGCGTCGGCTCCTGGAAGACGAAGCCGATATCGCCCTCCGGCAGGCCCCTGGCATTGATCCGCGAACTCGGCCAGTCGATCGCCCCCGAGGTCACGTCGCCAAGACCGGCGATGATGCGCAGCGCCGTCGACTTGCCGCAGCCGGAAGGGCCGAGCAGGCTGACGAACTCGCCGCTTTCGACGGTGAGCGACATGTCGGAAAGGGCGACGGTGCCGCTGGAAAAGACCTTCGAGACCGACTGCATCACGACCAGCGGCCGCTTGCGCTTCTCTTGTGGGGATAAGGCCTGGGCCTTTGCTAACGGCATTGCCTGTCTCATTCATGCGAGGAGGATGTGGTCCGCCACTTCAGGCGGACCATCGGCCGACGTCGCAGGAGCTATTTCTTCATCGCCATTCCGATGTTCTTGCAGACGAATTTCGTCGTGAAGGCCTTGGTGTAGTCGGTCTCCGGCTTGAACACCTTGATCGCTACCATCTCGTCGAAAAACGCCTTGTAATGCGCGTCGGTGATGCAGCCGATGCCCTTGTCCAGGCTGTCGCCGGATTCGATGATGCCGTATTCCTTCATCTTGGCGATGGAGTAGGCGATCTGGCCATCCGTCATTTCAGGATTGTCCTTCTTGATCAGCTCGTTCGCCTTGCTGTTGTCGCCGTAGAGATAGTTGTACCAGCCTTCGATCGAGGCATCGACGAAGCGTTGGACGACATCCGGCTTGCTGTCGACCATCGTCTGCGTGGTGGTGATCATCGTCGAATAGGGCGAATAGCCGTTATCGGCGAGCAGGAAGACCTTCGGTTCGAAGCCGGCCTGCTTCTGGATCTCGTAGGGCTCGGAGGTGAGGTAACCCTGCTGGGCGGATTGCTTGTCGGCAAGGAACGGCGCGGCGCTGAAATTGTAGGGCTTGTACTGCTCGTCCTTGAAGCCCTTGAAGTTCGCCTTCATCCATTCGAAATAGGTGAGGTAACCGTCCTTGCTGAGAAACAAGGTCTTGAGCTTGGCGAGATCCTCGAATTTATCGATACCCGCATCCGGATGGGCGATCAGGACTTGCGGATCCTTCTGGAAGATCGCCGCGACATCGACCAGCGGAATGCCCTGTTCGACAGCCGATACCTCGCCCTGCGGCCCACCCATGTAGAAATCGATCTTGCCGGAGATCAGCAGCGCGCTGTTGGCCGCGTTCGGGCCGCCCTGCACGATCGTGACGTCGAGGCCGTGTTTCGCATAGGTGCCGTCGGCGACCGCCTGGTAAAAGCCGCCGTGCTCGGCCTGTGCCAGCCAGTTCGTTCCGTAGCTCACCTTGTCGGCCGCATGCGCCGTAACGGCAGCGGCGAGCGCGCCACCAAGGCCCATGAACGCGGAAAAGACCGTATTCTTCAGTGCATTGGGCATGATCAGCGTTCCTCTTTTGAGTTCGCAACGCCGGTGATGACGTCGGATTTTCTTCATTGGAGCGATTGCTTTGCTGTTTGAAAAGCATCAAATTTCGTGCGCAATGATGCCTTTTTGGCATCTCAGCAACGGCCTGTTCCAAATTTGCGCTGTCTGCTTCAATTTTATGCAACGAGGTTGCGATGCTGCACTCCAGAAAGCTTCTCTATATCAACGAGATCGCCCGCTCGGGTTCGATCCGTAAGGCGGCAGCGCGCTTGAACGTCGCCTCGTCTGCGATCAACCGGCAGATATTGGCGCTGGAGGCGGAGATGGGGGCGCCGCTTTTCGAACGCCTGCCGCGCGGCCTGCGCCTGACGGCGGCCGGCGAGCTCTGCATCGAACATATTCGCGAGGTGCTAAAGAACTACGAGCGGCTGGAGGGCCGCATCCGCAGCCTGAAGATGCAGCAGGCCGGCAAGGTCCGTATCGTCACCACGGTTGGGCTTGCCGCCGGGCCGCTGCCTGACATCGTTTCCCGCTTCCAGTCGGAGCATCCGCGGGTCTTCATGCAACTGCGCAACGATGCCGGCACGATGACCGTCAATCCGGTACTTTCGGGAGAAGTGGATATCGGCCTCGGCTTCAATATTCCGGCCACACCCGGTATCCGCGCGCTCGGCAGTTTCGACATCCCGATCGGCGTCGTCCTGCCGCCCGGCCATCATCTGATCGGGCCGGGTCCGATCAACCTTGCCGACATCGTCCAGGAACGCCTGGTGCTGGCCCAGCAGGGCACCAGCCTGCGTGACGTGATCAATCTGGCCCTGGCGCGGCTCGACGTGCATGTCGAGCCGGTGCTTGAAACCAATGCCTCGGAGATGTTGAAGAAGCTGGTCAAGTCGGGGGCGGGGCTGACGATCCTCAACCCGCTCGACGTCATCACTGAGTGCCGGCAGGGCGAATTGGTCTTCCGGCCGATCGCCGAGCCGCATGCGCGCCACCAGCCGATGAAGCTTTTTGCCCGCGCCCGTGCGCCGCTCGATTCCGCCACCAGCCTGTTCGTCGAATATCTGCTCGCCGAACTTGCTGGCCTCGTGCAGGAACTGCAGGCCAAAGGCCATATCGCGATGGAAAAGCCTGTTGCCCCTTAGAACAGGATGTTTTCCGAAAACCGCTCACACTTTTCGGCATCATGCTCCAGGTGCTTTCGCCGGCGCTATCGTGAATAGAGGTTGGAAAGCGGATAGCGCTTCAGATCGGACAGCAACTCGATGAAGCCGCTGACCTGATGGCGGCAGATCGCTTCACCTTTCGCCGCCGTTCCGCGCGAGGCGTCACCGACGACGCCAGCCGGATTGAGGTCGTGGGCGATCCAAGCAAGCGAATGCGGCGGCAGCGGCTGGATATATCGCGATTGTCCGCGCATCCATTCGGCCTTGGAGGTGAAATTCTGCGCCTTGTCCATCCGCACCAGATCGGGGCGGAAATGGAGCATCAGCGAGGTTTCGACCTCGCCGCCATGGATGCCGTATTTCAACTCGTCTTCGCTGATCATGCCTTCGGGATGCCCGAAGCGGCCCCATTGCGTCGAGACGACAGCCATCTGATAGCGGACGCGCAACTCGCGCGCGACGATGCTCATGATGTCGACATTGCCGCCATGCGAATTGACGATGACCATCTTGCGGAGGCCGGCTTCGGCAACCTTGGCGCCGATCGCCGTCCAGACGGGAATGAGCAGCTCCGCGCCGAGCGACAGCGTTCCCGGCCCATAGATATGTTCGTTCGCCTTGCCGATCTCCTGCGTCGGCAGGACCAGGAAATCGAGGTCGTCGGGCTTCTGCTGTCGCAGTTCGGCGAGCATGCCGTTGGCGATCGCCACATCGGTCGCGATCGGCAGGTGCGGGCCGTGCTGTTCGGTCGAGGCGATCGGCAGGATGGCAATGGTCGTATCGGGTGAAAGTCCGGCGAAATCGGAGCTGTTCAGTTCGTTCCAGTAAAATGGCATTGCCATCGCCACACCTCTCATTGCCGTTTCGACAGTGAGTAGGAAATATCGCTGCACGCGAAAAGCATCAATTTGCGCCCGCACCGATGCCTTTTTGCGGATGATGCAGCGATGGCGGCCGTGCAGAGGGCAGGGGGCCAGCATTGCATGAGCTGGATGCGGCTAGGAATTCACTGAAGCCATTGCGCCGACGCGTCCGCAGTGGTTTGCTGGCGCCTCTGCAATTCAACGCTCTCCGGTGATTCCCAATGTTCGATATTCTGTGGCGCGGCCTGACGATCGGCGCCGGCGCAACCATCCTCATGGACCTCTGGGCGATCGTGCTCACCAAGTTTTTCGGCCAGACGGCGCCCAACTGGGCCCCGGTCGGCCGCTGGTTCTGGCACCTTCGCCGCGGCAAGATCTTTCACGACAGCATCGCCGATGCCGAGCCCTATGCGCATGAACTGGCGCTCGGCTGGATCAGCCACTATGCCGTCGGCATTCTCTATGGCGTGATCTTCGCGCTGATCATGGGGCAGGGTTGGCTTGCCGCCCCAACATTCCTCCCCGCCTGGATCTTCGGCATTCTCACCGTCGGGGCAGGATGGTTCCTGCTGCAACCCGGCCTCGGAATCGGCTGGGCCGCTTCCAAACATCCGACCCCGAACAAGGTCCGCTGCTTCAATCTGCTGGCGCATACGGTGTTTGCGTTGGGGCTTTATGGGACGGCGTTGATTCTGCGCTGAGATCGCGGCCTGCCCCTCACCCTAACCAGCAGGGGTCGAGCCACTCGTCTCGACCCGTCCTTCGGACCCCCTTAAAAACGAGGAGAGGGGACGTGCCCTGCGAGAGCTAGCGGGGAACGGAGAGGTCGCCGCATATTCCCTTCTCCCCGCAAGCGGGGAGAGCGACTGTCTTCTTTGTCAAGCGTTTTGCCATGGTCGTCCGTCCCTGATGATGGCATTGAGGATGGTGAGCAGCTTGCGCATGGTTGCGACGGTTGCGACGATCTTGGGCTTTCCGGCTGCGACCAGGCGGTCGCGGAAGGCCTTGAGTTCGGGGTTGTAGCGGCTGGCGACCAGGGCGGCCATGAACAGCACGGCCCGCACTTTGCCGCGCCCGCCGCCGATGAAGCTCTTGCCCTTCCACTTCCCCGATTGCCGCGTCCAGGGAGCAAGCCCTGCCAGTGAGGCGATCTGGCGGCGGTCGAGGCTGCCGAGTTCGGGCAGCTCGGCCAGCAGCGTCCGCGCCGTTGTCGGCCCGACACCCGGCACCGAGGTCAACAGCGTCTCGCGCACCCGCCAGACCGGCGATTTGCGGATATGGCTGTCGAGGTCGGCATCGAGGTTTTCGAGCTCGCGGCGCAAGGCCGTCAGCAGGCGCTTGATGCTCTTCTGCGCCTGTTTGGCCAGCGCCATGCGCAACCGGTTCTCTTCGGCAACGACCATCTGCACGATCTGCCGCCGGCGGGCAATGAGCTCGGACAGGGCCTGCGTCTCGGCATCGCGCAACGGCCGGATCGCCGGCTTCGTCGCCAGGAGGAAGGCAGCGATGACGGCCGCATCGATCGGATCGGTCTTGGCCCTGCGGCCGAGCGCGTTGGCAAAGGCGCGCACCTGCGCCGGATTGACAACAACCACTCCAAAGCCAGCGGCCGACAGGCTACCTACCGCCAACATCTCGTAGCCGCCGGTCGCCTCCAGGCCGACGATCGTCGGCCTGGAGGCTCCCAGCCTGGTGATTAATTCCTCAATGCCGGCCTGGTCGTTGCTGACCGCGAAGTGCTCGCCTGAAGGGAGCAGCGCCACGTCCAATCGGTCCTTGGAAACATCGATACCGACAACCACACTCTCATTCATATCCATCTGATCCCATCCTTGCCTAAGCGGGCTTTGCTTTCGCAAGCGGCCCCGGCGACTGTTCGGGTTCAATGGAACGGCGGACGGAGACCCAAGCTCTCCCACGGGCTTGGTGTCCCAAAGGTGCAACGGTCTTCCATCCGCCACCGCAATAGGCAGTACTACGCCAATAGCGGGTAAAAGGAAGTTACAAAGGTGGCGGCAGCCGGATGAGGGGCAGCCATCCGCGCGAACTTCGCCTTACCGCGCCGCCCAATTGGCGCCGCGGCGGAAAATCGTCTTCATCTCAGGCACGTCGAATTCCTTGGCCTGGTGGCCGAGCGAAGAATAGAAGACGCGGCCCTTGCCGTATTTGCGCTTCCAGACGACAGGCATGACGACGCCGTCGATCCAGTAGGCGTGCTCGCCGGTGAACTTCGTCGTCGCCAGAACCTCGTTCGAGGGGTCGACATGCATGTAATATTGCTCCGACGTATAGGGGAAATCGGCGATCCCCTCCATCAGCGGATCGTCCGGCCGGGTGATGTTGACGGTATAGTCGATGATGTTGCCGGGGTGCGCCACCCACTGGCCGCCGATGATGAACTGGTAGTCGACGGAGTCGCGGAAGGCATCGCCCGCGCCGCCGTGATAACCGGCAATGCCGACGCCGCTTTCGATCGCGGCGGCGAGGTTCTTGACCTCCTCCTTCTCGATCTTCGACATCGTCATGATCGGTACGACCAGGCTGAGATCATGAACGGAAGGGTCGGCAAGCGCCTCGGTGCCGTGTTCGAGATAGACCTTGAAACCGTCCTCCTCGAGCATGGTCTTGATGATTTCGGCGCATTCCTGCGGCTCATGCCCGCTCCAGCCACCCCAGACGATCAGTGCTTCACGCATAGTCTTTCCTCCTGAATTTATTTCGCCAGCCGTCCGTCGACGATCGATTGGGACAAGGGGGCAGGGCGCTCCACCGCCGTGGTGATTGCCACTGTCCGGCCGGTGGCAGCCGCGGTGTGGAACGCCTCCATGACTTCGAGCACATGCAGCGCCAGATCGCCGTTGGCGCGATGCGGCCGGTTGGAGCGGATCGCATGCGCCATGTCGGCGACGCCGAGCGAGCGATAGTTGCCGTCGGCATAGGGTGCGGTGAGCGGCTGGTCCTCGAACTGACCGCCCTTCTTCAGATATTCCACCGGGCCGGCGAACTTGTTGGGATCGGGCACGATCAACGTGCCCTCGGTGCCGTAGACTTCGAGCGGCACATGCTTGTGGCCGGCGACATCGAAGCTCATGGCGATCTGGACGACGGCGCCGTTCTCAAAACGCATCATGCCGGCGACATGGGTGGGGACATGGACGGGGATCCGCTCGCCATTGCGCGGCTCGCTGGTAATCAGCCGTTCGGTCCGCGGCGTCGTCGCAAAGCCCGCAACCTCGGCAACCGGCCCGAGAAGATTGACGAGATCGGTGATGTAATAGGGACCCATGTCGAGCATCGGCCCGCCGCCGACCTCGTAGAAGAAAGCCGGATTCGGATGCCAGCGTTCATGGCCGGGGCACATGAAGCTCGCCGAGCCGCCGACCGGCTGGCCGATGACACCCTGGTCGATCAGCGCGCGGGCCGTCTGGTGGCCGCCGCCGAGGAAGGTGTCGGGCGCCGCGCCGATGCGCAGATTCCTCGCCTTGGCGGCGTCGGCCAATTTTTTCCCTTCCGCGAAATTAATCCCGAGGGGCTTTTCCGAATAGGTATGTTTGCCGGCCTCGAGCGCCTGCAGCGCAACCGCCACATGGGCTTTCGGGATCGTCAGATTGACGATGATCTCGACCTTCGGATCGGCGAAAAGCTCTTCGATCGATCGGGCGGGAACGTTGAATTCCTTAGCCTTCGCCTCGGCCAGCTCCCGATTGAGATCGGCGACGCCGCGAATGTCGAGAATGGGAAAGGATGCCATCGCCGTGAGATAGGCGCCCGAAATATTGCCGCATCCGATGATGCCGATACCGACTCTCTCCATGAATTCCTCCATCTGATCGTGATTGTGCGCCCGTCAGAGCGCCGGCCCGGTGGTGCTCCAGGGCGATTCGTAAAGCTCGTATAGCGCCACGGCAGCCGCGCCCTGCGCCCAGAAATCATCGCTCGAATCGTCGAAGACGAGTTCGCTCACCCCCTTCAGCGAGGGCGGAATGGCGAGCGCATAGGCATCGCGCAGGCTGTTCAGAAAGGGTTCGCCGAGCGCCAGGCTCGACCCCACAAGAATGACGCGGGGCGGCGCAAACAGCGTGACGATATTGGCGATGGTCAATCCCACGGCTTCGCCGGCGCGGATGGCGGCGCTTATCAGCCGGTCGTCATCCGCCTTGATCAGCGCCTGGGCGTGGGTCATGCCGCGGCCGAGCCGGATCGCTTCGGCAAAACGCCCGTCGGTCGGCTGTTCGCCGAGGATGGCGCTTTCGCCGGCCTGGCTGAAAAGCCGGATGACGCCGTTCGCGCCCATACCGAGCACCAGGTCGCCGAGATTGTGGCTGAGACCGCCGGCGCCGCGAAACAGGCTGTTGCCGTGCAGCACGCCGAGCCCCAGCGTTTGTTCCAGCGAAATCAATACCATATCCTCGAGATCGCGCGCCTTCCCGAACCAGTGATGGCCAAGCGTGATGGCATGCGCGTCGCTCTCGACGATGGTCGGCGTCGATAGCCGCGTCGACATTTCGGCGGCGAAATCGACATTGGTGTCGCGAAAGATCGGGCTGCTTCTTATGTAGCCGGTGCGGTGCTCGATCACACCGGGAAAGCCGAGGCAAACGCTGTCGACATCCTCGAGCGACAGCCCGGCATCGACGACGCAGCGCCGCACACCGTCCTCGACGAGATCGGCGATGACGCCGATCGGCTGCCGGTCGATGCGGATCGGCAGGGAGAGTTTCGACAGCACGTCACCACGAAAATTGGTGACGACGAAGACCATCCTATTGGCGGCTATCTTGCCGCCGACGACGCGGGCGGCGTCCGGGTTGAGCTCCAGCGCCACGCGCGGCCTGCCGCGCACCGCTTCATTGCGAATATCGCCTTCATGACGCGGCAGGATCAGCCCGTCGTCGAGCAGCGAGGCGGTGATGGCGGAAACGGTGGTGGTCGAAAGCTCGGTGCGTTCGCTGATCTCGATGCGCGAGATCGGACCATGGCGCCGGATGGTATCGAGCACGTTCAAGCGATTGATCGCGCGCATCAATTCTGGATCTGCGGTCTTCATAAAAAACTAGCCGGCATCGTTTGTTGGGCGGAACCCAATATTTTTAACGGGTTACGAAATAAATAGCAGGCAATCCCGTGGGCCTGTCAAGCGCATTTGGTAAAAATAGCAACGATTGGGTTGACATCCGGGCAAAGCTCCGTTGAATTAATCCGCATAGGGGAAAAATTGTGAGGATAGACCCCTGGGAGGAAAATCAATGAATTTTATGCTGAAGAACGCCGCTTTCGGCGGCAGGCGCATTGTGTCCATGGCTGCGGCAGCCGGCCTGGTGTTGGCGGGAGCGGGTGCCGCCTCGGCGACGACGGTGGTGAAATGGCTGCATCTCGAGCTCGACCCGAAAAACGTCGCGGCCTGGGAAGACATCGTCAAGAAATACGAAGCCCAGCATCCCGACGTCGACATCCAGATGCAGTTCCTCGAAAACGAGGCCTTCAAGGCCAAGCTTCCGACATTGCTGCAGTCCGACGACGTGCCGGATTTCTTTTTCAGCTGGGGCGGCGGCGTGTTGAAGCAGCAGTCCGAGACCGGCGCGCTCCAGGATGTGACGGCAGCGCTTGATGCCGATGGCGGCAAGCTGCGCAGCGCCTATACTCCGGCTTCGGTCGATGGCCTGACCTTCGAAGGCAAGACCTGGGCCATTCCCTATAAGGTCGGTCTCGTCAGCTTCTTCTACAACAAGGCGCTGTTTGCCAAGGCCGGCGTCAAAGCCGAAGACATCAAGACCTGGAGCGATTTTCTCGCCACGGTGAAGAAGATCAAGGCGGCCGGCATCGTGCCGATCGCCGGCGGCGGCGGTGAGAAATGGCCGATCCATTTCTACTGGAGCTATCTCGTCATGCGCGAGGGCGGCCAGAAGGTCTTCGAAGCGGCAAAGAACGGCGAAGGCGAAGGTTTCCTCGATCCCACTATCATCAAGGCCGGCGACGACCTCGCCGAACTCGGCAAGCTCGAGCCGTTCCAGCCCGGCTATCTCGGTGCCACCTGGCCGCAGACGCTCGGCGTTTTCGGCGACGGCAAGGCGGCGATGATCCTCGGCTTTGAAGCGACAGAGGCCAACCAGCGCAAGAATGCCGGCGACGGCAAGGGGCTTTCCTCAGACAATATCGGCCGTTTCGTCTTCCCGACAGTCGAAGGCGGCGCCGGCAAGCCGACCGATACGCTCGGCGGCCTGAACGGCTGGGCCGTCACCAAGAAGGCCTCCAAGGAAGCGCTCGATTTCCTCGCTTTCCTCACCAATGCGGAAAACGAGCGGGCGATGGCCAAATCAGGCATGTTGCTTCCCGTTGCCGTCGGCGCCGATGACGGCGTCGTCAATCCGCTGCTGGCCGAATCGGCCAAACAGCTTGCCGGTTCGACCTGGCATCAGAACTTCTTCGACCAGGATCTCGGCGCTGCCGTCGGCCGTGTCGTCAACGACGTCTCGGTGGAAATCGTCTCCGGCCAGATGAATTCCAAGGACGGCGCCCAGATGATCCAGGACGCTTTCGAGCTGGAACAATAACCAGCGCCCGCAGAGCCTTCCCGGCGCTCCCGATCAAACGGAGCGCCGGCATTGCTGCCGACGAACGAAAGCAGGACCCATGGCCAATATTTCAGTACCCTCGATGACATCGGCCGCAAGGCCGGCAAGACGGGCGGCAAACCGGAAAAGCTCGGTCGCCCATGACCGGCTGACGGTGCTGCTCATCTTTCTGCCGCCGGCGCTGCTGCTCTTCACGCTCTTCGTCATCATGCCGATGGGCGAGGCGGCCTGGTACAGCCTCTACAAGTGGAACGGCTATGGCACGCCAACCGATTTCATCGGCCTGCGCAATTTCCAGGTGCTGTTCCGCAATGCCGCTTTCACCCAGGCGCTGATCAATAACTGCCTGATCATCGTCATCTCGATCTGCATCCAGGTGCCGCTCGCCATCTGGCTTGCGACGATGCTCGCCCACCGCATTCCCGGCGTCGTCGGCTACCGGCTGATCTTCTTCCTGCCCTATGTGCTGGCAGACGTTGCCGCCGGCCTCATCTGGCGCTTCGTCTATGATGGCGATTACGGCCTGTTTGCCGCCGTTTCCAATTTCTTCGGCTTTGCCAATCCTTACGTGCTCGCCGATAAGGACGTGGCGATCTACGCCGTGCTCGGCGTCATCGTCTGGAAATATTTCGGCTTTCACATGATGCTGTTCATCGCCGGCCTGCAATCGGTCGACAAGAGCGTGCTCGAAGCGGCCGAAATCGACGGCGCCACCGGCTGGCAGAAATTCCGCTATGTCACCCTGCCGCTGCTCGGCTCCACTTTGCGTCTCTCCATCTTCTTTGCCGTCGTCGGCTCGCTGCAGCTCTTCGACATGATCATGCCGCTCACCGGCGGCGGGCCGTCCAACTCGACGCAGACGATGGTCACCTTCCTCTACACCTATGGCGTCATGCGCATGCAGGTCGGCCTCGGCAGCGCCGTCGGCGTCGTGCTGTTCATCATCTGCGTGACGCTCGCCTTCGGTTACAAAAGGATCTTCATGCGCCATGACTGATATAAGCTCTTCCATCCGCATGAGTGCGTCGACACGCATCTATCTCTACGTGTCGCTGAGCCTGATTGCCGCGATCGTGCTGGTCCCGCTGCTGACGACGGCGCTCGGCGGCTTCAAGACGCTGGGCGACCTGCGCACCAATCCCTTCGGCATGCCGACGGAATGGCAATGGACGAATTATACCGACATTCTCTTCGGCGAGCGCTACTGGCTGCAGATCGGCAATTCGTTGATCATTGCCGCACTCACCGTGCTGCTGACGCTGATCGTCTCGTCGATGGCCGCCTTCGCCTTTGCCCATGTCCGCTTCTTCGGCTCGTCCTTCCTGCTCAACTATTTCCTGCTCGGCCTGATGTTTCCGGCGGCGACCGCGATCCTGCCGCTCTTCATCCGTATCCGCGATCTCGGGCTGTTGAACACCTATTGGGGCGTGGTGCTGCCGCAGGTGGCCTTCGGCCTCGGCATGAGCATCCTGTTGTTTCGCAATTATTTCCGCAACCTCCCGGAAGAATTGTTCCAGGCGGCCTTCGTCGATGGCTGCGGTTATCTCAGGTTCTTCTGGCATATCTCGCTGCCGCTTTCCCGGCCGATCGTCGCCACCGTCAGCATCATCTCCTTTGTCGGCAGCTGGAACAGCTACATCCTGCCGCTGATCATGCTGAACTCGGAATCGAAATATCCCTGGCCGCTCGGCATCATGGTCTATCGCGGCGAATACGGCACCGAATGGCAGCTGGTGCTGGCCTTCATCACGCTGACCATCCTGCCCACCATCATCGTCTTTTTCGTCGCCCAGCGGCACATCATCGCCGGCCTGACCGCCGGCGCCGTGAAGTCCTGAGCCGAACCCTTGGAGTTGCAAGCATGGCATCCGTTTCACTGCACGATGTAACTAAGGCCTATGGCGCCGTCGACGTCATCCATGGCATCTCGCTTGATATTCACGATGGCGAATTCGTCGCCCTTGTCGGCCCGTCCGGCTGCGGAAAGTCGACGCTGCTGCGGATGATCGCCGGCCTCGAGGAGATCACCGACGGCGAGATTGCTATCGGCGGCAATATCGTCAACGCCATGACGCCGCGCGAGCGCAACATCGCCATGGTCTTCCAGTCCTATGCGCTCTATCCGCATATGACTGTCGCCGAGAACATGGGTTTCAATCTGAAGCTCGCCGGCGTCGCCAAACCGCAGATCGAGGCCCGCGTGGCCGAGGCCGCCCGCATGCTCGATCTCGCCGAACTGCTCGATCGCAAGCCGGCCCAGCTTTCCGGCGGCCAGCGACAGCGCGTCGCCATGGGCCGTGCCGTCGTGCGCAATCCGGCCGTCTTCCTGTTCGACGAGCCGCTCTCCAATCTCGATGCGAAGCTGCGCGTGCAGATGCGCTCGGAGATCAAGACGCTGCACCAGAAGGTGAAGACGACGTCGATTTATGTCACCCACGACCAGATCGAAGCGATGACGCTGGCCGACCGCATCGTCGTGCTCAATCAGGGCAGGGTGGAGCAGCAGGGCACGCCGCTCGAACTCTACCGGAAACCGGCCAATCTCTTCGTCGCCGCCTTCATCGGCTCGCCGGCGATGAACATGCTGGAAGGCACAGTGGAGGGCGAAAACGGCGCGCCCGCCGCCCGCCTCGACGACGGCACGGCGATCCGCATCGCGCCCGATCGCAGGGTCAGGCCCGGCCAGGCCGTCACCATCGGCCTGCGCCCCGAACATCTCATTCCCGGCATATCGGGCGAGACGCCGCTTGCCGGCCGCACCATGCTGGTGGAACCGACAGGCGCCCAGACCCATGTGGTCTTCGATCTCGCCGGACAGCAGGTGACCGCCATCGTCGACGGCGAATACCCCGCCCGCTACGGCGCAGTCTTCGAGGCAAGCATCGCCAGCGACCAGGTGCATGTCTTCGACCGCGGCAGTGGGGTGGCGCTTTGAAATTGCTGCGGGCGTTTATGCGCGACATGCTGTGGGCGTAAATTGACGGATGGCTAACAACGACAAAACCGCCGAGCAAGCCCGGCGGTTTTGATCGTTGATGGAGGTAACCCTCGACTACTCCGCCGCGATCCGCGAGACGCCGTTGGCCTGGACGATCTTGTCCAAGAGCGCCAGTTCTTCCTGGTTGAGATCCGTCAGCGGCGGCCGCACCGGGCCTGGGTTCTGCCCCAGCACGCGCAGACCGGCCTTGATGATCGAGACGGCATAACCCTTCTTGCGGTTGCGCAAGGCGACGAAGGGGAAGAAGAAGCTCTTCAGGATTTCGTCGACGGTCGCCTGATCGCCGGTCCGCAAGGCGCCGTAAAAGCGCTGGGCCAGCGCCGGGACGAAGTTGAAGACGGCCGAGGAATAGGTCGTTACGCCGGCGGCGAAATAGGCTTGCGCATAGACCTCGTGGGTCGGCATGCCGCCGACATAGACCAGCCGGTCGCCGAGCAGCGTGGTGATCTCGATCACCTTGTCGACATCGCCGACACCGTCCTTGAAACCGATCAGGTTAGGGCATTCCTCCGCAAGCCGCGCGATGCTGTCGGCGGTCAGGACGGCGTTGTCGCGGTTATAGACGATGACGCCGATGCCGACCGATTGGCAGACCGCCTTCACGTGCGCGATCAGGCCGGCCTGCTCGGCAAACATCAGATAGGGCGGCAGCAGCAGCAGCCCGTCCGCGCCTGCCTTCTCGGCCGCCTTTGCGATCTCGATGGCGAGCGACGTGCCGTAGCCGGTGCCCGAGATGATCGGCGTCTTGCCGGCCGAGGCCTTGGCGGCGCGGACGACCTGCGGGATTTCGGCCGGATTGAGGGAGAAGAACTCTCCCGTGCCGCCGGCGGCAAACAGCGCAGCCGCGTCAAAACCCGAAAGCCATTCGACATGACGACGGTATTTCGCCTCGTCGAATGTCAGCTGATCGTCGAAATGCGTCACCGGAAACGAGAGGAGACCACTACCGACGGCCTTCTTCAATTCAATCGGGTTCATCATGAAAGTCCTGTTCCTTACCTGTTGATATTGGCCGTCTCAGGCGCTTTCGAGCGTCTGCAGAAGGGCTGCGATATAGCCGTAGCAATAGGCGAATGCTGTGGCGGAAGGGTCCTTACCGCTGACGGTCGGCACATGGTCGGGCATCAGCATGTATTTAAAGCCCACTTCCTTGTAGATCCGGGCCGAGCGGACCATGTCCATGTCGCCCTCGTCGGGGAAGGTCTCCATGAAGGAGAGTTTGCCGCCGCGGATATTGCGGAAATGGACATTGAAGATCTTGTTGCGCTCACCGAACCAGCGAATGACGTCGTCGATCTCCTTACCGGGATTTTCCAGCATCTCCCCGATCGAGCCCTGGCAGAAATTGAGGCCGTGATAGGGATTTTCCCGCATCAGCACGAACTTCTTCAGGCCTTCGACCGTGCCGAGCACCCGCGTGACGCCGCGAAAGCCGGGCGGCGTATAGGGATCATGCGGATGGCAGGCGAGCCTGACGCGGTTGCTTGCGGCGACCGGCACGACGCGTTCGAGGAAATAGTCAATCCGTTCCCAGTTTTCGTCTTCGGAGAGAACGCCGGCAAGACCGGGTGCGGCCTGCTGATCGGTCTTGTCCCAGCGGAAGCTGGCATTCATCGAGCCGCCGCGTCCGGGCTCATCGGGTGTGCGGGGAATGCCGATCAGGTTGAGATTGTATTTCACCGCCGGAATGCCGGCCGCTGCGGTATTCTCGATCAGCTTGCAGACGGCGTCGATCTGCCTGTCGCGCTCCGGGCCGGCGAGCAGGATATCGGGATAGGACGCCTTCTCGATCGGCTGCGAGGGCAGCGGCAGCTGGATCATGTCGAGGATCAGGCCGAAGCTTTCGACCTTGTCGCGATGGCGCTCGAGGTCTGAAAGCGTCCAGCTGCTCGGTTCTCCCGGAGGATCGGCGTTGATATGCTTCACACCCAGTTGCGCGAAGATGCGATAATCGTCGTCATCCCGCGCGGCGACCTGTGTTCCCAGATACATTTGAGTCTCTTTCGAAATTACACAATGTCATATGACATAATATGAATTTTGAAGAGAGTCGAGCCCTATTGCTGCTCGGAAAGCATCCGATAACGACGTTGGCTGGCCATCATATGCGCGCGCATGGCCTGGCGGGCGCGATCGGGATCCTGATCGGCGATGGCCGAGAGGATCTCGACATGCTCGGCATAGACCTTCTGCAGATAGTCGCGGTCATTGGCCTCTGGCAGTGTCGGAAACTGGCCGCGGGGGATGGCCTTGGGGCCGAATTGGCGCAGAACATCGACATAGAATCGGTTGTTGGTGGCGGCGGCGATCGCCATGTGGAAGGCGTAATCCGCCTCCACCGTCTGCTGCCCGGTCTCGATCAGGTTCGCCATGCGGCGGTTGGCCTCACGGATCGCCGCCTCCTGCTCGGCGGTGCGGCGATAGGCGGCAATCGCCGCTGCTTCACCCTCGGCCGCCATGCGAAACTCCAGCAATTCAAGGGTTTCCGGAATGCTTTTGATCTCAACCGGCGTCAATGACAGGACAGAATTTGCCTTCGGGTCCGCGACAAACACGCCTTTGCCCTGGATCGGCTTGACGAAGCCCGCCGACCTGAGGTCGGCAATCGCTTCGCGCACCACGGTGCGGCTGACCCCGAAGGTCGCTTCGAGCTGGGGCTCGGTCGGCAGCTGGTCGCCGACCCGCAGCATGCCCGTCTCGATCTGCGCCCGCAGCTGATCGATGACCTGTTGCGCCAGTCTTTGCCGGCCACGGCTGAGTATCGTCATTTTTCCGTTCCCCAATCCCTTTGCACTCAAGTCTCCCGCTCGGGCCTTGTCAACCGTATCAGACTTCGATAGATCATAATACGACATACGGGCGACATAATATGTCGTCCATAGTAATCCAGGGAGGAGTGACAATGAAGCATTTTTCTAAAGGCTTGTTCGTCGGCGCCGTTTTCGGCGCCCTGACAATCGCCGCACCGCAGCTGCAGGCTGCGACCCCGCAGGACCAATTGGTGATCGGCACATCGCTGGCCCAGGTTCTGTCCCTCGATCCGCAGCAGGCGACCGAAGGCAAAGCCGTCGAGATCATGTCCAATCTTTACGACCGGCTGGTCGCCAGCACGGCTGATGGTAAGATCCTTCCGCAGCTGGCGGAAAGCTGGAAGGTCGACGACAAGGGCATCACCTTCACGCTGCGCAAGGCCAATTTCGCCTCCGGCAATCCGGTGACTTCGAAGGACGTCGTCTATTCGCTGGCGCGGCTCTTGAAGATGGATCAGGCCGCTGCCGCCAACCTCAAGCGCGTCGGCTACGACAAGAACAATGTCGATAAGCTCGTCAAGGCGGTCGACGACCAGACGGTGCGCATCGATCTCTCCGACCAGGTGACGGCGGAACTTCTGCTCTACCGGCTGACGACGACCACCACCAGCGTCGTCGACAGCGTCGAGGTCGAAAGCCACGCCGTCGACAATGACTACGGCAACGCCTGGATGCGCACGCATTCGGCCGGCTCCGGCCCGTTCACTCTCAATCGCTGGTCTCCGAACGAATTGGTCATTCTCGACGCCAACAAGAATTATATGACCGGCGCGCCGAAGATGAAGCGCGTCATCGTTCGCCATGTGCCGGAAAGCCAGGTCGAGCGGCTGATGCTGGAGCGCGGCGATATCGATATTGCCAGCGCATTGACAGCCTCCGATCTCGCGACATTCCAGGCCAAGCAGGGCTTTGCCATCCAGCGCATTCCGACCGGCGGCTTCTACGTACTGTCGATGAATGCCGGCAACCAGTACCTTTCCAATCCCAAGGTTCGGGAAGCGATTGCCTACGGCATCGACTACAAGGGCATCGAAAAGACGATCATGGGACCTTACGGACGGGCAAGAACCGTTCCCGTTCCGGAGAACTTCGAATATGCGATCCCAAGCCCGGATTGGCAGCTCAACGTTGAAAAGTCCAAGCAGCTGCTGAGCGAGGCAGGCTTCAAGGACGGCTTCTCGCTGACGCTGAAGACCATTGCCCAAACGCCGCGCATCGATCTTGCCACCGCCATTCAGGCATCGCTTGCCCAGGTCGGCATCAAGATCGACATCCAGCAGGGCAACGGTTCGGAAATCATCGCCGCCCATCGCGCCCGGGATTTCGATCTGCTGATCCCGCAGACCAGCGCCTATATGCCGAATGTGCTCGGGTCGATGGAGCAGTTTTCCTCCAATCCGGACAACTCGAAAGAGGCCAACAATGCCGGCAATTTCGTCTGGCGCTCGGCCTGGGACATTCCAGAGCTGACAGCCCTGACCGCGAAAGCATCGATGGAGCCGGACGCCAAGAAGCGCGGCGAACTCTACGTTCAGATGCAGAAGATGTTCGTCGAACAGAAGCCGGCGGTGCTGCCGATGTTCGAGCGCTTTGAGCCGATCGTCATCACCGGCAGGGTCCAGGGCTATGTCGGACATCCGTCGCAAATGACGCGTCTCGAGAACGTGACCAAGGTCGAAACCCAGTAAGACTCTTAAGGCAGCCGATCATGAAGGAACTCTCCGTAGCCGAATTTGGCCGACGCCTGGCGCATTTGCTGGTCAGCCTGTTCATTCTCCTCTGTGTGACCTTCGTGATCGGCCGCGTCTTGCCCACCGATCCGGTCGGCGCGATCGTCGGCGAACTCGCCGATCCCGCCGCCTATGCGGCGATGCGGGCCCGCCTCGGCCTCGATCTGCCGATCTACCAGCAGTTTTTCCTCTATCTGAACGGGCTGGCGCATGGTGATTTCGGCACCGCCGTCCTCACCGGCAATCCCGTCTCGTCGGACCTTGCCCAGGCATTTCCGGCGACGTTCGAACTGGCGACGCTGGCAGTGATCATTTCGACATTCGTCGGTGTGCCGCTCGGCCTGGTCGCGGCTCTGTTTCGCGACAGCTTCATCGACAAGACCGCCCGGGTGGTGGCGCTCGTCGGTCATTCAATCCCGGTCTTCTGGTTCGGCATCGTCGGGCTCGTCATCTTCTATGCCGGCCTCAACTGGGTCGGCGGGCCGGGCAGGATCGATGTCTTCTACGAAGGCCTCGTCACGCCGCAGACCGGGCTTCTGCTGATCGACAGCCTGCTGCAGGGCGAGACGGAAATCTTCTGGAACGCGCTCGGCCACATCATTCTGCCCGCCATCATCCTCGCCTATGCGGCGATGGCCTATATCACCCGCATGACCCGCAGCTTCACCCTGGAGCAGTTGAGCCAGGATTATGTCATCGCAGCCCGCGCCAAGGGTGTCAGCCCCTTCGGCACGATCTGGCGCCATGTCCTGCCGAACATTGCGGTACAGCTGATCACCATTCTGGCGATTTCTTATGGCGGCCTGCTCGAAGGCGCTGTCGTCACCGAGATCGTCTTCTCCTGGCCGGGCATCGGCCAATACATGACGAACGCCCTCATGATCGGCGATATGAACGCCATCGTGGCCGGCACCATCATCGTGGGATTCATCTTCATGCTGTTAAACTTCCTGGCCGACGTCGCTTATGCCGTCTTCGATCCGCGCATGCGGGAGGCGGCCCGATGAGCGACGCCGTCCGCAGTGACATTCGAATCCGCCCGCCAAGTGTCTCGACCCGCGTCGCGGCGTCGTTTGCGCGCGCCGGCCGCAAATTGGCTGCCGAGCCGCTTGGCCTTGCCGGCTTCATCATCCTGGGCCTGCTGTGCCTGATCGCGATCTTCGCGCCGCTTCTGGCACCTTATGATCCGGTCGTGCAGTCGCTTGGCGATGCCTTGCAGGCCCCGAGCCTGGCGCATTGGGCCGGCACCGACGAGTTCGGCCGGGACATTTTAAGCCGGCTGATCTTCGGCACGCGCATCACCATCCAGACCGTGCTGTCGATCTCGCTGATCGTCGGGCCGATCGGCCTGCTGATCGGCGTCGTTGCCGGGTTCTTTGGCGGGCGCACCGATGCGCTGCTGATGCGGGCGACCGATATCGTTCTGTCCTTCCCGTCGCTGATCCTGGCGCTGGCATTTGCGGCCGCACTCGGCGCCGGCCTGACCACGGCAATCATAGCGATCTCGCTGACCGCATGGCCGCCGATTGCCAGGCTTGCGCGCGCCGAGGCCCTGGTCGTCAGAAACGCCGATTATGTGGTCGCCGCCCGTCTTTACGGCGCCTCGCCGATCCGCATTCTTCTTCTCTATATCGCGCCGATGTGCGTTCCCTCAGTCATCGTCCGCCTGACCCTCAATATGGCCGGCATCATCCTGACGGCGGCTTCCCTCGGCTTTCTCGGCCTCGGCGCCCAGCCGCCGGCGCCGGAATGGGGGGCGATGATTTCCAACGGCCGTAAGTTCATGCTGGATTACTGGTGGGTCGCCGTCATGCCGGGCATCGCCATCCTTCTCACCAGCCTTGCCTTCAACATCGCCGGAGATGCTCTGCGCGACATTCTGGATCCCCGCCATGCCAGATCGTGAAATCAATGATCGTGATCTTCAACCTGTTCTCTCCGTCAAAGGATTGACCGTCCGCTTCGGCCGCGGCGCCGTGCCCGCCGTTTCCAATGTCAGTTTCGACGTCGGGCGCGAACGGGTCGGCATCGTCGGAGAATCCGGCTCCGGCAAATCGACGACCGGGCGGGCGATCATGCGTCTGCTGCCGCCGGCAGCGGTGGTCTCTGCCGAACGCCTGGATCTCGGCGGCGATGCCTTGCTGTCGAAGAGCGAGCGGCAGATGGGCGCGCTTCGCGGCAAGGATATCGCGCTGATCATGCAGGATCCGCGTTATTCGCTGAATCCGGTGCTCTCGATCGGCAAGCAGATCGCCGAAGCTGCGCGTCTTCACCTCGGTCTCGGCAAGAGCCAGGCGCTCGACGCCGCCCGCGCCATGCTGGAGCGTGTGCGCATCAGCGATCCCGACCGGGTCATGGCACTTTATCCCCATCAGATATCGGGCGGCATGGGCCAGCGTGTGATGATCGCCATGATGCTGCTGGCGCGGCCGAAGCTGGTCATTGCCGACGAACCGACCTCGGCGCTCGATGTCAGCGTTCGCAAGGACGTGCTGCTGCTGCTCGATGAACTGGTGCGCGAGAACAATTCTGGCCTGCTGTTGATCAGCCACGATATTCGCATGGTGGCGGCCTTCTGCGAGCGCATCATCGTCATGTATGCCGGCCGCATCGTCGAAAGCCTGACCAGTCTCGAAGAAGCCCGCCATCCCTATACCCGCGGGCTGATAGCCGCGCTGCCCGACCCGAAGAACCCGGTTCGCCGGCTGGCGGTTCTCGACCGGGCAAAACTCGATCTGGAGACGGCGCAATGATCAATGTCCGCGACCTCGATGTCGTCTTTGCCTCGGGCAAATCAAGCAACCATGTTGTCAGGGGCATCAGTTTTCAGGTCAACCAAGGCGAGACGCTCGGCATTGTCGGCGAATCCGGCTGCGGCAAATCGACGGTGCTGCGGTGCCTGGCCGGAATGGAGGCGGGCTGGACCGGGCAGATCGAGCTTGGCGGCAGACCGATCGGCAAGCATCGCTCCCGCGAGGAGCTGAAATTCGCCCAGATGGTGTTTCAGGACCCTTACGGATCCCTGCATCCGCGCCATCGCATCGGCACCGCCTTGGCCGAGCCGCTGCGCGCCATGCGCCATTCCGATATCTGGTCGAAGGTCGAAAAGGCGTTGATCCAGGTGGGCCTGCCGGCAAGCTTCGCCAATCGTTTCCCGCATGAGCTTTCCGGCGGCCAGCGGCAGCGCGTGGCAATCGCCCGGGCGCTGATCCTGTCGCCGCCCATCCTGCTGCTCGACGAGCCGACATCGGCGCTCGATGTCTCGGTCCAGGCTGAAATTCTCAACCTGCTGGCCGATCAGCGTGAGGAAAACGGACTGACCTATCTGCTCGTCAGCCACGACCTTGCCGTCATCGCCCATATGTGCGACCGGGTGCTGATCATGAAGAACGGTCTTTTCGTCGACGAACTCACCAAACAGGATCTGCAGGCCGGCGTCACGCATGATGCCTATGCCCGCGAACTGTTCGAAGCGAGCTTCATCGAGGCCTGATACCTTTGGTCGCCGTGCCTTCGCTCTCCGGTTGCGCGGGCGGCTGCCCCTCACCCTAACCCTCTCCCCGTAAAAGACGGGGAGAGGGGACGCGCCCTAAGAGGCGTTGGTGAGGGACGGAGAGCTTGCGGCATATCCCCTTCGCCCCGTTTACGGGGAGAAGGTGGCGGCAGCCGGATGAGGGGCGGCTCTCGCCGATCTCCATCCGGGACAGCAGTGACCTCAGCGACCCCGGGGTTCCGCAACTGCGCCGCTGACGGCTGCGACACTGCCCCTTTCCACAAGGTGGCAGGAAAGCTCGACGCGACGCCGCGGCGTCGCCAGGCCGAGCATCATGTCGCGCAACAGATCGAGCGCGGTGGCGCCGAGTTCGCGCATCGGAATATGCACGGTCGAAAGTGGCGGATTGAGAAAGGCCGATTGCGGCAGGTCGTCGATGCCCATGACGGAAATGTCCTGCGGCACGGCATAACCCATCACCTGCAATCCGCGCACGGCGCCGTTGGCAAGGCTGTCGCCCGCCGTCAGGATGGCGGTGAAGCAAAGGCCCTTGTCGCGGACGAGGCGGGTGATCGCCTCGGCGCCCAATTCCGGCAGCCAGTCATCGACTTCGAGCACCAGATCGGCATCGGCCTGCAGCCCGTGATGCTGCAGGGCATCGCGCCAGCCCTCCAGGCGCCGCTCGATCGTCCGCCGTCCCGGGCGTAGCATGAACAGGACGCGTTGGTGCCCGGCCTCGATCAGCCGCTCGGCGGCGATGAAGGCGGCCGAGCGGTTGCAGGGCGTCACACTGGAGAGCCGCATATAGGGATCGTCGCTGTTGACGAGCACGACGGGCTTTCCGAGGCCGGCCGCCGCCGCCAGCATGTCCTCGTCGTCGACAGTCAGGATCAGCATGCCGCCAAAGCCTGGATCATCCCGCATCTCGGCGACGACACGGGCTTCATCGGCCTTATCGGCGACCGGGCGCATCGCCAGTTCGATGCCGAGGGCGGCCGCGCGGGCATTCAGGCCTTCGAGCACATGGAGCGTGAACTGGTTGCGGACATAGTCGATCATTGCAGCGCCCGAGGCGACGAGCATGACCTTCTTGCCGGCGACGCTCGCCGGCAGGGCGTAGCTGACGGCACTTGCCGTTTCCAGCACCAGCTTGCGAATCTCCGGCCGGACGCCTTTTTCGCCGGCCAAGGCGCGTGAGACCGTGCTGATCGAGACGCCGCACCGGGCGGCGATATCGTCGAGACGCGTGCGCCTGCCTTTTTTCTCCTCCGCTGTCATGTCGCTCTCCTCACTCCTATGACTTTATGCAAAAATCTTTCAGATTGCGCAAACGGAATGCCTATGCACAATTGCCCATGAGGAGTCCGCGACCAAGCGGCAGAGCAGGGAGGCTTTGAAGATGCGGCTTGACCGTCTTCCACGCGTCGGCGTTTCCAACGTCTCAGGGCTCGAGCGAGCTGAGCATGACCGCTGAGAAATCTCATCTTCGCCGCGCCACCGGCAACCAGAGCCCGATCGTTTATTGGCAGCTCGGCCATCTCTTACAGGCGCGCTACGACGTCGCCGACCGGCCGATGGAAGGCAGGATGGATCCGTTTTTCTTCGTCACCAAGACGAAGAACTTCATCCCGCACGAATATCCCTGCCGCACCGAATTCAAGAAATCATTCTCGGGCCGAAGACCGCAACCGACCGACGCATTCGAACCCATCCGCTGGTGGCTTCCCTTTGCCTCGCCGCGCGTCGATCTCTCCGGCTTCTGGTTTCGCCCGACGGGCATCGGCTGCTGGGCCCGCACCTTCCTCGATGCCCGCTCGGCCGGACCTGCCAGGCTTCGCCTGTCGACTTGCGGCGGCGCCATCCTCTTCGTCAACGGCCGCGAGCAGGGCTTCATGGCGCCCTACGAGCGCAATCTGGAAGCCCAACAGATCTTTGAGGTCGAACTTTCAGCCGGCCTCAACGAGATCCGCGTCTATTTCGACGATCTCGCCGAGCGTGACGCCCGCTTCTATTTCCAGCTGGATTATCTCGACGGGCCGGAGGTCGAAACATCGGTTCCCGTTCCGATCGCCGCCGCTGCCGCGGATGCGCTGGAGACGATCCTCGAAGGCATGCGCTTCGACCGCACCGCCTATCTCGGCGAGGTCGTGACGATCCTGTTTCCTGCGCCGCTGCCGGTGGCGCTGAGCTGTCATGTCGAGATCGAAGGCGACTTCATGTCGGTCGAGCGCTTCGATTATGATTTCGCGCTGGAGAAAGGCGCAACCAGGTTGGACCTCGGTACCTCGGCCCACATGCCGGCCGATTTCCGCCATTTCCGCATTACCTTCAAAACCGGCGAACTGTCGGTCGGCCGCACGCTCGGCGTCGAGATCTGTCATCCCCAGCGCCAGGGGCAAGCGCCTGCTGCGCTGGAAGATCGCGTCGCCGAGGCGCTTGCGGAAGTCGCCGCCCATTCCGAGCCCGACACGGTCTGCGCTTTCGCGCGCCTGGCTCTGGGGCAGGGGGGCGGGGAAACCGAGGCGATGATCTCGGCCATGCTGCCCGTCATCGAGGATTGTCACGACTGCGCCGATTTCGTGCTGGTGCCGCTGCTGTTTGCCTATACGCGCTGGAGCGATCTGCTGTCGCAGGCTCTGAGGCAAAGGATCGAACACGCCGTTCTCAATTATCGCTATTGGATGGACGAACCGGGCAACGACGTTCAGTGGTATTTTTCGGAAAACCACGCGCTGCTCTTCCACACGGCCGCCTATCTCGGCGGCCGGCTTTTCCCCGATGCCGTCTTCGTCCGCTCCGGCCGCACCGGCGCCGAGCAGATGAAGGTCGGCGAAGAGCGGGTCCGCGCCTGGCTCGATCATTTCGAGCACTGGGAAATGGCCGAGTGGAATTCCGTTCCCTATTTCCCGATCGACCTCAAGGGTCTGACGGCGCTTGCCGCCTGCGCACCGGACGAGACGATCCGCGCCCGGGCGAAGGCCAGCATCGTCCGCCTGATGGAGATCGTCGCCCGTTCGGCCCATCGCGGTATGCTGACCGGCAGCCAGGGCCGCTCCTACGAACATACGCTGCGCCCCGGCCGCTCGGTCGAACTCTCAGGTATCGCCCGGCTGCTCTGGGGCCAAGGCTGGTACGGCCGGCGCGTCCACGCTTTGCCGCAGCTTGCCGTCTGCATCCGCGATCACGGCCTGCAGTTCCCCGAGGCGCTTGCCGCCATCGCCGCGCATGACGCCGACGACGCGCAGGAATGGACCTTTTCCCAGGGCGAGAACCGTTTTGCCGCCCTCTATCACTACAAGACGCGCGACACCGCGCTCGGCACCATCGCCCATTATCGCCCCGGCGCCTGGGGTTATCAGGAAACGGTGCTGCATCTGCGCCTCGGCGACCGGCCGGAAGCGCAGGTCTGGATCAACCACCCCGGCGAGACCATCCAGTTCGGTTACGGCCGGCCGAGCTTCTGGGGCGGCTGCGGAACGCTGCCGCGCGTCCATCAATATCGCGATCTCGCCATTCTCGATTTCGAGATCCACGAGGGCCAGCCGGATTTCACTCATGCCTGGTTCCCGCTCGAAGCCTTTGACGACGCGGTCGTCGACGGCAATCTGGCGCTTGCCCGCGCCGGCAACGGGCTTGCGATGCTGGTCGGCAATGGCGCGCTCGAACCGGTGAAACAAGGCCCGACGACGGATGTCGAGCTGCGCCTCTCCGGTCGCAAGGGCCGCTGGATCGTCCGTCTCTCCGATTGCGGGCGCGAGGGCGGCCTCGACGGCATGCGGGCGCGTTTCGCCACGCTCGCGGCCCGCCGCGACAATGAGGGCGCTTTGATCGTCATCGATCCGGATTATGGTCAGGTGGTCTTCGAAGAGGATGGCACCGTGCGCGCTGAAGGCCGTATTCTTCGCCCGTCGGACTGGTCGGTGCGGGGAGACGCGGTACATCTTGAGATACCAGGCAGGCAGCCTCGGCGCGCTGCCTCGTAGACGACATGCCCGGCAGGTGGAGGATCCGGCCGAGCCTACTGCATAATTCCTTAAATCGGAAGCGATTTAAGGATGAAATTATGCAGCAATTCAAAGTGTTACAGCGTCCTTTGCGCGTCTGAAAAGACGCGCGGCGCTGTGGGAATTCATCGGTCAGGAGGAGGAGAAAATGACCAGAATACAATCGATCGGTGCGGCTTTTGCTGCGGTTCTCTTGAGTTCCGTTGCCGCCCATGCCGGCGACGTGCGCATCATGTGGTATTCCGATGGCGGCGAAGGCGCTGTCATCAAGGATCTGCTGGCGCGCTTCTCGAAGGCCAATCCCGATGTCAACGTCATTCTCGACGAGGTCTCCTATGACGTCGTCAAGGAACAGCTGCCGGTGCAGCTCGAAGCCGGGAAGGGGCCGGATATCGCCCGCGTCACCAATCTGAAGGCGCTGGCCCAGCACTGGCTCGATCTTCGCCCGCTCCTTGCCGATGCGAAATATTGGGACGACAATTTCGGCGCCCAGGCCGACTGGATGCGCCCCGACGGCTCGAACGCCATCACCGGCTTCATGACGCAGCTGACGCTGACCGGCGGCTTCGCCAACAAGACGCTGTTCGATCAGGCCGGCGTCGAAATTCCCGGCCCGAAAGCCACCTGGGATGATTGGGCGGCGGCCGCCAAGAAGGTCGCCGACAGTCAGAAGGTCTTCGCCATGGCGATTGACCGCTCCGGTCATCGCGTCTCCGGCCCGAACATCTCCTACGGCGCCAATTATATCGCCGCCGACGGCAAGCCGGCGCCGATCGATCAGGGCGCCAAGGACTTCCTCAGCCGCTTCGTCAAATGGAACGAGGAGGGCATCGTCAACAAGGATGTCTGGGTCAGCGCCGCCGGCACCACCTATCGCGCTGCCGCCGAAGACTTCATCAATGGCGGCCTTGCCTATTATTATTCCGGCAGCTGGCAGGTCCCGGGCTTTGCCCAGAAGATCGGCGATAATTTCGATTGGGTCATGACCGGAAGCCCCTGCGGCACGGCCAGCTGCACCGGCATACAGGGCGGCGCCGCTCTTGTCGCCGTCAAATACACCAAGAACCCCAAGGACGTCGCCAAGGTGATGGATTACCTGGCAGGTGCCGACGTGCAGAAGGAATTCGCCGAGCGCAGCCTGTTCATTCCAGCGCATAAGGGTGTCGCCGCCGGCCAGGTGGACTTCAAGACCGACAATCCGCATGTGCAGGCGGCGCTGAAGGCCTTCGTCGAAGCGGCCGGCCAGACGGCGGCACCGGCCATGAAGCTGCCGGGCTGGAAGTGGTCGGATGCCTATTACAGCGCCATCGTCGCCCGCATCAGCCAGGTGATCGCCGGCGAGATGAAGCTTGACGACGCCTATGCCCGCATCGACGAGGACATCAAGGCCAAGGTCGGCGCCAACTAACGGACCTAGAGATGACGGGAAAGACGGTTTCTTCCGAACCGCCGGCGAAAGCCGGCCTGCGGCAGGCGCTCAACGCGCCTGTCCGGCTCTTCATGGGCATCGTCGATATTCCCATGCGCGCCTGGCAGAAGCTGACGGGGCTGAACGGCATGGCGGGCGTCTTCCTGGCGCCCAACATGCTGATCTTCACGGTTTTCGTGCTCCTGCCGCTGGTCATCAACTTCATCTATTCGACGACGAGCGGCGGCGCCATCTTCCTGCCGAACAGGACCTATGTCGGCGCCGAGCAGTACCGCATCCTGTTCGATTGCGGTTCTTATCTCGACCCCTCGACCTGCGCGGCCGACACTTTCTGGGCGGCCGTGCGCAACACCGCCGTCTTCGTCGTCTTCCAGGTCTCGGCGATGCTGGTCGCAGCGCTGGCGACGGCCTTGATCCTCAACCGCGAGCTTTCCAATCGCGGCTTCTGGCGCGCCGTCTTCTTCTTCCCGGTGCTTCTGTCGCCCGTTGTCGTCGGCCTGATCTGGAAATGGATCCTGCAGCGCCAGGGCCTGTTGAACTACGCGCTGAGTCCCTTCGGCTTCGAACCTTTCTCCTGGCTCAGCGATCGTTTCTGGGCCTTCTTCTTCGCCGTCTTCGTCTCGGTCTGGGCGCATATGGGCTTTTATGCCCTGATCCTGCTCGCCGGCCTGCAGGCGATCCCAAGGGATCTCTACGAGGCGGCCGCGATGGACAAGGCGAGCCCCACCCGCATCTTCCGGCGCATCACCCTGCCGCTGCTGATGCCGAACCTTATCGTCGTCCTGGTGCTGGCGCTGATCCGCGCCGTGCAGATCTTCGACGAGGTCTTCGTCTTGACCGGCGGCGGCCCTGGCACCAGCACCATGTATATCACCCAGTATATTTACGAGACCGGCTTTGCCAGTTCGCTGCGCAATCCGGGGCTTGCCTCGGCCGCCTCGATCCTGATGGGCATCGTGCTGGTCATCCTGACGCTGATCCAGCTCGGCGTCAGCAGCCGCAACGAGAAGAAGGGAACACGCCAATGAGCGCGGTCGGCGCCTTTCTCCTGCGCCGCCGCGGCCGCGGCTGGCACTGGACCGACGTGGTCACCTGGATCTGGCTGGTCTCGGGCGTCTTCTTGATGTTCGGCCCGGCCGTCTGGCTGGTCTTTTCCTCCTTCAAGACGCCGGCCGCACTTGCCGAATTCCCGCCGTCCTTCCTGCCCTATGTGACCGAACAGGCTGTTGTGCCGGGCTACGACAAGCCGCTGCCGCTCTATAACGTCACGATGCCGGACGGCAGCAGCCGTGTGCTCGCCGAAGTCCGCCGCATCGGCATTATCGGCCAGATGGTCGATCCGAAACAGCCTGGCGAAATCGTCAAGGCGAACATTAAGGACCGTACCCCGGTGCGCAAGGTCGAATTCGCCGCCGGCAACTACACCGAACCGTTCCAGCGCTTCGATTTCTTCCTGTTCCTGCGCAACTCCGTCTTCGTCACGGTGGTGGCGACGGCGATCACGCTGCTCGTCAATTCCATGGCCGCCTTCGCGCTGTCGAAATACCAGTTCCCCGGCCGCACCGCTGTCATGCTGATGATCCTGGCGACGCTGATGGTGCCGCTCTCGGTGATCGTTGTGCCGCTCTATTCCGTCATCGGCACCCTGAACCTTTTCGATAGCCTCTGGGGCGTCATCCTGCCGACGGTCGCCACCCCGACAGGTGTCTTCCTGCTGCGCCAATATATGCTGACCATCCCCGACGAGTTGATCGACGCTGCGCGCATGGACAAGGCCAGCGAATGGCAGATCTACTGGCGCATCATCCTGCCGCTGTCGGCGCCGGCCCTGGCGGTTCTGGCGATCTTCTCGGTCGTCTGGCGCTGGAACGATTTCCTCTGGCCGCTGATCGTGCTCTCGCGCAAGGAACTCTATACGCTGCAGGTCGGCCTCAACGTTTATGCCGGCGAACTGAATGTGCAATGGCACTATATCCTCGCCATGACCGTCGTCTCGATGATCCCGGTCGTGCTGATCTTCGTCTTCCTGCAGCGTTTCATCACCACAGGCATCGCCGGCTCCGGACTGAAATAATATGAAAGAGGAGAGTGCATGAGCGGGCTCGAGCTCAGGAACATCGTCAAGAATTTCGGCTCCGTCGAGGTCATCCGCGCTGTCTCGCTTGAGGTCAATGATGGCGAGTTCGTCGCCTTCGTCGGCCCGTCCGGCTGCGGGAAATCGACGCTGCTGCGCCTGATTGCCGGCCTCGACAAGCCGACAGGCGGCAGCATCGCAATCGACGGCAAGGATGTCACCGAGATCGGCGCCGCCGACCGGGGCCTTGCCATGGTCTTCCAGTCCTATGCGCTCTATCCGCATATGAGCGTCAGGGAAAACCTTGCCTTCGGCCTCGAGAATACCAAGGTGGCCAAGGCCGAGATCGAAGCGCGCATCGCTGATGCCGCCCGCATGCTGGAGATCGAGCCCTTCCTGCAGCGCCGCCCGGGCCAGCTCTCCGGCGGCCAGCGCCAGCGCGTCGCGATCGGCCGCGCCATCGTCCGCCGGCCGGATGCCTTCCTGCTCGACGAGCCGCTCTCCAATCTCGACGCCGAGCTCCGAGTGAGTATGCGCGCCGAGCTTGCCGCCCTTCACGCCCGCCTGAAGGCGACGATGATCTACGTCACCCACGATCAGGTCGAGGCGATGACCCTTGCAAACCGCATCGTCGTGCTTCGAGGCGGCAGGATCGAGCAGGTGGGAACACCGCTGGAGCTTTACAACAGACCGGTCAACCGCTTCGTCGCCGGCTTCATCGGCGCCCCGCACATGAATTTCCTGGAAGGTGCGATCGTCGGTCACGAAGGCGGTTTCACCCAAGTCGAAACCGTCGGCGGCCATCGCCTTTCCGTTATTGCTCAGGAAACACGCCCGATCGGCGAGAGGATCAGCATCGGCGTCCGCCCGCAGCACATCACCCTTGCCGATGGGACTGACGCGCGCAAGCTGGACACCCGCGTCACCCTCGTCGAGGAACTGGGTTCCGAAACCGTCGTCCACGCCGACGCAGCGGGCAAGAAGCTGATCGCCGTCTTTGCCGGCCAGCAACGGATGAAATCGGGCGACAGCCTGCCGCTGCATCTCGACCCCGCCGTGCTGCATCTTTTCGGCGAGGACGGAAGGCGTCTGTCTTGAGCGCAAAAGAAAGGCCCGCGCCGAAGCGCGAGCCGGAATTTTCATATTAAGACAACTCTAATGACTGTTCTTGTGGCTCTGTTGACCAGCCTTTACATGCTGTTCATGGCTGCCGCCGCGGGTTCCGCTGGACTGCGCGTCGCGACCGCCTGATGAGGCGCTGCGGGCATTGGTGTCGTTCTTATGACTCTGCTGCCCGGCTTTGACGTGTTGTTCACGGGTTCCACCTTGGTTTGCCATTCGGTTCTCCTTGGGTTTGAACGAGGCCACGTCGACCTCAGGAGTAGAACCTCGCACTGGCGCATGCGTTCCCGATTTTAACATTTCGTGATCTCGTCCGGAAAGGAAGGGATGAGGAAGCGGACCGGACGGATAGGGAGCTCGCCTGCCGTTTCGTTGGTCATCGGGAGAAAGCGGAAAAATCCCGATGTTCTCCAGCACCGCCGCATCCGCTTGGCGCGGCCCGCAACCTCGATTCGACAATGCGCCCGGCGGCAGGAAGGTTCCGCACTCAACCCCATCCAGCCATGCCGGAATCCCGCGCCAAGCCGCCGGCTCTTTCCAATCGATCCCATCGCTCTAACTTAAAAGGCATGGAAAGAAAGGAGAAACCCATGACCGACGCACCGAATACGGCGACCCCGGCGCGAAGAGTGTTGCGTGGCCGCCCCTACAGTATCGGCGAATTTGCCAGGAAATACCGGCTTGACGACAAGGAGGCAAAACGCCTCTACGACAAGTTCGGCCCATCGGCCACCGAACTCGATCTGTTGATGGCGGCAAAGCGGCGCCCGCCGGGGCTGCCCACCAGTCTCGACGCCTGACGGTCGCTATGCGGATCCGGACGGGAAGCTGCCTGTGCGGGGCAGTCGGCTATCGCGTTCGAAGGCCAGCCGCTTCGCGTCGGCCTTTGCCATTGCGCCGATTGCCGCAAATCGAGCGGCTCGGCCTTCGTCTTCTTTGCGGTCTGGCCGCGCCGGGCATTTTCCCATAGCGGCGAGATCGCCACCTTTGCCGGCCGCAGCTTCTGTCCAGCCTGCGGCAGCAGGCTTTTCTGCCTGCGGGAGGAGGCCGCGGAAATCCGCCTCGGTTCGCTCGACAGCCCACCGACGGACCTCGCGCCGGATCATGAAGTCTGGATCAGGCGGCGGGAACCTTGGCTGCCTCAGCTGCCGAGCGCCGGCCAATATGCCGGCGATGCCGATTGACGAGCGCCTCCGCGCGAAAACTTGACTTTTCTTACCAATATTTCATTTCCCCCATCCGCAATTCCGTGCCACTTCGGCGGCAACGCTAATGCCCGGTTCATCTGCGCTGTGCTTATTTCGCTGCAAGGGCCGACACGGCCAATGACTATCGAGGATGACATGAACGACACCGGAACCGGCAAGAAGACCGGGCCACAGACAAGCGGCGCGTCCGATCTCGCGGCGGTGCTTGCCGCATCGGGACGTCAGGGCAAGCGCAGCCGCTGGCGTGGACGCCTGTTCATCCTGCTGATCCTCGTCGCTGCTGCCGCCGGCGCCGCCTATTTCTATATGGGCCGCGGGCAAAGCGAAGTGAGCTATGCCACTCAGCCGGCAAAACGGGGAGATCTGACGGTGCTCGTCACCGCTACCGGCTCGGTGCAGCCGACCGAGCAGGTGGATATATCGAGCGAGCTTTCCGGTACGGTCCGCGACGTCAATGTCGATTACAACAGCACGATCAAAGCGGGCGACGTGCTGGCGCTTCTCGATACCAACAAGCTGGAAGCGGATGTGAAGAGTTCGCGCGCCAAGCTGAATTCTGCCAAGGCAAACGTCGCCAAGGCCAATGCCGATCTGGAATCGGCAAATACCTCGCTCGAGCGGCTGAAGAGCCTGGTCAAGAGCAACGTCTCCACCCAGCAGAGCCTCGACGACGCCACCTACAAATATGATTCCGCCGTCGCCGCCAAACAGATCAACGAAGCCGAGGTGCTCGCCTCGGAGGCCGACCTGCAGCTTGCCGAGGTCAATCTCGCCAAGGCGAAGATCGTCTCGCCGATCGACGGCGTGATCCTCACCCGCGCCGTCAATCCGGGTGCCACGGTCGCAGCCTCGCTTTCGGCGCCGATCCTCTTCACCATAGCCGGCGACCTGAAGAAGATGGAGCTGCAGGTCGATGTCGATGAGGCCGATGTCGGCCAGATTGCCGTCGGTCAGAAGGCGAAGTTTACGGTCGACGCCTATCCCGACCGCAGCTTTCCCGCCGAGATCGAGCAGATCCGCTTCGCCTCCGAAGTGGTCAACAATGTCGTGACCTACAAGGCGGTTCTCTCCGTCGACAATGCCGATCTCCTGCTGCGCCCCGGCATGACCGCGACGGCCGACGTCACCGTCGAAGCCGTCAAGGATACGCTGATGGTGCCGAACGCCGCGCTGCGCTACGCGCCGGCGCAGGCGGGACCGCGCGGCCGCGGCATTTTCGGTATCTTCGGACCGCCACGCCAGCGCGGCGGCAATTCAGGCCAGGCATTAACGGGCGCCGAGCGGCGCGTCTGGGTGTTGCGCGACGGCCGGCCCGCACCTGTCGTCATCCAGGTCGGCTCGTCCGACGGCCAATTCACCCAGGTCGTCTCCGGCGAGCTCAAGGAAAACGACGCCTTGGTGACCGACGCCACGACGCGTGCGAACTAGGCGGAGAGACGGATGGCAAGCCCACCGCTCATCGAATTCAGGCAAGTCTCGAAAGTCTACGGCGAGGGCGAGGCGGCAATCCGCGCGCTCGACCATGTCGACCTTGCGATCAACGCCCATGAATTCGTCGCGATCATGGGCCCATCGGGCTCCGGCAAGTCGACGGCGATGAACATCCTCGGCTGCCTCGACGTGCCGAGCGCTGGCGATTACGTCTTCGAAGGTATTCCGACCAGCGGCTTCGACCGAAGCCAGCTGACGCTCCTGCGCCGCCATATGCTCGGCTTCGTCTTCCAAGGCTTCAACCTGCTGTCGCGCACCTCGGCGGTCGAAAATGTCGAGCTGCCGCTGATTTATCGCGGCATGGCGGTGCGCGAGCGGCGCGAGCGGGCGCGCGAAGCCCTGGCGCTGGTTGGCCTCTCCGGCCGCGAACATCACAAGACGCAGGAACTGTCCGGCGGCCAACAGCAGCGCGTCGCCATCGCCCGCGCCATCGTCACCGAGCCGGCGCTGCTGCTTGCCGACGAGCCGACAGGCAATCTCGACACCAGGACCAGCGTCGAGATCATGGATCTGATGACGCGGCTGAACCGCGAGCAGGGCATCACTATCGTCATGGTCACACATGAGCCCGATATCGCCGCCTATGCGCAGCGGCTGCTCAGGTTCGTCGACGGCAAGCTGGAGACCGAGGTGGAGCATCGCAGGAGGGCGGATCATGTTCTTTGAGACGCTGAAGCTGGCATTGCGCGCCATCAGCCGCAACATGCTCCGTTCCTTCCTGACCGTGCTCGGCGTCGTCATCGGCGTTGCCGCCGTCATCGCGCTGGTGACGATCGGCAACGGCACGACCGCGCAGGTCTCGACCGAATTGTCGCGACTCGGCACCAATATGCTGTTCGTCCGCCCCGGCCAGTTCGGCCCCGGCCGGGCGAGCTCCGAAGCCAAGCGCTTCAGCGTCAAGGACGTCGCTGCCATCCGCGACCAGATCGGCGGCCTGAGGGCCGTGGCGCCGCTCAACCAGTCCACGGCGACAGTCATCTCAGGCGGCCAGAACCATTCGACCAGTGTCTGCGGCACCACCAACGACTATTTCGTCGCACAGGATTGGAACCTGGCGCTCGGCCGCACTTTTACCCCCGCCGAGGAGCGCGGCCAGTCCCGCTGCATCATCGGCGAAACGGTGCGCTCGCAGCTCTTCGGCGCCGCCGATCCCACCGGCCAGCAGATCCGCGTCGGCAAGGTCTCATGCCCCGTCATCGGCGTGCTTGCCAAGCGCGGCCAGTCCGGCATGGGCACCGATCAGGACGATGTCGTCATCATGCCGGTCAAGGTGTTCCAGCGACGCATCAGCGGCAACAGCAACGTGCCGCAGATCATCATCTCGGCGCGCGACGGGATTTCCACAGCCAAGGTGCAGTCCGATGTCGAAGATCTGCTGCGCGAGCGCCGCAAGATCATCCCCGGCCGGCAGGACGATTTCAACGTCAACGACATGACCCAGATCGCCGAGGCGATGACCGGCACGACGACGCTGCTGACCGGCCTGCTCGGCGCCGTTGCCGCTATCAGCCTGCTCGTCGGCGGCATCGGCATCATGAACATCATGCTGGTTTCCGTCACCGAGCGCACCCGCGAAATCGGCATTCGCCTGGCGATCGGCGCGCTCGAAAACCAGGTGCTCACCCAGTTCCTGGTCGAAGCCGTGGCGCTCTCGCTCTTCGGCGGAATCACCGGCATCGTGCTTGGCCTCAGCCTCGGCTTCGGCGCTGTGACGCTGCTGAAAGTCCCCTTCGTCTTCAGCCCAATGATGATCGCCGTCGCCTTCCTCTTCTCCGCCGCAATCGGCATGATCTTCGGCTATTTCCCGGCGAGACGGGCAGCGCAGCTGAACCCGATCGAGGCGCTGCGGCACGAGTGACGCATCATGAATGCGTCATGGCAAACGCGCGATGTCTCCCTATGCCGGGTGAGTTTAGCAGGAACGCCAACCCAGTTCTCCGTCTTCCTCGGCCTTGAGCCGAGGATCCATGCCGCGACTGCTGGCGGATGCGGCGTAGATGCTCGGCTCAAGGCAGAGCATGACGGAGAGTGGGGTTGAAGTCGCCTGAGATAGCTCACTCAACCAGGCTTGGTCTCAGATCCGACCCTACCGCTCCCAATCTTCGCGCGGCGGCCTCGGAGGGGCGGGGCGGCCAAAGGAGTTCTTTCGCGGCGTAGACGACCAGGTCAGCAATCGCATTCGTCGAATTCACACGGCTGTTATCTCTTTGTCTCCATTTTGATATTTCAATGCCGACTTGTCTTCGGTTTTTGACCGTGCCACTATGTGATATATCAGATTGAGCGGCGGATTTCCGGCATGCAGACGTCACAGAGCCATCTTGCCTATCTCGCGCTGGAGCATCTGATCGTGACGCTGGTGCTGAAGCCGGGTGCGCTGGTCACCGAAAAGCAGTTGATCGATATGGCGGGCCATGGGCGCACGCCGGTGCGCGAGGCGATCCAGAAGCTTGCCTGGCAGGGGCTGGTCCTGGTGAAGCCGCGTGTCGGGCTGCAGGTGGCCGAGATTGCGCCCGGGGATCACGGCAATGTCATGCAGGTGCGCCGCGAGCTGGAGCCGATTGCGGCAAGCCTCGCAGCCGAACATGCGACGGACGAACAGCGCGTCCGCCTTGGCGACTGCGCCCGCGCGATGGAGGACTGCGCCGTCACCGGCAATCTCGCCGGCTTCTTCGCCGCCGACAAGACCTTTGACGAAATCCTCGAGGATGCCTCTCCGAACGGCTTCATCATGGCGGCACTTGGCCCGGTGCAGACGCATGCGCGTCGCCTCTGGTATTCCACCGCAAATCCGGAGCGCATGGACCGCGCCATTGCGCTGCATGTCGCTGTCATTCACGCCATTCGGCAGGGCAGGCCGGAGGAGGCGCATGCTGCGATGGCGACCCTGATCGACTATCTCGCCCGCACATAAAAACGGCCCCGTTTCCGGAGCCGTTGTCAGATCAGGGTGTCAATGGAAACGTCAGCCGACGAAGGCGCGTTCGATGACGAATTCGGCAGGCTTGCTGTTGGCGCCTTCATTGAGGCCGGCCTGTTCGAGCAGTTCTTTGGTGTCCTTCAGCATGGCCGAGGAGCCGCAGATCATGCCGCGGTCGATCGTCGGGTCGAGCGGCGGCACGCCGAGATCGGTAAACAGCTTTCCGGAGGAGATCAGGTCGGTGATGCGGCCGCGATATTCGAAATCTTCGCGAGTGACGGTCGCGTAGTGGCGCAGCTTGTCGCCGACGACTTCCTTCAGCAACTCGTCGTTCTGAATCTCCTCGACGAGGTCGAAGCCGTATTTCAGCTCGGCGACATCACGCGTCGTATGGGTGAGGATGACTTCCTCGAATTTTTCATAGGTTTCGGGATCGCGGATCAGGCTGGCGAAAGGCGCAATGCCCGTTCCCGTCGAGAACATATAGAGGCGGCGGCCCGGCGTCAGCGCGTCGAGCACCAGCGTGCCCGTCGGCTTCTTGCGCATCAGCACCTGGTCGCCCGGCTTGATTGCCTGCAGATGCGAGGTCAGCGGGCCATCCGGGACCTTGATCGAGAAGAATTCGAGCTCTTCGGCCCAGGCGGGGCTGGCGATCGAATAGGCGCGGAAGACCGGTTTGCCGTCGACCATCAGGCCGATCATCGCGAATTCGCCGGAACGGAAACGGAAGCCCTGCGGCCGGGTCATCGTGAAACGGAAGAGCCGGTCGGTGTAATGCGTCACGGAAAGTACCGTCTCGGCGTAAACGCCGGCGGGGATAGACGAGGCGAAGTCTTCGGTCTTTGCAGGCGCGTTCATTGCGGTAGCGGATCCCGTTTCGTCGGATGAACTGTCGGATGTGAGGCAGATATTACATATCGGGCTCGAATTAAAGGCATTCCATTCCACGCAGTGCTCCTGAAGGGAAATATGCATGTCATTGGCAGGATTCAATGGCCAACCAGGGGGCCGCGGGCAATGTTGTATTTCCCGCTGGCGAAGCCCGACAAAGGATGCATATTAGGGCGGCGCGCCTGGACTGCACGCCGGTTTTCGGCAAAAACGGTGCGACAACAAAGACCTACGGCGTCGGGACCCGATTCAGGAGTGAGGGAGCCGGTGATGGTTGGAGAAAAACAAGCTTGCCGGGGCGAGCGCGATAGGGCGGTCGGGGGAATATGAAGATTTTCAAATACAAGCGCGTTCCTTACGCGGAGATGCGCGCCTTTTCCGTCCATATCCTGACGGCCTCCGGCTCCTTCCTTGCCTTTCTCGGCGTCGTTGCCGCCGCCGAGCACCGCTTCATCGACATGTTCTGGTGGCTGGGCCTTGCCCTTCTCGTCGATGGCATAGACGGGCCGATCGCCCGCAAGGTGCGCGTCAAGGAAGTGCTGCCGAATTGGTCCGGCGATACGCTCGACAATATCATCGACTACGTCACCTATGTGCTGCTGCCGGCCTTCGCGCTCTATCAGAGCGGCATGATCGGCGAGCCCTGGTCCTTCGTCGCCGCCGGCATGATCGTCGTTTCTAGCGCCATCTATTACGCCGATATGGGCATGAAGACCGACGAGTATTTCTTCTCCGGCTTTCCCGTCGTCTGGAACATGATCGTCTTCACGCTGTTCGTCATCGATGCCAGCGCGACGACGGCGCTCGCCGTCGTGACGGTTTCGGTGGTGCTGACCTTCCTGCCGATCAATTTCCTGCACCCGGTCCGCGTCAAGAGGCTGCGCCAGCTCAATCTCGGCGTCTTCTTCCTGTGGTCGGCGCTCGGCATTTTTTCGCTGCTGATGCACTTCGACACGCCCGAATGGGCGCTCATTCTCTTCATCGTGACCGGGCTCTATCTTTACGTCATCGGCGCGGTGCTGCAATTCTTCCCCGCCCTCGGACGCAAAGCTTAGGATGACCAAGATGAGGAAAACGCAAGCGGTTTCATTTTCGAGAACGGGCGGGCCGGAAGTTTTCGACTATGTCGAACTCGATCTGCCGCCGCCCGCAGCCGGCGAGGTGCAGATCCGCCAGGCGGCGGTCGGCCTCAATTTCATCGATGTCTATTTCCGCAACGGCACCTATAAGGCGCCGCACCTGCCCTTCGTCACCGGCAAGGAGGGAGCCGGCACCGTGACCGCGGTCGGCCCGGGCGTTGCGGATTTCAAGATCGGCGACCGTGTCGCCTATGCCAGCGCCGACGGCGCCTATAGCGCCGAGCGCAATATCGAGACGCGCCATCTGGTGCATGTGCCGGATAGCATCGAACTCGAAACGGCAGCGGCGATGATGCTGAAGGGCATGACCGCCGAATATCTCCTGAATCGCACCTTCAAGGTCGGCCCCGAGACGGTCCTCTTGTTTCATGCCGCCGCCGGCGGCGTCGGCCTGATCGCCGGCCAATGGGCAAAGGCGCTCGGCGCCACCGTCATCGGCACGGCGGGCTCCGAAGACAAGGTCCAGCTGGCACTCGCCCATGGCTACGACCACGTGATCAACTACAAGAGCGAAGACTTCGCCGTCCGGGTCCGCGAGATCACCGCCGGCAAGGGCGTCGATGTCGTCTATGATTCGATCGGCCGCGATACTTTTCCACAGTCGCTCGATTGCCTGAAGCCGCGCGGCCTTTTTGCCTCTTTCGGCCAATCCTCCGGGCCGATCGAGAACTTTACCCTGGCGATGCTGGCGCAGAAGGGCTCGCTGTTTGCGACGCGGCCGACGCTCTTCACCTACATCGCCGCCCGCCAGGAGCTGATCGACAGCGCCAAGGCGCTATTTGATGTTGTGCAAAGCAACAAAGTGCGTATCAATATCAATCAAACCTATCCGTTGCGTGAGGTTGGGCAGGCTCACGCAGATCTGGAAACAAGAAAAACAACAGGAACGACGCTGCTGATTCCATGAGATCCGAACGGACCGATCAGCAGAAGAAATGAGGGGAACGTGTCGCCATTGAATGTGCCGGAGTCCGGTGCGTTACTATCCGTCCAAAAGCTGACGAAGTTTTTCGGTGGCTTTGCCGCCTGCAATGAAATCGATCTCGATATCGCGCCGGGCGAAATTCACGCGCTTCTCGGCGAAAATGGCGCAGGCAAATCCACCCTGGTGAAGATGCTGTTCGGCGTTCTGGAGCCGACAAACGGGCAAATCCTCTGGGAAGGCAGGCCGGTCACGGTCACCTCGCCGGGCGAAGCCCGCAAGCTCGGCATCGGCATGGTCTTCCAGCATTTTTCGCTGTTCGAGGCGTTGACGGTCGCCGAAAACATCGCGCTGTCGCTTGATGACGCCATCCCGATCGGCAAGATTGCCGAGGAGGCGAGGGCGCTGTCTCAAGCCTACGGCCTGCCGCTCGACCCGCATGCCCATGTCGCCGATCTCTCCGTCGGCGAGCGCCAGCGCATCGAGATCGTCCGGGCGCTGCTGCAGAATCCGAAGCTGATCATTCTCGACGAGCCGACCTCGGTGCTGACGCCGCAGGAGGCCGACAGGCTGTTCGAAACGCTGTTCAAGCTGCGCGCCGAGGGCCGCTCGGTTCTCTATATCAGCCATCGCCTGGAAGAGGTGCAGCGCATCTGCGATCGCGCCACCGTGCTGCGCCATGGCCGCGTCACCGGCGCCTGCGATCCGAAGCAGGAAACGCCTGCCTCGCTCGCTCGGATGATGGTCGGCAGCGAGGTGGCGACCGTCACCCATCCCGAGCGCTCGGACAAGGGCGAGGTGCAGCTTGCCGTTGCCAACCTGTCGGTTCCCGCGCGCACGCCATTCGCCATGCCGCTGCGCGATGTCTCGATGGCCGTGCGCGCAGGCGAAATCCTTGCCATTGCCGGTGTTGCCGGCAACGGCCAGAGCGAGCTCTTCGATGCGCTCTCCGGCGAATATCCGGTCGCTTCGCCCGAGGCGATCGTCATCCGCAAGAAGCCTGTGGGCACCGAGGGCATCACCGCCCGCCGCCTGCTCGGCGCCGGTTTCGTGCCGGAGGAGCGGCATGGCCATGCCGCCGTTTCTGCGATGAAACTGTCGGACAATCTGGTGCTCGCCCGCAGCCAGTCGGACCGCAAGGCCTTTCTCGGCCTGCTCGGCATCATCCGCCACGGCGCGGTAAAATCTGCCGCACGGCGGATTTCCGAGGCGATGGATGTGCGCAAGAGCGGTGACGACCCGGCCGCAGGCTCGCTCTCCGGCGGTAACCTGCAGAAATTCATCGTCGGCCGCGAACTCGACCGCCAGCCGGCCGTCCTGGTCGTCAACCAGCCGACCTGGGGTGTCGATGCCGGGGCTGCAAGCCGCATCCGCCAGGCCCTGGTCGATCTCGCGAAGGCCGGCTCCGCCGTCGTCGTCATCAGCCAGGATCTCGACGAGATCTTCGAAGTGGCGACCGATATCGCCGTCATCTCCGAGGGACGCCTTTCCAGCCCGTTTCCATCAGGCGAACTGACGCGCGAAAAGATCGGCCTGCTGATGGGCGGCCTGCATCAGAGCGGCGGCGCTCCACAGGCGCCCCATGCGCATTGAAGAGGCAGCCCATGCGCATTGAACTCGAAAAACGCCCCGACGTCTCGAAGCTCTATACCTTCGTCTCGCCGCTGCTGGCCCTTGTGCTGACACTGGTGTTCGGCGCCATCATGTTCGCCATGCTCGGCAAGGACCCTGTGGAGGCGCTGGACGCCTTCTTCGTCGAGCCGCTGCTCGAGCTCTGGTCGCTGCACGAATTGGCGATCAAGGCGGCACCACTGATCCTGATCGCCGTCGGCCTGGCTGTCTGCTATCGCTCGAACAACTGGAATATCGGCGCCGAAGGCCAGTTCACCATCGGCGCCATCACCGGCTCCTATCTGCCCATCGTCTTTTACGACTGGCATTCGCCGCTCGTGCTGCCGCTGATGCTTATCCTCGGAGCGCTCGGCGGTGCGCTGTTCGCCGCCATTCCGGCGCTGCTGAAGGCGCATTTCAACACCAACGAAATCCTGACGTCGCTGATGCTGGTCTATATCGCCCAGCTGTTCCTCGACTGGCTGATCCGCGGCGCCTGGCGCGATCCGAAGGGCTTCAATTTTCCGGTCTCGCGCGATTTCGCCCCTGAGGCGGTGCTGCCGGCGATCTGGGAAGAGTCGGGTCGGGCCCATTGGGCCTTCATCTTTGCCATTATCGCGGCGATCGGCGTCTGGTTCATGCTGCGTTATACGCTGAAAGGCTTCGAGATCGTCGTGCTCGGCCAGTCGGAGCGGGCAGGGCGCTTTGCCGGTTTCTCCTCGAAGAAGATGATCTGGTTCAGCTTCCTCTTCTCAGGCGCCCTTGCCGGCCTTGCCGGGATAGCCGAGGTCTCCGGCTCGATCGGCCACCTGCAGCCGGCGATCTCGCCGGGCTACGGCTTCACCGCCATCATCGTCGCCTTTTTGGGACGCCTCAATCCGCTCGGCATTATTGCATCGGGCCTGGTGCTGGCATTGACCTATCTCGGCGGCGAGGCGGCACAGCTGTCGCTCGGCGTCTCCGATAAGGTCACCCGCGTCTTCCAGGGCCTGCTGCTCTTCTTCGTGCTCTCCTGCGATACGCTGATCTATTACAAAATCCGCATCGTCTGGTCGCGGCTGAGAGGTGGGGCGGCATGAGCATCTTCGAAGCCATCCTGCTGACCGTCATCACCGCCTCGACGCCGCTCGTCATCGCCGCCCTCGGTGAACTCGTCACGGAGCGTTCCGGCGTTCTCAATCTCGGCGTCGAAGGCATGATGATCATGGGCGCGGTCGCCGCTTTTGCCGGCGCGCAGATCTCGGGCTCGCCCTATGTCGGCATTGTCTGCGGCATTGCCGCAGGCGCGCTTTTCTCGCTTCTTTTCGCTTTCCTGACGCTGACGCTGGTGGCAAACCAGGTGGCGACGGGACTGGCGCTTACCCTTCTCGGCCTCGGCGTGTCGGGCATGCTCGGCGAAGCCTATGTCAGCATGCCCGGCATCCGGCTGGGAGAGATCGTCATTCCGGTCCTCTCCGACATTCCGGTCATTGGCCACGTTCTCTTCCGGCAGGATCTGATCTTCTACCTGTCGATTGCACTTGTGGTCGGTGTCAGCTGGTTCCTGTTCCGCAGCCGGGCCGGGCTGAAGCTGAGGGCGATCGGCGACAGTCACGCCTCGGCCCATGCGCTCGGCATTCAGGTTATCCGCACGCGCTATCTGGCGGTGATGTTCGGCGGCGCCTGCGCCGGGCTTGCCGGCGCCCAGCTGTCGCTCGTCTACACCCCGCAATGGGCGGAGAACATGTCGGCCGGCCGCGGCTGGATCACGCTGGCGCTGGTGGTCTTCGCCTCCTGGCGGCCGTGGCGGGTCTTTGCCGGCGGTTATCTCTTCGGCGCGGTCACCATCCTGCAGCTGCACGCGCAGGCCTTCGGTCTCGGCATTCCCTCGCAGTTCCTTTCGATGCTGCCCTATGCCGCGACTATTGTGGTTCTCATCATCATTTCTCATAATCGGCGCACGACGTTGATCAATACGCCCGCCTCGCTCGGAAAGGCCTTCGTGCCAGAGCGATAAGGCAACACGATAAAGACGGGTTTCCGCAATAACTTCAAACCAACAGGGGTTCCCATGAAGAAATACGCATTCGCTCTCGCCGCCTCGGCTGCCGCCGTGATCGGCATCTCGTCGGCCGCTCAGGCTGCCGACAAGACGAAGGTCTGCTTCGTCTATGTCGGTTCGCACACCGATGGCGGTTATTCGCAGGCGCATGATCTCGGCCGCCAGCAGGTCCAGGCCGAATTCGGCGACAAGATCGAAACGCCTTACCTCGAAAACGTGCCGGAAGGCCCGGATGCCGAGCGCGCCATCGAGCGTCTTGCCCGCTCCGGCTGCAAGCTGATCTTCACGACGTCCTTCGGTTTCATGGATGCGACGGTCAAGGTTGCCGCCAAGTTCCCGAAGGTCAAGTTCGAGCACGGCACCGGCTACAAATCCGGCCCCAACCTCGCTACCTACAATTCGCGCTTCTATGAAGGCCGCTACATCCTCGGCCAGATCGCCGCCAAGACCTCGAAGAATCACGGTGCGGCCTACATCGCCTCCTTCCCGATCCCGGAAGTGGTGATGGGCATCAACTCCTTCGAGCAGGGCGCCAAGTCGGTCGATCCGAGCTTCAAGCTGAAGGTCATCTGGGTCAACACCTGGTTCGACCCGGGCAAGGAAGCCGATGCCGCCAAGGCGATGGTCGACCAGGGCGTCGACGTTCTGACCCAGCACACCGATACGACGGCGCCGATGCAGGTTGCCGAAGAGCGCGGCATCCACGCCTTCGGTCAGGCGTCCGACATGATCGCAGCAGGCCCCAAGGCGCAGCTGACGGCGATCGTCGATACCTGGGGCACCTACTACTCCAAGCGCGTTCACGCGCTTCTGGACGGCACCTGGAAGTCCGAGCAGAGCTGGGACGGCCTGAAGGACGGCATCCTGAAGATGGCGCCCTATACCAACATGCCTGACGACGTGAAGAAGATGGCCGAGGAAACCGAAGCCAAGATCAAGTCCGGCGAGGTGCATCCCTTCACCGGTCCGATCAACAAGCAGGACGGCACCCCTTGGCTGAAGGCCGGCGAGAAGGCGGATGACGGCACGCTGCTCGGCATGAATTTCTATGTCGAAGGCGTCGACGACAAGCTGCCGGCGCAATAAGCCGCCTTCAATTCGCAATTGCGAAGAGCGCCCCCTGTGGGCGCTCTTTTTTTGCTGCGCTGCATGCAAAGATTCCGATTTACAAAAGTAATACTATATGATTTTTTGACCCTGCGCCGCGAGACGCGGCTTGGGAGGAAATCATGAAATTGAAGACTGCACTTTTGAGTGCCACGATTCTTGCTGCCTGCATGTTCGGTTCGGCTTCGGCCGCCGGATTGACCGTCGGCTTCTCGCAGATCGGCTCGGAATCGGGCTGGCGCGCGGCTGAAACGACTGTAACCAAGGAACAGGCCAAGAAGCGCGGCATCGATCTGAAGTTTGCCGATGCACAGCAGAAGCAGGAAAATCAGATCAAGGCTCTGCGCTCCTTCATTGCTCAGGGCGTCGATGCCATCCTCATTGCTCCGGTCGTCGAAACCGGCTGGGACGACGTTCTGAAGGAAGCCAAGGAAGCCAAAATTCCGGTCATCCTTCTCGACCGCACCATCAAGGCTCCTGATGATCTCTACCTGACGGCTGTCACCTCGGACCTCGTCCACGAAGGCAAGGTCGCCGGTGACTTCCTGGTCAAGACCGTCGGCGACAAGAAGTGCAACGTCGTCGAGCTGCAGGGCACGACCGGCTCGTCGCCGGCCATCGCCCGCAAGAAGGGCTTCGAAGAAGCGCTCGCCGGCCACGACAACCTCAAGATCGTTCGCAGCCAGACCGGTGACTTCACCCGCACCAAGGGCAAGGAAGTCATGGAAAGCTTCCTGAAGGCCGAGAATGGCGGCAAGGATATCTGCGCTCTCTACGCCCATAATGACGATATGGCCGTCGGCGCCATCCAGGCGATCAAGGAAGCCGGCCTGAAGCCCGGCAAGGATATCCTCGTCGTCTCGATCGACGCCGTTCCGGATATCTTCAAGGCTATGTCCGAAGGCGAGTCCAATGCCACGGTCGAGCTGACGCCTAATATGGCAGGTCCGGCCTTCGATGCGCTCGACGCCTACCTGAAGGACAAGAAGGCTCCGCCGAAGTGGATCCAGACCGAATCCAAGCTCTACACGCCTGCCGACGAGCCGATGAAGGTCTACGAAGAGAAGAAGGGTCAGGGCTACTGATCTGATTTGACGCCGCTGCATAATCCCGGAATCGGGTTCGATTGAGGGGAGAATGATGCAGCATTCAAGCGCTGTAGAACCGCACCGGCCCATCATGGACCGGTGCGGAACTGCCTTGCCGCCTTGGGACGTCATGTCCGGCCGCGGCGCGGCTTTTGCCGTCAATATCAGGAAAACAGACCCTTATGATTCACGATTTCGAGAACGTTCTCGCGGCTTCCGGAATATCGAAATTCTTTCCCGGCGCAGTGGCGTTGGACAAGGTCGATTTCACGCTGCGCAAGGGCGAGGTGCACGCGCTGCTGGGCGAAAACGGTGCCGGCAAATCGACACTGATCAAATGCATCACCGGCGCCTATCATCGTGACGAGGGCAGCCTGACGCTCGACGGCCAGGAAATCAATCCGGCCAATACGCTCGCCGCCCAGAAGCTCGGCATCGGCACGGTCTACCAGGAGGTCAACCTGCTGGCCAATCTGAGCGTCGCTGAAAACCTCTTTCTTGGACGCCAGCCAAGGCGTTTCGGCATGACCGACGTGCGCGCGATGAACCGCAAGGCGCGTGAATTGCTGGCCGGCTACGGCATCGATATCGACGTTACCGCCGAGCTTGGCCGCTTCTCCGTCGCCGTCCAGCAGGTGGTGGCCATTGCCCGTGCCGTCGATCTTTCCGGCAAGGTGCTGATATTGGACGAGCCCACGGCAAGCCTCGACAATCAGGAAGTGGCGCTGCTCTTTCGCATCATCGAGGACCTGAAGAAGCGCGGTCTGGGCATCGTCTTCATCACCCATTTTCTCGAGCAGGTCTATGCGATCAGCGACCGCATCACCGTGCTGCGCAACGGCAAGCTCGTCGGCACACGCGACGTCGCCGATCTGCCGCGCCAGGGCCTGATCGCCATGATGCTCGGCCGCGAATTGGCGCATGTCGAGGAGACGGTCAGGGAACGCAGCCTTGCGGCCGGCGAGGTCCGCTATCGTTTCGCAGGCTACGGCAAGCGCGGCAAGGTCAAGCCGTTCGATCTCGATGTGCGCGCCGGCGAGGTAGTCGGCATTGCCGGGCTGCTCGGCTCGGGCCGCACCGAAACCGCCGAACTGCTCTTCGGTGTCGAACATGCCGATAGCGGCAGCGCCACGATCGACGGCCAGCCGGTCACGCTTTCGAGCCCGCGCGCCGCAATCGAAAAAGGCTTCGGCTTCTGCCCAGAGGACCGCAAGACCGACGGCATCGTCGGCGATCTGTCGATCCGGGAGAACATCGCGCTTGCGCTGCAGGCCCGCCGCGGCTGGACCCGGCCGCTGTCGCGCGCCGAGCAGAATGCGCTTGCCGATCGCTACATCAAGGCGCTCGATATCCGCACCACCGACCGCGAGAAGCCGATCCGGCTGCTTTCCGGCGGCAACCAGCAGAAGGCGATCCTCGCCCGTTGGCTGGCGACCAATCCGAAGTTTCTGATCCTCGACGAGCCGACCCGCGGCATCGATGTCGGCGCCCATGCCGAGATCATCCGGCTTATCGAACAGCTCTGCGCCGAAGGCATGTCGTTGATCGTAATTTCCTCGGAACTTGAAGAGCTTGTCGCCTATAGTTCACGCGTCATCGTCCTTCGCGACAGGCAGCATATCGCCGAGTTGACCGGGGAACGCATCACCGCCGCCGGCATCGTCGATACCATCGCTGCCGCCGAACACAAGATGGAGGATGCATGAGGTCCTCGCTGAACGCGCTGGCTTTTCGCCTGGCGCCGCAATTGATCGCGCTCGCTGTTATTCTTTTGTTGAATTTCATGACGTCGCCGCAGTTTTTTAATGTCGTTGTTCAGAACGACCGGCTCTATGGCAGCCTGATCGACGTGCTCAATCGCGGCGCGCCGGTGGCGTTGCTGGCGATCGGCATGACGTTGGTGATTGCCACCAAGGGCATCGACCTCTCCGTCGGGGCGGTTATCGCCATCTGCGGCGCCGTCGCCGCCTCGTCGATTGTCTCAGGAAATTCAGTGGCCTACACCATTGTCTTGACGCTGGCGATCGGCATTGCCTGCGGCGTCTGGAACGGTTTCCTGGTGGCGGTCCTCAATATCCAGCCGATCATCGCCACGCTGGTGCTGATGGTCGCCGGCCGCGGCATCGCCCAGCTCATCACCGAAGGCGCCATCCTCACCTTCAACGATGACGGGCTGACCTTCTTCGGCAGCGGCTCCATGGCCCTCCTGCCAATGCCTGTCGTCATCTGGCTGCTCGTCGGCCTGCTCGTCATCCTGCTTGTGCGCCGCACGGCGCTCGGCATGCTGATCGAGGCCGTCGGCATCAATCGTCGTGCCAGCACGCTCTCCGGCATTCAGACGCCGGTGCTGCTGATGGCCGTCTATATGCTGAGCGGGCTCTGCGCCTCGATCGCCGGCATCATCGTCGCCGCCGACATCAAGGGTGCCGACGCCAACAATGCCGGCCTCTGGCTGGAACTCGATGCCATCCTCGCTGTCGTCGTCGGCGGCAATTCGCTGCTCGGCGGCCGCTTCAGCATTCTCGGATCGCTGATCGGCGCGATGATCATCCAGGCTGTCAATACCGGCATCCTGTCTTCCGGCTTCCCGCCTGAATTCAACCTGATCATCAAGGCGGTCATCATTATCGTCATCCTCGTCATCCAGTCGCCGGCGGTGCAATCGCTCGCCATCTTCGCCAGCCGCCGGCAGGGCGGAAGGGAGCAGCCGAAATGAACTCCAAATACCTGCCGCTGCTGGCGACCATCGTCATCTTCGTGCTCGCCTATGCCGGCTGCACGCTGCAATATCCAAACATGCTGTCGACCCGCGTCATCGGCAATCTTCTGACGGACAACGCCTTTCTCGGCATCGCCGCCGTCGGCATGACCTTCGTCATCATCTCCGGCGGCATCGATCTGTCGATCGGATCGATCATCGCTTTCACCGGCGTCTTCCTGGCGGTGATCCTGCAGAAAACCTCGATCCATCCGCTGCTCGCCTTCGCATTGGTGCTCGTCATCACCACTGCCTTCGGCGCCGTCATGGGTGCAATCATCCATTATCTCGAAATGCCGGCCTTCATCGTCACGCTTGCCGGCATGTTCCTGGCGCGCGGCATGGCCTTCGTGCTCTCGATCGACAGCATTCCGATCGACCACGAATATTATTCGACGCTGACCAGCCTCTATTGGCGGCTGCCTGGCGGCGGCCGGCTGACGCTGATCGGCGCCATCATGCTTCTGGTCTTTGCCGTCGGCATCTTCATCGCCCAGCGGACCCGCTTCGGCACCAATGTCTATGCGCTCGGCGGCGGCCCGCAGACGGCGCGGCTGATGGGCGTGCCTGTGGGACGCACGACAATCCAGATTTATGCGCTGTCGGGCTTTCTGGCAGGCCTTTCCGGGATCGTTTTTTCGCTGTACACCTCTGCCGGATATTCTCTTGCAGCAGTCGGTGTCGAACTCGATGCCATCGCGGCGGTTGTCATTGGGGGGACACTGCTGACCGGAGGAGCGGGATTCGTGGCGGGAACCTTGATCGGTATCCTGATCCAGGGGCTCATTCAGACCTACATCACCTTCGACGGCACGCTGTCGAGCTGGTGGACCAAGATCCTGATTGGGCTTTTGCTGTTTGCATTCATCCTGATGCAGAAAGCCATCCTGTTCGTTTCCAGTCTGAACAAGAGGTACGCCTGAGGGGAGAGGGATCGCTTGCGCAACAAATTGGACGAGACCCGCAAGACGGGGCGCAGAACCCGGACGAGCCACGCACAGGTGGTCGACGAACTCGGCAAGGAAATCGTCGCCGGCACCTATCCCGTCGGCACGATCCTGCCGGGCGACACCGAACTGGCGCAGCGCTTCAAGGTGTCCCGTACCGTCTTGCGTGAGACGATGAAGACGCTTGCCGCCAAGGGCATGGTCGTCGCCAAGGCGCGGGTCGGCACGCGTGTGACCGAAAAGAACCTCTGGAACATGTTCGACAGCGAGATCATCGCCTGGCATTTCGACAATGGTGTGACGGAAGAGTTCCTGTTGCAGCTTTACGATATTCGTCTCGCCATCGAACCCTTCGCCGCAGGCCTCGTCGCCGAACGGGCGAATGCCGAGGATATCGAGACGCTGCGCGCACTGGCGCTCGAGATGGCGGCGAGCGGCCATACTGCCGACAGCCTCGCGCTCGCCGACCTTAACTTTCACCTGGCGCTCGCCGAAGCTTCCCACAATCCCTTCATGCGCACCTTGGGCAGCCTCATCGAAGCGGCCCTCGTCGGCATGTTCCGCATGAGCACGCCGCCATCCGAAAACGGCTTTGCCAATATCGCCGACACCCACATGCGCATCGTCGACGCGATCGTTTCCGGCGACAGCCTTGCTGCGCGCCGCGCCATGGAGCTCGTCATTCTGGATGGCCGCCATCATGTGCACGAGGCCTTCGTCGCCCGTGGTTCCGAGACCGTCATAGTGCCGATTTCGACCGAAATTTCACATCAGTAAAGGCATTGCCGACTGCGGCGCCATGCATCTTTTCGGGCGCGCAAAGCACGCTGCAAGGCTTTCAATCTGCGCCGAGTGCTTTCCGAAAATCGATTCCGATTTCACGAGTTATGCAGTATGAGGCAACAAAGCCGCCTCATGGCGCGGATTCGCGGAGCAGATCATGGAACGTACTTGTCTTGCCGTCATCCTTGCCGCCGGTGACAGCACGCGGATGAAATCCTCGAAATCGAAGGTGCTGCATCCGGTCGCCGGCCGGCCGATGATCGCCCATGTGGTCGAGGCGGTCGCTTCCGCCGGCATCTCCTCCGTCGCACTCGTCGTCGGCCGCGATGCCGAGGAGGTGGCAAAGGCAGCAAGCATCGCCGGCGTCGGCATTGAAGCCTGCCTGCAGAAAGAGCGCCTCGGCACCGGCCATGCGGTATTGGCGGCGCGCGAGGCGATCGCCAAGGGTTATGACGATATTCTTGTCACCTATGGCGACGTGCCGCTGCAGACCGATGGGCCGCTGAAGGCTGCTCGCCAGGGACTTGCCGATGGCAGCGATATCGTCGTCATCGGCTTCCACACCGATCGCCCGACCGGTTACGGCCGCCTGCTCGTCAAGGACGGCGAACTCATCGCCATCCGCGAGGAAAAGGACGCGACCGATGCCGAGCGCACGGTCACCTGGTGCAACAGCGGGCTGATGGCGATCAACGGCCGCAAGGCGCTCGACCTGCTCTCGCGCATCGGCAACGCCAATGCCAAGGGCGAATTCTATCTGACCGATCTCGTCGAGATCGCCCGCTCGCTCGGCGGCCGCGTCACCGCCGTCGATGCGCCTGAAATCGAGATGACCGGCTGCAACACCCGGGCCGAACTTGCCGTCATCGAGCGCTTCTGGCAGGAGCGCCGCCGCCACCAGCTGATGCTTTCAGGCGTCACCATGATCGCGCCGGAAACGGTCTTTCTGTCCTACGACACGGTCATCGGCCAGGATGCGCTGATCGAGCCGAACGTCGTTTTCGGTCCGGGCGCGGTGATCGACAGCGGCGCCGTCATTCACGCCTTCTCGCATATCGAAGGCGCCCATGTCAGCCACGGCGCGACCGTCGGACCCTTCGCGCGGCTGCGGCCGGGTGCGGATCTCGGCAATGGTTCGAAGGTCGGCAATTTCTGTGAGGTCAAGAACGGCCGGATCGGCGAGGGCGCCAAGGTCAACCATCTCACCTATATCGGCGATGCCGTCATCGGCGCCGGCAGCAATATCGGCGCGGGCACGATCACCTGCAATTATGACGGCGTCAACAAGAGCGAGACGGTGATCGGCGAAAACGCCTTCATCGGTTCCAACTCCTCGCTGGTCGCCCCGGTGACGATCGGCGACGGCGCCTATATCGCCTCCGGCAGCGTCATCACCGTCGACGTGCCGGCCGATGCGCTGGCGCTCGGCCGTGCCCGGCAGGAGATCAAGCCCGGCCGTGCATCGCTGCTGCGCGAGCGCGCGCTCGCCATCAAGGCCGCGAAGAAGGCTAAGGCCTGAGGCAGCTTTGCGTAACCGGCGGAAATTGAAAGTGACCGCCGAGGTGATTGATAACTAAGCGGGAATCGCTAGGACTAGCCTCGTTATTTGGGCGAAGAAAACAGAAGAGCATTTCTGCGGAAATGCTCGAGTGGGGATATTGCATGTGCGGAATTGTCGGGATCGTCGGAACTCAGCCTGTTGCCGGGCGCCTGGTCGATGCGCTGAAGCGTCTCGAATATCGCGGTTATGATTCTGCCGGTGTCGCCACCATCCATGAGGGGGTGATGGATCGCCGCCGCGCCGAAGGCAAGCTGTTCAATCTGGAAAAGCGCCTCGACGCCGAGCCGCTGCCCGGCACTGTCGGCATTGCCCATACGCGCTGGGCGACGCACGGTGTTCCCAATGAGACCAATGCCCATCCGCATTTCGTCGAAGGTGTCGCCGTCGTCCATAACGGCATCATCGAGAATTTCTCCGAGCTGCGCGACGAACTGACCGCGGAGGGCTCGGTCTTCGAAACCCAGACCGATACCGAGGTCGTGGCCCAGCTGATGGCGAAATACCTGCGCGAGGGCCTGGAGCCGCGCGCCGCCATGCTGCAGATGCTGAACCGGCTGACCGGCGCCTATGCGCTCGCCGTCATGCTCAAGGCCGATCCCGGCACGATCATGGCCGCCCGTTCCGGCCCGCCGCTGGCCGTCGGTTACGGCCGTGGCGAGATGTTCCTCGGTTCGGATGCAATCGCGCTTTCGCCCTTCACCAACGAGATCACCTACCTGGTCGACGGCGACTGCGCCGTCATCACCCGCGACAGCCTGGCCGTCATCGATTTCGCCGGCAAGCCGGTCAGGCGCGCCCGCCAGATCTCGCAGGCGACCGCCTATGTCGTCGACAAGGGCAACCACCGCCATTTCATGGAGAAGGAAATCTACGAGCAGCCGGAGGTGATCTCCCACGCCCTCAGCCATTACGTCGATTTTGCCGAAAACACGATCGGCGCCAACGCCGCTGCGATCGACTTCAAGGCGGCGACCGGCCTGGCGATCTCGGCTTGCGGCACCGCCTATCTCGCCGGCCTCGTCGGCAAATACTGGTTCGAGCGTTATGCCCGCCTGCCGGTCGAGATCGACGTCGCCTCCGAATTCCGCTATCGCGAAATGCCGCTGTCGCCCTCGCAGGCAGCGCTGTTCATCTCCCAGTCCGGCGAGACCGCCGACACGCTGGCATCGCTGCGCTATTGCCGCGACAACGGGCTGAAGATCGGCGCCGTCGTCAATGTCCGCGAATCGACGATCGCCCGCGAATCCGACGCCGTCTTCCCGATCATGGCCGGCCCCGAAATCGGCGTCGCCTCGACCAAGGCCTTCACCTGCCAGTTGGCCGTGCTGGCATCGCTGGCGATCGGCGCCGGCAAGGCGCGCGGCATGGTGAGCGCCGAGGAGGAGAGGGCGCTTGTGCGTCACCTCGCCGAAATGCCGCGCATCATGAGCCGGGTGCTGAACCTCATCCAGCCGCAGATGGAAAGCCTGTCGCGCGAGCTGTCGAAATGCAAGGACGTGCTTTATCTCGGCCGCGGCACCAGCTTCCCGCTCGCCATGGAAGGCGCGCTGAAGCTCAAGGAAATTTCCTATATCCACGCCGAAGGCTATGCCGCCGGCGAACTGAAGCACGGGCCGATCGCGCTGATCGACGAGAACATGCCGGTGATCGTCATCGCCCCCTTCGACCGCTTCTTCGAAAAGACCGTCTCGAACATGCAGGAGGTCGCAGCCCGCGGCGGCCGCATCATTTTCATCACCGATGAGGCCGGCGCTGCCGCCTCGAAACTGCCGACTATGGCCACGATCACCCTGCCTGTCGTCGACGAAATCATCGCGCCGATGATCTTTTCGCTGCCCATCCAGCTGCTCGCCTATCACACCGCCGTCTTCATGGGCACGGATGTCGATCAGCCGCGCAATCTGGCGAAATCCGTGACCGTGGAATAAGCCCGCAACGACCTGATCTTCGCGCCGAAACATATTGTGCGACGCCCCGAATTCTGGCAATTTTGGTCGGCGGACAAGGGGGAAGGGCCGGCGTTCCGGCCTGTCCAGGACCGAGATGGAGCTCATCAGGAAAGATGACCGACAACACCCCCAGAATGCCGGTCGCGACCCGGCTGAGGAATAATTTTCTCGCAGGCCTGATCATCTGCGCGCCGATCGCCATTACCATCTGGCTGACCTGGACCTTCATCCACTGGTCGGACAGCTGGGTCAGGCCTTATATTCCGGCGCGCTGGAACCCGGAAAGCTACCTCAATTTCGCCATTCCCGGTTTCGGCCTGCTGACCGCCGTCGTGCTGATCACCGTCGTCGGCTTCCTCGGCAAGAACCTGATCGGACAGAGCATCGTCCGTTTCGGCGAATCGATCGTTCAGCGCATGCCGCTGGTGCGCACCGTCTACAGAAGCGTGAAGCAGATTTTCGAAACGGTGCTGAAGGAACAGGCGAACTCCTTCAAGAAAGTCGGCCTCATCGAATATCCCAGTCCCGGCCTCTGGGCGCTGGTCTTCATCGCCACCGACGCCAAGGGCGAGATCGCGACGAAGTTCAACGACATGGGCCAGGATATGGTCGCCGTCTTCCTGCCGCCGACACCGGTGCCGACGGCCGGCTTCCTGGTCTTCGTCCCCCGCGAAAAGATCGTCCTGCTCGACATGAGCCCGGAAGACGCCGCCAAGTTCCTGATCTCGGGCGGCCTCGTCGCCCCCGAGCACAAGCCGCCCGAACCGAAGCAGAAGCATCTGCCGCGGCCGAAGCCGGTGGCGGTTTCCAAGGCAGATTGATGCATGTCGCCCAAAGCGCGCCGCGGCGGGCTTTATCCAGCTCTTAAGAACCGGATCGCCTCGTCGCGACGGAAGAGATAGAGCAGGGTGCGGATCGCCGTCCCTCTCTCGCCAGTCAGCTCCGGATCGCGCTCGATCAGATAGGCGGCATCCTTGCGGGCGATTTCCAGGAGGTCGGCATGCGCCTCGAGGCTGGCAATACGGAAGCCCGGCGTGCCGGACTGGCGCGTGCCGAGCAGCTCGCCTTCACCGCGCAGTTTCAAATCTTCCTCGGCGATGCGGAAGCCATCTTCGGTCTCGCGCATGATCGAAAGCCTGGCATGGCCGGTTTCGCCGAGCGGCCCCTTGTAGAGCAGGATGCAGGTCGAGGCCTCGTCACCGCGCCCGACGCGGCCGCGCAGCTGGTGCAATTGCGCCAGGCCGAAGCGTTCGGCATGTTCGATCACCATGATCGTCGCATCCGGCACGTCGACGCCGACCTCAACGACAGTGGTGGCGACGAGGAGGCGGGTCTCGCCGTTCTTGAACGCTATCATCGCCGCATCCTTCTCCGGCCCGCTCATGCGGCCGTGGATGAGGCCGATATCGGGGCCGAGCGCGGCAACAAGTGTGGCGTGCCGCTCCTCGGCCGACATCAGGTCGAGTTCTTCGGATTCTTCGACCAGCGGGCAGATCCAGTAGGCCTTCTTGCCCTCGGTAAGCGCGCTTTGCAGCCGCCCGACGATTTCGCCCGTTCGTTCCATCGGCACGGTGATCGTCTGGATCGGCTTACGGCCGGCCGGTTTTTCCGTGAGCTTGGAAACGTCCATGTCGCCGAAAGCGGCAAGCACCAGCGTGCGCGGGATCGGCGTCGCCGTCATCACCAGCATGTGCGGCGAGATGCCCTTGGCAGTCAATCTCAGGCGCTGATGCACACCGAAACGGTGCTGCTCGTCAACGACGGCCAACATCAGCTTGGCGTAAGCGACGCTGTCCTGGAACAGGGCATGCGTGCCGATGATGATCTGTGCGGCGCCCGACGCGATGCGCTCGAGGATCTCCTCCCGCTCGCGCCCCTTGGTGCGCCCGGTCAGGATCTCGATGCCAAGGCCGGCGGAGGCGGCGAATTTCGAGATCGTCGCGTGGTGCTGGCGCGCCAGGATTTCGGTCGGTGCCATCAGCACGGCCTGGCCGCCGCTTTCGATCACCGCTGCCATCGCCATCAGCGCCACCAGCGTCTTGCCGGAACCGACATCGCCCTGCAGCAGGCGCAGCATGCGCTCGGTGCCGGCCATGTCCTTCAAAACCTCGGCGATCGCCTCGTTCTGGCTCGATGTGAGCGAGAAGGGCAGGGATTTCAGGATTTTGGCGCTGACTTCGCCCGTCGCCTGCACCGGCTGGCCCGCCACCTTGCGCAGCCTCTGGCGGACCAGGCTCAGCGACAGCTGGCCGGCGAGAAATTCGTCATAGGCAAGCCGCCGCCGGGCAGGAGCCTGCGGGTCGATATCGGCCGGGTCGCGCGGCTCGTGCAGCATGTCGAAGCTGTCGCGGATTGTTGGTAGGCCCTGCTTCTGTGCCAGCGCCGTGTCGATCCATTCCGGCAGCTCGGGAAACCGCGGCAGGGCGGCTTCGATGATCTTGCGCAAGGTCTTCGGTGAAAGCCCCGCCGTTAGCGGGTAGATCGGCTCGACGAGCGGCAGGTTCTCCGCTTCATCGGCCCTGACGATATAGTCGGGATGCACCATGGAGGCGCGGCCGTTGAACCAGTCGACCTTGCCGCTGACCGTCACCTCAGCGTCGATGGGCAGCTGTTTTTCCAGCCAGGCGGCCTGGCCGCGGAAAAAGACCAGTGTGAGTTCGCCGGTCTCGTCATGCAGGAAGACGCGGTAGGGGACATTGCTCTTGCCGCGCGGCGGCACCTGGTGCCGGTCGACGCGGGCGGTGATCGTCACGATCGCACCCTGCGGCGCGCGGGCGATCCCCGGCTGGTTGCGCCGGTCGATCAGCGAAAAGGGCGCGTGGAAGATGAGATCGATGACCCGGCAATCCTCCGGTGTCTCGCGGCCGAGCAGCTTGACCAGCAGTTCGGCGATCTTCGGGCCGACGCCCGGAAGGCCCGAAATGGGAGAAAACAGAGGATCGAGAATGGCGGGGCGCATGCGGCCAAAATGCGATGAACAATGCGGCCTTGGCAAGGCTGACAAGCCGCTTTCCAGGGTCTATAGAGGCGCATCAACAGGAAGGTAATGCCATGACAGGTGTCACGCTCACGAGTGCCGGTCTCGACCCGCGCCGCCGCCGGATCCTATTCCGTTGCTGGCATCGCGGCATCCGCGAGATGGATCTGGTCTTCGGCCAGTTCGCCGAAGCCGAGATCGCGACGCTTTCGGAAACAGAGCTCGACGAGTTCGAGACGATCATGGCCGAAGAAGACAATGATCTTGTTCGCTGGATCATGGGAACATGGCCGGTGCCGGAGCGTTTCCAGACGCCGATGTTTGCCCGCCTTGCCGCCTATACCCCCGATTTCGATAAGCCCCTCAGGACGCCGGAATGATCCCTGGTTTCGATGCGAAGAAGCTTGCGGCCATTGCCGAGCCGCTGACGATCGGCAATGTGCCTGTCGGCCTCGAACCGCTGCTGCTGGCCGAGCTCGCCCGCGCGGGCGAGCCGGTCGCCTATGTCATATCAGACGGGCACCGCATGGCCGATCTCGAGCAGATGCTGGGCTTCGTCGCTCCCGATATTCCGGTTCTCACCCTGCCGGCCTGGGACTGCCTGCCCTATGACCGCGTTTCGCCGAGCGCCGATACCTCGGCCCGCCGGCTTGCCGCACTCGGCGGACTCATCGCCCATCGGAAGAAACCGCATGCGGCGATCGTGCTCGTCACCGCCAATGCCATGCTGCAGAAGGTGGCGCCGCAGGATGTCATCGAAAGCCTGAGCTTTTCGGCCCGTCCCGGCAACCAGCTGCGGATGGACGATCTTGCCGGGCGCCTGGAGCGCAACGGCTTCGACCGCGTCGCAACCGTTCGCGAAGTCGGCGAATATGCCGTGCGCGGCGGCATTCTCGACGTTTTCGTGCCGGGTTCTGAAGAGCCGGTCCGCCTCGACTTCTTCGGCGACACGCTGGAATCGATCCGCAGCTTCGATCCAGCCAGCCAGCGCACCACCGGCCAGGTGCGCTCCCTCGATCTCAATCCGATGAGCGAGGTGACGCTGACGCCGGACACGATCAGCCGCTTCCGCAAGAATTATCTCTCGGCCTTCGGCGCGACGACGCGTGATGACGCGCTCTATCTCGCCGTCTCCGAAGGTCGCCGTTATCCGGGCATGGAGCACTGGCTGCCGCTCTTTTACGAGAAGCTCGATACCATCTTCGATTATCTCAGCGGCTTCCGTATCGTCACCGACAACACGGTGCGTGAGGCGGCCGAGGAGCGTTCCAAGCTGGTTCTCGATTATTACGACGCCCGCCTGAATTCCGGTCAGCCGGCCAAGGGCCAGATGGCGCAGGGCACGCCTTACAAGCCGGTGACGCCGGGCCAGCTCTATCTCGACAGCAAGCTTTTCGCCAAAACCCTCGACGCGCTCGGTGCGATCCGCATCAGCCCCTTCAACGAAATCGAAGGCGAGGCGCGCCGCGTCGTCAATATCGAGGCCCGCCAAGGCCAGCGCTGGGCCCGCTCGAATGCCGAGGGCGGCGGCGATGCCGAGCGCATCAACATTTTCGACGTCGTCGTCAAACATATCGCCGACCGCCGCGCTGCCGGCGCGAAAGTGCTGGTCACCGCCTGGACCGAAGGCTCGCTGGAGCGCCTGCTGCAGGTGCTGAACGAACACGGCCTGGAAAAGGTCAAGCCGATCGAGGCGCTGAAGGATCTCGGTTCGCTGGCGAAGGGCGAGGCCGCCGCCGCGGTACTCAATCTCGAATCCGGTTTCGAGGCGGGCGATCTCGTCGTCATCGGCGAGCAGGATATTCTCGGCGACCGCATGGTGCGCCGCTCCAAGCGCCGCAAGCGCGCCGCCGATTTCATCGCCGAGGTCGCCGGCCTCGACGAGGGCTCGATCGTCGTCCACGCCGAACACGGCATCGGCCGCTTCATCGGGCTGAAGACCATCGAGGCCGCGGGCGCGCCGCATGCCTGCCTCGAACTGCAATATGCCGACGAGGCCAAGCTCTTCCTGCCGGTCGAAAACATCGATCTTCTCTCCCGCTACGGCGGCGAGGGCACCGAGGCGCAGCTCGACAAGCTCGGCGGCGGCGCCTGGCAGATGCGTAAGGCCAAGCTGAAGAAGCGCCTGCTCGACATGGCCGATGCGCTGATCCGCATCGCCGCCGAGCGGCTGACGCGCCACGCGCCGATGCTGACGACGCCGGACGGCCTATACGACGAATTTGCCGCACGCTTCCCCTATGATGAGACCGAGGACCAGGACAACGCCATCGATGCGGTGCGTTCCGATCTCGGCGCCGGCCGGCCGATGGACCGTCTCGTCTGCGGCGACGTCGGCTTCGGCAAGACGGAAGTGGCCTTGCGCGCCGCCTTCGTTGCCGCGATGAATGGCGTCCAGGTTGCCATCGTCGTGCCGACGACATTGCTCTCCCGCCAGCATTTCAAGACCTTTTCCGAGCGGTTCCGCGGCCTGCCGGTGCGCATCCAGCAGGCCTCACGCCTGGTTGGGGCCAAGGAGCTGGCGCTGACCAAGAAGGAAGTCGCCGAAGGCAAGACCGATATCGTCGTCGGTACGCATGCGCTGCTCGGCGCCGGCATCAAATTTGCCAATCTCGGCCTGCTCGTCATCGATGAGGAGCAGCATTTCGGCGTCAAGCACAAGGAGCGGCTGAAGGAGCTGAAGAGCGACGTGCATGTGCTGACGCTGTCGGCGACGCCGATCCCGCGCACGCTGCAGCTTGCGATGACCGGCGTGCGCGAACTGTCGCTGATTACCACGCCGCCGGTCGACCGCATGGCGGTGCGCACCTTCATCTCGCCCTTCGACAGCCTGGTCATCCGTGAGACGCTGATGCGCGAGCATTATCGCGGCGGTCAGAGCTTCTATGTCTGCCCGCGGCTTGCCGATCTTGCCGATATCAATGCCTTCCTGCAGTCCGACGTGCCGGAGCTGAAGGTCGCCGTCGCCCACGGCCAGATGCCGGCCGGCGAACTCGAAGACATCATGAACGCCTTCTATGAAGGCCGCTACGACGTGCTGTTGTCCACAACCATCGTCGAATCCGGCCTCGATGTGCCGACAGCCAACACGCTGATCGTCCACCGCGCCGATATGTTCGGCCTTGCCCAGCTCTATCAGCTGCGCGGCCGCGTCGGCCGCTCGAAGGTGCGCGCTTTCGCGCTCTTCACACTGCCTGTGAATAAGGTGCTGACGGCAACCGCCGACCGCCGGCTGAAGGTGCTGCAGTCGCTGGACACACTCGGTGCTGGCTTCCAGCTGGCCAGCCACGACCTCGATATTCGCGGCGCCGGCAACCTGCTCGGCGAGGAGCAGTCCGGCCACATCAAGGAGGTCGGCTTCGAGCTCTACCAGCAGATGCTCGAAGAGGCGGTCGCCGAGGTCAAGGGCGTCGACGAGATCCACGACACCGGCTGGTCGCCGCAGATCTCCGTCGGAACGACGGTGATGATCCCGGAGGGCTATGTGCCCGACCTGCATTTGCGCATGGCGCTTTACCGCCGTCTCGGCGAAATCACCGAACTCAAGGAGATCGACGGATTCGGCGCCGAGATGATCGACCGTTTCGGGCCGATGCCGATCGAAGTCCAGCATCTCTTGAAGATCGTCTACATCAAGTCGCTCTGCCGCACCGCCAATGTCGAAAAGCTGGATGCCGGCCCGAAGGGCGTCGTCGTGCAGTTCCGCAACAAGGAATTCCCTAATCCGGCCAACCTCGTCGGCTATATCGGCAAGCAGGGCGCGATGGCGAAGATCCGCCCCGACCACAGCCTGTTCCTGACCCGCGACCTGCCGACCCCGGAAAAACGCCTGCAGGGCGCTGCCGTGATCATGACGCAGCTGGCCGAGATGGCGAAATAAACAAAGGGAGATTGAGATGGCGACATACGGCGCGACGATCGCCTGGGAGCGAAACGGCGAGACCTTCACCGACAATCGCTACAGCCGCGCCCATCGCTGGACGTTCGACGGCGGTATCGAGCTGCGCGCCTCCTCGTCGGCCCACGTCGTTCCCCTGCCTTATTCGGCCGAGGACGCCGTCGATCCGGAGGAGGCGTTCGTCGCCTCTCTCTCCAGCTGCCACATGCTCTGGTTCCTGTCGATTGCCGCAAAACAGCGCTTCTGCGTCGACGGCTACACCGATGCCGCCGAGGGCATCATGGAGAAGAATGCCGAAGGCCGTCTCGCCATGACGGTCGTGACGCTCCGCCCGCATGTCGTCTTCTCCGGCGACAAGCAGCCCTCGCTGAGCGAACTCGAAGCCCTGCATCATCGCGCCCATGAGGAATGTTTCATCGCCAATTCGGTGAAGACCGAGGTGCGCTGCGTTCCTGTGCTGGGTGATGTCAACGCTCATCAACACTTTCACCAGCGCCGGTAACGCCAAGTAAAACTGAAGAGATATTAAACAACTGCCACAATACTCGCTTCGGGAGGTGGAATTTGTCTATTTACTCATCGAAAATTCACGAAATCTTGAACCTTCAGCACCAATTGTTTTCGGCATTCGCTCAAGACTACCCACAAGCGAACGACTTTACGCTCCTTTTAAATTTTCCTCGATCTGGAGCTATTGTCGTTGATGGTCGGCGGTGGAATTTTGTTAAACATGGTTTGGGCTTAAGATTTGTTAGGGAGCTGCCTGCTCCACACCTGGTCGTGGAGATGCATGATGAATTTGGAAATTGCGCCAAAGTCGATTGGTGGAGATTGACGCAGTTTCTGGAATCGATGGGAGTTACAATCGAATTGGCTGAGGCGGAGCAAGCCGTTCTAGAACACTACGCCATGCTCAATAGATTGGCACATGGCTGCAGCCTCAGTTGAGCCCCGATCGCGCCTCGGCCTTCGCCTTGGCGATGTCGCGCAGCGCATTCGTCAGCACATCCGGCGTCTGCGCGCCGCTGACAGCATATTGCTGATCGAAGATGAAGAACGGCACGCCGTTGACGCCCATCTCCTGTGCGGCCTTGATCTCGGCGACGATCAGATCGCGATCGGCATCGGAGGCAAGCAGCGAGGCTATGACCGAGCGGTCGAGGCCGGCCTTTTCGGCGATATCGAGCAGCACCGCATGGTCGCCGACATTGCGGCCCTCCTCGAAATTCGCCTTGAACAGCGCGGCAACGGCCTTGTCCTGCTTCTCGCGGCCTTCGATCATCGCCCAGTGAATCAGCCGATGCGCATCGAGCGTGTTCGGGCCGATCTTGATCGCCTCGAAATCGAAGGCGATCCCGACCTCGCGGCCCAAATCGGTGAGCATCTTGTGGGCCTGCGCCACGCGCTCCTCGCCGCCGAGCTTCTCTGCCAGCGCCTTCTTCTGGTCGACTCCCTCCTTGGGATAATCCGGGTTGAGCCGGTACGGCCGCCAGTTGATGTCGACGCCGATTTCGTCCTGCACCTCGGCGATGGCGAGCTCCAGCCGCGCCTTGCCGAGATAGCACCAAGGGCAGACGACATCCGAGACGACGTCGATGGTGATACGCTCCATGATGATCTTCCTTATGTCTATGAGTCTCCCAAGGGAGACATAAAGGCCGCGCGGCTCGGCTGCTTCTACTGCGCGCTTGTATCCCACCAGACCGGTAGTTGATAGCCATTGAGCGGTACGCTGTCGGGACCGCCAATGCGTTTGCTGTGAGCCACCCATTGCTGGTCGATATGATAGAGCGGCAGCACGTAATGGCCGGAAAGCAGCAGTCGATCGTAGGAGCGCACCGCCGCGGTGAAATCCTCAGCCGAGCGTGCCCTCAGCAGATGATCGATCAGCGTGTCGATATCGGGATCATTGGCGCCGGCAAAACTGTCCGTACCCTCGCGCGTGCGCGCAGCCGACGACCAGCGGCCGAGCTGTTCGTTTCCGGGCGACAGCGACGAGGTGTAAGACTTCATGATCATGTCGTAGTCGAAGCTATTCGTCCGGCTCTGATACTGCGAATCGTCGACGGTGCGGATCGAAGCGGCGATGCCGATTGTCTGCAGCGAACGCTGATAGGCAATGGCGAGTTTCTCCTGATCGGCGTTCTGCGTCATGATCTCGAAGGCGAGCTGGCGGCCGGAGGCATCCAGCATCTTGCCGCCCTGGATCGTATAGCCGCCCTGTTTCAACAGTCCAACGGCTTGCTTCAGCACATCGCGGTCGCGGCCGGAGCCGTCAGTGACCGGAAGCTTGTAGGTGCCGTCGAGAATCGCGGGTGCGATTTTGTCCTTGATCGGTCCGAGCAACGCAAGTTCGGCCGCATTGGCGGGAACGCCGAAACTGGACAACTCCGAATTCTGCCAAAAGCTCTGGGTGCGCTTATAGGCGCCGGAATAAAGGTTCTTGTTTGCCCATTCGAAATCGAACACCAACGACAGGCCTTCGCGCACCTTGGTGTCGGCAAAGATCGGCCGGCGCGTGTTGAACACGAAGCCGAGCATGCCGCTCGGCAGTTTTGGTGTGAATACGTCCTTGACGACGGCGCCTGAGGTGACCGCGGGGAAATTATAGGCATTGGCCCAGTGGCCGGGATTGCCGTCGGGATAGACGTCGACATCGCCCTTCTTGAAGGCCTCGAACAGCGTCGTGTCCTGCAGGAAATACTGGACGGTGATCTGATCGTAATTGTCGGTGCCGACCTTGGAGGGAATGTCCTTGCCCCAGTAATTGGGATCGCGCTCATAGGTGATGCTCTCGCCGGGCTTCACCGTCTTCACCTTGTAGGGACCGGATCCCACAGGCGGTGTCAGCGACGAGCGGTCGAAGGTTTCCGGATCGATCGCGTGTTTCGGCAGGACCGGGAAAAGACCGAAAATCAAAGGAGTCTCGCGGTCGGCCTTGTCGTTGAAGGTGAAGCGCACGCTGTTTTCGCCGACCTTTTCCATCTTGGCGACGACGTTGAGGCGGTTGGCGAAGGGCACGCGGCCCTTGTCGCGCATCAGCTCGAAGGTGAACATCACATCCTCGGGCGTCACCGGCTGGCCATCTGCCCATTTCGCCTTCGGATTGAGGTTGAACTGGATGAAGCTCCGGGCGTCGTCCCATTCCACCGTCTCGGCAAGAAGGCCGTAGAGCGTGAAGGGCTCGTCCCTGGAGCGCTGCATCAGCGATTCGTAGACGAGATTGCCATATTCCGGATCCCACATGCCGCGCGCCGTCGTGCGCATGCTTTTCAGGATGAACGGATTGAGGCTGTCGAAGGTGCCGACGACGCCATAGGTGATCTTGCCGCCCTTCTTCACGTCGGGATTGACGTAAGGGAAGTGTTTGTAATCGGCCGGCAAGGCCGGCTCGCCATGCATCGCGATGCCATGCAGCGGCTCGGCGGCAACAGCGCCGCACAGCAGCGAGAGGACGAGTGGGACGACGATCCGGAGCATTCGGCAATCCTTGCAACCACGAAAACGGGCATGATTCACCGCGGAGATTATCATGGGGTCGAGCGATTCCAACACGAAGCGGCGATTTCTTTGGCGTCGCGACGAAATGCTCCTCAAATTGCCAAAGAAAAGCTGGATATCTTGAACGCTGCGATGTAACAGGTGAACCCGAAGTTTCGGGGTCATGCATTTGCCTTATTTTTTTAAGAGGTGGGTGCCGAACGACCCGATGGTTGGGGCGGCAAGTCGCTGCCCCGAACGGATATCAGGAGACGGAATTCGTTATGATGTTCAAGTCTGAAAAGAAAATGCGGGCAGCGCTGTCCGTTCTGGCAGTGATGTTCGGCGCCACTTCGGCTCCGGTCGTCTCCTTCGCACAGGATGCGGCGGCGCAGGCTCCCGCCGATGCCCCGGCGCAGGCCACTGGAGCGCCGAAGCTTGGCTGGTACAAGACCTGCAGCAAGCAGGAAGACAACGACATCTGTGTTGTCCAGAACCTGATTCTCGCCAATGGCGGCCAGCTTGTCACGGCCGTCGGCCTGATCTCGGTCTCCGGCAAGATCAACCGCAAGCTCCTGCAGGTGTCGGTGCCCACCGCACGCCTGATCCCCCCGGGCGTCATCATGCAGATCGACGGCGGCAAGGGCCAGAAGCTCGACTACGCCGTCTGCCTGCCGGACAAGTGCACAGCCGAAGTCCCGCTGACCGACGCGATGATCGCCAGCCTGAAGAAGGGCAGCGACGTGATCTTCACCTCGATTAACTTCCGCCGCGCCCCGAACCCGATCAAGATTTCGCTCGAAGGCTTCACCGGCGCTTATGACGGCGAACCGGTGTCCGAATCCAAGCTCGCTGAAAGCCAGCGCAGCCTGCAGGACAGCATGCAGAAGAAGGCCGAAGAAGCCCGCAAGAAGCTGGAAGACGCCCAGAAGGCAGCCAAGGCGCAGTAATCCTGCCGCCATATTGAATAGAACCCGGCTTCGTGCCGGGTTTTTTGTGTCAAAAGAAAAGGCCTCGCTGGGAGAGGCGAGGCCTTGTTCTTTGATCGGCACCTTTAATTTAGTGGGCGAAGCTCATCTTGGGTTTGAACTGCCCTGACGGGGCCTGATCGAAAATCTGGTAGATCTGCGGGTTGCGAAGCGGCGTGCCGCTTTCGTCGTTCATCAGGTTCTGCTCGGAGACATAAGCGACATATTCGCTTTCGTCATTTTCCGCGAGCAGGTGATAGAAGGGCTGGTCTCTGCTCGGGCGCACCTCGGCCGGAATGGAATTCCACCACTCCTCCGTATTCGCGAACTCCGGATCAACGTCGAAGATGACGCCGCGAAACGGGAAAACCTTGTGCCGGACCACTTCGCCGATACTGAACTTTGCTACTCTTTCTTTCATGGTACGACTTCCTTTCATCACCAAATTTGGTGATTGGTGCCACGCAAATCAAGATTTTTGCGCAAGCGCGTCACATGAACGTCATATCCTCCTGCTGGCGTCCATGACCCTGGAGGGGAAAGCCCCGGGGACCGGGACTTTCCGTGTTCAGGCCGATCAGGCCGAATAGTACATGTCGTATTCTACCGGATGCGGCGTCATTTCGAAACGCATCACCTCAGCCATCTTCAGTTCGATGAAGGCATCGATCTGGTCGTCGTCGAAGACGCCGCCGGCCGTCAGGAACTTGCGGTCCTTGTCGAGGCTTTCAAGGGCTTCGCGCAACGAGCCGCAGACGGTCGGGATCTTCTTCAATTCCTTCGGCGGCAGGTCGTAGAGATCCTTGTCCATGGCCTTGCCGGGATGGATCTTGTTCTTGATGCCGTCGAGGCCGGCCATCAGCATGGCGGCGAAGGCGAGATAGGGATTGGCGGTCGGATCCGGGAAACGGACTTCGACGCGCTTTGCCTTCGGATTGGTGCCGAACGGAATGCGGCAGGAGGCCGAGCGGTTGCGGGCGGAGTAAGCCAGCAGAACCGGTGCCTCATAGCCCGGGACGAGACGCTTGTAGGAGTTCGTCGACGGATTTGTGAAGGCGTTGATCGCCTTGGCATGCTTGATGATGCCGCCGATGTAGTAGAGGCAGCTCTCGGAGAGACCGGCATATTCGTCGCCGGCGAAGGTCGGCTTGCCGCCCTTCCAGATCGACTGGTGCACGTGCATGCCCGAGCCGTTGTCGCCGAAGATCGGCTTCGGCATGAAGGTCGCGGTCTTGCCGTACGCATTGGCCACCTGATGCACGACGTATTTGTAGATCTGCATCTTGTCGGCGTTGCGCACCAGCGTATCGAACTTGATACCGAGTTCGTGCTGGGCGGCGGCGACTTCATGGTGATGCTTTTCGACGACGACGCCCATTTCGGAGAGAACCGTCAGCATTTCCGAACGCATGTCCTGGGCGCTGTCGACCGGCGGAACCGGGAAATAGCCGCCCTTGACACGCGGGCGATGGCCGAGGTTGCCGGTTTCGTAATCGGTGTCGTCATTCGACGGCAGTTCGGTCGAATCGAGCTTGAAGCCGGTATTGTAGGGATCAGCCTTGTACTTGACGTCGTCGAAGACGAAGAATTCGGCTTCCGGGCCGACGAAAATCGTGTCGCCGATGCCCGATGCCTTGAGATAGGCTTCGGCCTTCTTGGCGGTGCCGCGCGGATCGCGGTTATAAGCTTCGCCGGAAACCGGATCGAGAATATCGCAGACGATGACCATAGTCGACTGAGCGAAGAACGGGTCCATATGCACCGTCTCGGTATCGGGCATCAGCACCATGTCGGACTCGTTGATGGCCTTCCAGCCGCCGATCGAGGAGCCGTCGAACATCACGCCGTCAGCAAACATGTCTTCGTCGACGCAGACAACGTCCATCGTCACATGCTGCAGCTTGCCCTTCGGGTCGGTGAAGCGCAGATCGACGAACTTTACGTCGTTCTCCTTGATCTGCTTCAGAATTTCGCTTGCGGTCGCCATTAAATACCTTCCTCCGATTTACGATGACAATACATAGCTGCGCTGACCGTATCGAACTTTGCGCGCTTGGCAAAGTGGGTCAGATGGCGTCGATGCCGGTCTCGCCGGTACGGATACGGATAACCTCTTCGACGTTGGAGACGAAGATTTTTCCGTCGCCGATACGGCCGGTCTGCGCCGCTTTGCGGATCGCGTCGATGACGGCTTCGGCATTTTCGTCGGCCAGCACGACTTCGACTTTGACCTTCGGCAGGAAGTCGACGACGTATTCGGCACCGCGGTAAAGTTCCGTGTGACCCTTCTGACGGCCGAAACCCTTGGCCTCAGTGACCGTGATCCCCTGCAGGCCGACTTCCTGAAGAGCTTCCTTCACTTCGTCCAGCTTGAAAGGCTTAATGATCGCTTCGATCTTTTTCATGAGAAAATGTCTCTCCGCTTCTCCCGTTATGGCAGGAATTTTCCCGCTCGCCGGATATGATGCAGATATCGTGCCAGTTTGAAATCCGTCTTCTTAAAAAAATCTTCGGATTTTGCCGAAACCGCCGCATTTGCGGAGATTCTGATGTCGATTTGGTGACAAAACAGTCGCGAAACTCCGCCCTTCGATCAAAATCATATCGAAAATCCGAAAAAACCCATGTTTAAGGAGTCGCGCAACCACGTCTGAGTAAGATGAAAATATAGGCAAATGCACAAAATTGGTTCTTTTCTTTATGATTTCAGGCGGTTGTTTTTTAGGCGTTTTTCGATTGAATAGGCCGATGAGCCACCAACTGTCCGACCTTCTTCTCACGCCTGCCGAAATGGCCGCCGTCGACGCGGCCGCTGCCGCATCCGGTATCGATTCTTTTGGCCTGATGGAAAGGGCAGGTGCGGCGGCTGCGGCTGCGGCCCTGCGCCTTCATGCCGGAGCCCTGCGCTTCGTCGTGCTCTGCGGGCCGGGCAACAATGGCGGCGACGCCTATGTCGCCGCACGACATCTGCAGGAGGGCGGGGCTCCAGTGGCGCTCTTCCATCTTGGCGATCCCTCCAGGCTGAAGGGCGATGCAGCCCGTGCAAAGGCCGGATGCGCGCTGCGGGGGGAACCGCTCCAGCTCTATAGTCCCGAAAGCGGCGACGTCGTCATTGACGGCCTGTTCGGCGCGGGGCTCGGCCGCGATGTGCCGGCCGATGTCCGCGCGGTGATCGATCGGGTCGCCGAGGCCGGTCTTCCCGTGCTTGCCATCGATCTGCCCTCCGGCCTGGACGGCCGTACCGGCAGAGTGCTGGGAGCTGCCTTCCGCGCCAGCAACACCATTACCTTCATGACCCGCAAACCCGGCCATCTGCTGATGCCGGGCAGGGAGCTTTGCGGTGAGTTGGAGGTCTTCGATATCGGCATTCCCGCCCGCATCATCAGGGCCGAGGCGAGTGGCGTCATCGCCGAAAACAGGCCGGACGCCTGGAAGGGTGTGCTGCCGGCCGAGCAGCTGGAAACCCACAAATACAAGCGCGGTCATCTGGTCGTCTTCTCAGGCGAGGCTGATAAGACGGGTGCCGCGCGCATGTCGGCGATCTCGGGCTTGAAAGCGGGTGCCGGCCTGGTGACGATTGCAGCGCCCAGCGCGGCAATGTCTGCCAATGCCGCGCATCTTACCGCCGTCATGCTGCATGCGATCGATGATGCGGCCGACCTCGAGGACTGGCTCACCGACAAGCGGCTGCAGACCTTCGTTCTCGGTCCGGGTTTCGGCATCGGCGCCAGGGCGCGCGCCTTCGTCTCGGCCCTCGCCGAACGCCGGCTGGTGCTCGATGCCGACGGCATCTCCTCGTTCAAGGACGATCCGCAGCAGCTTTTCGATCTTTTCGGCGGCGAGCCGCGCCTGGTGCTGACGCCGCATGAGGGCGAATTTTCGCGGCTCTTTCCCGATATATCAGGCGACGATGCGCTGGGGAAGGTGGATAAGGCCCTGGCCGCTGCTCGCCGCGCCAATGCCGCGATCGTCTACAAAGGCGCCGATACCGTCATCGCCGCGCCGGACGGCCGCGCGCTGATCAATACCAACGCTCCTGCCTGGCTTGCCACCGCCGGTTCCGGCGACGTGCTCGCCGGCATCATCGGCGGGTTGCTCGCCCAGGGCCTGCCGGCTTTCGAGGCCGCGGCCGCCGGCGTCTGGCTGCATGGAGATGCCGCCCATCGTGCCGGCAAGGGGCTGACGGCGGAAGACCTTGCGGCCCACGTCTTGCCACTTTAGCCCGGTCGGTACATAGCCACTCCGAGGCTCGGGGCGCTGGCTTACTTCGCCAGCAGTTTCTGCAGGGCGATCGCCCCATGCGGCGCGTTGACCTTGCCCTCATGGATCATGAAGGCGAAGACGTCGCGCGGCTCGGCCTCGACCTTGCGATCCCCGTCGATCAGCGGCAGATCGTCTGGAACCTTGCCCTCGGCCCAGGTCTCGAGGCGGTCCGCCCAGGCCTTCAGGTCCTTGTCGGGGTAGCAGGTCGCAATGTCGTCCGATCCCTTCTGCAGCCTGGCATAGACGAAATCGGCCGTGACGTCGGCGATCATCGGATATTCGAAATGTTCGGCGCAAACAGGCGCCACGCCGTATTTGGCAAGCAGCGCCACGAACTCCGGCACCTTGAAGGAATCATGGCGCACCTCGACCACGTGGCGAAGCGCCAGCCCATCCTGCTTTTCCGGCAGCAGCTTCAGGAAGGCCTCGAAATCGTCCGGATCGAATTTCTTCGTCGGCGCGAATTGCCAGAGCAGCGGCCCGAGATGATCGCCGAGCTCGCTGATTCCGGATGACAGGAACCGCTCCATCGATTCACCGGCTTCGGCAAGCACCCGCCGATTGGTGACGAACCGCGTCGCCTTCAGGGAAAAGATGAAACCGTCGGGCACGTCTGCTGCCCATTTGGCAAACACCGCCGGCTTCTGGGTGCTGTAATAGGTGCCGTTGACCTCGATGACCTTCAGCTGGCGGCTGGCAAAGTTCAGCTCGTCCTTCTGTTTCAGGTCATCGGGAAAGAAATGCCCGCGCCAAGGCTCGAAGGTCCAGCCGCCGATGCCGGTGCGGATAGTGCCGGATTTCGTCATGTCGTCCTCCCCATTTCGCAGCTGCTCAGGCTGCGTCGATCTGTTTCGCCATGTCGACGGGCGTCCATCCTGGCCGATAAGGGTTCGGCCTGCGACCCGTTTCCTGAAACCCGAAGGCGCTGTAAAGCGCGATGTTCCGTTCCATCAGGGCGTTGGGTGTAAAGCCGGATCTCCGGCTGCGCCCATTCGCGCGCCTTGCCCTCCAGCCAATGGAGCATCGCCAGCCCATGCCCGCCACCCTGAAAGGCCGGCGACACTGCGATGCTGAACAGCATGAGGTGATTGGAATGCCGTTCGACGACCATCAGGCCGGCCGTTTCGCCGCCGACCTCGCGCAGCCAGACCTCGCCGCGTTCGATCCGCGGCATGTAGTCTTCCGTCACCGGGATCGGCGGAGCGCCGAAGAGCTCGGTATAGGGCCGATAGGCGGCTGCCGTCAGCGTCGCGACCCTTTCCAGATCATCAGGCGACGCCGGCTTCATCGTCATTCCGCCGCAACTGCCTTCTTCGCCGGCCGCCGCTCCAGCAATTCCTTGAGGAACTGTCCGGTATAGGAGCGCTTCTCCTTGACGATCGCCTCCGGCGTGCCGAAAGCCACGATCTCGCCCCCGCCATCGCCGCCTTCGGGGCCGAAATCGAGCACCCAGTCGGCCGTCTTGATGACTTCGAGATTGTGCTCGATCACCACCACGGAATTGCCCTGGTTCACCAGTTCGTGCAGCATTTCGAGCAGCTTGGCGACGTCGTGGAAATGCAGGCCGGTCGTCGGTTCGTCGAGAATGTAGAGAGTGCGTCCCGTCGAGCGTTTCGACAACTCCTTGGCGAGCTTGACGCGCTGCGCCTCGCCGCCGGAAAGTGTGTTGGCCTGCTGGCCGACCTTGATGTAACCGAGGCCGACATCCTTCAGCGCCTGCAGCTTGTCGCGCACGGCGGGCACTGCCGCGAAGAAATCGACGCCTTCCTCCACCGTCATATCCAGCACGTCGGCGATCGACTTCTGCTTGAAGGTGACGTCGAGCGTCTCTCTGTTATAGCGCTTGCCGTGGCAGACGTCGCAGGTGACGTAGACATCGGGCAGGAAGTGCATTTCGATCTTGATGACACCGTCGCCCTGGCAGGCTTCGCAGCGCCCGCCCTTGACGTTGAAAGAGAAGCGGCCCGGCTGGTAGCCGCGCGCTTTTGCTTCCGGCAGGCCGGCGAACCAGTCGCGGATCGGCGTGAAGGCGCCGGTATAGGTCGCCGGGTTCGAGCGCGGCGTGCGGCCGATCGGTGACTGGTCGATGTCGATCACCTTGTCGATATGCTCGAAGCCGTCGATGCGGTCGTGATCGGCCGGGTTTTCGCGTGCGCCCATGACGCGGCGTGCGGCCGATTTATACAGCGTCTCGATCAGGAAGGTGGATTTGCCGCCGCCGGAAACGCCGGTCACCGCCGTGAACACGCCGAGCGGGATTGCCGCCGTGACGTTCTTCAGATTGTTGCCGCGCGCCCCGACCACCTTGATCTCGCGGCCCTTCTTCTGCTTGCGACGCTCGTGGGGAACGGGAACGCCGAGTTCGCCGGACAGGTATTTGCCGGTCAGCGACTGCGGATTGTCCATAATATCCTGCGGCGTGCCGTGGGCGATGACCTGGCCGCCGTGAATACCGGCGGCGGGGCCGATATCGACCACGTCGTCGGCCGTCATGATCGCATCCTCGTCATGTTCGACGACGATGACGGTGTTGCCGATGTCGCGCAGGTGCTTCAGCGTGTCGAGCAGCCGGGCATTATCGCGCTGATGCAGGCCGATCGACGGCTCGTCGAGCACGTAGAGCACGCCGGTCAGCCCCGAGCCGATCTGCGAGGCCAGCCGGATGCGCTGGCTTTCGCCGCCTGACAGCGTGCCGGAGTTGCGCGACAGGCTCAGATATTCCAGGCCGACATCGTTGAGGAAGCGCAGTCGGTCGCGGATTTCCTTGAGGATGCGCACGGCGATTTCGTTCTGCTTGGCGTTGAAGCTGGCCGGCAGCGTCTCGAACCAGTCGCGGGCGACGCGGATCGACATGCCGGTGACCTCACCGATATGCAGCGTGGCGATCTTCACCGCCAGCGCTTCCGGCTTCAGCCGGAAGCCGTTACAAACAGGGCAGGGGGCCGCCGACATGAAGCGTTCGATATCCTCGCGTGCCCAGGCGGAATCGGTCTCCTTCCAGCGGCGCTCGAGATTGGTGATGATGCCCTCGAAATTCTTTTGTGTCGTATAGGAGCGGGCGCCGTCGGCATAATGGAATTCGATCTTGTCCTCGGTGCCGTTGAGGATGACGTCCTTGGCCTCGTCGGAAAGATCATTCCAGCGGGTGCCGAGCTTGAAGCCGTAATGTTTGCCGAGCGCCTCGAGCGTCTGGTTGTAATAGGGCGAGGTCGACTTGGCCCAGGGAGCGATCGCGCCGTCGCGCAGCGTCCGTTCGGGCTCGGGCACGATCAGATCCGGATCGATCTTCTGCTGGGCGCCGAGGCCGTCGCAGGTCGGGCAGGCGCCGAAGGGATTGTTGAACGAGAACAGCCTGGGTTCGATCTCGGGAATGGTGAAGCCGGAAACCGGGCAGGCGAATTTCTCCGAAAACAGCACGCGCTCATGCGTCTCGTTCAGCGACTTGTTGGCCGAGCCGCCGGCCGAGGTCTCCTCCGGCGGCAGCGGCTTGTCGGCAAATTCGGCAACCGCCAGCCCGTCGGCGAGCTTCAGGCAGGTCTCCAGGCTGTCGGCCAGGCGGGCCGAGACATCCGAGCGCACGACGATGCGATCGACCACCACGTCGATGTCGTGCTTGTATTTCTTGTCGAGTACCGGCGCCTCAGCGATCTCGTAGAACTGCCCGTCGACCTTGACGCGCTGGAAGCCCTTCTTCATCAGCTCCGCCAGTTCCTTCTTGTATTCGCCCTTGCGCCCGCGCACGAGCGGCGCGAGAATATAAAGACGGGTGCCCTCGCCGAAATCGAGGATGCGGTCGACCATCTGGCTGACCGTCTGGCTCTCGATCGGCAGGCCGGTCGCCGGCGAATAGGGAACGCCGACGCGGGCAAAGAGCAGGCGCATATAGTCGTAAATCTCGGTGACCGTGCCGACCGTCGAGCGCGGGTTGCGCGAGGTGGTCTTCTGCTCGATCGAGATCGCCGGCGACAGCCCGTCGATCTGGTCGACGTCGGGCTTCTGCATCATTTCGAGGAACTGCCGGGCATAGGCCGACAGGCTCTCGACATAACGGCGCTGGCCCTCGGCATAGATCGTGTCGAAGGCAAGCGAGGACTTGCCGGAGCCCGAAAGCCCAGTCATGACGATCAGCTTGTTGCGCGGCAGATCGAGATCGATGCCCTTGAGATTGTGCTCGCGCGCGCCGCGGATGGAGATCGTCTTCAGTTCGCTCATCGTCTCAGCTTGGTCCTTTGGGATAACAGCCCTTATTTAGTGATGCCGACCGGCGAGTCGAGGCTGAATGTCCGCAACACTGAAGGTTTTCGATTCTGTTGACAGGATCATACGGATAAACTAGAACAAATAAAGAACAAAATTCCTGATGGATGCATGCGGCGTTCTGATGGATAAAGATGTGGATTAAATGCCGCCCATGCGCATCGGCGGTCCGTGATGGTTTAAGGTGCGCCGATCGATTGAAACGCCGCCGGGCAGGGCGGCAGGCAGGGTGAGAAGCATGGCTGGTAGCGTAAACAAGGTAATTCTGATTGGAAACGTCGGTGCGGACCCGGAAATCCGCCGCACGCAGGATGGCCGGCCGATCGCCAATCTCCGTATCGCGACCTCGGAGACCTGGCGCGACCGCAATTCCGGCGAGCGCCGTGAAAAGACCGAATGGCACACCGTCGTCGTCTTCAACGAGGGCCTCTGCAAGGTTGTCGAGCAATATGTGAAGAAGGGCGCCAAGCTCTATATCGAAGGCCAGCTGCAGACCCGCAAATGGCAGGACCAGCAGGGCCAGGACCGCTACTCGACGGAAGTGGTGCTGCAGGGCTTCGGTTCGACCCTGACCATGCTCGACGGCCGCGGCGAAGGCGGCGGTGCAAGCTCCGGCGGCGGCCGAGGCAGCAGCAACAATGATTATGGCGATGACTACGGCGCTCCGGCTCCCTCTTCATCGCCGAGCCGCGGCGGTGGCGGCAACTTCTCGCGCGATCTCGACGACGACATCCCGTTCTGATCGACCGCTTTTCCTGGATCTATAGACTATCCGAGAGCATGATGCCTTTGATGGCGTCATGCTCTTTTTCTTTGGTTTTGCGCCGTTCAGTGCGGCGTCGCGCTGATCAGATTGAGCGCCGCTTTCGCGCCGTCGACGACGAATTGCACTGCAAGGGCGGCGAGGATGACGCCGAGGAGCCGGGTCAGGATCGCCCGGCCGGTGACACCGAGGAAGCGGTCGAGCCTATCGGCGATCAGCAGCATGAGAAAGGTCAGCAACAGATTGGCGGCGATGACGGCGATGAACTGGGCTTTTTCGACGGATGTCGGCAGCGTGCCGGCAAGCAGGATCGTCGCCGAGATCGCGCCCGGGCCGGCGATCAGCGGCAAGGCGAGGGGAAAGACGGCGATATTCTCGATATGATCCTTGGTGACAGCCGCCTCGGTGGCCTTCTCCTTGCGCTCCTGGCGCCGTTCGAACACCATCTCGAAGGCGATCCAGAAGAGCAGCAGCCCGCCGGCGATGCGGAAGGCGCCGATCGAGATCCCGAGCACGCCGAGCACGCTCGCGCCGAACAGGGCGAAGACGGCAAGGATGATAAAGGCGATGGTCGAGCCGCGCAGCGCCACCTGGGTGCGCTGGGCGCGGCTCATGCCGGTCGTCAGCCCCAGGAAGATCGGTGCGAGTCCCGGCGGATCGATGGTGACGATGAGCGTCGTGAAGGCGTTGATCAATTGGTCGGCGCTTGCCATCGTCCCTCGAAAACCCCATATAGTCGCGTGGTTTTTATGCGTGGTTTTTGTGATTGTGAAGCGGCGATTCCGATTTGGCAAATATCCCGCGGCGGCCCGCCGCTTATTTGTCCGGTGCAGCCGCGCGACTTGCATGTTTTACCCTCTTTAAGCCGCAAAAGCCTGTTCAAAACGCCCGGTGAAATTGGCGCGGCAACAGGCTTTCCGCTATAAATCTTCAAGTGATTCTAGAAGAGATCGTGATCTGTTTTGACTGAGCAAACACCCCCCGGCGGCGGGAAGCTCCCGCCAGGCATCGAGCCCATCTCCATCATGGAGGAAATGCAGCGGTCGTATCTCGATTACGCCATGAGCGTCATCGTCAGCCGCGCGCTGCCCGACGTGCGCGACGGCCTGAAGCCCGTGCACCGGCGCATCCTCTACGGCATGTCCGAGCTCGGCATCGACTGGAACAAGAAATACGTCAAATGCGCCCGCGTCACCGGTGACGTGATGGGTAAATACCATCCGCACGGCAATTCGGCGATCTATGATGCGCTGGCCCGCATGGCTCAGCCCTGGTCGCTGCGTTTGCCGCTGATCGATGGCCAGGGCAATTTCGGCTCGGTCGACGGTGATCCGCCGGCGGCTGAACGTTACACAGAATGCCGCCTCGAAAAGGCTGCCCATTCGCTGCTCGACGATCTCGACAAGGAAACCGTCGATTTCCGCGACAACTACGACGGCACGCTCTCCGAGCCGGTCGTGGTACCGGCTAAGTTCCCGAACCTGCTCGTCAACGGCGCCGGCGGCATCGCCGTCGGCATGGCGACCAATATCCCGCCGCACAATCTCTCCGAAGTCATCGACGGCTGCATCGCGCTGATCAACGATCCGGCCATCGAACTGCCGGACCTGATGCAGATCATTCCCGGCCCCGACTTCCCGACGGGTGCAAAGATCCTCGGCCGTGCCGGCATTCGCTCGGCTTATGAGACCGGCCGCGGTTCGGTCATCATGCGTGGCGTTGCGGCCATCGAGCCGATGCGCGGCGACCGCGAGCAGATCATCATCACCGAAATTCCCTACCAGGTGAACAAGGCGACGATGATCGAGAAGATGGCCGAATTGGTGCGCGACAAGCGCATCGAAGGCATCTCCGACCTGCGCGACGAATCCGACCGCCAGGGTTATCGCGTCGTCGTCGAATTGAAGCGCGACGCCAATGCCGAGGTCATTCTCAACCAGCTTTATCGCTATACGCCGCTGCAGACGTCCTTCGGCTGCAACATGGTGGCGCTGAACGGCGGCAAGCCGGAGCAGCTGACCCTGCTCGACATGCTGCGCGCCTTCGTCTCCTTCCGCGAGGAAGTCGTTAGCCGGAGAACGAAATTCCTGCTGCGCAAAGCGCGTGACCGCGCTCATGTGTTGGTCGGTCTCGCCATTGCCGTCGCCAATATCGATGAAGTCATTCGCGTCATCCGTCAGGCGCCTGATCCGCAGTCGGCCCGCGAAGAGCTGATGACCCGCCGCTGGCCGGCCGAAGATGTCGAAAGTCTGATTCGTCTGATCGACGATCCGCGCCATCGCATCAATGAGGACCTGACCTACAACCTCTCCGAAGAGCAGGCCCGCGCCATCCTCGAACTGCGCCTTGCCCGCCTGACGGCGCTTGGCCGCGACGAAATCGGCGACGAACTCAACAAGATCGGCGAGGAAATCAAGGATTACCTCGACATTCTCTCCTCGCGCGTCCGCATCCAGACCATCGTCAAGGATGAGCTCATCGCCGTCCGCGACGAATTCGGCACGCCGCGCCGCACCGAGATCGTCGATGGTGGCCTCGAAATGGACGACGAGGATCTAATCGCCCGCGAGGACATGGTCGTTACCGTCTCGCATCTCGGCTATATCAAGCGCGTGCCGCTGACCACCTACCGCGCCCAGCGCCGCGGCGGCAAGGGTCGCTCCGGCATGACCACTCGCGACGAGGATTTCGTTAGCCGGCTATTTGTTGTCAATACCCACACGCCGGTCCTGTTCTTCTCCTCGCGCGGTATCGTCTACAAGGAAAAGGTCTGGCGTCTGCCGATCGGCACGCCGACTTCGCGCGGCAAGGCGCTGATCAACATGCTGCCGCTCGCTCCAGGCGAGCGCATCACCACAATCCTGCCCTTGCCCGAGGACGAGGAGAGCTGGGACAATCTCGACGTCATGTTCTCGACGACGCGTGGCACGGTTCGCCGCAACAAACTGTCGGACTTCGTCCAGGTCAACCGCAACGGCAAGATCGCCATGAAGCTCGAGGAGGAGGGCGACGAAATCCTCTCCGTCGAGACCTGCACTGAGAATGACGACGTGCTGCTGACGACGGCGCTCGGCCAATGCATCCGCTTCTCCGTCGACGACGTCCGCGTCTTTGCCGGCCGCAACTCGATCGGCGTGCGCGGCATCAGCCTTGCCGGCGGCGACCGCATCATCTCGATGACCATCGTGCGCCATGTCAACGCCGAGCCGTGGGAACGCGCCGCCTATCTGAAGCGCGCCGCCAACGACCGCCGCCTGACGACGGGTGAGGCCGAGGAGATCGCGCTGGTCGGCGAGGAAGTCACTGAAGAGGGACAGCTCTCCGACGAGCGTTACGATGAGTTGAAGCAACTCGAGCAGTTCGTGCTCACCGTCTCCGAGAAGGGCTTCGGCAAACGTTCGTCGTCTTATGACTTCCGCATCTCCGGCCGCGGCGGCAAGGGCATCCGCGCCACCGACACGTCGAAGACAGGCGAGATCGGCGAACTGGTCGCGGCCTTCCCCGTTGATGACGGCGACCAGATCATGCTGGTTTCCGATGGCGGCCAGCTGATCCGCGTGCCGGTCGGTGGCATCCGCATCGCCAGCCGCGCCACCAAGGGCGTCACCATCTTCTCAACGGCCAAGGACGAGAAGGTCGTCTCGGTCGAGCGCATTAGCGAGCCTGAGGAAGATGAGACGGAGGAGGCTGTCGAGGTTGCCGAAGGCGGCGCCCCTGCGACCGACGAAGGTGCTGCCGGTGAGGCGCCGATTGCCGATGGTGATCCGGCCGGGCCGGCCGAGGAATGATCAGATGAACGGGGCGGCTTCGGGCCGCCCTTTTCTTTTCAAGCTAAAGCATGGATCGCGACGCGCTTTAGGGAGTGGTTCAAGACCAGGCCCAAAGAAAAAGCCGGACGCTGGGTGCATCCGGCTTTGAAAGGCCCTGGGCAGCGGAAGGGTGCCGCTCAAGGAGGGGAAGGGCTTGGAAAAAGGAAGGTTAGAACGCTCTATGTTTTTCGTTCAGCGCCTTTACCTCTTCACCTTCGCGCCGGAGCGCTGATATCGTCGAGGCGACAGACACTATGAACATGACACTGATGAGGGCGGTGAGCACTGTCAAGATCGTGAACATAGGCATTCCTTTCCTGGGGAGTTGCGTTCTCGCCCCTCAGTACTGGCCCAGTACGGCCGTCCGGGCCGAAGCATAGGGACCATAAACCTTGGACGTATCAATCTTCTGATCATAGAGAGCGACAGTTGCGGTCAGCATGCCCGTGACCATTACCATCCAGAGCACGTTAATCATCGTAATCTTGCCGGGCATCTTTAGTCCTTCCTGCCGCGATAATCGCATCTATGTGTCGGTTGAATGAACGCATCCGTTTTAAAATGGTTCCGCCGGATGTTGACGGGTGTTTACCAATGCCGATCTGAAGCCTCCTTGAATGTCTCGTTCATCTGGCGTTCAGATTCGAACCTCGTTTTTCGCACGCAACCGGCCTTGGGCGCGCACGATCGCCGCATGCTCGGCAAGCGCGGGCCGTACCCAGTTCACCTCGTAGCGGTCGGCGAAATAGCCATAGGCCATCTCAGCGGCGAGGGAGGAAACGACGGCAAGTGCAACGAGCACGATCAGCATGGACTTGGCCTTTCGGGGAGCGCCGGTTGCCGGAATGGCATCGGCTGCGTTGATGATCCGAGTTAAGCAGATCCTGTCTGAAACCGCCTTGAACGGGCCATTCATCCGCCGTTCAACCGTCCGGGATGATTGGCCAAATCACTTGCGAGAAGGCAGCATCCGTGACAAAAGGCGTCAAACCAACGGTCGGGCCAGATGACGACAGCTTTTTATCCCGGGTCCTTCGACCCGATCACCAACGGGCATGTGGATGTTCTGGTCCAGGCGCTGAACGTCGCCGAAAAGGTGATCGTCGCGATCGGCATTCATCCCGGCAAGGCGCCGCTCTTTTCCTTCGAGGAGAGAGCCGAGCTGATCCGCCTTTCGCTGGCTGAAGTGCTGCCCGGCAAGACCGGCGACATCGACGTCGTCGCCTTCGACAATCTGGTCGTCGATGCCGCCCGCAGCCATGGCGCCACGCTTTTGATCCGCGGTCTTCGCGACGGCACCGATCTTGATTACGAAATGCAGATGGCCGGCATGAACCGGACGATGGCGCCTGATATCCAGACCATCTTTTTGCCGGCGGGCACGGCCTCGCGGCCCATTACCGCCACATTGGTCCGCCAGATCGCCGCCATGGGCGGCGATGTCAGCGCCTTCGTGCCGGCCGCCGTCTTGCAAGCCCTCACATCCAAGCGCCCAGACTGACGAGTACAAGTCTAACAAGTACAAAGTCTGATAAGAACCAAGTCCAGCAAGCGCAAAGACCAGGCGGAACCCGCCGCAACGGAGCCCACATGAAACTCTTTTATCTCGCATTTGCCGGCGTGTTGTATCTCGCCTCCTTCGCGGGGGATGCCTTCGCCCAGTCAGCCGATCATTATCTCACCATCCAGTTGAAGAATGGCCCCGTCGTCATCCAGCTGATGCCTGAGGTTGCGCCGAAGCATGTCGCCCAGATCGAGGCGCTGGCCAAGAAGGGCGAATATGACAACGTCGCCTTCCACCGCGTCATCGACGGCTTCATGGCCCAGACCGGCGACGTCAAATACGGCAATATGGAAAAGGGTTTCGATGCGAGCCTCGCCGGCACCGGCTCCTCCGACATGCCGGATATTCCGGCCGAGTTCTCCAAGACCCCGTTCGTGCGCGGCACGGTCGGCATGGCCCGCTCGCAGGATCCGAATTCCGCCAATTCGCAGTTCTTCATCATGTTCGCCGATGGCTCCTTCCTCAACGGCCAGTACACCGTTGTCGGCAAGGTCGTTTCCGGCATGGAGAATGTCGACAAGATCAAGCGCGGCGAAGGCCAGAACGGCGAAGTCAAAAGTCCCGACCGGATGATCAAGGTCACCCTGGGCAAGAAGTAAGTTACGAGAGAAACAAGAGGAGAAGACAATGGCCGAGATCAAGGATCCCGAAAACACCATCATTCTGGAAACCACCAAGGGCAAGGTTGTCATTCAGCTTTTGCCGCAGGTCGCCCCGGAGCATGTCGCCCGCATCAAGGAACTCGCCCGCGAAAAGGCCTATGACGGCGTCGTCTTCCACCGCGTCATCCAGGATTTCATGGCCCAGACGGGCGATGTCGAATTCGGCAAGAAGGGCTCGGACACCTTCAATCCCGGCCGTGCCGGCATGGGCGGCTCCTCCAAGCCGGATCTGAAGGCTGAATTCTCCGCGACCACGCATACGCGCGGCACTTGCTCGATGGCCCGTTCGCAGAACCCGAACTCGGCCAATTCGCAGTTCTTCATCTGCTTCACCGACGCGCCCTGGCTGAACAAGCAGTATTCCGTCTGGGGCCAGGTCATCGAAGGCATGGACAACGTCGACAAGATCAAGCGCGGCGAGCCGGTTTCCGATCCGGACTCGATCGTCTCGATGCGGGTTGCCGCCGACGTCTGATTGTGATTTCTGCTGAAACCCGCTCTTGCGCGTCAACCGCGCGGGGGCGGGTTTCGCTTTTCCTGAAAGTGCCGTTATGCGCGTAGACCTTTTCGATTTCGATCTGCCGGATGAACGTATCGCGTTGCGGCCTGCCGAGCCGCGCGATAGCGCGCGCCTGTTGGTCATCGATCCCCATGCGGAAAGCGTGCTCTCCGATCATCGCGTCGGCGATCTGCCATCCTTCCTGCGGGCGGGCGACGCGCTGGTCTTCAATGATACCAAGGTCATTCCGGCCCAGCTCGAAGGCATCCGCCACCGGGACGGCGCCGGCGGCCAGCAGGTGTCGGCGACGCTGCACATGCGCGTCGGCCCCAGCCGCTGGAAGGCCTTCGCCAAGCCCGGCAAGCGCATCAAGGAGGGCGACCGCATCGCCTTCGGTCATTCCGGCGAAAGCTGCTTCCTCGGCTCGCTCGATGCCACCGTCGAGGAAAAGGGCGAGGCCGGCGAAGTGACGCTCGCATTCGATCTTTCCGGCCCGGCGCTCGACGAGGCGATCGCCGCCGTCGGCCACATTCCGTTGCCGCCCTATATCGCCGCCAAGCGCCCCGAGGACGAGCGCGACCGCGCTGATTACCAGACGATCTATGCCCGCGAGGAGGGCGCCGTCGCCGCGCCCACCGCCGGCCTGCATTTCACGCCTGCGCTGTTCGAAGCGCTCGACAAGGCCGGCATCGAACGTCACTTCGTCACGCTGCATGTCGGCGCCGGCACCTTCCTGCCCGTCAAGGCCGACGATACCGCCGATCATCGGATGCATCTGGAAAGCGGCACTGTCAGCGCAGAGACCGCCGCCCGGCTGAATGCCGTCAAGGCAAGGGGCGGGCGCATCGTCTGCGTCGGCACCACCTCGCTGCGGCTGATCGAAAGTGCTGCGGAAGAAAGCGGCGAGATCCGCGGCTGGAGCGGCGCCACCGGCATCTTCATCACGCCCGGCTACCGTTTCAAGGCTGTGGACATGCTGATGACCAATTTCCACCTGCCGCGCTCGACGCTGTTCATGCTGGTCTCGGCTTTTTCAGGCTTTGAAACCATGCACGCGGCCTATAAACACGCCATTTCGACAGGCTACCGCTTCTACTCCTACGGCGACGCGAGCCTTCTTTTCCGGAAAGACAAATGACAGAGAACTTCCAATTTACCTTGAAGAAGATCGATGCCGGCGCGCGCCTCGGCGAGATCTCCATGCCGCGCGGCACGATCCGCACGCCGGCCTTCATGCCTGTTGGTACCGTCGGCACGGTCAAGGCAATGTATCTCGATCAGGTACGCGAAACCGGCGCCGACATCATCCTCGGCAATACCTATCACCTGATGCTGCGCCCCAGCGCCGAGCGTGTCGCCCGCCTCGGCGGCCTGCACAAGCTGATCCGCTGGGAGCATCCGATCCTGACGGATTCCGGCGGCTTCCAGGTCATGTCGCTCTCCGGCCTGCGCAAGCTCGACGAGCAGGGCGTCACCTTCAAGTCGCATGTCGACGGCAGCCTGCACCACATGTCGCCGGAGCGCTCCATCGAAATCCAGGGCCTGCTCGGCTCCGACATCCAGATGCAGCTCGACGAATGCGTGGCACTGCCGGCCGAGCCGCGGGAGATCGAGCGCGCCATGGAAATGTCGCTGCGTTGGGCCGAGCGCTGCCGGGTCGCCTTCGGCGAGCAGCCTGGCAAGGCGATGTTCGGCATCGTCCAGGGAGGCGATATTCCCGCTTTGCGCGTTCGTTCGGCGCAGGCGCTGAGCGAGCTGGACCTCAAGGGTTATGCGATCGGCGGCCTTGCCGTCGGCGAGCCGCAGGACGTCATGCTGCAGATGCTGGACACGACACTGCCGGTGCTGCCCGGACAAAAACCGCGTTACCTCATGGGCGTCGGCACGCCGGATGATATCCTGAAATCGGTCGCCCGCGGCATCGATATGTTCGACTGCGTCATGCCGACCCGTTCCGGCCGCCACGGCCTGGCCTTCACCCGCCGCGGCAAGGTCAATATCCGCAATGCCCGCCACGCCGAGGATATGCGCCCGCTCGACGATCAGTCGAACTGCCCGGCCTCGCGCGATTATTCCCGCGCCTATCTGCACCATCTCGTCCGCGCCAACGAGGCGCTCGGCGGCATGCTGCTCTCCTGGCACAATCTCGCCTATTACCAGGAACTGATGCAGGGCATCCGCAAGGCGATCGCCGAAGGCCGCTTCGCCGATTTCATGGCGGAGACGATGGAGGAATGGGCAAGAGGCGATCTCGACCCGGTTTAAGGCTAGCTCGCTCCAGCGCGGCTCTCCGCGGTAAGCTCAGATGCTGGTCTTGGCGCAATCATTGTTTTGAGCTTTTTGCGCACTGGCTCGTCGAAGTGAATGGCGACGACGCCGGCCATGATGAAAATCGCCATCACGACGACCATACCGGCTGCAGGGGAGGCCGGAAGGTCAAAGCCCTTTTGCCGCAGCAAATGCAGCAACTCGAAGATGGGCGCGTGCAGGATATAAATCGGATAGGAAACGATCCCCAGCCAACGAAATGCCAGCTCGACAAGGCCGGTCTGCCCAGTGCGCATCGCACCCCAGACAATGGCCGGGAAAATCACCAAGCATATGAAAAGATCAAAATAGGGAAAACCGTAGAATGTGCTTGCGGGTATATTCGTGATCGCAATCAGGCAACCGCAGAGGAAAATGCCGATGGTGTTGCCTCTATTGACTTCATTCAGCGTCCGAAGTTCGTACAACCTGTGAAGGCAGATCCCGAGCGAGAACGAGAACAAAATTCTCGAAAAGCCAAATCCGAAGTAGCCCGCCTGATGGCCAATGTCGAAATTGCCTCCAAGGGCTCCGTAAAAGGTGATACCCGCTGTCCCGAGGGCGATGGCGAGCAAGGTTTTGGACGATAGTCGTACGAGAAGAACGGAAAACAGCACTCCAGCCCAGAGTTCGAAGAAGAGCGACCAACTCGGCCCGTTTAACGGAAAGGCGCCGCCCGTGCCTGCATTTGGAATGAACAGAATCGCCCTCAGCAGAAGGCCGGCCAGGGTGAGGTAATCGAAGCCGAATTGAACTGAATAGCTGACAAGGCCAACAGGAAGAGAAAGCAGATAAACAGGATAAAGCCGAATGATCCGCTGCAGCAGAAATCCGGCAGGCGAAATCTGTCCCGTTGCCAGTTGCCTTTCGTATGAATTTGCAAGAACGACGCCGCTCAAGAGAAAGAAGAGATCAACGGCAAGGTAGCTGATATTGACAGGTATCGGACCAAGCGTGCCGCCGGTGTGTAGGAACATGACCATGATGGCCGCGATTCCCCGCAACGCTTCAAGAGCCGTGAAAAATTGTTTGCCGGTATTCAATCTGCCAATCCCCTGCTGGCGGATTTTTACTCCAGCACCATTTCAAAATAGTTAGTGCAACAGATCCAGGCGCTGGGCAGTGTTTCATCCAGCCAAGAATAGCGCATCAAATACCCTTGCTGTCGGCATCCGGCATGATCTGCACGCCGTTGATCCTGTAACTGCCGTCCGGCTGGCGGGTGACCTGGTAGATCGCCGTCCAGTCCTTGCCGTCGCGGCCTGAGATCAGCACTTCGTGATAGATCAGCGCGCCGTTGTCGATCGAGCGGCTGCGGCCGAAGGCGTAGTTGCCTGGATGATAGACCGGCTCGTAACTCTTTTTCACCATGGCGAAGAACAGGTTCTTGTCGGGATACATCGCCCTGATGCCGGGAGCGGCGAAGGAATAGGCGGTTTCGGCGTCGTCCTTGAGGAAGGCCGTGATCTGTTCCTCGATCATCGTCCGCGTCGTGTCGATCGGGTCTTCGGCGCGAGCCGAGACGGTGGAGAAGAAGGACGCGGCACACAGAATGACAACTGCGAAGAAGGCGCGCATAGGGGATCTCCGGCTCTATCGGAGAATGATCCCCGATAGAGCAGAAGTGTAGGCGATTTTTTACTTAAGAAAAGCGGACTTTACGGCCAACGGCGGAAGAGGGCGCTGGCATTGACGCCGCCGAAGCCGAAACCGTTGGTGATGGCGTAGTCCATTGCCAGCGGCCGCGCCGTCTTGCCGACGATATCGATGCCATCGGCGGCGGCATCGGCCTGATCCAGGTTGCGGGTCGGCGGCGCGATCTGGTCGCGCAACGCCAGGATGGTGAAGATCGCCTCCAGCCCGCCGGCAGCGCCCAGCAGATGGCCGGTCGCCGATTTTGTCGCGCTGACGGCAATGCCGCCATTGCGGCCGAAGACCGTGGCGACCGCCGCGATCTCGCCTCTGTCACCGACCGGTGTCGAGGTCGCATGCGCGTTGAGGTGCTTGACTTCGGATGCCGGGATCTTCGCTTGCCGGAGGGCTGCCTCCATCGCCCGGCGCGCGCCGTCGCCGTCTTCGGGGCCCGAGGTCATATGGTAGGCATCCGCCGCCGTGCCGTAGCCGACGAGTTCGGCGAGCGGTGTCGCCCCGCGGGCAAGCGCGTGCTCAAGAGTTTCGATGACCAGGATGCCGGCGCCTTCGCCCATGACGAAACCGTCGCGCGCCGTGTCGAAGGGGCGTGACGCCAGCTCCGGCGTCTCGTTGAAGCCGGTGGAAAGGGCGCGCGCAGCGGCAAAGCCGCCGAGGCTCACCTTGTCGATACAGGCCTCGGCGCCGCCGCAGATCGCCACATCCGCTTCGCCGGAGCGGATCAGCCTCGCCGCATCGCCGATCGCCTGGACGCTGGCCGCGCACGCCGTCACCGGCGCGCCGAGCGGCCCCTTGAAGCCGTAACGGATGCTGACCTGACCGGCGGCGAGATTGACGAGGAAGGAGGGCACGGTGAAGGGGGACAGCCGCCGGACGCCGCGCGCCTCACCGATCCGCACCGCTTCGGTGATGGCAGGAAAACCGCCGACCCCGGAGGCAATGATCGTCGCGGTGCGCTCGCGTTTCGCTTCGTCGACCGGCATCCAGCCGGCCTGCTTCACCGCTTCCTCCGTCGCCGCCATGGCGAATTGGATGAAGCGGTCCATCTTCTTCTGGTCCTTGGGCGTGATGTAACGGTCGGGATCGAAACCGGCCTCCACATCCTCGGTCGTGCCCGGAACAATGCCGCCGACCTTGGCCGGCAGCTCGCCGACGACATCGTCCGAAAGCAGCCTCAGCCCCGAGCCGCCGTCAAGAAGGCGCCTCCAGGCGAGCTCGACGCCAGTGCCGAGCGGCGAGACAAGTCCCATGCCGGTGACGACGATGCGATCCATGGTATTTTCCTCTCTATGCGTCGATGCCGAGATACCAGGCGCGCATGCGGGTGATCCGCTCGTGCACCGCGTCGTCGGCTGCGGGGCCTGCAAGCAGGCTGGTGTTTTCGGGAGTCACTTGTTCGCCGGTCAGTGCGTCGACCAGCACCGCCTGGCGCTCTTTGCCGGAGGCGGCGTCGCCGAGCAGAAAGGCAAGATCTTCTTCCGGAATGTGCCGGCTTCCCCAGGAAAACAGCGTCATCAGCACCGGAAAGAAATCACGGCCCTTGTCCGTCAGCCGATATTCGTAGCGGGCAGGGCGCTGATGATAGAGCCGCCGCTCGAACAGCCCCTGATCCGTCAGGTGTTTCAGCCGCCGCGTCAGGATGTTCGGCGCCACGCCGAGGCTCTTCTGGAAATCGTCGAAGCGCGACAGCCCCTGAAAGGCGTCGCGCAGGATGAGGATGCTCCACCAGTCGCCGACGCTGTCGAGCGCGCGCGCCGCCGGGCATTTGAATTGGCTGAAGCTTGTCCGCTGCATAGGGATGTCACTACAGCATTGACTATCATCATGCAAGTCACTTAACGGAGGTGACGGCCGTCAGCGAGGGTTGCGCTTATTGCGCGGGCGCACTTCGAATTCGACGAGCAGCGATTTCAGTTCGACCTCACGAACGCGTCGCGCCGCTTCATCGGGGCTGACCCATTCGAGAATGCGCTGGCCGTGCTCCTTGAAGTCGTTGCTGATTTCGATGACTTCAACCTGAAACAGATCGACGATACAGGGGGCTACGTCGCCATCGTCGAGGTCTTTCAGATAGGTGTAGCGGCCGACCGGTTTTTTCTTCACCGCTCCACGCACGCCTGCTTCCTCCCAGGCTTCGATCGCCGCCGCTTCAAACGGCTTCTTCCCTTTCATCGGCCACCCTTTCGGAATGACCCAGCGCGCACTCTCGCGCGATGTGATCACCAGGATTTCGATCCCCGGTCCGTCATTGATGAAGCGGAAGCAAATCGCGCCGTACTGTTGGCGGAATGCGCCCGAAAACAGCTTGGCAGGAACGGCGGCGAGCTGCCGCAGCAATGGCTGAGACTTGTCTGTTCGAGGCTTGCTGCGTTTTTTCGGAGTCTTCATGGCGCGGGGGGGGGGGGGTGAATTTGCTTGTTCTTCATCTGCCTGAGCGTGTTCATGGCAGACTATGACAATCAGTTGTACGAGCAAACAACCGCCGTTGTCAGTCTTGCGCTCGCCGCCACCTAGCCTGCTCTACAATCCGATCCCGTTGCCGTCGCGCAGATTGTGGATAGCCAACAATTCCGGATAGGCGGAAACGTTGCTCGCAAGGACAGGATGCCCCTTAAACAGATCTTCCCCCTCGGTCGGAAAGGGTAGGTACTCGCCCCCAGCCTCCTTGACCAGGCAATAGCCCGCCATGCAGTCCCAAGCCCGCATGTGAGGTTCGTAATAGCCGACAAGACGTCCTGCAGCCACATAGGCAAGCATGAGCGCTCCGGAGCCGTTCCGGATGAACGTGCCGCCGCTGGCAAGCAACGCTGTTATGATGGAGCCGACAATCTCTGGAGCGACGTGGGTATTGCAGCCAATACCCGTCATGGCGTTCTGTATCGTGCGGGAAGGATCGAGCGAAAGCCTCTCGCCATTCAAGCTCGCTCCAAGGCCGGCGGCTGCGGCATAAAGCTCATTCGCACAGGGCGCTTGGATCACGCCGATGACCGGGACGCCTTGATAGAGGACAGCGATCGAAACGCACCAGGTCGGCATGCCATTAACGAAGGGCGCGGTGCCGTCGATCGGATCGACAACCCAGGTGTAGCCGGAACGTCCCACTTGATGGCCAAACTCCTCGCCGAGGAAACCGTCCTCGGGAATTGCTGCTGCAACCCGCTGGCGCAGAAAGGTCTCGACGTTCCGATCCGCGATCGACACGACATCCTGAAGATCGCGCTTTGTCTCGATTACAAGAGTCTCGCGCTTGTTGAAATAATCGAGCGCCAAAGCGCCAGCCTCCGCAGCAAGGGATTTGGCCAGGGCAAAGCGCCGCTCCAGGTCGGTGTCATGCATAGTCATGTTGCTATCCTTTATTCGCATTCCAAATGTTTCAGGTATTGATCAGCGCAATGCCACGGTTCTCGAACCCGAGTGTAACATCGCTCGAAGGCGGAAGGTTTCTCTCGACGGCATGGTCGATGATGAACAGCGTCCCGACGTCGGTCTCGATTTCATATTCGACATGTCCGCCGAGATAAGCACTGTGGAGAACGCGTCCCGCCAGGCCTTGCTGGCCGGGCGGTGCTATGGTGATCGATCCGGGCCTGACAGCAAGTTTCGCCATGCCGGGCTTCGCGCTGCGGCCTGGCAGGCGGTGGTCCACACCGGCCACGCGGATGAGCGCCTCCGTACCTTCAAGGCGGACCACCTCGCAGGGGATGACATTGGCCTCTCCCATGAAGTCGGCGATGAAGGACGAGGCCGGCGCTTCGTAAAGCTCGCGCGGCGTCCCGGACTGGGCGATCTCGCCATCCTTCATGACGATTATGCGGTCGGACACCGCGAGAGCCTCGTCCTGGTCGTGAGTGACATAGACGGCGGTGAAACCGAGCCGCTGCTGCAATTCGCGAATTTCCGTACGCACCCGGCGGCGCAGACGCGCATCGAGGTTGGAAAGCGGTTCGTCGAGCAGCAGCACCTGCGGCTCAAGCACAAGGGCGCGGGCAACCGCGACGCGTTGCTGCTGGCCACCGGAAAGCTCGGCAGGCAGGCGATGGCCCATGCCCGCAAGGCCGACGAGCTTCAATCCTTCCTCGGCCTTTTCCCGGGCTTCCTTCTTGCCGAGGCCCGACGACTGCAGACCGTAGGCGACGTTATCAAGCGACGTCATGTGCGGAAACAAGGCATAGGACTGGAACACCATCGAGACATCGCGCTCATTGGCCGGCAGCATGGTGACATCCGTGCCGCCGATCAGGATGCGCCCGGATGTCGGATGCTCGAGCCCGGCCAGCATGCGCAGCGTGGTGGTTTTGCCGCAGCCGGATGGGCCGAGCAAGGTTACCAGCGTGCCGGGCTCGATGGTGAGAGAAAGGTCCGGAATGGCCGTGAATGCACCGAAAGACTTGCGCACGTTCTGGAAGGTGACGGAACCGGGTTTGACGGTGATCATGCGGTTTTCTCCTGACCGAGAGGAACAGAGGGAGCTGGGCTGGTGCCGGCGACGCGATTTTCGCGGCGCAGGCGGCGTTCGCCGACGGCAAGCTGGAAGCCGGCGATGATGATGCTCATCACCACGATCAGCATGGATGAATAGGCGATCGCCACGCCGTATTCGCCATTCTCGACGAGGCCGACAATGTAGGACGTGGCCATGTTGTATTCCGCGCTGACGAGAAAGATGACGGCGCTGATCGAGGTTATGGCGCGAACGAAGGAGTAGACCAGCGCAGCGGTGATGGCTGGCCGCAGCAACGGCAGGATCACCTTGCGGATCGTGCGGAAACTGTCCGCACGCAAAGTCAGCGACGCCTCGTCCAGGCTCTTGTCGAGCTGGCTCATCGCCGCGATGCCGCCGCGAACGCCGACCGGCATATTGCGGAAGACGAAGCACAGGATAAGGATCAGCGCCGAACCGGTCATCTCGACCGGAGGCAGGTTGAAAGCCATGATATAGCTGACGCCGATGACCGTTCCGGGAATGGCGAAGCTCATCATCAGGGCGAATTCGAAGACGTTCCGCCCGACGAATTTCTGCCGTACGATGATGTAGGCCGTGAGCAAGCCCACCGCAGCGGTCAAGGGTGCGGAGACGAGCGCGATCTCCATCGTCGTCCAGAAGGAATTCCACGCCACGCCGGTCCACGCGATCTCACCATTGGAGAAACCGATCGAGAAGGCGCGAATGTAGTGGTCGAGCGTCAACGAGTTGTCGAGACCCCAGGTTTTCACAAAGCCGCCGATGAGGATCATTCCATAGACGACGACGGTGAAGGCCATCCACGGAACGACCACCGCATGCACGGCAATGGAAAGGCCGCGCGGCAAGGCGATATGAGCACCGCTGTCGCCTTTGCCGGTGACCGTGGCGAAGCTCTTGCCCGACAGCCAGAGACGCTGGGCAAGGAATGCCGAGAGAGTGAAGCAGAGGAGCACGATGGCCAGAACGGCCGCGCGAGACGGATCGTTCTGCGATCCGACGACCGCAAAGAAGATTTCCGTCGAAAGCACGCCATGCGTGCCGCCGAGCACGAGCGGATTGCCGAAATCGGCCATGCTCTCGATGAATCCGATCAGGAAGGCGTTGGCGAGACCCGGCTTCATCAGCGGCAGGGAGACGCGCCAGAATGTGCGCCAGCGACCGGCACGCAGGGTCTGCGATGCCTCCTCCATCGAGGGGCTGACGCCTTCGACGACGCCGATGAGGACCAGGAAGGAGATCGGCGTGAAGGACAGGACCTGGGCGATCCAGATGCCGGTGAGCCCATAGAGCCAGCGGCCTGGCTCTATACCCAGGAGGCTGGACAAGGCCTCGGTGATGACGCCGGCGCGGCCAAACAGAAGCGTCAGCGCCAGGCCGATGACGAAGGGCGGAGTGATGATCGGCAACACCGTCAGCAGGCGCAAGCCCTTTTTGAACGGAAAGCGCGTGCGCGTCGCCACCAGCGCAAAGCCGAGGCCGAGCAGGGTCGAGCCGGAAGCGGTCATGAGGGCGAGAAGGAGCGTACGCCAGGCAACACCGCAACGTTCTTCGCCCGCTATGCAGGCCAGGCTCCAAATGCCGGGGTCCTGGATGTTGCGTATAAGACCATCCGGATTGAAGGAGCCATCGAAATCCTGCACCGAAGCGATGAACATGCTGCCGATCGGGTAGAAAACGAAAACGGTGACCAGAAACGCCAGAATGGAAATCGAGCCGACGATGAAGGCGTCTCCCTTCATCACTCCGCGTTCGGCCAGTCCGAAGGCAAAGAGGAGAACGAAGACGAGCGCCAAGAGGACCGCGCCGGCACCCATCGAAGGCTGTCCTTCGGACAACATGCCGAACAGGTTTTCACTGATTGCCCAGGTCCAGCCAGAAAAGCCGATTGCCAGTCCCTGCAGAGACAGGAAGACGAGGCCGACGGCGCCGATCCAGGCGAGCAGGGTTCCGCGCCGCATCGGATCGCCCACCAGACGCGCCAAACAGCCGAGCAGAAAGAGCAGGACAACGCCGGCAAGCCAAGTTCTTCCATGCTGTAGGATTTGCAGCAGGCCTGGCGCCGTATCGGCAGAGAAGGGGAATGCAGACAGCCACTTGAATCCGAAGAAGCCGCCCTCGATGCGATACCACGGGACCAGGATCAGGGCAGCCGCCCCCAGGCCAAGGACGATGTCCAATCGGCGATTGCCACGTCTCATGGCATACCTCACTTATTTCACGTTGATGAAATGGGGGAATGGAGCGGCATCCTGGATTCGTCCGGGATGCCGCGTCATTCATCGATCTTCAGTTGGCAATGGCGCCGACTTCCCGGTCCCAGCGCTCCAGCAGGGCTTTGCGCTTTGCCGGATCGCCATAGGTCTTGAAGTCGTAGTCGATCAGCTTGATGTCTTCGAACTTCGGAGCTTCCTTCGGCACCTCCGCCGATTTGTTCGACGGCAGCTGGAAGGACTTGGCATCCTTCATGCGCGACTGAACTTCGGGCCGCAGCGCCCAGTCGTACCAGACTTTGGCGTTGTCGAGATTGCGGGCGCCTTTGATGATCGACATGGAGCCGATTTCATAGCCGGTGCCCTCGCAGGGCGCGACCGACTTGACTGGAAAGCCTTCGGCGGTCTGGGCGACGGCATCATGCATGAACACGATACCAAGCGCCGTTTCGCCCCGCGCCGCCGCCTTGACCGGAGCCGATCCGGACTTGGTGTATTGCGAGACGTTGGCGTTCAGCTTTTTCAGATAGTCGATGGCCTGGTCTTCGCCCATGATCTGCACCAGCGAAGCGAGTGCCGTATAGGCTGTGCCCGACGAGTTCGGATTGGCGATCTGGATTTCGCCCTTCAATTCCGGCGCCAGGAGATCGGCCCAGCATCGGGGTTCCTTATAACCCTTGGTCTTGAAAATCTCGGTGTTGTAGCCCCAGCCGAGCGCGCCGGCGTAGACGCCGACCGTCTTGAAGCCGGTGCTCTCGGCCTGCTTTTTCGCCCAATCCTGCAACTGATCGAGCATCGGCGACTTGTATTCCAGAGTCAGGTTTTCCGATGCTGCCTGGACATGCGGATCCCCGGTGCCGGCCCACCAGATGTCGGTCTTTGGATTGCGAGCCTCGGCGCGTATCTTGGCATAGGTTTCGCCCGAGGACAGGCGCACCATATTCACCTTGATGTCGTGAGCCTTTTCGAAGTCGCCCTGCATCTGCTCGCAGATGACGACATCGGCCGAGCAGATGAGGTTGAGCTCGCCAGCGGCCTGGACCGAACCGGCAGCCAGCGCCGTTCCGGCAAAGAGAAGCGTGGAAAGAACTGTCAGTCGCATGGGTATCCTCCTGTTGCTTGCGTCTGAGAGGGGGTGGGTCAGCGACACACGCGCTGCCCGTCGCGGCGCGTCGATCGCACCGTGTGTCGAATGTCGGATGGCAGTCGGATGCCGGCCTATTGGGTCGGGGAAATCTCGGTGTCGAAACGGGTCAACAGCCGACTTCGCTCGTCGGACAAGCCGAATGTTGCAAAGTCATAATCCACCATCTTGATCATGGTGATGTCGGGGGCGGCCGGCGGCAAAGCCGCTTTGGCGTTCGACGGAACCTGGTTCTGGCCGGCGGCGGCTCCTGTCGCCTGGCCTTCCGGACTGAGGGCGAAATCGACAAAGGCCTGGGCGGCTCTGGCGTTGCGGCTGCCCTTGACGATGCTGACCGCACCGATCTCGTAACCCGTCCCTTCGCAGGGAGCGACGATGACAAGAGGGGCGCCTGCTTCCTTCAGGGTGACCGCATCATGCATGAACGAGATGCCGATCAGGATCTCGCCCCGGGCGGCAGCCTTTACCGGCGCCGAGCCGGACCGGGTATACTCGACAATATTGCGGTTGAGCGCGGCCATGTACCGGAACGCTTCCTCTTCGCCGAGGAGTTGCACAAGCGTGGCGAGCATCGTGAAAGCCGTTCCGGAGGAGTTTGGATTGCCGGACTGGATATGGCCGCGATAGGCCGCTTTCGTCAGGTCCTGCCAGCAGGTCGGGGCCGGAAGCTTCAGCGCTGCAAGGAGATCGGAATTGTAGGCGAACCCCAAAGCCCCCGCATATATGGCGGCCGAACGTGACCCGGACATAGCAAAAAAGTTCTGCGCCCAAGGCAGCATATCGTGTTCATGGTCGGGCTGATATCGATCGAGCAGATCCTCTGAGGCAGCCTGGAGATGGGCATCGCCAGTTCCACCCCACCAGACATCCACTGTCGGATGTGATTTTTCGGCACGGATCTGATCGAGTATATCGCCGGTGCTCTTGCGAACCATCGAGATATCGATACCCGCCCGGGCCTCGAACGCTTTTTCCATGGCCATGCACCAAGCTTCGTCGACGCCGCACAGGACGTTCAATCTCGCCTCGGTCATGCCTTGGCTTGCGCCGCACAGCCAGAAAGCCATGCCCGCAGCAAAAGCGGTCAATGTTCTCACGCAAGCCTCCCTTGGAACCTTCCCGTTCCAATCTCCACAGCCAGCATGTCAGATCTTCACGTCACCGCAATCGAAGAATGGTTACCGATTTTTCACCGCCGAGCCGAACGACGTTACATTCATTACAAATGTGACAAACCTCATCATCAGCAAGTCTTTGAACATTGGCGGCGGCATGCCTATGATAGCGGGGGGAGGATCAAGCTGTGCTGAATCAGAAGGTTAGAATTCTGATCGTCGAGGACGATCCTGATATGGCGGAGCTTATCTCCGATCTCGTCGAGGCCGAGGGGTGGATACCGACCTGCGCGGGATCCGCCGAGGAGGCGACCGATATCCTGGCGCGAGAGCAGATGCATCTGGTGCTTGTCGATCATAACCTGCCGCGTACTTCAGGCCGGGCTTTCGCCCAAAAACTGAGGTCAGAGATCAATATCGGCATCGTCATGGTGACGGCAGCCGGCAGTGCTGCAGATCGCGTCCTCGGCCTGGAAACCGCTGCGGATGATTATGTCGTCAAGCCGTTCGAACCGATCGAACTGACGGCCCGCATCAAAGCTGTCTTACGGCGAACCGTGCCGTCGCTGAAACAGGAAAAGGAGAGCGAGCGGGAGCACGGACGTCCCTCTTTGCTGCTTGGCGACTGGGCCATCGATCTGATGGGCCGGCAAGCCGTCTGCCTCGCAGATCGCAGTAAAACGCTGACGACGGCTGAATTCGCCTTGCTTGAAATCCTTGCCCAGACCCCCAATCAGCCGGTGAGCCGGGCGCAGATCCTCGATCGGCTCGGCTCGGAAAGTGATCGCTACATCGACCGCAACGTCGACGTCCTGGTTCTGCGGCTCCGGCGGAAAATCGAACGTAATCCCGACCTTCCGCGCCATATCAAGACACGACGCGGAAAGGGCTATGTCCTGCACACCGGCGACGGCGAGCCGTCAGCGTGATCAGCCGCTCCTTTCTGTCGTCGATTGCCTTTCGCTTGCCTTTCGCGATTGCCTTCATCTGCTTCCTGGTATTCAGTCTTTCAGCGATCGCGATCTACGGGCTGCAGCGCGCCCGTGACGAAATGGCTGCCTATGGCCTACAGGCCTTCACGAGCCTGGCCAAAGCCTCGCTTGTTTCCCGGCAAGTATCCGATCTGGTGTCGAGCGCGCCCTTCCTGATGAACTCGACCTCGCCTTACCGGGTGGCGAGCGAGAGCCGCGCTGTCGTGCTGCAGGTCGACAGCCTGCTGAAGACGGCCGAGCCGCACGGAGCAGACCAGTCTGCGCGCGGCTTTGCCAGCGCGAGGATGGTTGAGCTTCTCGACCTTATCAGGACACAGACGCTTGTGCTTGCCAGGGACGCCGACGCCGCCCAGAACCACAAGGCTGAAGCCGCGGCGGCGCTAGGGGAGGTGGCGACCGGCAAGGGCATTGTCGATCCCGATCTGCGCCGTCAAGTGAACGGAATCGTGCAAGCGGCTTCCACGTCCGACAGTCTTTTCCAGCTTGGCGAACTTCGCAGGCGATACGTGGCGGGTACCACCAAGGCGCAAGGGGGGACCGAGCCGGAGTCGAGGATTTCGCCTGCCGAGTTGCAGCCGTATGAGCGTGTGTTCGAAGCTCAAACACGATACCTTTTGAATATGTTCGCGATCCGGGCGGCGGTCGCAAAGCTGCATGCCGTCTCCCGCGACCTCTCTCATGCAACGGAGACGCAAAGCGATGCAGTTGCACGCCAGCTGAATGACGATCTGCTTTCGACCTCCGATGCCTTGAGCCGGCTCCTGGTCACCGTGGCCTTGGCGTTTCTGCTCGTGCTCGTCATGGCCATATTCTCCATCCGGTCGGTCATGCGCGTGTCACGGGGCATCGTGGCGCTGTCGAACGGCATGAATGCGCTCGCCAAGGGTGAAAACGAAGTCGGTCCGCCAGCCTACGGCGGAAATGAAACCGAGCTTGTGCGTCTGCTGGATGCGTTCCGCGCGTTCAAGGACAGCGTGGATCGCGTGTCTCGATTGAGACGCACGGCAGAAGCCGCCGCCCGCACCATCCGGTCGACCTTTCGCAACATGAACGAGGGGATCGCGCTTTTCGACAAGATGGGGCGACCGATCACCATGAACAGGCGGATCATCGAACTGTTTGGGCACTCCGGTTCCGCGCGCAAATTGCCGCTGCGCCGGTTTGTCGAGCCCGTGCCGGAGATTGATCCCGCCTTGCTGCCCTCCGATCCCGACCGCGGCGCCCTGTTGGAGCGTGCCGTCGTCCGCCATCGGACCGGCGACCAGCGGGTAATTGAGATCTCCATGTCACGACAGCCGGAGGGCGGCATCGTTCTTCTGGCACGCGACGTAACGCTGATGGATCGACAGGAGGCGGAAGCGGCAAAGGTTCAGCGGCTGGACGGTATCATGCGCATGACGCATCAGGTGAGCCACGAAGTGGGCAACATGATCGGCATCATCACCGGCAGCCTCGGCCTTCTGGAGCGTGAAACCGGCTTCAACGATCGGCAAAAACGCAACATTGCCCGGATCCGCAAGGCGGCCGAGAGGGGACGATCGCTAGCCGGCAGCATGTTATCGATCGGCAGCCAGCAGCCGTTCTATCCAAGCCCGGTGGATGTCGCCAGTCTCCTTCGCGGGATGGCCGATATCCTGGAGATCGCCGTCGGTGCAAAATGCCATATCAAGCTGGACCTGGATGCCGGCCTGCCGGTCGTATCGCTCGACGCGGCCCTCTTGGAACAGTCCGTTCTGAACCTCTGTCTCAACGCTTCGGCAGCGATGCCGCTGGGAGGCATCATCGTTATCGGCGCGACGGCAACGACGGAAATCTTGCTTATTTCGGTGACCGACAGCGGCATAGGCATGAGCCCAGAGGTGATAGACAAAGCTTTCGAGCCCTATTTCACCACGCGAGGTTCCCACGGTGGAGCAGGGCTCGGCCTTGCCATGGTGTACGGCTTTGTCCGTCAGAGCGGCGGGGAGGCATCCATCTATTCCTCCCCTGGGCACGGAACGACCGTTAGGCTTAGCTTCCCGACCGAGTTGCGCTCGTGATCAGCGGTCAGGAAGCGCCGCCAAATTAGCGCTCATCGCCCTCGAAAATCCGGGCGAGCACGATGCCGGTAACAAGCATGCCGGCTGCGACGAAGATCGTATCGCCGGGCGTACCGATGTAGAGCGGCCCGATATTGGCAAACAGCAGGAAGGCAATCAGGAAATTCGCCCAGCCCCAGACGACATTTGCTATCGGCGAGCCGAGCTTTCCCCGTGGCGAAAACGGGATGCGGAAGCGCCGGCCGCTGACGCCGTTGACGAAATGCGGGATGCCGTTGGTCAGAAATGCCGCGGCGATGAAATGGACGATATAGGCGATCCAGGGCAAGAACGTCTCCAGTGCTGCAAGTGGCGTCAACGGAGGAATGTGGCCGGGAATGCCGTGCCGGCAAGAGCAGGCTGGAAACGCGGTGTGGTGTGGCAGCCGCCGCAGAACCGCGACGGCCCTGACCGGGTCAGATCAGCAGGAAATCTTTGAAGTGAAGCTCTGCGGAATTGTCGAGCTCCGCGACATGGATTGCCGCGCCCGCCGCACTCCCGTCCGCGTCAAAAGATAGAATGCCGCTCGCCTGATCGTAGATCAGCTTGTCATCCGCCTCGAGCGCTTTCTTGCCGTGAACGAAACTCTCATCCGAAAATGCGGACAGGCTGAGCGCGGCGAAAATCGAATGGTCGAGCAGCAGCTTGTCTTCAGCCGCGGAGGAGAAATCCCGGATTTTGTCGACGCTCATATTGTCGGGCTTCACATCGAAGGCGAAGCTATCGCCGCCGGTCAGCATGTCTGCATCGGCTTTGCTATCGATATGAGTATCAATTCCGAGGGAGCGAATAATCTCGTTTATTCTAACGGCTTGAGGCACAGTCTTCTCCCAGTTTACACCGTAATCGGCCATGGGAAAATATCCCTACTTTCCGTCGCCAATTCGTTTTAATACACGCGGAGGGCCGTGCATTGCCGCTTGTTAATCATGATTTGTTGTCTTGAATGTGGCCCGTATCGGGCGGCAATTTATGCAATAAGACAATTAATCTTTGCTTGCATTTTTCCCGTCGGGCGGCAGATCATGCCTGGGTGAGACGGCCGCATCAGCAAAGCCGGGAAATCCGAAGCATCTGGAGGTTCCGATGACCGTCAATGTTCATTTCCGGTTTCGCAGCGGTCTGCCGTCGACGGCCTTCGACAATGTCCGTCTCTGCGGCAGTTGGGACCAGCGCGGCCGCCCTTCGGCCGACTGGACGTCGGTTCCCATGCAGCGCTCCGAGGACGAAGATGGCTATGATGTCTTCGTCGCCAGGGTTTCCTTTCCCGATGGCGAGATCGGCACGAATTTTCGCTGGGGTATCGAGCTTGACCGGCCGGGCGTGGCGGATCTATGGGCGATCGCCGCGGAACTGGACGACGAGGCCTCGTCGCGTCGGGAATGCTCCTTCGAACTCCAACCGGGCATGGAGCCGCAGACCTATTATCTGACATGGATTGGCCGTCTGGGGGCGAACCGGATTGAAAGGCGCAACGGTGCCGACGGCATTCGTTACTCGGTCTGGGCGCCGAACGCCCGGGAGGTCTTGCTGGTGCTCGCCGATCCCGCCATCGGCTACGTCGCCGACGACGGCACCGGAGCGCTCGGGACCATCGGCATGCGAAGAACCGTCGACGGGTTCTGGACCGTTGAAACCGGCGACGATCACCGCCTTTCGGATTTCGACGGGATGGTCGGCACGCCCTATATGTATCGCATCACCAAGGATGACGGATCGCTTGCCTACCGGACCGACATATGGTCGCTGATGCAGATCGGGGCGGGAGATTTCGATCCGGATGGTGCGGCCTATCACGGATCGCCGGCTGGTTTGGACGGACCGCAGAGCTGCTCGGTCGTCTGCGACCCGAAGCGGGTGGTGCTGCCGTCCGGACGGGTGCTTGCCGCAGAGGCTTTCTGGGCTGACGAATTCGTGGCCGGCCGCAACCTTCCGGACCGGCTCGAGGATCTGGTGATCTATGAATTGCATGTCGGCGCGCTCGGTTTCGGCAAACCAGCGCCGGGAACGCTCGATGATGCGATCGCCTTCGTCGCGCATCTCTCAGCGCTCGGCGTCAACGCCGTCGAACTGTTGCCGATCGCCGAATTCGAGACGCGGGCCAATTGGGGTTACGGCACGTCGCATTTCTTTGCCGCCGATCAGGGCGCCGGCGGCACCGACCGGCTGAAATTGTTCGTCAAAGCCTGCCATCAGCAGGGCATCGCCGTCATCCTGGATGTCTGTTACAACCACTTCGATCCGGATGGCGAGCGGGCGCAATAGGCCTATGATTCCAACGATCCCACCCGCAATATCTACTACTGGTATGAGGGACGCCCCCACGACTACGCCGATCCCACGGGCGGCTATATCGACAACATCTCGACGGGATGGGCGCCTGCCTTCGACGAGGAGGCGGTTCGGCAGCTTTTCATCTCGAGTGCGGCATTTCTCGTCTCCGTCTGCCATATCGATGGCTTCCGGCTCGATCAGACCAGTTCGATCCATCAATATCCGGTGCTGCATGCCGACGGCCGCCGCGCCGATCGGGCTGCAGCCTTCGGCGCCAAATTCCTGAAGCAGTGGACCCGCACGATGCGGCTGCTCAAGCCGCAGCTTTTCCTGACGGCCGAGGATTATTCGGACTGGTCGGCAATGACGGCGCCGAGCCTGACCGGCGATGGGCTCGGCTTCGACGCCACCTGGTACGGCGATTTTCATCACAACCTTGTCGAATATCACGGCGGCGCGCAGGCGCAGCTTTTGAAGAATGCCGGTTTTGGCGACAATCGGGCGCTGACCATGTCGTCGCTTGCCGGCGCATTGCAAACGAGCGCGCGATCGAAGGTGGTCTACAACCAGTCGCACGACGATTGCGGCAATCGTGAAGGGTCGGCACGAACCGCTGTCATCGCGGTCAATTTCGCGCCGATCGTCGGCGAGACCAGGGCTTGGGCGGAGGCGAGGTCCAGGTTTGCGGCGGCGATGACGCTGCTATCGGCCGGGACGCCGATGTTTTTCATGGGCGAGGAAATCGGCGCCCAGAAGCCCTATCGCTACAATGATTTCCTGGAGAACCGGGAGAATATCCTCGGCGAGGCTGCGGGCAACGGGGCGGGGATTATCAGCTGTTATCGCGACCTGATCTCCCTCAGCATCAAAGAGGCAGCCATTCGCTCTCGCAACATCGCCATTCCTTATGTCCATGACGAAGACCGGGTGGTCGCGTTTCATCGGTGGAACGATGACGACGATTTCCTCGTGGTGGGATCGCTGAAGGACGCTGCGTTCGAGCATGGCTATCGGCTGCGCAGCGAGCGTCTGGGAGACGACCTCTGGGAAGAGATTTTCAACAGCGATGCTGAGGCTTATGGCGGCTGGAATGTCGGCAACGGCGGCGGAAGGATCAGAGCCACGGCGGGAATGCTCGATGCCGTGCTGCCTGCCTCAGGCGTCCTGGTGTTTCGCAGGCTGTGACGCGTCGCGCCTTCCAAGGCAGCAGGCAAGTGGTGCGCACGGCGCTCAGGCAAACCCGACCGGCAGGTTTTCCAGTTTTCTGCCGGCACCGTAATCGCGCTCGTGCTGCGAGCGGCGGCGGCCGTCGCGGCGAGCCGACAGATCGATCCGGTTTTCGGCAAAGATCCCATCGGCATAAGTGCCGGTGTCGTGGCTATCGGTGTCGATCTTGGGGGCAAGGATTTTCAGGATCATCGGGGTTCCTCCGCGGCGCACCATCAACACTCGGAAAGGCCGCTTCGTTCCCTTTATAAATCCTGAATTATTAATAAATTAACCATAAGCGCCACTGAAAGGCTCAGCGGTTGCCAGGGTCCGGGCCACACACGTCGGCGCTGGATGACCTTGCCGTGGAACTCACGGACCGTGATTGCCGTTGATATCGACGGACACAGGAGGTTTCCATGCAGTTGATCGATACGCGAGTGTCACAGGCCGGTGACATCTTCACCGTCGAATTCTTGGGCGAGGGAGGGGAATCGATATCCGTCAAGATCGACAACTCTCACGGCGAACTCGACCACTCCAAGGCCGTCGACCACGCCAAGGTGATGATGGTTCAGCTGACCAGCTTTGCCGGCGGGGAGGCGGATGGCAGCATCAATCGATACGATGCCTTGAGCAACGGCAATTTCGACGAAGGCAGCAAGGGCCTGATCGGCCAACCGAGCGCCCGTTCGACCCACGACAGCGCGGTGCTGGAGGAGGAGCTCAATGAAGGTCTTGAGGACAGCTTTCCGGCAAGCGACCCTGTCTCGGCAACGGTATCGTCCATTCCTGCCAACGCGCGACCGCACTGATCGCACCCCCTTTTGAATTCCAAAGGCTGGAAAAGGCTGCCCATTCCGGCGGGCAGCCTTCTCCTTGCATGACAGATCGATGTCAAAACTGAGAAACAGCTGAAAACATCAGATGTCTGATTGACATGGGAGCCTTCTAGAGAGGGCCCGAGAAGGAAGTGCGCACGACGCGCTTCCAAGGTCTCGGAGACGCGCTCATGAAAATCATTCAGATCACCGACACCCATTTCAGCCCGAACAAGCCGCATTTCAACGGCAACTGGGCGCCGCTTCTGAGCTGGATCGAAGCGACCGGCGCCGATCTGGTCATCCATACCGGCGATCTCACCGTCGATGGCGCCGACAAGGACGAGGACATCACCTTCTCGATGGATCTGATGCGCCAGGTGTCGATCCCGATGCTGATCGTTCCCGGCAATCACGATGTCGGCCATCTCAAGGGATCCGACCAGCCCGTCAATCCAGAGCGGCTAGCCCGCTGGCGCAGCCTTGCCGGTGACGATCGCTGGCTGGAGGATGCGGCCGGCTGGCGCTTCATCGGCTTGAATTCGCTGCTGCTCGGCCATGAGGACGAGGAGGAAGAGGCGCAGTTCGAATGGCTCGCCAAGGCGCTCGAAGACAGGGCAGGTCGGCGCGTGGCTCTCTTCGCGCATAAGCCACTGTTCGTCGATGCACGCGATGAAGGCGATACCGGCTACTGGAGCGTTCGCCCAGCGCAGCGCCGGCGGCTTTATGATCTGATAGCAGCCCATGACGTGGCGCTGTTTGCCAGCGGCCACCTTCACTGGGCCTGGCAGGGCCGCTTCGACAACACTCAGCTGACCTGGGGTCCGTCAGCGGCCTTCATCATCGACAAGATGGAGCGCGAGATGCCGGGCGAGCGCCTGATCGGCGCCGTCGTCCACGAGTTCGATACAGCGGTCGAAAGCGAGATCGTCGCCGTTCCCGGCATGACCGCGCATGTACTCGACGACGTCGTGCTCGAGGTCTATCCCCAGGCTGTCAAGCCGCGGGAACCCGTCGAATGAGCGCGCTCTCGCTTCGCGGCATCACCAAGGCCTTCGGCGGCAACCAGATCCTCAATGGCGTCAGCCTCGATGTCGGCGCCGGCGAATTCATCGCGCTGGTCGGCCCTTCCGGCTGCGGCAAGAGCACGCTGCTGCGCGTCCTGGCCGGCCTCGACCATGCGGATCATGGCGAAATCCTGATCGGCGGACGGGATATGTCTGGCGTGGCGGCTGCCGACCGCAACATCGCCATGGTCTTTCAGTCCTATGCACTCTATCCGCATCTGACCGCCTCCGAGAATATCGCCGTGCCGCTGGCAATGCGCCGGCTGTCGAGAACAGAGCGGCTGCCTTTCGTGGGCTCGCTGATTCCGGGCCAGCGCGCCACGCGTGCGGCGATCGCCCGCGACGTCAGGGAAATGGCGACATCGCTGAAGATCGATCATCTGCTCGACCGCAAGCCCGGCCAGATGTCGGGCGGCCAGCGGCAGCGCGTGGCGCTCGCCCGCGCCATGGTGCGCCAGCCGAGCATCTTCCTGATGGACGAGCCGCTGTCCAACCTCGACGCCAACCTGCGCGTCCATGCCCGCGGCGAGATCGTCGAACTGCATCGCCGCGCCGGCGTGCCGACGCTCTATGTCACTCATGACCAGGCGGAAGCGCTGTCGATGGCAGACCGCGTCGCCGTGATGATGGGCGGCCGATTGCTGCAGATCGCAAGCCCTCAGGTCATCTACGACGATCCGGCCCATATCGAGGTCGCCCGCTTCATCGGTCAGCCGCGCATCAACCTGCTTCCGGCCTTTGCCGAAGGCGGCGTCGTTCTCTGCGGCGGCCTGCGGCTGACGCTTGAAAATGCGCCGGACAGGAAGATGCCGGTGACGCTCGCCATTCGCCCGGAATTCGTTTTTCTCGCCAAGAGCCGGCATGACGGCCTTGCCGCCCGGATCGAACGCGTCGAATTCCTGGGATCCGAAGTCATCCTCCATTGCCGGCTCGACGCGATCGGCGAGACTATCATCGCCAAGGTGCAGCCGTCCGAGGCCAGCGGGCTTGCGGCGGGCAATGCCGTGGGGCTGCGATTGTCGCCCGGCCGGACGCTGATCTTTGCCGAGGACGGCAGTCGGCTGGCCGGCTTCGTCGCCGGTGGCGATGCCGGGCTCAGCGCCGCTGATGCCGGGCTCGCCGGTACCGATACCAATGCCGATGCCGATGCCGAGCGGGAGAGGGCGCATGGCTAGCGTCGCCTCCCTGGCCATCCCTGGTCATTCCGCCATTGCCCATCGCCGCAGCGAGGCGCGCATCGCCTGGATGCTGGTGCTGCCGGCGATCATCCTGCTGTTTCTCTTCGTGCTGTTGCCGGTCGCGGCTGTCGTGGTGCTCGGCTTTACCGATTTCGAACTCGGCTACGGCAAGTTCCGTTTTGTCGGCTTCGAGAACTACGCTCACCTGATCACCGACCGCACATTTCGCAAGTCACTGTGGAATACCACGGTCTATACGGCGATCGTGGCACCGGTCTCGATCCTTCTCGGTCTCGGCATCGCCATGCTGATCGAAAGCGAAACCGCCGCCCGCAGCTTCTTCCGCACCGCCTATTTCCTGCCGGTCGCCTCGCTGATCGTCGCCATGGCGACCGTCTGGCAATATATGTTCCACCCGACGATCGGCCCGCTCAACGCGCTGCTGGCGCTTGCCGGATTGCCGCGCCCGAACTGGCTGGGCAGCTCCGGCACGGTGCTCTACAGCCTGTCGATCATCGGCGTCTGGCAATCTGCCGGCTTCAACATGGTGCTCTTCCTCGCCGGGCTGACGGCGATCCCGCGCGAGCTTTACGCCGCAGCCGAAGTGGACGGCGCCAGATCCGCCTTCGACCGCTTCCTGCTGGTGACCTGGCCGATGCTCGGGCCGACGACGCTCTTCGTCATCACCATCAGCATCACCAATGCGGTCAAGGTGTTCGAGACGGTGAAGACGCTGACCGAGGGCGGTCCGAACAGGGCGTCCGAGGTACTGCTCTTTACGATCTACCAGGAGGGCTTCGTCTACCTGCGCGTCGGTTATGCCTCGGCGATGACCGTGGTGTTTCTGCTGATCCTCGTGGTGCTGATGTTCCTGCAGTACCGCATTCTCGACCGCCGGGTGCATTACACATGATGACGAGCGCTTTTTCCCTCGGCAGGATCATCCGCCTCAGCCTGCTTTCCCTTGGGGCGATCGTCTTCCTCGCGCCCTACATCTTCATGATCTCGGCGGCCGGCAAGACGCAGAGCGACATCTTCACCTCGTCGCTGTCGCTGATCCCGGCGCATCTCGCCTATGCCGAGAATTTCGCCAAGGCCTTGAGCCGGGTGCCGATGGCACGGCTCCTGTGGAACGGCGTCGTCGTCTGCGGGCTGATCTTCTTCTTCCAGGTGCTGGTGGCGATCCCTTGCGCCTACGCCATGGCGAAGCTGCGCTTCGGCGCGGCGCGGGCCATGATGGTGCTGGTCATGCTCGGCCTTCTCGTGCCGATCCATGCGACGGCGCTGCCCCTCTATGTCGCCTTCGACCGCGCCTCGCTGCTCAACAGCTATGCCGCTCTTGTCGCGCCCTTCACCATTTCGGTCTTCGCGATCTTCATGTTCCTGCAGTTCTTCCGCGCCATGCCGGATGATCTCATCCATGCCGCCCGTCTTGATGGCATGTCGGAACTCGGCATCGTCGCCCGCGTCATCGTGCCGAATGCCTGGCCGGCGGTCACCGCCTTCGCGATCTTCTCGGTCGTCGCCCATTGGAACGATCTCTACTGGCCGCTGATCGTCATCAGCAAGCAGGACTATGCCACGCCGCCGCTCGGGCTGATGTATTTCCGCGCCGCCGAGGCCGGCGACGACTACGGCGCGCTGATGGCGGCGACCCTGATCATTACCCTTCCTCTCGTCGCCGCCTTCCTGCTTGCGCAGAAGCGATTCGTCGAGGGCATCACCATGACCGGTCTCAAAGGCTGACCGGCTTCAACCAGGAGAACGAGCGATGAAACATATCACCCAGCTTCTCGCCGCAGCGGCCGTATCGATGGCAATCGCGCTTCCCGCGCATGCCGAGACGACGCTGACGGTTCACTACCCGATGCCGGGCTTCTTCAAGGACGTGATGGACACGATCTCGAAGAAGTTCATGGCGGAAAATCCCGATATCAAGATCCAGTTCGCCAGCCCCTCGGCAACCTATGAAGAAGGCATCCAGACGATCCTTCGCCAGGTCGGCACCAGCGAAATGCCCGACATCACCTTCATCGGCCTGAACCGCCTGCGCATGCTCGACGAACGCGACGTTGCCGTCGACCTCGGCCCGCTCGTCAAGAAAGACGGCAACATGGCCGAGCAGGGCTTCTCCGACACGATCCTCAAACTTGCCCAGGTCAAGGGCAAGCAGGTGGGCCTCGCTTTCGCGACCTCCAATCCGATCATGTATTACAACGCCGATCTCGTGAAGGCGGCCGGCGGCAATCCCGACAATCCGCCGAAGACCTGGGACGAGGTCATCGCGCTCGGCGGCAAGATCAAGGCGCTCGGCAACGGCGTCGACGGCATCGATTTCCGCTGGCAGGGCGACGACTGGATGTTCTCGGCACTGCTCTTCGGCGCCGGCGGCAGGATGCTGAGCGATGACGAAAGCAAGGTCGCCTTCAACGGCTCGGAAGGCGAAAAGGCCGTCGAGGTCTTGCATCGTTTGGTCACCGAGGGCGGCATGCCGGTCTTCACCAAGCCCGCCGGCGAACAGGCTTTCGCAGCCGGCAAGGTCGGTTTCGAATTCCAGACGACGGGCGCGCTGCGCAACACGATCAAGAATGTCGGCGACAAGTTCGATCTGCGCACCGCCAAGATCCCGTTGATCGATCCGGTGAACGGCCGTCTTCCCACCGGCGGCAACGCCGTCGTCATCCTGACGCATGACGCCGCCAAGCAGGATGCCGCCTGGAAGTTCGCCAAATTCGCCGCCGGCCCTTACGGCGCTTCCGTCGTCGTGCCCGGCACCGGTTACGTCCCGAACAACGAGCTTGCCGCCAAGTCGCCTGAATATCTCGGCGATTTCTACAAGCAGAACCCGCTGTTCCAGGCAGGCCTCAGCCAGATGCCGGTGATGATCCCGTGGTATGCCTTCCCCGGCTCGAACGGCGTCAAGGTCACCCAGACGATCGTCGACAACCTCTCGCGCATCGTCGACCAGTCGGCCGAGCCGAAGGAAGCGCTCGACGACGCGGCCGCCGATGTCGAGGGCATGCTGCCGCGCAGCTGATCGCTTTTCCGATAAGGAAGGGCCGGGCCGCTACGCCGAGCGCATGGCGGCCCTCCTTGTTTTCAAGCGTCTTGGATGGCCCGCACCGTGCCACCGCGGCGTAGTGCATAGGCGACATCGAGATGGCGGGCAGGGGCAGCGTTCTCCGCCATGTCGAGCAACAGCGAGGCGGCCGTCGCCCCCATGCTGGCATCCGGCATTTCGATTGTCGTCAGCGGCGGATCGATGAGCCGGCCGATGGCGATGCCGTCGAAGCCGGCGACCGACACATCCCCCGGCACTGACAGCCCCTCGCGCTTCAGCGCGCCGATGACGCCAAGCGCCAGGAGGTCGTTGGAGGCGATGATCGCCGTCGGCGCAAGCGCGGTCATCGCAGTGCCGAGGTCGATCTGGTCGTAGCCGCCGACGAAGGGAATCTGCACGGCGTCGAGCGGTGGCAGCCCGTTCTCGGCCATGGCGTCGAGATAACCCCGGTAGCGCAGGCGGGCGCGGTCGGAGGCGGCGAAATTGCCGGAGAGGAAGAGAATGCGGCGATGGCCCATGCCGATCAGGAAGGTGGCGATCTCGCGGCCCGCGCCGCGATTGTCGGCGGTGACGGCCGCCGGAAACTGCGCGGTCGGCAGGTTGTTGAGCAGCACGGTCGGCGGCAGTCTGGCCAGCAGCGCCTCGCTGGTCGACGGATCGCAGACAGTGAGGATCAGCCCGGTCGGCCGGTCGTTGAGCAGGGCGGCGACGGCGTCAGCCTCGCGCGCCGGATCGTAATTCGACTGGGCGATCAACACGCCGTGGCCGGCGACCAGCATGCGGTTCTGGATGCTCGACAGCGACGAGGCAAACACAGGATTGGTGATGCTCGGAATCAGTACGCCGACCACCGGCCGGCGCCCGAGTCGCCCGGCGGAAAGGCCGGCCGGGCGATAGCCGAGTTCTGCGGCGGCGCGGCGTACCTTGCGCACCATCAGGTCGCTCGCCGGTCCGTCACGGTTGAGAACCCGGCTTGCTGTTGCCAGCGAACATCCGGCCCGGAAAGCGACCTGCTGCAATGTTGCCATCGAAAACGCCTCCTGGTGACAGATAAGGCGCAATCCCTTAGGAGGTTTCGATGACATTGGTCTGACATTGGCGGAAGCGGCTGGCCGGAGTTTTGCCGTCTCGTCCATTGGCACACATAGAAGTTGAAGAGAAATGCAACCTGTGGAATAGTCGGATCAACGCGATCCATCTCTTTCACGCTCATCCCTGGACAAGAATGTCTCATAAAATCAAATGCTCCGCTGCCTGGCGGTTTTTCGCGACGGTCGCCCTGGTCGCAAGCTTCGCGTCGTCGGCCTATGCGGACACCTCGTCGACGTCCTGGCCACAAACGCAAAGCGACCTCCAAGCCGACACCAACGTCCATTTCGGCACGCTCGCCAATGGAATGCGGTTTGCGATCATGCGCAATGCCACGCCACCCGGGCAGGCAGCGATCCGCTTTCGCATCGGCTCCGGCTCACTTGAGGAAAACGACAACCAGCAGGGCCTGGCGCATTTTCTGGAGCACATGGCCTTCAAGGGTTCGACGCATGTCGCCGAAGGGGAGATTATCCGTATCCTGCAGCGCAAAGGCCTGGCCTTCGGGCCTGATACCAACGCCCACACTTCTTACGACGAGACTGTCTATGCGCTCGATCTTCCCGAGGTCGATGCCGACACGGTTTCGACGGGCTTGATGCTGATGCGGGAGACGGCAAGCGAACTGACCCTCGATGCCGGCGCCTTCGATCGCGAACGCGGCGTCATCCTGTCGGAGGAGCGGCTGCGCGACACGCCGCAATATCGCGCAGGGCTCGGAATCATGAATTCCTTGCTTGCCGGCCGCCGCGCCACCATCCGCGTGCCGATCGGCAAAACCGACATCATCAGCAATGCGCCTGTGGACCTCGTGCGTGATTACTACCGGGCCAATTACCGGCCCGAGCGGGCAACGCTGATGGTGGTGGGCGATATCGACCCGGCCGCCATGGAAGCCCAAATCCGGCAACACTTCGGCGACTGGAAGGCCGTGGGTCCGGCACCGACAAAACCGGATCTGGGCACACTGGAGACGAAAGGGGAAAGCGCCGACGTCCTCGCTGTTCCCGGCGGCATGACCAGCATCCAGATTGCCTGGACGCGTCCTAATGACGCCGCGCCTGACACATTTGCCAAGCGCCGCACGCAGCTGATCGAAGATCTCGGCCTGTTGGTGCTCAAACGCCGGGTGAGCACCATTGCCAGCAAGGCGGATGCACCTTTCATCAGTGCGATTGCCGGCTCCCAGGATCTCCTCGATTCCGCTCATATCGTCCTGATCGTGGCGAATTCCGAGCCGGATAAATGGCAGGCGGCGCTCGCGACCATCGACCAGGAACAGCGGCGTATCGAGGAGTTCGGCGTTTCGCAGGCTGAACTCGATCGTGAAATCCTGGAATATCGCTCGTTCCTCCGGGCTGCTGCGGCCGGAGCCGCGACGCGGACGACCACCGACATCGCTTCCATGCTGGCCAGCAGCGTCGATGACAATCAGGTCTTCACGTCGCCCGCCGAAGACCTTTCGCTGTTCGAGACGATCACCAAGGACGTCACGGCGGCCGAGGTCAATCAGGCGCTACGGCATGCCTTCTCCGGTAACGGTCCGCAGGTCGTGCTGCAGACGGCCCAATCACCCCAGGGTGGAGCCGACGCGGTTCGGCAAGCCTATGATGCGTCAAAGGCTATAACCGTCTCGGCATCATCCGGTGCAGCCGACGTCGCCTGGCCCTACATCCATTTCGGCGAGCCGGGCGCCGTGGTCGAACGCCGCGCCGTCGACGATCTCGGCGTGACCATGGTGCGCTTTTCCAACGGCGTCCGGCTTACGGTCAAGCCGACCAAGCTGCGCGCCAATGAAGTGCTGGTGCGCGAAGATATCGGCCGCGGCCGGCTGGACCTGCCGCAGGACCGTCCCGTCCCGATCTGGGCATCTCCGGCTGTCGCGCTGTCCGGCGTCAAGGCCATGGATTACCAGGACATCCAGAAAGCGCTGACGCCCAACATCGTCGGCATCGACTTCTCGGTCGGCGACAGTTCCTTCAGTTTCGACGGTCGCACGCGGACTGAAGATCTAGCGACGCAATTGCAATTGATGACGGCATACACCGCCGATCCCGCATACCGCCCGGAGGCATTCAAGCGGGTGCAGCAGGCCTATTTGAGCGGCCTCGATCAGTATCAGGCGACCCCGGGCGGCGTTGTCAGTCGCGATTTCGGAGGTCTCGTGCATTCCGGCGATCCGCGCTGGACCTTCCCCGATCGCGCTGCCTTGTCCGCCGCCAGGCCGGACGATTTCGAGGCGCAGTTCCGGCCTATGGTTTCCAACGGCCCGATCGATGTCACCATCGTCGGCGACGTCTCGGTGGATGACGCGATCCGGATGACAGCCGAAACCTTTGGCGCTTTGCCGCCGCGGCCGGAGGCGGCGCCGGCCAAGGATTGGGGTGACGTGCGTTTTCCGGCGGCGAACAAGACGCCCGTTTTGCTGACCCATAGCGGCAGGGCGGATAATGCGGCCGCCGCCTTCGGGGCTCCGATCGGCGATTTGCTCTCAGATCTGCCGCGGTCCTTTACCGCCAATATCGCCACCCAGATTTTCCAGAACAGGCTGATTGACCAGTTTCGTATTGCGGAAGGCGCAAGTTATGTCCTGGAGGGTGACGCGAACCTGTCACGGGAAATCCCCGGCTATGGCTACGCATTTTTCTACGTCGAGACGGAGCCGGCAAAGATCGGGCGTTTCTATGCACTTGCCGACGAAATCGCCAATGACCTGCGGTCGCATGATGTCTCCCCGGACGAGTTCGCGCGCGCCCGGGAACCGATCATCGAGACACTGAAGCATCAGCGGCAGAGCAACGAATATTGGATCGAATCTCTGCGGGGCGCTCAGACGGATCCGCGTCGCTTGGAGCGGATACGCGACAGTCTCAGTGGCTACGACAAGGTCACCGTCGGGGATATTCGCGCGTTTGCCGGGACCTATTTCAGCCCGGAGAACTTCTGGAAATTCGAAGTGCTGCCGGCGGCGGTAAGATAGGCGGACTGGGGCTTGAGCGTCGTCGTGCCATCGCTCAGCCGCGGCGCCGTCTCCCAGCCATCAGAAACACCGCCAGGACACAGCTGAGCAGGCCAAGCGACATCGGCAGCCCTTGGTGTCCGATCAGCTGCATCGCCAATCCCGCCGCGGGCGAGCCCGCCATGCCGCCGATGCCCCACGCCAAGGCGAAGGCCGCGTTGCCGGCGATCAGGGCCTGGCCGGTGAAACGCTCGCCGAGCTGGATCAGCGACATGGTGTAGATCCCGAACGACACCCCGCCCCAGGCGAAAACCAGCGGCCAGATCAGCCATGCGTTGAAGACCAGCGGCAGCAGCAGGCAGCCGGCAACGCAAGCCAGGACGCAAAATGACATGGTCCCTGTCGAGCCCAGCCGTTCGGCCAAGCGGCCGAGCAGGATCTGCATCACGGCATTGCCGGCGATGAAACAGGTGATGAGCGAAGCGATCCGTTCCTCGGCACTGCCGAGGGCCGCACCATAGACCGCGAATAGGGAAAGCAGGATCTGCTCGAAGGCGGCAGCCGTGAAAACGGCAAACAACAGCAGCGGCGCCAGTGCGAAGAAGCTGCCGAGCGATGTTGCCTCGCCGTGGCGAGGCATCTTTGGCACGCCTGGTGCGACGGCAACCACAATGAAGCCGCAGGTGATGAAGGCCGCGACACCGATCATGAAGGGCGGCCAGCCCTCCGTGCCGGTAAGGCCGAGCGACAGCGGACCGATGGCGAAGCCAGCCGAAACGATCGACGAATATAGGCCCATGATGCGGCCGCGCCGCGGCGCCGGCGTGATCGAGATCAGCCAGGTCTCGCTGATCACATAGAGCGGATTGGCGAAGACGCCGAGCAGAAAGCGCAGTGGCATCCAGGCCCAAACATTCTGCGTCCAGCCAATCGAAATCAGGGTGAGGGCGGCCAGGATCGAACATAGAATGGCCAGCCGCGCCCCGCCGAGGTGCAGCGAGAGTGCCGGAATGAAGGGCGCCGATACAATGAAACCCAACGGCGTCATCGCCGCCGACAGGCCGATCAGGACGGATGTCGTTCCCTGCCGCTCCAGGATGAAGCTCAGCAGCGGATAGGTCAGCCCCTGCGCCACGGCGAATACCGTAACGGTCGCGATGATCCCCGCCATCGCCGCCCATAGGATACGGGCCTCCCTCGGTGATAGGATGTTTTCGGCGCTCATGCAGATGTCCTCGTCAGACCTCAATGTTCTTAGAACCTTGGAACCCGGGCTCGGGAGGATGAATTCTGCGGGATATGGCGAGCGGCGTAATTAAGCTCTCCCAAAAAGTTCTCAAAAATTTCCAAAGGCGCTAAACAGGTCAGGATCGAACGCAGGACCATCAGGAAATGACCGCCTCGCCCTCCTTTCTCGGCTTTCCCAATCGCCTCGCCGATGAGCGTTTGCCCCGCGCGGTGATTTTCGCGGCCGCCCACGGCACCACCTATCCCGGCAAGGACGGCAGCGGCTATGCCTTGGCCGCCGGCGCCATCCGTGCGGCAAGCCAGGACGATGCCGGGCTCGTCGAGCACTGGGATTTCGATCTCGGCGGTCCGTTGTTCGACGGCCAGCCGATCTCATGCATCGACGCCGGCGATGTCGAGACCGCCATGCACGACAATATCGGCAACCGAACTCGGATCGAGGTGAAGACGCGTGAGGTATTGGCACTGCCGGCCATACCGATCCTGCTCGGCGGCGACTGTTCCGTGACCATTCCTTTCCTTGCCGGCTTTGCGGCGCAAGGGCCGGTCTGGGTCCTGCAGATCGACGCCCATATCGATTGGCGCGACGAGGTGCATGGCGAACATCACGGCTATTCAAGTCCGATGCGCCGGGCGAGCGAGATGCCGCATGTCGCCGGCATGGTGCAAGTCGGCCTGCGCAGCGTCGGCAGCGCGCGCACCGCCGACATCGAAGCGGCGCAACGCTATGGCAGCTATTTTGTCACCGCTCGCGAGGTTCATAGCCAGGGCGTCGGCGCCGCCCTCCAGCATATCCCGGAAGGAGCGCAGGTCGTCGTCACCCTTGATTGCGACAGCATCGATCCAGGCATCATGCCCGGTGTGGCGGCGCGGACCCCTGGCGGCCTCACCTACACTGAAGTGATCGACCTGATCGCCGGCCTCGGCAGGCGGACGAGGATTGCGGGATTCGACCTCGTCGAGTTCTATCCTCCCGCCGACATTGACGGCCTGTCGGCGCTCACCGCCTCGCGGCTTCTCGTCAATGCGATCGGCGCCATCGTCCGCCAGGCTTGATCCTGCTTCTCGCAGCGCCGTGCATGGTGTCACGGACGAACAGTTTCATCCAAGCTTTAAAGACTCTAGGATGCGCCTATGCAGGGATCGCGTTTTGCCTTTGGTCCGTTCGTGCTTGATCCGGCGGCGGGAACGCTCCTTCGGAATGAGGATCCCGTGGCCGTCGGCGACCGCGGGGTGAAGCTGCTTGCGGCGCTCGTCGGGCGGCCGGGCGAAATTCTCGGCAAAGCCGAGTTGATGGATGCGGCCTGGCCGGGCAGGGCGGTGGAGGAGGGCAACCTCACCGTCCAGATCGCGCAGCTGCGAAAGCTGCTTGGCCCGGCTGCTGACGGCGGCGAGTGGATTGCCACGGTTCCGCGCGTCGGCTACCGCTTCACCGGAGCCTTAAATCTGCTCGGCGGCGTCAAACGAAAGGCTTTGCCGCTGCCCGACAGGCCATCCATTGCTGTGCTGCCCTTCGTCAATATCAGTAACGATCCCAAGCAGGAATTCTTCGCCGATGGGCTGACCGAAGACCTGATTACCGACCTTTCCAGGATGCCGGGCCTGTTCGTTATCGCCCGCAACTCGACTTTTTCCTACAAGGGAAAGGCGGTTGACATGCGAGAGATCGCTGGGGAACTCGGCGTGCGCTACCTGCTCGAAGGCAGTGCCCGACGCGCCGCAGGACGGGTCCGCATCAATGCCAAGCTGATCGACGCCGTCAGCGGCGATCACCTGTGGGCCGAACGCTTCGATCGCAGCCTCGACGATATCTTTGCCGTTCAGGACGAGGTGGCGGAGAAGATCGTCGAGGCGCTGCTCGGGCGGCTGCGCTCCCCACCGCCGCGCAATCGGCCAAGCAGCCTCGAGGCTTACGACCTTTGTGTGCGGGCCCGCAGGCTGATGGATGTTTCCCCGCAGGCGGCTGAGGAGGCGCATCTGATGCTGACGCGAGCCGTCTCCCTCGACCCCGATTATGCCGAGGCCTATCGCTGGCTCGCCATGAACCACTGGATGGGACGGATCCATAGCGGCGGGCCGACGGAATTCAACCGCAACCTCGCTTTAGAACTGGCACGCAGGGCCGTCACGCTCGATCCCAACGATGCCGGCTGCCGTTGGGTCCTGGCTTACCTGTTTGCCTATGAGCGCGACTTCGCCGAAGCGGATGCGGCATTCGCCAAGGCGATCGAGCTCGACCCGAATGAGGCCGATACTTTTGCGGCGCTATCGGACATCACCGTCCTTGCCGGTCGGGTCGGCGAGGGGCTCGAGCATATTCGCAAAGCGTTCCGGCTGAACCCGTTTCCGGCAAGCTGGTACTATCTGACGCTCGGCCAGGCGCAATATGCGGCCGGGCAATATGCGGCTGCCGTCGAGACGCTGCGCCGCGACGAGACCTATCGCACAAGCTCACGCCGTTTCCTGGCGGCAAGCCTTGCCCAGCTCGGCCGGCTCGACGAGGCACGCGCTCTTCCTCGTCGCCAACCCGCATTTCTCCATTGGCCACTGGGCGGCGACCGAGCCATTCCGCGACGCTCGCACGCTCGAGCATTTCGTCGATGGCTACCGCAAGGCCGGACTTCCCGAGTGATCGCCGGGCCGCGCCGCCCGCCAGACCAAGGGAACCAGCACCAGGGCGACTGCCGGAAGCACGATCCAGTTGATCGTTTCCCAGCCGGAGCTGTGGAGAAGCGACCCGGCGGAGAAGGACGCGCAGGCGACCGTACCGAAGACCACGAAGTCGTTTGCCCCCTGTATCTTGCTGCGTTCGGCCGGCGTATGGCAGTCGGCCACCATGGCGGTTGCTCCGATGAAGCCGAAGTTCCAACCGATCCCGAGCAGAACCAGCGAGAGCCAGAAATGGGAGATGTCGAAGCCGGAGAGCGCGACGGCCGCCGAGCTGCCGATGAGGAGCAGGCCGACGGCCGCGACCCGTTCCTTGCCGAAGCGCACCATCAGGCGGCCGGTGACGAAGCTCGGCGCATACATGGCGAGAATATGCCATTGGATGCCCAATGCCGCCTGGTCGATCGAGTGACCATGCCCGACCATGGCGATCGGCGATGCGGTCATCACGAAGGTCATCAGCCCGTAGGACACGACACCGGTTGCGATGGCGAGCAGATAGCGCGGCGATGTCAAGATCTGGGCAAGGGGCCGCTCCAGCGCGCTTTCCGACGCGTGAGCCGTCGGCGGCGTCGATGTGCGCAGCATGAGCAGCACCGGAAACGCCAGGGCGGCGAGAACGGCCTGGCTGAGGAAGCTCCCGGCGAAGGGTGTCCCCGGCAAAGCGTCGCGCGTCCAGATGACGAGCTGCGGGCCAATGATCGCGGCGATCAGGCCGCCGACCATGACGCGGGCGATCGCTTTATGGCTCTGCGCTGCAGTGGTGTTGTCGGTCGCGGCGAAGCGGTAGCTCTGCACATAGGAGGAATAGAAGCCTGCGAGGCAGGTGCCGAGACAGAAGACCAGGAAGCTGGAGAGCACGATCCCGAGCGCCGCGATCAGGCCCGAAACCATGCCGATCACCGAGCCCAGCAGATATCCGGGCTTGCGTCCGAACCGACGCATCACCCAGGCGGCAGGCAGAGTCCCGAGTGCCAGCCCAAGGCTGAGCAGGCTGACGGGAAGCGTGACGAGATCCGGATCGGTCGACAGATGCTGCCCGACCAGGCCGCCGAGCGAGACGATGATTGGAGCATTGGCGCCCCCGAAGGCCTGCGCAACGGTGAGCACCCAGGAGTTGCGCTTTGCGGCTACCGGGTCGGCCGAGGCCTGATGCATGACGTTCATCGGGAATCCATCTTCGAAAGAATGTCGGCGACTGCACGACCGGCAGCGACGACTGCGCCGGCGAGATAACCAGGTTCGGAAGGACTTGTCTCGCTGCCGGCCAGGATGAGGCGGTCCTTCCACAGGCCAGACACCCATTGCGAGTTTCCCGGCAGCGGATGCGCACCGCCGACACGATCGGCGGCGGTGGCAGTCAGCGGATCGGCTGCCCAGTCCTTCAACAGAACCGCCCGAGGCTTAAGAGCCGCGGAGCCGAACAATTTGGCGAGCTGTGCCAGGCAGGCTTGTTTCAACATCTCCTCGCCGAGTGCGACGCGCTGATCGGCGCCGACACCCAGGAAGCCGAAAAGGGCGGCGTTGCCCGAGGCCGTCGTCGCGTCATGGATTTCCACCAGCGGTCCGACCATGCTCTGCGCGGTGCCCGACAACCCGGCTGTTCGCCAGAATGCTTCGTCGTAGACGGCAAAGAACTTCGCGTGCGGCGCCATCCATGTGGCAGTGTCGCGCCAGCGGGCAGCGGTTGCCGGATCCTGTTCCGGGCTGAAGCTTACCGTCGCTTCCAGCAGCCGCGGCGGGAGGGCGGCGACAACCTGCTCCGCATGGAGGGTGTCGCGGCTTCCCTGGCCTCTTTCGACGGTGAGTTGAACCCCGGTGCCGGACAGCGACATCGCCGTCACCGTCGCATTGCGAAGGATCCGGTCGGCGGGAATGTCGCGCGCCAATGCGCGCACCGCCGACGCTGTGCCGCCGGAAAGCCGCATCGACTGCTGCTCCATCATTGTGGGCTGGTAGCGCTGCGGCGTCTCCCGGGACATCCTTTCGATGATCACGTCGCCCTCGCTGTTCTGCGCGAAGGAATGCAGGCCGAGTTCGCCGATCATCGTCTCCATCGCCGGCTGCATCTGCGGCCAGTACCAGGACGGGCCGAGGTCGAAGCCGTCTTCCGCCGGCATGCCGGTTTCATCGGCCGTCAGAATGCGGCCGCCCAGCCGATCCCGCGCTTCGAGAACGATCACATCGATACCCGAAGCATGGAGCGCGCGGGCCGCATAAAGGCCGGCGAGGCCGGCACCAACGACGGCTACTCTGCATGCCTTCATCTCGCGTGCCCTTTATAGTCGACCTGGTCGAAGCTACAGACGTCGTTGTGAAGCAGAGGGGCCGACTTGTACCAGACCTTTGCGCCGTGATCTCCGACCCGCGCGCGGAATATTTGCCCCCGGGGAAGGCGCAGCCAGCTCCAGCGTTCAAGTGTGTCGCCGGCCTCAGTCAGGGAGCCGTCGATCACCAGCAGCTCAAGTCCTTGGGGATTGGCGAGCTCGATGTCGGCGTGTGCCTGCCAGTCCTCGAGCCTCACACGCTCGTCTGCTCCATCGAAGAGGGTTGTCGACGACGTTACCGCACCGCCAAGCTCGCCGCTTCGACCTTGACCGGGCAGGCGGACGATCCGTTCCCGGTCGCCTTGCTTGAACTGCCAGAGCTTGACGAAGATCACGCACCCGTTCTCGCTTCCCGGCGCATGTCCGGTTCCGGGAGGATTTCGAACGTAGCTGCCGGTGGGGAAATCGCCGCTCTCGTCCTGAAAGATGCCGTCCAGAACGAGAAACTCTTCGCCGCCTGGATGTTCGTGATGCGGGAACCGGCTGCCGGCCGCATAACGCACGATCGAGGTGGCGCGGGCCTTTTCGCCGCCGATGCGGAACAGCATCCGCCGATCCACGCCTTTCGTGGGGCTCGGCATCCATTCGAGCCGGCCGGCATGCACGAGGGCGCGCTCAGAGAGGTTGTCGTTGAGCAACATGGTCAAAGCTCCGATCTGCCGCCGTCGACGACAATCTCCGCACCGAGCATATAGCTCGACGCGTCGCTGGCAAGGAAGCAGACGGCGGCTGCGATCTCCTCCGGCCTGCCCATGCGCCCGATCGGCACCTGTGCGCCGACCCGCTCCGCATAGGCGCGAAACTCTTCCTCGGTCTGGTTCTTTCGCGGTGAATAGGTGTCTCGATCGAGCCGGGGCTGACGGCATTCACCCGGATCTTGCGGTCGATCAGTTCGGCCGACATCGTCCGCGCGAAGGAGCGAACGGCCGCCTTGGAAGCGGAAAGGACCGCCCGTCCCGGCGTGCCGACCTGGTTCAGCCAGGAGGTATTGAGAATGATCGAGCCGCCCTCGCGCATCAGCGGCAGGACAGCCTGCACCGTGAAGAAGACACCTTTCACATTCGCATCCATGATCGTGTCGTAGGTTTCTTCCTCCGTGGTTGCGAGCGGCGTACCGAGCGCCACACCGGCATTTGCGAAGAGAATGTCCAGCGACCCGAACGCATGCTGAAGCTCTTCGCGCATGCGATTCAGATCATCAAGCGAGGACATGTCGGCACGGATCGCAACGATACCACCGCCCAAATCATCCACGGCGTTGTCGAGCTTCTCCTGCGATCGGCCGGCAATGGCCACCCGCGCACCGCCATCGTGCAATTGCCTCGCGGCCGCGAGACCGATCCCGCTCGAGCCGCCGGTGATCAACGCTGTCTTTCCCTGAAACATCTTCACAAACCTCTTTGTCTTGCCTCCAGGGTAGCGCTTGAGATTGCATTGGCGAGGAAAAGCGGGCATACCGCAAAGAAAGAAAATCTTTGTTGTGAGCGGGATGAGAGACCTGAACAGATTGAAGTCCCTGCAGGCGCTGGAGGCTTCCGCGAGACATGGCAGCTTTGTCGGAGCGGCAGCCGAGCTGGATGTCACGCCTCCGGCCGTCGGACAGCTCGTCCGGTCGCTGGAGGATTGGGTCGGCTATCCACTGTTCAGAAGAAGTCGTTCAGGTGCCGAAAGGCTGACCCCCGTCGACGAGGCCCAGGATGCACTCAATGATATCGCGGAAGGGCTCGATCGTCTCGAAACCGGGCTGCGGAAACTTCGCGGCAGGAAAGCCCGGTCGGTCGTGGTGGTCACGGCGTCCCAGGCGCTGGTTGCCAACTGGCTGCTGGCAAGATTGGACGACTTCTCGACGAACTACCCGACGATCGATGTCCGGCTTGATGTCTCCGACAGGGTCATCGATCTGGCCCAGGGCGAGGCTGATATCGGCATACGCTGCGGTCTTGGCGCCTGGAAGGGTGTGAAATCGACTTTCCTCATGAGCGAGGAGATTATCGCGGTTTGCCACAATCGGCTGCTCCGGGTGGATCGGGAGGTGACCGCCGGCTGGATCGTCGAACAGACGCTGATCCATGACGGCACGCCGCATCCGGGCGGCGACTTTCCGACGTGGGCGGAATGGCTGGCCAAATCCGGCGCAAACCAGGTTCCCGCAGAACGCGGGCTGAAGATCAATTCCACGGCGGCAGTGATCCAGGCTGCCGTCGCGGCGAGGGGCGTCGCCCTCGTGCGCAAGGCGCTCGTGGCACAGGAACTCGACAGCGGCAGGCTGGTCCATCTGTTGCCGGATGTCCGCTGGCCTGTGAAGTGGGCGTATTACATCGTCGCAGCGCCAAAGGCGTTGCGTCGATACGAGGTTGCAGCCTTTCACGACTGGCTGGCCTCGCGCCCGAGATAGACGCCGAGGAGTAATCCCGAACGAAAGACTACTCGCTTCAAACAGCCATATTCGACGCTGCCGACATCACTTCCCGAGGGGCCGGACCACCGAACATATGACGGCCACCGTCCTCGACTTCAGTGAAACACCAGCGTACGACGCCATCTCGGTCGAGCAGGAATTCGCCGACGAGCTGACCGTGGCCGGTCGCAATCATCTGCGTGTCATCCTCGGTGAATTCGTAGCCATCGGCCTTGTCGAGATAGTCCACCGCCGCCATCACGTCCATCGGCTCCGGGAGCTCGCCCGGCATGTCGATACGCATCGAGGTCACCGTGCTCATGCTGAGCTTATGCGGCCAGTCATTCTCGTCTTCGGTGAACTGGACATTCGGCAGGCCGAACGCCCTGTGCGACATCCGTTCCGGGTCGGAGGCGGCCAGCAAGTTGGGAAGCGGGTGGTAGCGGAAATAGAGGCGGGCACGCTCGATCGGGGTATTCACGACAGTCAGGCTGTCGATGCCCTTTTCCTGCAATGCACCGGTGAGTTCGGCCATGGCGGCGATCTGCCGGCGGCAGAAGGGGCAATGCAGCCCGCGAAACAGCCCGACAAGCACCGGTTTCTGACCGCGAAAATCATCGATGGCGATCTTGCCCTGGCGGGTAATCGCATCCAGCACCACGTTCGGCGCGCGATCTCCAGGCTGTAATGGTCTTTCCGAGTGGTTCTCCTGCATGATTAATTCCTCCCTTTATCTATTTGACTTGATTGGACTAACCGCTCTCCGAAAAGTCGCACCAGGAGGAAGGTCAGTCGAGAAACGGCAAAACGACGAGTGTGCCTGGATCGAGGTTGTGGCGGATGCACACATCCTGCGCCAGCGTGAAGTACCGTTCCGCCTCGTCCATATCGTCATGTTCGAGGCTCAGTGTCGCCAAGCCATCATAGCACGGAAAGAGCAGCTGCGGCTCGTCAATTTCCTTCGCAACCTCAAGGGCTTCCTCGTAATACTTACGAGCTAGCTTCGGCTGCCCGTGGCATTGATGAATCTGCCCTAGGACGATCAGCGGCACGGAGAGATGGTCGCGCTGATCGAGCGCCCGGTCGATTTCGACGGCCTTCTCCGCCGCCGGCACACCCTCGGCCGCGCAGCGATCGGTAAAGGTGCAGCAGGAAACCGCGAGATTGGCGAGAAGCCGCGCTTGGAAGCCGAGATCGCCGATACGGGTGGCGACCTCCAGTCCGCGCCGGCAGATCCTGATGGCGTTGGCCGGATCGACGATGGTGTAGAGAACGCCGAGATTGGAATAGGCGCGGCACGCCGCACTTTGCAGATCGGCCTTTTCAGCGACCGACAGGCTGCGCTCGACTTCCTGCACCGCATCGCGGCGGCGCCCGAGCCGCGCCAGCGCCGCACCCTTGGTGTTCAATGCCTCCGCCATCGCCCGCGCTGCCTCCCGTCCGGCCTCGGTCGTTCCGTCGACCGGCAGCGTTTGCAGGCGTTGCAGCGCCTGCGTCGCCCATTCGGCGGCAGCGGCCTGATCGCCCATGCGGAAGGCCAGATGGCCGCGCTCCTGCAGCAGGTGCGCATGTTCGACCGGCGCATCGATCGTCGCGATCAACGCTTCGGCCGCGGCGCAATGGGTCTCCGCCTGGTCGCGGCGCCCCGCGTCGAGATGCAGACGGCCGGTCTTTCGCAGGATCCGTGCTGCGGCGATCCGATCGTCCTTGGTGCGGTGGATCGCAAGCGCCCGCTGATAATGGGTCAAGGCAGCATCGCGCCGGCCGGCGGGGCCGCAGAGATCGCCAAGACGCTCCATCAGTGCCAATTGTTCCGGCGACACCTCCGGCTCGTTGGCGAAGGCGGCAAGGGCCTGATGGTAGAGCCGCATGGCATCGTCATTGGCGTAGGTCTTGCGGGCCAGATCGCCCGCCGCCATCAGGTAGCCGGCGCCCTTGGCCTTCTCAGTGGTCAGGCTGAAGTGATGGCCGAGCTGCGTCAGATGCTCGGCCCGGTCGGGCGCCTCGCCATATTGGCGCTCCAGAACCCGGCCGATCCTGCCATGCAGCTCCATGCGTCGCTGCAGCAGCAGATTATGGTAGATGACGTCATGCATCAGCGTCTGGCTGAAGCGATAGCCCGGTGACCCGGCCACATCCGGGTCGCGCAGTTCCTCGATGATATTGGCATCGCAGAGATAATCCAGCGCCGCGTCGACGCCGGCCGGGTCGGATGCGACGGTGCGGAGCAGGGCGGTATCGAACTTTGGGCCGACGACCGCAGCCTCCTGCGCCAAGCGTCTCATCTCTTGCGGCAGGCGATCGACGCGGGCAAGCAGCAGCGCCTGCAGATTGACCGGGATATCGACATCGGTGTCGTCGGCTGCGACATGCCAGCGATGACCGTCATGGTGCAGCGTGCCCATGTCGATCAGTCCACGCAGGATTTCTTCGATGAAAAGCGGATTGCCGCCGGCCCGATCCAGGATGCGCTTGCGCATGGCAACCGGCAGCTTGTTATGGCTCTCGCCAAAAAAGGCAGCAAGCAGCTTCTGCCCATCGGCCGCAAAGAGCGGGTCGAGACGTTGCACGGTGACATTGACGCGATCGGAGTTCAGTGGGTCGGTCTGCGATGTCGGCCGGTAGATCGCCAGCAGCATCAACCGGCTGCGCTCCAGCCGATCCATCATGAAGCGGAGCACTTCCAGCGAGGCAACGTCCGCCCAATGCAGATCCTCGATGACGAGCAGCAGAGGGCCTTGGGCAAGCCGCCGCTCGAAGACTGTGCGCACCGCATAGAAGATTTGTCGCCGCAGCTGTTCCGGCTCGATGTGCCGTAATGCCCCGTCGGGATCGCCGAGGCCGAGGACATGCAGAAAGAGCGGCAAAAGCCCCTCAACATCCTCTTGGGTGAGATCGAGAGCGCGGAATCCGGTTGTCAGCAGCTGCCGTGTTTTGGCGAGATCATCCCGCTCGCCGATGCCGTAAGCGCTGCGCACGACCGCGGCGAGCGTGCCATAGGATTGTTCGCCGAGGGGAGAGCAGGTGGCTTTGCGGATGGCAAGGCCGGGGAAACGGTCCGCATCGCCGGCGGTGCCGACGAATTCGTTGACCAGCCGGGATTTGCCGATACCGGCTTCGCCGATCAGGCGGACGAGTTGCGCCGCGCCGCCGCAGGCGAGATCGAGGCAGGTCAGCAGCCGCGACAACTCGCCATCGCGTCCGATCATCGGCGCCTGAAGGCCGAAACTTTCGAGCCCGCGCGCCGTATGCGGCGCTTCCAGCAGTCCTGCCAGCCGATGGACGAGGACGTTTCCGCTTTTGCCGCGCAGCGTCTGCGCGCCGAGACTGTCGAAGGCAAAGGCATGGCGGGTGAGGCGATAGGTCAGCGGCCCAACAAGGATATCGTTTTCGCCGGCCATCGACTGCAGCCGCTGGGCGGTGTTCACCGTGTCGCCGGTCACCGAATAGGATTTGGTGCTGACCGCGCCGAAGCCGCCGGTGACGACGGGCCCGCTATTGATGCCGATATGCAGACGCAGCGGTACGCCGGCGCGTGAGCGCCAGCGGTCGCCGACGTCAGTCGCCCGACGGATCATGTCGAGTGCGGCACCGAGCGCCCGGACCGGGTCGTCTTCATGGGCAACCGGCGCGCCGAACAGCGCCAGCAGCGCATCGCCGACGAACTTGTCGACGAAGCCGCCATAAGCCTCGACCGCCTGGGTCATCTCTTCGAACAATTCGTTCTGCAGCACCCGCATGACTTCAGGGTCGATCTGCTCGCTCAGCGTAGTGAAGCCGCAGAGATCAGCAAAGAGCACCGTGACCGGCCGCCGGTCGGCATCGCTGTCTGATTTATGCGGCACCACCTCGATGCTTGGCTTCGGCGCAGGCGGGACTTGGCCTGAGATCGCCGCGCCGCATCTCGGGCAGAAGGCAAAATCCGGCTGACAGGCGCAGCCGCAGGCGGCACAAGAGAGGGGCTGCCTGGCGCCGCATCGCGGGCAGAAGGCAAAACCACTCTGAATATCGAAACCGCAGCCGGCGCACTCCATCGCACGCGTCCCACGAAAGGCCAGATATGCGACGGCTATCCCGGCCGCAACCGACGCCTCAAAACAGAAGACAAGCATGAACCTCCTGCGTGAGGCCCGCAAGCAGGATTTCAGTTGGCGTGAAGGATCATCAGGCCGATGGCGCTCATAAACGCCAGCGCCAGCATCGACAGCAGCCCGCGCCCGCCGGAGGCAAAGTCTGTCCGCATGTTCACCGACAGGCCAAGGGCAGCCATCGAGACGAGGGTGAGCACGGACGAGGATTCCCTCGCCACCGTTGCGGCTTGCGGCGGGATGAGATCGAAGCTTCGCAAGCCCATCATCGCATCAGCCTGCCTGCGTCAGTCCTTTGTCCTTCGTGCGGCAAAATTCGATCAACTGCTCCGACGTCATTGGCCGCGCCAGAGCGTAGCCTTGCAGCAAATGGCAACCGAGATCTTTCAGGATCTTCGCGTGCTCCATTGTCTCCACGCCCTCGGCGACAATGTCGATATTCTGTGACCGGCCGATTTCGATAATCGAGGAAACCAGGCGGCGTTGTGATGGCGAGGCTATGATCGGCTTGATAATTTCGCGGTCGATCTTAAGTCGTCGCGGCTCAAATCGAAGCAGACTGATGATGCTGGCATGTTCCGTGCCGAAATCGTCGATCTCGATTTCAATGCCGAGCGCTTTGATTGCCGGAATGACCTCGTTGAGGGCAGGCTGAAGCTCGTCGAAGGAAATTGTCTCGAGCAGCTCGAAACAGAGGCGACCCCTCGTTGCGGGAAGCCCGGACAGTTCGGCGAGCAGATTTGCCTGCGCCAGTCGGCGCGCCGATATATTGACGGAGACACGCGGGATCTGCATTCCCAGGCTGTCCCATCTCGTCAGCTCGAACAGGGCCTTGTGCAGGATCAGCCTATCCATGTCGCCGCTACGCCCCAGCCTTTCCGCTGCGTCGAGAAAATTGTTCGGGCCGAGCAGACCTTTTCGCGGGTGATCCCAGCGGGCGAGGGCCTCGACGCCTGATATAGCCAACGTATCTGCATGGAATTGCGGCTGGAAGAATGCAACGAGCTCATCGCGGTCGAGCGCCTGATTGAACTCATCTGCCAATTCTTTTGAATGGATTGCGGCGCTGCGAAGCTCTTCGGTGAAAATGGCCGCGCGGCCGCGGCCCGCCTTCTTCGCTTCGTATAGAGCCAAATCGGCATTGAGAAGCAACTGACCGAGATCCCGCCCGGAGGCAGGTTCAGTCTCCCAGGCAACGCCGACGCTTGCTCCGACCACATACTCCGCCCCGTCGATAAGAATGGGTTGCTGGAGCGCGTCGACGATCTGTTTGGCCAATTCGGCTGCTTCAGGCTCGGGATTGGCGCTCCATCTGGCGAAGATGAACTCGTCCCCGCCGATCCGAGCCGCGACGTCGGTTGGGCCGGTCAAATCGGCGAGACGCGAAGCGGTTGTTTGCAGGACCATGTCACCGCCGGCATGCCCTTTGGTATCGTTGATCTCTTTAAATCGGTCGAGGTCGATATGAATGAGGATCAGACAGTCTTCGCCATCGGGTCTCCGTGGTTGCGAGATCATCTGGTCGACGAACCGTCGGTTCGCCAGCCCCGTCAGGGCGTCGTGCAACGACAAATATTCCAGCCGTTGCCGCGCTCGAACGAGCTTCTTCTTGTGAAGGCGAAGCTTCTCGATCGTTCTTTGGCGTGATTTGGTCAGGAAGCCGATCCAAATGATCGGCGCAACGACACAGAGGGCCAACAGGCTTGCATAAAACTCAAAAATGCCGATCCCGTTATTTTGGCCCCATCCGTTCTTGGGCACCGCACCGAAAGTCCATCGGCCATAAGCCATGTCAACCGATGTCACGACCGGCTGCTTCGAAAAAGTTTCCAGATTTCCGAGAAAAACCTGTTTCGGCGAATTTGGCTCCGGCACCGTGCTGATGGCAACCTCTAGTTCGGTCGATCCAAGGCCGCTATCGCCATAAAGCCTTGGAATGTCTACAATTCCGGAGAGCAGACCCCAAAAGATCTGGCTCTTTCCGTCATTCATATAAATCGGACACCTGACGACGAAAGCGGTTCCGCCTTGGACGAGTTCCACCGGCCCTGTCAGAACGATATTGTGGGTGTTGCGCGCCAGCATCGCCGCAGCCCGTTGCTTATCATTCTTTCGGTAGTCGAGCCCAATGGCCTTTTCGTTTCCTTTTTCCGGGTAAACCCATTTGACCACCATGTCGGGCGCCGCAGCGAAACTGCGCAATTGTGAATCGGGCTGCAGGATCTGCGCGGCAAGCTTGGAAAATCCGTCTTGGCCCATTGCCGGGTCGACTGCGATGCCAGCCGCCAGACCTTGCAGCAGCTTCACATTGCTATTGAGGTTCGTCTGAAGCCGAGATGATATTGTGGCAAGCTCGCCCGCCACAATCGAGCGTTCTTCGGCCAGCGATCGCTCCAGCCGCCAGTTCGTTGCGACCCAGACGACAATGACTGCAATAATCGCCGCAAATAGTGCCGGAGCAAATGCGGTTGCATGGCTGGCTGCGGAGGCGGCAAGGCCACGTACTATCTTTGGATTTCTTCGAAACTTCATCAGGTTGCCGGCGCGGATGGACACAGGTGCATCCTTGCACAGTTTCTTTAAGGCAACGCTAAACCGGCCAGCCTGCGAGAAAAGCCGATCCTGTATCGCGTCAAGATATTTCGAAATATCCAGGTCATTGTTTTTGTTGTGACATTTGTCTGCGACACTGCGCGATGACCTGGCACGATCTGACTGGCTGGTGCTGATTGCTTGGGCAGATCGGGGTGAGGGTGCCTCGTCGGCTTCAGCTTCCTAAGTTTCTATTCTCTTGATCTTGGTGGACGGTTATCCGCTTTACGTTTGAACGGGCCCGCACCGTGCTTCCAAATATCGAATTGCTTGCCGACATTGACGTCGCTGGTCGCTGAACGACCTGGTGAACGAATGATACCCGGCGGAACACGCAGAAATGATTGCGGAATCTTGGATGATGCAGCGAGAGCTTCGCGAAGAAATTCGTCGTCCCATGTGCTGGCTCGGATCGCTGCGCGACCATCGCGACGGGCTAAACATTCTACAGTTATGGCAGGCTTGCCTCCAGTTTTGTTCTCAGGGATTGCCAGCCAGCTGGCTTGTCATCTCATCTCCCACGTAATCGAAAACGCGGGGAGTGTGACATTCCAACTTTGCAGAAACAGGACATGCTAACTTTGCGGCTACAACAACTGTCAAAGCTGGTTAGAGGTGCGGCGCCGCCAGCCAGTTAGAAACGCGACACTGGCACTGGCGATCAGCCCCCGACCGAACCGGCTGGGCCGGGT